>NZ_RCFQ01000003.1 GCF_003665155.1 Mariprofundus sp. EBB-1 | reverse complement strand
GATTCAGTTTCTGTCGGCACTTCACTGACTATGTCGGACTCTGTTTCGCACTGCTCCTCATCATTGCTGCGCAGCACACCTCTACGACAAAAGAGAATCATCGCCGAAGAGGATGGCATTTCAAATTCATCAATCAAAGCACCTGCCAGCATATGTAACTGAGCGCCATCTACTGATCGCTCAATTGGAAACAGGCGATCAACCAGTCGATAGAAATCGCGCTGATGTTGCTGAGAAACTTCCAAGCCATAGGCCAGTGGTACCCAGCCACGTCTTAAACCTTCCCGATATACCTCTTGCCAGGTCGCATCTGACTGATCGAGTAATCGCGTAGTAGAAACATCCTCAACCAATACAACATCGCCAAGCAACATATTCATAAATTCAAATGTCTTATTTTCCTGTTCATAGCCATGTGGATCAGCCTGACGTTTGGCAAAAGAGAGTATTTTTCTAGCCATATACACATCATGAAACGCATCCGGCGAACCGACATCAATTTTGAGCAAGGGGTACTGCTCACTGGAACGAATGAATGTATCACTGTTACTTCTGTTGCGAGGCAGAATCATGATCTTCGGTGGAGTCCACCATTTCACTTCCTCTTTTCGCCTGGATAAAAGCCCGGCAAGCGCGTGATACCACATCTCCAGCAGTGAATCTTCAGCATCAACCTGCATCTCTGTCGGGTATAGCATAATAACCTTGCAGCCGCGCAACAGCGGTGTCACCTGCGCAACGTCCAGACCATCCCATGCATGCATTTCCACTTTAAGCTCACAATCACCTCTTGAAGAGACTTCCTTACACGCCACATTCAATCTGTTTTGGTGGTGTTCCAGATCAAGTAAATCTGACGGATTCAATACATTCACTGTCAATTTATGATGTTTTTCAGCCATTTCGACTATCATGGATGGCAGGCCTTCATGCCAGCCCATGAACAACAGGTTCAGATCCCAGCTATCAGGCCATTGATATGTTTTCAATACAGATGGGCGCATATCCGGTGCAGTCTGCTTCAGCAGCTGCTCCATCAATCCAGGCCATAATGCAGGCTCACGCCCTAGCCCTACTACATCCGTCACCTCATGGACTTTTCTGGCATTCACCAAATCACTGAGCAACAGAAACTCACCATCTGCATTTCTCAAGGCCAACACATTCACGCCACTGTTAAACAGATCGGTAGCCCAATCCACCAGCATAGCACTGGATGTGCCTGACAGAATGGTTGCACCATTTTCCCCTGGCTCGACTTCAGCCTGCCAGGCCACAGTAAACAAGCCCGTTTCCCCATCCACGGCATCAAGCATCTCTATACCCAGCTCGGGCATGAATGAGCAATGATGCATCTGGTAAAGCATGCGTGCCGTCACCGACGCCGAATTAAACAGTTCTGCACCCAACGTGTGCTGATACATGCTATGCAATTGCTCTGACATGCCCGACTGACTAAACAGAGATACACCTACATCCATATTGTTCAGCCCTGCCTCTTTGACAAGTGCATGGTGATCTACCAAGGATTCAGGCTGGGGGAATTTACGGTGGAAGAAAATCATTTCCCGAATACCGTCCAGTTTGAAATGCTTTAGCACTCCTCTGCTACCCTCACGCGCTTGCCGGACATTTAACCAACTGCCAAAACCTGAAACCAGCCGATCCTTCTGATCAAAAAATATCCAGGCCGAAAAATAGGAGCGACGCATCCGCCCACACATCTCACCAAACACTTTCAAAATAGATTCGGCTTTATCATTTTCACCCGAGATCAACAACTGAACACGCACAGAAAGCGGGCTATTGGTTAGCTCGCGCAACAGTGCTGCCATCACATTGGTACCAAGGCCAACCAGCAAAGCAAAGAAGAATACGCCGGTCATCGCAATGATCATCGTTAATAACATCAATCCCGGACTAGTAGCCTCAGATGGTGTCGTACCGGGGTCGATTAGCCAGGTAAACGAGAACAGGATGACCTGTATAACACTGTAATCGTGATTATTTACAGCGCCATCTCTGCTAAGATCCATATGGGGATAGACAAAATAGACCAACAGACCGGAGCAAAGCAACAGCAAAAGCATCACTCCAATAAGCATTCCAGATTCCTTTCGCACCTCGTGCATCTGCGACACTTGTTTAAAGGCTAACATCAGACTTGCCAGTGGGTTCAGCATCACTAACACACGCACAACACGCAGTAAAACCAGCCACTGAGGAACAGCTTCTGCCACATGAAACAAGGCCATCGTCACCACTAAATCAAATCCGGCAAAGCAGAACTCTGCAGTTCTACGCCCCCCTTTCGGCAGCACTTTAACAATGGCAATGACTCTGGAAACCACTTCAATCAACAAGGCAACCGCAATAAATAGCGCCACATCCGGCATCCCCAAAGCCGCTGCACTTAAAGCGATTGGCATCATCGCCATCGGTAGAGAGTAAACAAAGGTTTCGTATGTCAGAAAACGGAATACACGCAGCATTTTGAGCATATACATGCCACGCAATACTCTGGTTAAACGCAAATACATGGAGTTTGCAAACAGTCCAGCAGGCATAAATAGAATCAGATACAGACCAATGGTTGCCATGGCATCAAACAGAAGAAAGACAAGTTCATGCCGGTCTCTCCACCCCTTCTCTTTCTGTAACCAGATGCGCAACAGCAACTCAATGGTAAAGAACAGCGTTAACGGGGCAATCACAAACCAGTATCGCTCAAAGGCACAAAGCAGAAGGGCCGCGAGAATAAGCAGAGCATATCGCGGGTGCGAGAACACCCGCTCGGCAAGATACATCCATTCTCTTCTGGAGCGACCTGCAGAGGCAGTAGTACGCTGTTCGGTTCCAACCTCACGCAATGCAGGTTCTGATTCGTTCGCCGACACATCAACAACTGATGCCTGTTCTGGCTTCACAACAACACCTGCAAGATGAAACGTATCGGACGCCGCCTTGAGCGGCAGTGATCGCAGATGTTCATCATCTGAACCCGATTCAGTCCCGCGCCGCTCTACCGACGCAATGCGCCCAAAAAATCGCTCACCCGACTGGATAGTTCAGCACCTTTCTGGGTAAGCGCATTGGCGACATCCAGCACGCCGGCAGCAGCCTTGCCAGTCTCTTCTGAAGCTGTACTGACGCCGGCAATATCATCGCTGGCCTGATGTGTCGCTTCAGATGCGTAATGAACACTCTGTGCAATTTCACGGGTTGCTTCATTCTGCTGTTCGGTCGCCTCTGCGATGGATTTATTGATGTCATTCATGCGCTGAATCACCGATCCAATGTGAGAGATCGCTTCTGCAGCACCTCCACTCTGGCGTTGAATAGCCCCGATCTGTCCGGCGATCTGTTCCGTTGCCCGGGCAGTCTGATTGGCCAGCTCCTTGACCTCACTCGCAACCACGGCAAATCCCCGGCCTGCATCGCCCGCACGCGCGGCTTCAATACTTGCATTAAGCGCCAACAAATTAGTCTGTTCAGCAATTTCAGAGATCACACGCACAACCTCTCCAATCTGCTCTGAGACCTCCGACAGTTCCGAAACCGTTGTGTTAGCACTACTGGCTTCCTCAACCGCAGCAGCAGATATTTGTGCCGCCTCATGTACCTGACGGGTAATTTCACCAATTGAAGCAGATAACTCTTCCGATGCCGAAGCCACCGTCATCACATTATCACTGGCCTGTTGCGAACTACCCGATACAGATTCCGCCTGAGCCGAAGATTGCACTGCCATTGCCGAAAGCTGCTCGGCAGCCTGCTGCATCTCGTCCCCATAGCTCTGAATTTCTGATACTACGCCACCAACATTGGTTTCAAAATCATTGGCCAATGCTGAACGTTCCGTCACATCATTCCATGACACCATCACCGATTGCCACGTACCGTCATTGTCATAAATGGCATACGCATCGAATTCGATATTTCTATCCCCCACCATAAAGCTGGCGTGATGCGGAAAATTGGCAGCACTGGATAACAGATGACGCTGATGAGATGGTTTGCGATGGAAAATATCAATGCACTGGCCAACAATTTCATCAGCCTTGCATGGTAAATCTTCTTCAAGCGTGCGAAACAGGTTCAATGCCGCCGGATTCATATAGTTCACAACCAGATCACTCTGATTGGCCAGCATCGTTGCTTGTGGCGACACCTCGACAATCGCCTTAAGCTGGAACGCTTCTTTGACAGTAAGTGTCAATTTATCATAGGACTCGACCAGTTGCCCGATCACACCCTGAATCTGAATATTAAGCGTGTGTGATGTATCACCATCGTCCAGCGCATCCAGTGCTGACGAAATCTCCCTCAGTGGCGTCACTACGGATCGAGCAATCATCCACAGTAGTAACATGATTAATAGTAAGCAAACAAGGCTAATGCTCCAAAAAGTCACCCCTTGAGAAGCATGGATCGCATCCAACTCGGCTCGAACATCAGCCATCTCTTTTCCTAAAGCCGCATCCATGGCATTCATACCAGGCAGCAGCTGTTCATTGAATATCTTGCCAAAACTTTTGCGTTTATTGCTCATGTTTTGTTTCTGTGCGGCATAGTTAGCCAGAGCCTGCGTATATTGCTCCAGCTCAGCTTTGATGGTGGAGCGGTTGGCGTCTGTCATGCCAGACTGGTTTAACAGCGTGACAAAGTGAGCCGCTTCTTTGGCATGTTTTTGCAGATATTTTTCAGTACCTCTGAGCATGAAATCCTTTTCATGCCGACGCAGCATCAACATGGAGACCATTACTCTATCGTTGCCGACCTGCTTCAGTCGCCCCTCAATAGCATGTACTGCTGAACGCAACTCTCCACGCAAGCCCTCTTTTTCGGTCAACCCCATCTTCTCTTTTGCATCTGCAAAGTCACGGATTTCTCTATCAAACGGCATCATGCTTTCAGTCTGCTTGGCTGCTAGTTCACGTAGCGCCTTGCTCGGCAATCCGGCCTGCAGTGTTTTCAGAGACTGTTCGTTTTCATTCCAGGTACTTTCATAGGCCGAACCTAACGAAGATTGACCTTCTACCAGTCTGAGCGCCAGCGCATCCTGCCACTTGGTTTGCCCTGTCAGCCCATCCAATATTTCCATCTGATCAGACAACTTCACAACCTGTTCGTCTATCCCATTCAGATCATCAATCGTTTTTTCATGCATCAAACCAACGAGCATGACAGCCGTCACTGTCAATATTCCTATAGCCATCATTCTATGTACAACGGTAAAACGATCATGCCATGCTGCTTTCACTGAATCTGTCATGCCTGAACTCCCTAAGTCATCCACATATTAATCCGGTCTGAACTCTCCCGCAGGAAACGACGACCATCACTTATCGACAGATAGGAGCAAAACAGATGCCACTTCCGGCTTGGCAGCGCACAGCAAAGCAGCCGTTAAAAGAAACGGCGTATTCTTCGCAAGTTATTGTTTATATTTCAGGTGATTTTTATCCGGTTTCGACCAGCTTCTTTGGCCTTATAGAGATTGTTGTCTGCCAGTAGCATCATCTCATCAAATGCCAAATCTGAATCGCAGCAAACACCTATACTCACGGTAACACGAACAGGATCGTCACCGTGTGAAAACATGACAGTGTCTTCAATTCTACTACGTAGACCTTCGAATAGCAGAGCCGCTTTATCACGATCACAGTTCTCCGCCACGATGCAGAACTCCTCGCCTCCGATTCGGGCAAGCATATCCGATTCACGCAGACGATCTTTCAACTCGGAAGCCAGAGACTTGAGTACGCGATCTCCCGCCTCATGGCCCAGGCTGTCATTGATCTGTTTGAAATGGTCTATATCCATAATCGCCACGGCATAAGCCTGTTTATAGCGTTTGGCATTAGCCTGAATCCTGGGGAGCGAAGCGAATAGAAAACGCCGATTATGCAGGCCAGTGAGAAAGTCCTGATTTGAAGCATCTCTGTAGGAGCAGATAAAGTCCTGCATATTCAAGTTCTGCATCACGCGGCACAACAACTCCTCTTGTGAGCAACTCTTGGGAATATAATCATTGGCCCCACTCTTAAGATATCGCGAAGCCAGCCTGTCATCACCAACACCCGAAAATCCGATAATGATCAGATCTTTATGGTTTGGCATATCCCTGAGCCTCTTGCACAGCTCAAAACCATTCATGCTCGGAAGGTTATAGTCTATCATGACCAGTTTAATGCCTTCCTGCTCACTAAGTATTATCAACGCATCTTCGGCCGTAGCCGCCTCATGGGTTTTGAGCATGGCACGGTTGAGTTTATTCACCACCCGCTTCCTACACATGGATGAGTCGTCCACAACCAAGGCCTCGATATTGCGGTTTTTCTGCAGCCTGTTGATCAGAGTACCTAGATAATTAATAGAATAGACACTGTCTTTATTCACATAATCAATCATCAGCGCATGCTTTTCACACATGGACTTCATGCTTTCCGACTCACTGCCTGAAAACACCACAAAGGGAATATTGTGCATGGAGATATAATCGACAATTTCACCATCCTGAGCATCGGGAAGGTTCAAATCGAGCAAAGCCACGAAATAATGTTGGCCGTCACGTTCAACCAATCGCATCGCGTCTTCCAGATTGTGGGCTATATCTACAGGCAGATCAACGTGCACATCCAAGTGTTTGAGTACTGTTTTACAGATAAACAGTGAATCATCGACCAGCAATATTCTCTCCTGCATAGGATAGCACCCTCACTAGATTTAATTTTAAACTCCAAGCATTAATCAGGCCATTGTTTAAAATAGCGTACAAACAAGAAGCCACATCAAAGGAGATATATCACCAGAACGATTGCAGATAAGACTCTACCTACGAATGCGCTAGCCAAGTCAGTTACCCCCCCCGCCAGAGCGTTAGAAAATTGACATATTATGCATGCACACGCTTGTTTACGGGCACAAAAAAAGGAGCCTCAGCTCCTTCTTACACGCATATCATGAATCATGATTAATCAAAATCTTTCCAATCATCATTATCTACGCAATGCGCATCACTATAAGGGCTAAAAGCAGGGGAATCGATCAAATATTCCAGCTCTGAGTTTGCCATATTCATAGGGTTTCCTACCAAATTCATATATTCCAACCGTGAAAAGGATGGCTTTGTTGCTTCAGTCATCATGCTATGACCTCCTTGAGTTTATTCTTTCTATGCAAAAGCTACGCAGATATAAGTCAGCATGATGTCAGTCGAAAGACAGCCATGTGACATAGGATCGTGACATGGGGTCAAGTCAGGTAATCTGTATTATCCAGAGTCTCTAACGCATCATCCAACGGTGAAGACACTCCCATAAGAAATGCTAATTCCGGTAGTGGAAAATGCGGATTGCGTTCACGCACCCACTCCATAAACGCGATTTCACACTCAGGACTCATTGCCTCAACGATCATGATTATACCCTCTCCCCTTTACGTCTGAAGACAATTCTACAAGGCGATTATGTCATTATGATGTCACCTGTTGAGCTGCGACAATATGCCACATTGGTTCTTGCCAATCAGATGATAGTGTTTCACCTGTGTAGACGAGTCCCCCTTAAAATCGTCTAATGATATACCTCCCTATCGTGATGTTGTTCTCCTCAAGTCTTCATCACTCATCAGGCCCGGTCCCTCAGCCCGGGCCTGTTTTTTTTCTTAAAACTTTTTATCATCTCGCATGTTTATAAAATGTTTACCTCTCTAAAATGTTGATTACAGTGACGCGTTATTGAGCGTCATCATAGTCACGGAATGATGATAAAAATGCATCGGAGAAACACATGAAAAGCCCTGTTTATCAATTAATTGAACGCGTTCAACAGCAAATCCTCGGCCAGGATGAATTGATTAATCGCATGCTTATTGCTTTGCTGGCAGATGGTCATTTACTGGTAGAAGGAGCACCCGGACTGGCCAAAACACGTGCCATTAAAGTGCTCGCCGATGGTTTAGAAGGCGATTTTCATCGTGTGCAGTTCACCCCCGACCTGTTACCTTCAGATTTAACAGGCACAGAGATCTACCGACCACAGGATGCTTCATTCAAGTTTCAATCCGGCCCGCTGTTTCACAATCTTATCCTTGCCGATGAAATCAACCGCTCCCCGGCCAAGGTGCAATCGGCTCTGTTAGAAGCGATGGCTGAACGCCAGATTACCGTCGGCAATGTCACCCATCAGCTACCCGAACTGTTTCTGGTCATGGCAACCCAGAACCCGATTGAACAGGAAGGCACCTACCCCTTACCGGAAGCGCAACTCGACCGCTTCCTTATGCATGTGCGCATCGGCTACCCAGACGCGGTAACAGAAAAAGCCATTCTGCGTCTGACACGTGATGAAATGCTGCAAGATTCAAAAGCCGGGCAATCATCTCACACAAAAATTTCACAGGCTGATCTGTTTGCCGCCCGCAAAGAGGCGATGCAACTTTATATGGCCGATGAACTGGAAGATTATATTGTCCATCTGGTCATGGCGACACGTCATCCCGAACAATATAACGATGATCTAGCGCGCTGGATTCAATTTGCAGCCAGCCCTCGCGCCACGATTGCCCTTGATCGCTGTGCCCGTGCCCACGCCTGGTTGGCGGGGCGCGATTTTGTCAGCCCGGAAGATATTCAGGCCATTGCGCCAGATGTATTGCGCCACCGTGTATTGCTGAGTTTTGAAGCAGAGGCCGCTGGCATTAGCTCTGATGATGTCATTAGCGAACTACTCAAACGGGTTGCCGTGCCATAACTGACAAACCATTGCACTGCTTTCATCAACGCACTCCAGGAGAATAGACTGCAACGCCCTGACCCCATCAAGCCTGACCTGGCTTATTTGATTCAACTGCAACAACCCGCTGCCGCCTTGCACTTAAAGGCAGGGTATCCGCGTGCATTGATGGCAGGAGGGCATCTGTCACGATTTCAGGGGCGCGGTATTGAGTTTGACGAAGTGCGTCCTTATCAACCCGGTGATGATATCCGCAGCATGGACTGGCGTGTTACTGCTCGCACTGGCAAACCCCATACCAAACTGTTTCGTGAAGAGCGTGAACGGCCGGCTTTGATGTTGGTCGATATGCGCCCGGCCATGTTTTTTGCTACCCGTGGCGCGCTCAAATCGGTCATTGCAGCTGAGTGCGCCAGCCTGTTGGCCTGGAGTGTCATGCAGCAGGGTGATCGCATTGGTAGCCTTGTTTTTGGCGGTGAACGCTCAACAGAAACACAACTTGCGCGTCCAGTGCGAGGCCGTCGTGGTGTATTACGACTACTGGGCAATGTGATCAATCATCCCAACTGGAAACAACGCCCTCAAGCCGCTGATGAATCAGAATCCTTACTGATGCTGCTACAACGTGCTTTTCATGCCGCACGTACCGGCAGCATGATCATCATCGTCAGTGATGGTCGCGGCATGAATGATAAGGCTGCTTCTCTGTTAAAACGCCTGCTACAACATCATACCGTAGTCTTTATACTGGTATATGATGCATTTGAAGCGGATATGCCAGCGGTAGGAGAACTGCAGGCCAGTGATGGCATACAACAGCGCAGTATCGATACCAACAGTGCAAAACAGCGCCAACAACATCAGGTGCATTTTTCAACGCGTCGCGCTTACTTGAAAGATCTGTCTCGCCTACCCGGCTTTGTACTGCTGGAGTGCGCAACGCATGATGATCCCTTCAGTGTCTTGCAAGCGAGTCTGGGGCGATGAACAAACTCCCAATGAACGGTCAAATGAACAGCGGAGCAGATACTGATCCGTTGGCCCAATTGCGGGATATTCATCTGCCGGATGCAATCAGCTGGTGGCCGTTGGCCCCAGGCTGGTGGATGCTGTTTGCTTTGATTTTGATCATCATTGCCGCACTGTTTTATTATCTGCGCTGGCGCGATATTCAAAAAAACAAGCCGATAATTTTCTCCACGCAACAGGTCATGCAGGCAGCCCTGCTTGAACTCACCAACATCGAGAAAGTCCATGCAGAAACTGAAGCGCTATCTGATGGACAAGCTCGCCAGATCGTGGCTGACATATCTCAGTTATTACGCCGCTGTGCGGTACAGCTCACACAGATCGACAACAATCCAAACAGTGTTGCAGGCCTGACCGGTGATGCATGGCTAAGCTGGCTCGATGAGCGCTGGGATCGCCATGATTTCATGCAAGGAGTTGGCCGTATCTTGATTGATGCGCCCTATCAAAACGGTTTTTCTCAGAATGATACATTGATTGAACTGCTCACACTGTGCAGGGACTGGCTGGAGCAGCAAGCATGAGCGCGCTCTCCTGGCTCTACCCATGGCTACTACTCTTATTGCCACTGCCGTGGTTTGTCTGGCGTTTTTCCACCCCCATTCAACAACCGGAAGCTGTTGCGCACATCCCTTTTACCAACGACTGGGGGGAAGCAGGTATGCCTTCATCTCGAGCAGGCACAGGCAAGCTGCGTCTGTTTTTGTTATCGCTCATCTGGCTGCTGCTGCTACTCGCTGCAGCCAGACCCGAATGGCATGGAGATGCGGTTGAGCTACCTGTCAGTGGTCGTGATCTGGTTCTGGCCGTGGATATTTCAGGCTCCATGCAGATGAAAGATTTCACCCTGCAAGGCCAGCAGGTTGATCGTTTAACTGCCACCAAAGCAGTTGCCGATGCATTTATCCAGCGCCGCGAAGGTGACCGTATCGGCCTGATCCTGTTCGGTAGCAAGGCTTATGTGCAGACACCATTAACCTTTGACCGCCACACCGTACGCATATTATTGGACGAATCGGCCATTGGTTTAGCAGGCAAATCGACAGCCATTGGTGATACGATTGGCTTAACAGTTAAACGTTTGCAACAAAGTGCCATGCCCGCGATCAAACCGTCAACGGCCCATGAACTTACTCGCTCTGATGCAGCTCACACCGAACCCACTGCATCCGAACTATCGCTTTCTAAGCAAACCGACAAACAAAGCGCCCAACTTGAGCGTGTACTGATTTTGCTCACCGATGGTGTCAACACAGCCGGTGATATTTCCCCCCAACAAGGTACCGATCTGGCGGTTAAAGCCGGACTGAAAATTTATACTATCGGTATTGGTGCAGATTCGATGAATGTCAGCTCATTTTTCGGCACCCGCCAGATCAATCCATCGGCGGAACTCGACGAGGAGGGTTTAACAAAGATTGCCGAGCAAACTGGCGGTCGCTATTTCCGTGCCCGTGACACGCATGAATTAAATGAAATTTATAAGCTTATTGACAGATTGGAACCTGTTGAACGTGAACGCAATATGTTCCGCCCCTTGCATGCGCTATTTATGTGGCCTCTAGCGACATCGCTATTGCTGGCCATGCTTCTGTTGGCATCCACCCTGCCCTGGAAAAAGTATCTGACTGCAAACGGAGGCGCACTGTGGAAACATTAAGCTTCTTTGATCTGTTCCATTTCCTGCGTCCATGGTGGTTTATACTACTGCCTGCATGGTTACTGCTCTCTTATCTTTTATGGAAAAACCATCAGCAGAAGAATGGCTGGTCAGCCCTCTGTGACCCTGCCCTGCTCAGCTATCTGGTTGGCGAAACCACTGAACGGACAAACAGATCCAAACGCTGGTTAACCGCCTTAATCTCGGCCGGCTGCATTGCTATTGTAGCATTGGCAGGACCTGTCTGGAAACAACTGCCTCAGCCGCTGTTCCAGGCTCAGTCGGCCATGGTCATCGTATTGGATCTGTCTCGATCCATGGATGCGGAAGATCTGAAACCCAGTCGACTGATTCGCGCCAAACAGAAGGTGCAGGATATTCTCGCCGCCAGAGTCGAAGGGCAAACAGGTTTGATTGTATTTGCTGGTACGGCCTTTGATGTGGTGCCATTAACAACCGACAATCAGGCTATTCTTTCGCTGCTCGCATCACTCGATACCAGCATGATGCCAAGCCAGGGTAGCATGGCATCTGAGGGTCTGAAACATGCCCTGTCCATGTTTCAACGTGGTGCGATTCACGCTGGCTCCGTGGTCATTCTATGCGATGGCATAGACCAGAATGCCATACCTGCTGCGCAGGCGCTCTCTAAAGCAGGTCATCTGGTCAGTGTGCTGGCTGTGGGCACGGCTGATGGCGCGCCCATTCCCGCACCCGCTCAAAAGAACGGCAGTGGTGGTTTCTTGAAGGATAGCACCGGCAGCATCGTGGTTGCCCGGGTTGATAATAAATCACTCTCTGCTGTGGCCAATGCCGGTGATGGACTATTTCAACACATTCGCCTTGATGATGCCGATGTACGCCATTTGCCCGGTTTGATTCCACCGCGCTTGTCCGAGTCCGCTTCGGATCAGAGCGCGCAAACCGACAAGGTTCAAACCGATCAATGGCATGAAGAAGGCCCATGGATATTACTACTGCTTCTGCCTTTGTGTGCTCTGGCATTCAGACGTGGTGCTCTGTTCATGGTGCTTTTACTACCCATGCTCAGTGCAGTGATGATGCCGACTCCATCCGATGCCATGGAATGGAAAGACCTATGGCAGACACCTGATCAGCAGGCACAAACACTGATGCAGCAAGAGCATCACAAAGATGCAGCGCAGCAATTTGAAGACCCGCAGTGGAAAGCTGCCGCTCAATACCGAGCCGGCCAATTCAAGGAGTCTGCCGAAGCATTAGAACCGCTCAAACGTACAGATGCACTGTACAACAGAGCCAATGCCCTGGCCAAAGCAGGTGATCTGCAAGCAGCACTGGATACTTATGATGAAGTGCTAAAACAGGACAGCAAACATCAGGATGCCCGGTTTAATCATGATCTGGTTGAGAAATTGCTAAAAAAGCAACAGTCCAAAGAAAACAAGTCTGGTGATAAGGGGAAAAAATCGGACAAACAGAACCAGCAGCAGGGTAATGATCAGTCCAAAGATCAATCCCAACCTTCTGAACAGTCATCCAAACAGCAAGGTGAGCAGTCGCAGGATCAATCGCAGGCTTCCGATGCACCCGACAAACAAGCTTCTAAGGATAGCACTGCCTCTAAAAATGATGAGCAGACATCAAAAGAAGAGAGAAAACAGGAAGCTCAAGCTGCAAATAAAGCTGAAGAGAAATCGGAACAAGATAAAGAAACACAGGCGGCTTCAAAAGCAACTAATGATCAAAAGTCTGAAAAAGAGCATCAACAGGCCCGGCAACAGAATCAGATCCATGAGTCCGATCAGCAGGCACTGGAAAAACTACATGAGCAGCAACAGCTATTACGACGCATTCCTGATGATCCGGGTGGATTGTTGCGGCGTAAGTTTAAATATCAATATAAGCAGCAGGGAGCACAACCACTCTCAGGGAGTAATCAGGCATGGTAACAATGAGATGGACATATATTTTAGCACTCTTCACAACACTGCTCTTGAGTGGCCAGGCCTATGCAGCAGTGACAGCGCAAGTGGATCGTTACAACATCAATGTCGATGAAACCGTGAACTTCACCATTGAAGTCAGTGGTGATGACAATGGCGAACCTGATATCACACCATTGCAAAAAGCGTTTCAAATACTCTCGCAAAACAAAAGCAGCTCCTACAGTCTCATCAACGGCTCCATGAGCAGCAAAACTACATGGTTCCTCACCTTGCGCCCACGCCATGCCGGCACATTAATCATTCCGGCTTTACAGGCCGGTAAAAAACAGACCGCAGCTATAACGATTCAGGTCAGTAAAAGTGCTCCCCGCCAAACGGGTGCTGCCCCACAAGGTGAATTGTGGATTGATATGAAGATCAACCCTGAATCTGTACATGTGCAGCAGCAGGCCGTACTTACCCTGCTGATTTACCAGTCCGTGCCATTAAATCAGGCCCAATTAAGTGAACCCAAATCCGATCGAGCGATGACTGTGCGCCTTGGTGAAGATAAGTCCTACCAGCTTAATCGTAATGGTAAGGTTTGGACGGTTACTGAACGCCGTTATGCCGTTTTCCCCATGCAGCATGGCTTGCTCAAGCTCGACCCAGTCCAGCTTGATGGCACTGTTTTATCCGGGCGTTCCTATGGTTCTGCATTTCAAACGACCCGCCCCATTCGCGTGCGTTCCAACGCACTCGAATTGGATGTCGAAGCCATGCCTGCAGACTGGAAATCCAACACATGGTTGCCTGCCACCGATGTCCAGCTAACAGAGGATTGGCCAACAGGTGAATTTAAGGTGGGTGATTCCATCACGCGCACACTAACGCTCACCGCTACAGGCTTAATCTCCAGTCAACTGCCTGAATTAAGTACCCTGCTGCCGGATCACCTTAAAGCTTATGCCGATAAACCCGTACTCACCGATACGAACACCCTGGATGGTGTAACCGGTCAGCGCCAGGAAAAACTGGCCATTTTAGCCACCCGACCCGGCACATTTATTTTGCCTCCTATCGATATAGATTGGTGGAATTCCAAAACCCAAAGCGTGCAGACGGTCAGCCTTCCAGCCCGCACCTTCAAAGTACTACCTGGCCCTGTTGATCCGAGTCAGCCAAACAAGGTAACACCTAAAGCACCAGGCTCTGCCGATGCGGCGCCAGTCGTGGAGCAACAACATAATAAGCCAGATCAACTGGCCGGAATAGGATGGAAATGGATAGCACTGCTCTCAACACTTGGCTGGCTGATCACGCTGGTTTGGCTATATCGCAAATCAACTTCAGCTCCTCAGCAACCACCTCCCGGCACTGATATTACGATAGACAGAAGTAAACTGAAGAAGGCAGTATCAGATGCCTGCCAACAGAATCATGCCAAAACTTGTGAGCAGGCACTGCTTAACTTTGCCAAAGCACAGTGGCCCAAGGAGCGTGTTCATAGCCTCGCGTCCTTCGCTAAACATTGTGATGCGGAACTCCTTGTAGAAGTGAACGCTCTGGAACTACACCTCTATGGGAAACAAGAAAGCACACAAAAACAGACATGGCGTGGATCACCACTGCAATCTGCCTTTAAAAAGGCCAGTTTTATGACTGCACCGAATGCATCTACATCAAAGAACAGTGCTCTACCTACGCTATACCCTGAATAAAGCGTCTATCGTGAACAGGCAATTATTGCCATGACTTAGCACTCATTTTACCCGATATGATCACTTTGATCAGAAAGGATATGCAAGCCAATAGAGGAAATAATCATAGGCCTCGATGATGCTATGCACACGCAATGGCAGAGTGCGCGTTGACATAATTCTGGCACATACGCGCCGATATCTAATGTCTGAAAACGTAATCTACATCACTTTAGCATTATTTTTCGTTTATAGCGTTCACCACACAAAAGACGACCTGTTCGACAATATGATCACTGAAGTTGTGGCATATAAATTGCAATAAACAAATAAATCGCTACGGTCGCGCGGTGTAAATGCAACAAGGAGTTGGAAATGGCATCAAAATTACTTTTATCACTGCTATGTACCATGATCATCGCATGGCCCGGATATGCCACCTGCTCCGAAGACTCTATTCGCCAGCATAGTAGCCCTCAACTACAACGCCTGTTGGAGAAAAACATTAAAGATCTGCACTTGAGTTCAGCAGTGCGTAACAAACGCCTTTCAGTAGCTCTGGTTGATGTAACCAATCCCAATATGCCCAGCATGGCGCAAATGAATGGCGATGAGATGATGTATGCTGCAAGCCTGCCCAAAATTGCCATCCTCCTTGCCGCCTTTGAACGCATTGCTGAAGGTAAATTGAAACTGAACGATGAAATGCGTCAAACCATGACCAATATGATCCGTCACTCTTCCAACCAGGCTGCCACCAAAATGATCAGGGCGGTCGGCAAAGATTATATCAACACCGTACTCAGTTCTCCAAAATATCGACTGTATGACAAAAAATACAATGGTGGTCTGTGGGTCGGTAAAGAATATGCAACAGGTGTCGCCTTTCATCGGGATCCACTGCATCAACTTTCTCACGGTGCTACAGCCCTACAGGTAGCCCGTTTCTATTATATGCTTGAAAACGGCCAACTCGTGTCACCGGAAGCATCCCGTAACATGAAAGCGATACTTGGCAAGCCTGGTATTAATCACAAGTTCGTCAAAGGACTGAGCAACACGGATGCAAAAATATTCAGGAAATCAGGTAGCTGGCGCACCTTCCATGCCGATAGCGCCCTGATTGAACACAATGGCCACACCTATATCGCCGTTGCTCTGGCCAATGATCCCAACGGTGGTGAGTGGATGAAAAAACTGATCCGTGGAATGGATAAAATTATTCTCGCACAACATCCGCAGACACACTTTGCCAAGGCAGCAACAGGCCATTCAGCAAGCATCAACTGAGTCCTGCTCACAGTATGAACTGTGCCTTATAAACTCACCAAACCCTTAAAAATATTGACTTTTTTACACAAATAGCGTAGACACCTTCATAATACGATCCAATTTCTTCGGATGGAGGTGCGTTTGTATGATACGAAAATCACGCTTGATTCTCAAACTCTGGTTTCGTTTAATCACCGCCCTGCTCTTTTTCATGCTAATTCCGCATAAATCAACAGCCACAGAACACCAACCCGGACACCATCATAAAAGTACCGCAATGGACAATACTTATGGTCCAACAATCCGGGCAAGTGCGAATAGAGAACTGCAAAGCATGCTGGAAAAACGCATAGCCACCCTGCATCTGTCAAAAGCCATTAAAGATAAACGTTTGGCTGTAGCGCTCGTTGATGTCACCAATCCATCTATCCCGAGGATGGCGCAAATCAACGGTGATGAAATGATGTATGCTGCCAGTCTGCCAAAGATTGCTATTCTGCTTGCAGCATTTGAACGCATCGCCGCAGGTAAGCTGCCATTGAATAAAGACCTGCGTAAAATGATGACAGATATGATTCGACATTCATCCAACAAAGCTGCCACAGAACTACTGCATAAGGTGGGTGATCGATACATCAACACCGTACTATCTTCAGCAAAATACAAGCTGTATGACCCGATGCATAATGGCGGCCTATGGGTCGGCAAAGAGTATGGCAGCGGCAAGGCCTTTCAGCGCGACCCTCTTCACCATCTCTCTCATGGCGCAACGGCTACCCAGGTAGCACGCTATTATTATCTACTGGAAACTGGAAAACTGGTTTCACCAAAATACTCTAGCGAAATGAAAAACATCCTCTCTAAATCGGCGATCAGCCATAAATTCGTCAAGGGGCTGCACGCCGAATATCCTGATGTTGCCATGTACCGTAAATCCGGCACATGGCGGCAATGGCATGCCGATAGTGCCCTTATCGAACATGATGGACACCGTTATATCGCAGTGGCTTTGGCCAATGACCCGCACGGCGGTGAATGGTTGAAAAAACTAATTTGTGAAATGGATGATATTATTGTGGCAAAACATGCTTCGCATGCAAACCTTGCATCAACTGATGCAGGCGTGTCGCAAGTCTTTGCTGAGCCAGAGCGGAATTCTTCCTCAACACATTTGATGTAACAGTTACAATATAATGCAGCTGTGAAACCCCTGCCGGAGCTTCGATTATTGCCACAGAATTCATCAAATTCAGTTTGTTTCCCGAGTATTTTTTACATGTAAAACCTGCTTCTGCTTCACATTTATAATATGAGCCCGACTTAAAATAAACGGCAGCACCTTTCAGTGCCGCTGATGATGCATAACGGATACGATGTCGGGTTAAGTACATCAACTTTTTCATTTGTAAGCTGGACCAGGCATCCACAAGCTGCCCCTGCTCCATGAGCAAACAAAAACGCATCAACTCCCTGGTAGTCATCAGGCTCGAGCCTCCCGGCACACGCTGTTTGCCAACACGGGAAAAAAAGCCTCCCTGACGAAAGCGCTCAGGATTCAGTCTGTTCCGAAGCACAGGTTCTCTCAATGTCACCATCAATGCATTGCTGAGCTGCTTTCTGCTCGTCTGCTCAAAATAACGGTTCTCAGCAGCTCGACCAACGGGATACGCAGAACCAAAATGACGCAACAACATCACATGTTTAAGTACCATGCTGGCGGCCGCATTGGAGCTGGCCGAGACCATCCAATCCACATAGCTCCAAAGGTTAGCCTCATCACCCTCAACCAGCTTACGCTTTCGCAAACGCATTTGCTCAGGTATCCAGAATGGTACGGCATGATGATCTTTATGAATAAATGCATCGGCCACGATCATACTTTCACGCAACACCTGCTCCCGCGCAGGAATATTATCCGGATAAATTTCCGCCAGAGACTGAAACAGCGACAGCATGATAACCAGTTTACCTACACTGGCAGGGTTACGGGGTATATTCTCATTGTGCGCCGCGTAAACAGGATGATCAGGATTACTTAAATCGAGCAGGCTTATACTATAATCGTCTGCCTCATCACCGAGTAAATAAATAAGTTGCCTCGTTAACATCTGGTCCGTTGCAGGTAGCGGCGCACGATCATGCTCTTGCATGCGCAATCTTATCTGATCGCTACTAAGCTTTGCTCCTGCTGGCAGTGAGTTGCCTGCCACCCTACCAAGCTGTGCCTGCCTGTAACCTTCCAAGCGCGTGATGCCCGTTTCTGTAGCGCCATCGATCGGATAAGCCATAGCTTGCCATGCCCCTGACAATAGCACACACATAAACATCGTAATCCGGCTCACCCTGCTCATCACTTCACTTTGGAAAGCGCAGGCGCTTTATACATATCAACCATACGGTTTGAGCGTTTAGGCAAGGCTCTGTCCATTGCCTGTAATGTCAGGCTGTGCCATGCCCTTTTACTCTCAACAAAAGGGCGAATCTGAAACAAGGCAAGGTGACCATGACTAAAACCGAATTCTATATCTGCCGCCACTGGCAACATGTCACTACTGCGAGGCAGAGGGAACCGTAAGTCAACATCGGCAGCCAGACTCTGTAACTGTTTGATCTCATCCTGATTCAACAGTGACGGCTCACCACTGGCTGCCCTGTGTTCAACACCACCCTGCTCTAAAAGCACCATTTTCTTAGCTGCTGTTGCCTGACTAAGCAGACGGACACCATCATGCATACGCCCTACGCGCAGCTCTTCAGAAGCCTGTCCATCAACAGCACCACCCACACCTTCATTTACAGCAATGGTCAGCCAGCTATGGTCTCCACTTCCCACATCGGCAGTGACCATCACACCGGATTTTTCTGAGGGAAAACTTTCCATCAACAACACGGCAGGATACACATGTTCCGGTTTTTCCATATTGGATTGCCGCCAGGCAAATGCCCGCTCGCTAAACGGAGAGGCCCATACACGTTTTACTGCATTCAGAATGGCATCAAAGCCAACCACATTCGGCACTGTAAGGTTCAACCCGGCCCCATTAAATCCAGGCAGGTCTTCAACATTGGTATCACTACGCACAAAAATACCGTTGCCATCACGGCTGCCGAATTTATCTTTTATAGCTCTTTCCAGTTGTTGACGAAAAACAAGCCCCGGATCTCCGTCAATAATTCTATTGCGTAATTTCGCCAGAAATTGATGTGTTTCCCGAATGCGTGCAGCGCCCATTTTCATACGGTCCAGACGACGGTATTCACTCCGCATCCAGGCAATAATGGATATGCCCCCGGCTTCAATCGGTTGCTGCATATAGTCACGAAACACACCGAATGGGATGACCAGACCGGGGCCCACCAGCTGTGGATAATAGTAAGATAGCTGGCCAAGGTTGGCTGCTTTTGGGCCTACCGTCCTACCTGAATCAGTGGCCCTGATGATCTTTAAAGCAATGATTGTTTTGTCTTTCAAATTCAACTTTTCCAGATCAGGATTTATCGTCACCTTATCTTGCGACTCAGAGCCAAATACAACATCCCACTTCTTATGATCCGGCACTATATTGATCACGCCCCTTTGACTTAC
This sequence comes from Mariprofundus sp. EBB-1, assembly GCF_003665155.1. Taxonomy (GTDB): domain Bacteria; phylum Pseudomonadota; class Zetaproteobacteria; order Mariprofundales; family Mariprofundaceae; genus Mariprofundus. The sequence continues at coordinate 164,838 of NZ_RCFQ01000003.1, read as the reverse complement.
AGCCAACACAACTCGCTCGCCTATATGCGTCCGAATTTCAGCTATACGCATGTCGTCTGCAACCAGATTGGGAATACCCATATTTCGCGCCAACAGCTGCACATGCGAGACTGAACTACCTTCACCGCGGGTAATGATGCCAGCGATAGGAGTCAGTTTTTGTGTGGTGGATTTAAGAATATAGATGCCATCAGAGCGCATTTTCTCACCCTGCTTAGGCTCAGCTAGCAGCACACCTCGACGCAATCCCTGATTCAAGGCCCGCAACCCACTACCCACTTCTCTACCAAACAGTTGGTGTTTCATGCCACTCAAACTATTGGCATCTACGATCAAGGTATCCAGCACCTGCATATACGGCAACAACGGACTACCTCTTAAGCGATCCGGTATAAACAGTTGTACCAATGGTGTTATTGGCTGCCACTGTTTCAGAGCCGTGGAAAAATGAAATGCCAGGGCGCGCTGTGACCACTGCGAAACACGGCCCAGATAATTCAGCGAGGCATGATAATCACGTACCTTTATCCGTCTGTGTTGTAATAAAGCATCAAGCTCTTGTGATATGGCTTGCCACTGTCGGTCAGATAACATACCCGTCGCATGCAGTGCTGCTGCAATGTGGCGCAACCATCGCAAGCGGGTACGCCGACTAGCATGATCAACACCTTTCATAAGTTGGCTGGCTTGAACAAACACTTCCTGCTCAAGAATCAGCGTAGCGCGCAGAAAACGCAGTCGATTATATACGGTATAGGGATTATCACTGGTTAATAAGCTTCGATATGCTTGTGCCTTTGAGGCTGCCAGCTCAATGATCTGAGCACTGCTTTTTGTCCGCTTAAGCGCATGTATCAGCTTCGTCATTTCACGACGAAAAGCCCTATTGGTCGATTCATCATGCAACTGTTTGAGCTGTTCATTGGCTGTCTGGGCACCAAACATTTTTTCCAGCCCTGCTACCAGACCTGCATACTGTGTTTCCAAACCGGCAACACCCGATTTAGCAGCATACGCGCGTACGCTTTCGCTATCCTTAGCGTCAGGGATACTATGAATTTTCACACGCAGATCATGAAATCCCGGATCTCTTTCGCTTATATCGGCCGCCATCTGACGCACTTCTGCACCCAGCAATGGCTCAACCGTAATTGGCAACATCCGCACCGCTTCCCGCAATAAAAGGAAGCGCTCCGACGTGAGCCAGCGCTTATCACCCAGCATGGCCAGAACAATTTTTGTTGCCGCATCCTGTTCAACTTCGGTTTGAATAGCACCGCGATAATATTTGGCTTTGCGAAAGACCCAACCGTTATCAATATGTATCAAAAACTGCTCAAGCAGTATTTGACTCAAATGTTCCGCACTGTCAGATGAGTTTACAAACTGCTGCGGGTCTATAGCTGCAAGTATATTCGCAATTAGGTAGCCATTTTCGCGCATAGCCACTGCACGCTCATTCCATTCGCCGTACTGGCGACCACCACCATGATCCTGGCAGGCATACGCTTCCGGCGGCAACACGCTACCATCTTTACAATGCCACTGAATGGCCTTAAATGGCCCCTTTGGCTCATCTTTAAACTGATTCACCCAGCTGCGATATGTAAGTAACTGATTGTCTGCAATAGCTGCCTGAGCAACACCCACGCAGAGTGAGAAAAACAAAACCACAATGATCGGCATACGCAAAGGCATAGGATAGAGTATAGACAAACAACCGATTCCTTACCACTGCAGTATTACACCTGAGAGCGGGTTTTATCCCCTTCTATCCTCACGCCACCGTTCTTATGTACTACAATGAAGTCACCGTGCTTGAGACAACAAGCAGCGTGGCATTAGAATGACGCAGATAATCCTTGTAGAATAAGGCCGACAGTAAATACCGCGCCCACATAATGCGAGAGTATAAAGAACTCAAAACCCCAATGTTCACCACAGCGCATCAAACGACCGCCAAGCATCAACTGCAGAATCATTGCAGCCCACCAAGCCAGCCCTATCCAGAAACCACCCATAATATATGCAGACACGCCAAGCAACATAATGTTCATAAATCCAAGGATAAGGATAGCCGGCACAGCGGCATCACCGAAGAAAATCGCCGTGGATTTCACACCAATCTTTTTATCATCATCCCGATCAGACAGAGCATACGCAGTATCATATGATAACGACCAGCACACATTGGCAAAAAACAACAACCAGGGAATGGGTGAATCAAAGACATCACCGGTTTCCGCCGCCCAGGCCATAATAGCCCCCCAGCCAAAAGCCATGCCAAGCCAGGCTTGCGGAAAATGGGTATAACGCTTCATAAATGGATACAGACTAGCCAGCACTGCTCCTATCACCGCCAACACAATCACATATGCGGAAGTTTGCGCCACCAACAACAGAGCGAGTAGCAACATGACTACAAAACCGATCAATGCGGCACCCGGAGCAATCTTACCGGCCGCAATAGGGCGCGCTTTGGTACGTTCAACCATCGGATCGAACTTTCGGTCGGCAATATCATTGATCACACAACCGGCAGAGCGCATCAGCACCACACCACCCACAAAAACAATGACATTTTTCAAACTTGGCCGCCCACCGGATGCCGCCAGCAAGCCCCACAAGGTTGGCCACAATAACAACCAGTAACCCACGGGGCGATCAATACGTAAGAGTTTAACCCAGTCAATGAAGCTTCCAACAGGTGAGAATCTCATCATCTGTTAGAGCCTGTATCGACGGCTTGTCGTTTCGATTCGAGCCCACATGATGGGATGAAACACCTCCACCACCAACGCCTGCACACCGGATGGAGAACGCAACACGGAGCGTCTGGCCCAACGCCCTTTATGTACACTTTCACCCTGCATTTGCGCCACACTGAGATCGGAACGTGCCAGGGATAGCCCTCTATCCAGCAACAGGTTACCCAGAGGTCGCTCCCCTGCTTCCAGATCAGCAATCAAATCGGCCGGCAACGTCTCCAATGGCAATACGGATTCGGCATCAAACAGTACCGATCCACGATGCATTAAAGAGACCTGACGCCGTAGAACGGGGGCGTTTCCTTCACAGCCTAACAATGGCCCTTCACCCGGTTTAGTAAGATCTACAAATTGATCGTGTAGCTCTACGTCCAAACGAATACCAAAATGACGCTCCAAAAAACGGGTCAATGAACCAGCGGTCGTCAAAATCGCACCTGCATCGCGGCTAAGTCCTGCCTCTGCCGCTTTCCAGTAACGCACGGACTGCCAATCCTGGGCTTCTAAATCTCCAAAAAACATGCGCGCATAATGAACCCAGCCGTCTAAGGGTCAAGGTATTGCATCACTTCTGCATCTCCAAATTGAAAACGGTATTGCATCAGACAGATAAATCAGGCCAAATCCCGCCTATGACTTGCCGCCTTTATTTGAATCAGCCTCTTGAAACAGGCACATCGCTCACATTACCTACGGATCAGGGTCACTATCTGCGCAGCGTCATGCGCCTGAATGCTGGAGATGAGGTCATTGTGTTTAATGGACAGGGTGGTGAGTTTCTGTGCACGGTTGAACAACTAACCCGTGAAAACCCCGCTCTTTTTATTGCCTCATATGCAGAGGTGGATCGAGAAATGCCAAAACGCGTACATATCGTACAGGCAGCCTGTCGCAGTGAAAAAATTGAAACAGTATTACAAAAAGCTACCGAACTTGGAGCAGCAAGTTTTACTGTTGTGCGCAGTGAGCGCAGCACCCTGAAACTCGATGGTGCTAAACTGAAGAAACGTCTGCTGCGCTGGCAGAGCATCGCCATTGAAGCCGCTGAACAGAGTGGCCGCACCATGGTACCTGAAGTGCACTGGACCAATACATTGAAAGATTCGCCTGCGCTTGGTCTCTGTTTCACCCTGCATCCGGAGCCAAAAGCCAGCCGTTGGCAAGAGCAGAAAGACGCGATGTTCAATGCGGACGATATTACGCTCGCCATAGGACCTGAAGGCGGCTGGAGTGATCGGGATATCGACACCCTCAATACTGCCGGGTTTAACTGTCTCACCTTCGGCCCCCGCATCATGCGCACAGAAACAGCGGCCCCTGCCCTGCTCGCAGCGATTCAGGCAGGCATTGATTCTTAATCACCCTATACGATCAACACTCTCTCGCATGCAAGGCCTTTGCGTGTAGCTACTTTCGGGCAACTGCCAAGATTCATTCAGAACTTCATTGTAAATGTGCCAACAGCTCCCCAAAGATTGACCATTGTCGCGCGTGTCGCGCCAACTTTGACATTGGTCCAGTACTGCATCCACTCACCACCAACAGAAAACTGATCATTAATGGAGAAATCGCCGCCACCGCCGTAGCTGAAGCCTGTTTTCGATTTCATTGGCGCAAACAGGGCAATACCCGGCACATCAACTTTAAACAATGGCTTGGCAGTGGTTGCCCCCACCAAGGCATAGAAACGGAAATCCGATGACACAGCATTCTGCACTTTAAGCAGATAGGATTTAAAATAGTTCGTGCTCATATCCACCGTTGCCGGGGTAGCAATAACCGTACCTGCAAGAGTACTTCCAGCCGGATACGTCTGTTTACCGGTACTGTCTACCGTGCCAAGACGCAACTCCATACCAAAATACTCATACATATCTACGCCAAACTTCGCATAGCCACCTAAGGCAGTGACTTTTTGAGAGAAGGCAGTAGTCGTATCCTTCGCATCAATCCCAAAAACACCTACACCGACACCCGCATACGGTTTGAAATCCTGAGCCTGAGCGCTGCTACTGCCCGCCAGAATCATTGCTATGCCAATTAGTATTTTTTTCATTACGATCTCCAGAGTGTTTCTTGATAGTTTGATCTTATATTTAGTTGAAAATAAGAAAAAAAGCAACTACTTCCTTCATTTTCAGTTGTTTGAGCGCCCACAACCAACAGCAGCCATGCTCGCATCCGCGGTAGTAATCCCAAAACAGAGCCAACAGATTGTGTCAGATAGTGCATCCCCTCTACCCCACGTGCCCGCTATTTTGCAGGCGAACCAATCAGGCCTTCACCACGATGATCTGAAATACCTGTCAACGCACCTGATTGCCGCTGCCATAAAATGGCTTGCATATTACCATATTGTCTATTCATTGCCTTGAGATGATGCCCTCGCTTTTGTAAATCATCGGCAACATCTTTTGAAAAAGCACCTTGTTCATATTGCACCACATCAGGTAAAAACTGGTGATGGTAACGCGCCGCATCCACCCACTGCTTGGGCTCGGTTTCATCCAGTATAAAGCCCATCATGGCCAACGCGACCATGCTGATAATACGCGAACCGCCGGGCGTACCTACTATGAATGTGCGTTTCGGGCCTATTACAAAGGTTGGCGTCATGCTCGATAACATGCGTTTTCCGGGTGCTACAGCATTGGCCTTGCCTTGCACCAGACCATAGGCGTTAGCTTTACCCACCTGTGTGGCAAAATCATCCATCTCATCGTTAAGTAGGATACCAGTTGAAGGGGATACATAAGCAGAGCCAAAAGCGTAATTGATCGACAGCGTCGCAGAAACCATATTACCTTGTGCATCAATCACAGAAAAATGCGTGGTGTCCGTACCATTACCGGCAGGTTCCGCCAAACCGTTCAAGGTTTTCGAGGGGGTCACCTTTTCCATATCAATACTCGATCGTAAGGTTTGCAAACGCTCTGGCTGCAAATAATCTTTGGGAATCTGCACACAATCACGATCACCCAGATGCTGATTACGATCCCGATAGGCGCGTTTCATCGCCTCAATAAGCAGATGTTTGCGATCTGCCTGGTTCAACGATTTGAAATCATCATTTTTCAGTTGCCCGAATAGGTGTGCCAACGTCAAACCACCCGATGACGGCAACGCCGCCGAGACAACATGATAACCCTGATAATCAAACGCAACCGGTTCACGCTCAATCACCCGATAGGCAGCCAGATCTGCTTCACGAATCAAGCCACCGTCGCGTTTCATATCTGCAACCAGGCGGCCTGCAGTTTCACCATGGTAGAAGTCATCTGCACCCGCTTTGGCAAAACGCGTTAAAGTATCAGCCAAAGCCGGCTGTTTAAGCTTATCACCCCTCAGAAAGATACGCTTAGCACTATCGTTGAATGCCTTTCCACGCCAATTAAGCATGCCTTGCAAGCGCTCGGAAACGGCAAAACCATCGCGCGCTAAACCGATAGCGGGCTGCGTGATTTGATCACGTTTCAACACTCCATATCGACTGACCAGATGATCCACACCGGCTGCAATGCCCGGTACGCCCGCGGATTGTGGGCCATCAATACTGGAACGGGTTTGATATATTTCACCGTGCTCAGCCAACTGCGGTGATGTTTCACGCGCATCGATCATCACATAACGCTTTTCTTTGGCGATATAGAGCAGGAAAAAGCCACCACCACCAAGACCTGATGAACCGGGCTCGACAACGCCCAGAGCCAGGGTAGTAGCTGCAGCAGCATCAAATGCATTTCCGCCTGCCTCTAAAACCTCAAGGCCTGCTTGTGTTGCCAGCTGATGAGCTGAAACCACCATGCTTGAAGCAGGGGCTGCGGCTTGAGAAAGTGAAGCGACAAACAGTAGCGCTGTAAACAGCACTGAATACAGAGAGAAACGGAACATGCAATGAACCCTGATTAGCTACGCTCTTCCATTGGAATATACGATAGACCTTTTTGACCAGTATAAATCTGAGCAGGCCGGTAAATGCGACCAACACCCAGCTGTTCTTTCCAGTGTGCCAGCCAACCGGCCACACGCGCAACCGCAAAAATAGGCGTAAAGATGTCAGTTGGAATACCCAGTTTGCGATATACGATGCCTGAATAGAAATCGACATTCGGGCAAACACCTTTTTTCCCCAGCGTCTCTTTGGATAACTCTTCAATACGACTTGCTATTTCATACGTTGGATCAGCACCTAGTTTTTCTGTCAATTTTACATAGAGCTTCTGCAGCAACACCGCACGCGGATCTTTGGTTTTATAGACACGATGGCCCAGGCCTGGAATTTTCGCCTTTCTATCCAGCTTATCATGTAGATATGCCTCAGCAGCATCCACCGAAGCGATCTCATCAAGCATATGCAGTACATCTTCATTGGCTCCACCATGCAGCGGACCGGAGAGTGAACCGATACCTGCACTGATAGCGGTATAAGGATCAGCATGGCTGGAAGATACAACCAGCGTGGAAAAGGTGCTGGCATTCATGGTGTGTTCGGCATGCACAATCAGCGCCACATCCATAATACGCGTCGTCAGTTCATCCGGTTCATTACCTGTCAGCATATAGTAAAAATTTGCAGCATGGCAGAGGTCATCACGCGGTGCAATCGGATCATCGCCATGACGCATGCGTGCATGTGCGGCAACCAACGTAGGGACTTTTGCGATCATGTTTACAAATACCTGATGCACAGCTTTGTGGGCTAGTCCCCCTTCCTGTGACTTGGGAAACGGATAAAACATTCCAAGTGCAGCAACAGTGGCCTGCAACGAGTCCATGGGATGCGCCGATTCAGGAAAACATTTCATCATATCTCGAATACGGAATTTTATACGCCGATGATGGCACAGATCATTTTTAAAGGTGGTGAGTTGATCTTCAGTTGGCAGTTCACCATACAACAACAACCAGGAGGTCTCTTCAAACGAGGAGTGTTCTGCCAATTGCTCAATATCAATACCGCGATATTCCAGATAACCACGCGTACCATCCACAGAGGAAATTGCAGATTCCGCAACGGGGATGCCTGCCAGCCCTACTGAATAACAAGCGATTTTCGATGCTGTTTTTTTATCTACCATCATTTTGCTCCAGTAATCCGCACACGCTGTTCAACATTTACGGATAAAACGTATTCATTGGAATTAAAGAAACATGGAAACTAACAAAAGCAAATGCAAAATGCTCCTGCGATTATGAACAGGGGCTTTTCAACCTGTATGCGGAGTGATTTTAATTTCCCATCTCATGCATCACCGGCACAACAGCATTTCACCCATCAGCGTTTCCCCAAGGGGTGCGATTGATTCACCAAATCATGCAGGCGAGCTTTGGCAACATGGGTATAAATTTCAGTAGTGGTGATATTGCTATGTCCAAGCAACATCTGCACGGCTCGCAAATCAGCCCCGTGATTCAGCAAGTGCGTTGCAAATGCATGTCTTAAGGTATGCGGTGACGGTAGAGGAAACACACCAGCCTGAGCAGCATACTGTTTGATGCGCAACCAGAAATTTTGTCGTGTCATCGCCTTGCCGCCACGTCCGGCAAACAAAAAAGAACCGGCAGGCTCGCTCGGGCGCAGTTGTAGCCACGCCTGCAACCAACGTTCAGCCTCTTCACCAAAAGGCACCAATCGCTCCTTATCCCCCTTGCCAATCACACGCACCAGACCTCCTGCCATATCGATATTGGCCAGACTCAAACTAACCAGTTCACTGACCCGAAGGCCTGTCGCATACAACATCTCCAGCATACAACGGTCACGCAGACCTGTAGGGGTCGTTGTATCGGGAGCTGCCAAAAGCAATTCAACATCTTGCTCACTGAGTAATTTGGGCAAAGGGCGGCTTTTGCGCAGCTTAGGCAAATGCCGGGCAGGATGATCTTCTCGCATGCCCTGATCCTGCAAATAGGCGAACCAGGTAGATAGCGCACTGCGACGGCGCTGAATCGTACTCTCCTTTAGCCCATCCTGTCGTAGTGATGCCAGATATTTCAACACTTCAGCCTGATCAACCTGTACCAAATCGACGTTGATAGATTTGAAAAACAGATGAGCATGTAGCAAATCGGCACGGTATGACTCTGTTGTTTGAGGCGACCAGCCCCGCAGCATCGCCATGCGCTGCAATTGGCCGGTAATGGTTTCTTCATTGGATTGATCTACACGCATTCTCGTGAATCCTATATAGTTTATCTGAATACTATAGTTATATTCCAGGTAATAAATAATCACATGCATTGGCTATGGTGGCAATCAGCGCTTGCGCTTGCTAGCTTGCACGCCGTTTTTAATTATTAATGAAGTAGAGGAATAATCCATGGCCTTTGTTGTTACCCAATTATGTAAAGACTGCGTAGATAGCGCTTGTGTTGCTGTATGTCCGGTTGACTGTTTCTATGAACCAAAAGAAAAAAATGATGAAACACCAAACATGCTCTACATCTCACCAGAAGAGTGCATTGATTGTGCTGTGTGCGAACCTGAATGCCCTTGGGAAGCCATTTATCCGGAAGAAGATGTGCCTGAAGTATTCGAAGGCGACATTGAGCTGAATGAGCTCTGTGATAGTAAACGCGAAGCATTTGATCTTGCAGAAGTCCATGATCACACGCCTCCATCAGCGGAAGAAGTAGCTGCGAACAAAGCTAAATACGGCCTGTAACTGAACAATAACAGGATCACCCTTTTGAAAGCGCATGTGTGGACCTCTACACATGCGCTTTTTATTTAGCCCATGAGCAACGATTCAAGACACGCCAAAACACCACTGATTGGTATGAACCACAGTGATTTGATAGCGCTATGCCATCAGGCTGGCGTAAAACCCGTGCACGCCGATCATATCCTGGCTTCAGTGTTCAGGCGTTATAACACCAACATTGCTGATATCCCAAGAATCCCTCTGGCGCTGCATAGCTATCTCAACGAGCATGTCTCTATGTTTGAACCCACGTGTAGCGCTGAACAGTTAGCGGCTGACGGCACGCGAAAACTGGTACTGCAGATGCCCGATGGCAAAGCCGTTGAAACCGTGCTGATTGAAGGTGGAAAACGTTTAACCCAATGCATTTCTACACAGGTAGGCTGTGCCGTCGGCTGCACCTTCTGCCTGACTGCAACGGCGGGATTAACCCGCAATCTGAGTGCTGCTGAAATGGTCGCAGAGATCATGGCCGGCCAGCGCATTAGCGGCCAGAAAGTAAGCAATATCGTATTGATGGGCATGGGGGAACCACTGCACAATTATGATGCGGTAAAACAGTTCCTCAATATTGTCACAGACCCTAAAGGCATGGCGTTTTCACCCAACCGGGTCACCCTCTCCACATCCGGTATGGTGCCGGCCATTTATCGCATGTTGGAAGACAAATTCCCGTGCAACCTGGCCGTCTCACTCAATGCGACAACCGATGAAGTACGTAACCGGATTATTCCCATCAATAAAAAATATCCGATTGCCAAGCTGATGCAGGCTGTACGGGCATATATCCAGGAACGTGGCCATAAACGTGTACTTATTGAATACGTTATGCTGGCGGGCATCAATGACAGCATCGAAGACGCCATGCGTTTGTGTCAGCTACTTGAAGGATTAAACTGCACCATCAATTTACTGCCCTTTAATCCTTATCCCGGATCAGCATTTAAACGACCCGATCAGTCTACCGTACACGCCTTTCAGGCCGTACTGGTTGAGGCCAAGCTGATTGCGATTGAACGCAAATCAAAGGGCCGCGAAATTTCAGCGGCCTGCGGGCAGCTGATTACAGAGATCAGAAAATAATCAACCTGTAATCAGCCACGCTCAGAGCTGTGTATCATTAATTTAGTGTCTGTTGTTCTTGCGCTTGCTGCGCGCGGCTCGATTCAAAAGCGGCTGCAAAGTTTACAGGTTCAAGCATCAACGACATAAAACCACCATCCACAGTCAACTGGCTGATAATCTGACGTGTATAAGGGAACAGAATCGTAGGACATTCAACCCCAAGCAGATGAACCATGTGTTCCTCAGGTACATTTTTAATATAGAACAAGCCGGCGTGTTCAATTTCAACTTCAAACAACAACTGGTCATTTTTATCATCACGCATAATCGCTGACACCTTCAGCGTGATTTCCCAATGTTCTGCATCCAGCTGTTTGTTTTCCAGACCGATATTCAATTCAACATTGGGCTCGGCATCCTGGACTGTAAACACTTCAGGCGCGTTCGGGTTTTCAAATGAAATATCTTTGACATATAGTTTCTGAATATTGAAAACAGGAGCCTCTGTTTCAGTCGCTGCAGTATCTGACATGGTAATAATTCCTCTGTATTATTTTTATCGGTTCAATCTATCGGCGCCATTGATCAGCCTCATTTATCAACTCAATCTGACAATCATGATTTCACCATATAATTGATCCGTCCATCATTGAGTTTAAGGTGAATCATGTCAACCCGTGTATGCGCTATTTCTTTCTGGCGCGTGGATGTGTTTTATCATACACCTCGGTGAGTTTAGCGATGTCGAGATGAGTATATCGCTCCGTGGTTCCCAGAGAGGCATGACCAAGCAGCTCCTGAATAGCACGCAGATCCACACCTCCAGCCAACAGATGCGTAGCAAAGGAGTGGCGCAACCGATGTGGACTCACCGACACATCCGCCCCTGTTTCCACAGCGCGTTCCTTCAACATGCGTTGAACACTGCGAATGGAAAGTCGGGTATCATACTTATTCAAAAACACAGCCTGATCGTGCTCTGCGCTTTCTGAAACGGTGTGCACTTCTCGTTCACTCAAATAGGTCTGCAAATATTGCATTGCCCCTTCAGGTAACGGTACTACACGCTCCTTGCGTCCCTTACCAAATACACGCAATTCATGTTGATCCAGATTAATATCATGCATATTCAGCCCAACCACTTCTGATACTCGCAGCCCACAGCCATACATTACCGCCAGTAGCGCCAAGTCACGATGATCCGAATTGCGGTCTGTATGCTGCATCAATGCCGATGTCTGCTCTGGCGGCAATGTCCGAGGCAGGCGCTTAGGCTGTTTTGGAGCACGGACACCGGCAGCAACATTCGATTTACAGTGACCGGATCGGACAGCATCATCAAAAAAACTGGATACAGCAGACAAACGTCTGGCCAGCGTTGAAGCAGCTAAGCCTGCGGCATGGCTGGCAACCAGCCAGTCCTGTACTTGCGTGCGGGTGATATGATCCACATCTGTATCAGCACCACAGTGGCTCATAAATTTCAATAAATCACGCCGATAAGCTGACACGGTATGCACCGATGCCAGACGCACATCAGCAAGCTCATCCAGAAAAGAGCCAATCGCCTCATGCAGGCTTAGATGATTAACATGCATCTCCATCATCATTCGCAACCACCCCGGCAAGGGACTCCGCCATTTCAAATCGGTTGCCACCTAAGGCTTTGGCTACATACATAGCCTGATCAGCTTGAGAAATTAAAGATTTCACTGCGATATCCTTATTCGATGGTGAGCAAGCCACACCAATACTTACTGTCACAGCCCTGGACTCACTTACAGACTCACCAGCAACAGCGTCAACCACCGACCGGGCAATGTCACGCGCCTTAGCTTCGGAGCAACCTGCCATCAACAACACAAACTCATCCCCGCCCATACGAATCAATGGATCATTGGCGCGCACGTCCTGACGTAATATGCGGCTAACCATCGCAAGCACTTCATCACCAGCGTCATGGCCCAACGCATCATTCAATGTTTTAAATTTATCAACATCTGCGTAGAGGCAGACCACTGCGGTATCTTTACCAAACCACTGTGACAATGGCTGATGACTATGTGGCTGCAAAAAACGGCGATTATGACTGCCCGTTAACGGGTCAGTGACTGAAAGCCTTGCCAAATGTTCACGTGCCACGGCATGCTCTAGTGTTAAACCAATTACTTGTGATAAATGCTGAAGAAAATCACTACTCTGATCCGGAGCAAAACGATCCCTATCCAGCGCACCAACACCGAGCACACCAAACGGTTTTTCCAGATCGCCCAATGTGAGCAAGGCAATCGAGCCCAGATGGCTATCTTTTTCTGTCAGCCAGTCAAAGCTCTGTTGACTGGAGAGCTGCACCAGCCACGTACGTTTACGATCCAGCCCCATCTGTTTGATTTCACCCGCTTCAATCCAGACCAGGTCGCGTTCAGACAGACCATCCAGTTGATGACTGCCAATAAAACTAGAACGATCAAACCAGAAGCGTACAAAATCCAGGTCAAAGCGAGTACGCAAGCCACGCAACAAGGTAAAACAGAGATCTTCTGGATCGGTTGATTTCAACACATCGGATTCAAGCTCAAACATGCGTGAAAACAGGCGCTCATTTTGTCTGAGGCGCTGCATAACATCCGCAACATACGCTTTCAGCTCACGGTTTTCGTCGGCTATTTGCTGGAATCGACGCGATGACAGATCGCCTATACTGGCGACAGCAGGCTTACCGGATTGATCCTTTGTCTCACTCATTGTGGCAAAGACTCTTCAATCAATACTTTCCATGCTTGATTGGCACTGGCGCGTACCAGATATACACGTTTACGACCTTGATCTTTATAATTGCTGGAGCGATAGCGTTGATCAAATTCGGCCACGACTATTTCCCCTTCCGGCCATGGGTTGGGGTCATGAATAATGGTCATGTCGGTCAATTCAACATGAACAGATGTTTTTTTCGCATTCAGCTTTGATTTATAACGCTTCCACTCGGCCAGGTTGCGATCACCGGAGCGAAACTTTTCATGGTAATGTGAAAAGTAGGCATTGGCATTCAATGACATCCAGTCTCTCCGCCAGGCTTCAATATCACGTTGGACCGATTCCAGCATTTCTTGCTTGTCTTTATTTTGACCAAACACAAAATCTTTACCCACAATGACCCAGCTACGATGCAGACGCACATATTTAGAGATGTTCATCAAGCGATGATTGTTTAACGAAAAACAACCCCGCGTATCTTGTGGTGGCCTGCGACTCACATCCATCGGATAGCCATGCATCCAGATACCGCTGCCATTTTTTTGATGTAGTAAATCCAAGGTATTCGGATAATCTATAGGGTATGCAACAGGGCCATAACGCGCTTCCAGGTTTTTACCCTGCAATTTTTTGATAAAGCGATAAACACCATGCGGTGTCTTGCCATCTCCGCGCCGTATTTTATCACCCTGAATAGAACCGGTCACAACATACTCATCGGTCACTTTTTCAAAACCGCCCGAACCAGTCGGCTTATATACAAACAAACGGTTACGCGCTTTATCAAACATGAACACATTCGCCATACTACTGCCAGCCAATAGCACATCGACCGGTTCACCTTTAACGCTACGTAGATTGGAGATAAAAGCATTCAGCCGCGCATCGGCTTCCCCCAGACCATTATTCAGATCTACAGATTCCAACATGCGTTCCTGTCTGCCCATACCACCAGCACCAGAATCCCGCATGGCCTGTATTGCCTGCTGCCGATAGGCCTCTGCTTCCAACAATGCCACCAGCGGATCTTTACCCTTCTTAGCCTTCAACAACAGCCTTAATGCACTGTCAGGATCATCTGACTTAAGCGCAATCGTCGCTAGCAAAACAGTGCGCTCCTGATGTGATAGCTGCTTCACAGCCACATCACTACCAGTCTTGATCTCCTTGACCACCCATTCCCATTGCTGATCAGCAGCAGTGGCAGTCGCCACACACACAAACGTGAGCAGTGCTAACAGTCCTAAACGCAACGAATTATACAGATGCTTCATAAATAATTTTCCAGCCATCGGTTCCCTTTTTAAACAACATCTCTTTGTTATCATCATTATTATATGTATCAGAACGGAAATGCTGTAAAAACTGAACCTTGATTACATTTTCAGCAAATACTGTCACCACAACATGCTCAATATCTACCTTGATAAATTCACGTTTCTGTATTACCCATATTTTATACGCTTTCCACTTCGCAAAGGATGCAAACCTGTCACCATACTTAAAATCCTCGCTATAGGCCGCAAAATAAGCAGGTAAATTTTTGTTTCCCCACGCCACTCGCCACGCTTCAACAGCACTCAGCACCTCTTTTTTGAATTGCGTCAACATTGCCGTATGCTTGATGACAACAGGTTCAGATTTGACACGCTTTGCTGTATTTGCCCTGGACGGTGTCATATTAACTTTTTTCTTGTCTGATTGATGAACTATCGGTTCAACAGCAGCCACCGGAACATCAGCATGCACTTTTAGCAGGCGCTGATAGCGTTGTTGCAGCGCGGCATTCTGATCTTTTGCCAGCACCTTGCGATAGGCATCGGCAGCCAATTTCACATATAAATCTCCGATATTTTCCTGCGCTGTCAGATAGTCCGGCTTTAATGCCAGTGATTTCTCCAACGCATCTACAGCTGCCCGATAATTACCCATTTCATTATAAATCACTGCTAAATTATTGTGTGGCTCTGCCAATGTCGGTTGCAAGGCAATCACATGATTAAAAGACTTGATCGCATCATCGAAAGCCCCCCGCTCAGCCTGATTCACCCCGAGTAAAAACCATGCTTGATAGTTTTTCGGGTCATCATTGACCATCTGCTGCATCTTCAATAATGCTGCGCTTACATCACCTTGTTCAATCAAGGTCTGGATGGAATCGATGGATGGTTTGTCACTTGCGGCTGCGCAAGTTTGCGTAGTCATCAAGAGTAAAACGAATAGAAATAAATATTTTTTCAGCATGCGAGTATCGTAACGCTATTCGTGACAGGAACAAGCGCAAAGACAACAATTTTCTCAGCTGTATGAACACAAAACGATACATTCAACACAGATAAGTGCTTCACTGGATCAGTTTGTTTTTTTCTCTCCGGGAGTAGATACAGCACCGCCGGATAGCAGCAGTTTCATTCCTTCTTCCACACTAATATCCAGATGCTTGAGTTCAGAGGCCTCTACAAACAGCAACCAGCCAGTGGTTGGTATTGGCGTAGATGGAACAAACACAGCCACGCGCGTTGTCTCTCCTTCAGATACCTGCAAAGGGCTTTCCCCCGTCACAAACCCCATCACCAGACTACCTTGATTAGGAAAGGGCACCATCACCACTTCTTTAAATGCTTTTGAACCATCACCAAAAATGGATTCAAGCAGCTGACGCGTTGCATTATACACGTTACGCACTAATGGAATGCGCCCCATAACCCTGTCCACCAAACGCATCAAATGACGACCGATAAAATGGGTGGTCAACGCACCAATGATGATAATAAACACCAGTGCCAGAATAATTCCCATGCCGGGAATATCCATACCAATCCATGCATCCGGTCGATAGCCGACAGGCAATAGTGCAACAGTTTTATCAGAGACTTCGATCAACCAGTTAATCAGCGCTGCAACAACCAGTAGCGGCACCAACGTTACCACACCGGCGAAGAGGTATTTACGCAAAGAGATCATGGTAAGACGCTTTTCGATGCCTGTGATACTATAGGCGTTGTCTGCAACAACCGCCTGATGGAAACCATCTGTTTCGCATCATCTTTACTGAGATAATTTTCCAGGAATGCCACTGTTTTAGCTCTGGGGTGCGCAATGATCACGCAGCTGAGTTTTTTCTTCGCACAATTACGTGCGCGCTGCCAGGCATGCTTCATGGCTTCCAATGTCATCTCGTGGTCAAGAAAAATACTACGTGACGCCCAGGCGACACCCATTGATTTTGCCGATGTTGCGGCCACGCTCCGGGCACTGGTTCTTGAATCCACAAAAAACAGCCCTTTTTCCTGACATACCTGCATGACCCAATGCATGGGTTTATCCATCTGTGTCAACCTGGAGCCCATATGGTTATTTACACCCTCTACGAATGGCACTTTTGCAAGATCTTTCAAAAAGGTATTTCGAATTGCATTTCGATTCATTTTGCCGTGTAGAAAGTCTTCCGTCATTTCCAATGATGGGTCTTCTGGCTGCATTGGCAGATGCAGCATCACCACTTGGCCGGCTTGTTTCGCCAACACCGCGGCTTGGCGAGCAAAGGTAGATTCAGGAAGAACCGAGATTGCCACAGGTACAGACAAAGCCAACACACGTTCGACTGCCTTCAAATCATAACCGGCATCATCAATCACCAGAGCAATACCATATTTTTCCTTTTGATCTACAGGCACTAATGGCTGGACATCTGCTATCCCTGAGGGTGACTCAATGGCATCCAAGACCTCTTCATTGCCACCCTGCATCGCTGGTGCTTGTATAGACTGATCAACATAGGCGTCTGAATCCTCGTGCATTATTTCATTATCCGGTTGATCAGCTGATAATGATAATTCATGTGGATTCAATGCACCTTGATCCGGCGTTGCATCAAGCACTGGTGGCTGCAATGCAGCATCCTGATTATTTGCTTTATAATTCAAATCAGACGCATCCACCGCAGGTGAGCCCTGATCGCTTCGATCAAGCTGGGGCATGATGACCATCAGCACCCCCGCCATGCCCAAGATCAGACCAAGCACAACGCCAAGCCAAAAAGGTAATTTTTCTTTTTCAGACATCAAACAGATCGGAAAGTATGCAACGTTTAGAGTAGAGGCTCTTATCCTTTAAGGGCATGCAAACCCTTCAACAAGTCCAACGCACGTTGTAATTGCGTATCCAATTTCAGACGCGCTTTCATGGCATCACTGGCATGATTCTCAATCGATTCCTTCACTTTATCTTTGGCAGCCTTCTTCTTGGCATTCCCATTGGACAAATGACCTTTCAAATCGCGCTCAGAGACTGAAAACCCAGCTTTTTTTGCCTCTTCAGCTTTAACTACAAGCTGCTCAACCTCAATGTCGGGATCAATACCGGTAGCCTGAATGGAGCGGCCACTTGGCGTATAATACAGGGCAGTGGTTACTTTGATGGCGGTTCCATCACCCAGCGGGACTACGGACTGCACCGAGCCCTTGCCAAAACTTTTGGTGCCAACAAGCACTGCGCGGTGATGATCCTGCAATGCCCCACTAACAATTTCGGAGGCAGAAGCAGAACCATTATTAATCAATACAATCAGTGGCAAGCCATGTAATGCATCACCGCTGCGGGCATCAAAAGTAAGGCTTTTACCTGCCCGTGATTTGGTGCTGACAATATTTCCTTTCTCTAAAAACATATCAGAGACTTCAACCGCCTGATTCAGCAAACCACCCGGGTTATTGCGCAAATCGAGCACCGCCCCTGTTAACTTTCCATCGGCCCGTTTTTCCAAGTCCGCAAGCTGTTTCATCAACAGGCTGCCCGTACGCTCCTGAAACTGGGTAATACGCAAGTACGCATAACCGGGAGCCAGCAAATCACTTTTAACAGACTTTACCTTAATGACATCGCGAACAATTTTAATGTTCAGTGGTGCATTTTCGGTTTTCCGAAAGATCGTCAACACAATACTGGTACCGGGCTTGCCTCGCATAATCTTGACGGCTTCCGACAAACTCATATCACGCGCCAGTTCATCATTAATTTTAATAATCATATCGCCGGCTTTAATGCCAGCCCGGTCAGCCGGTGTATCTTCAATGGGAGATACAATACGAATGCCACCTTCAGCAGCCGATATTTCAATACCCAGGCCACCAAATTCGCCCTTGGTATCCACCGTCATCTGCTTATACATATCCTTGTTCAAGTAGGTTGAATGCGGATCAAGACTGGTAAGCATACCATCGAGCGCACCATCAATAAGCTGCTCATCCTTCACATCTTCAACATAAGCACGGCGCACCATCTCCATGACACGTGAAAACTTTTGAAGCTGTTCATAATCAGTTGCAGCATCAGCCTGTAAGATGCCTTCGCCCGGGCTCCAAACCATCACCCCAATGGCAAGACTAAATCCGGCTACTGTGCCCATTAGCACATGACGTAACTTCAAAGATACTTTCTTCATCTTAATATTTACCCCGTTTCAACAATCTTATGCTGCACGCTGCCAGTGCTTTAACGACGACACCAGCGTTTCGGATTAACCGCTTTACCTTTATCCCTGACTTCAAAATAAAGAGTAACGCGCTTCACCCAACCGGTACTACCGACATCAGCAATTATTTCACCTTCATCCACCCAATCGCCCAACTGCTTGTAGAGTGTGTCATTATGGGCATACACACCCAGCACACCTTCGCCATAATCCACAATCGTCATCAAACCATAGCCGCCAAACCAGTCTGCATAACGTACTTGCCCGGCCGCCATCGCATGCACTTCCTTCACGCCTGTATTGGGCCTCATCTGGATCCCTTGCAGTCGCGGCATACTCGCTTTAGGGCGAGAGCGAAAACTAGCCATAATACGACCACGAACCGGCCACTTCAGCCGCCCTTTACGCTTACGAATGTTGAGTTGTTCTGCCTGCTGCTGATCAATCGCCAACATATTCTTACTCATATTTTCCAGCAGTTTCATCAGCGCACGTTCTTCACGCGCTAAACGCTTATCTTTCTGATTCTTGGATTTCACACGCTTGCGTACCCTGTCAATAACCTTGCGTTTGGCTTTCACCTGGGCGCTCAACTCTATTGCAGTCTTGCGCTTTTCCAGTCGAAACGCCTCCAACTGCTGGCGTTGAATATTCAAATCTATAGTAACCTGAGCCATTTCCTCAATGGATTCTTTATAAATACGCCGATTATTCTCTTCGGATCGAATCACCTCATGCAATAAAAAACGACGATGAGGAATGTCACTGACTGGTACGCCGGTTAGAACCCCCAGCCAGGCTGAGCTATGCGAACTGCGTTGCCAGGCTGCCACGGCCTGATCAAGCATGGCTTGTTTTAATGATCGAATGCGCACATCCAGTTCCTTGGCTTTGCGCTTGAGTTCGACCAGCTTTTTATCTGTCGCCAACACATTTGCATGCGCTTCTCGACTCTCCTTACGCGCCTTAATCAAGCCTGAATCAAGTTCGCGCAATTCCCGCCCGACACTTCCGAGCTGCGCTTCCAGCTTCTTTTTCACCTTAGCCAGGCGTTGTCGTTCCTGTTTAATCTTTTTGATTTTTGAATGTGTATCCGTCGCAGCCCATGCAGGCTCAAGCCAAACAGGAGCCACCAGCAACGTCCCTGACCATGCCGTGACAAGCAGCAAAAAGATAAAAGGTTTTATATTCATACGCGGTGGTAAGGGTGGCCCTGAATGATTGTGAATGCCCGATATAGCTGTTCGAGCACAACGGCCCGAACCAGTTGATGCGGCAATGTTAATTTTGACAGACTCCAACAGGCACCTGCCTCAGCACGCACACTATCGGCGAGCCCATCGGCACCACCAATAACAAAATCCAATTGTGCATCGCCATGCAAGCGACCCAAATATTCTGCCCATTTGACACTGCCATGCATGGCTCCACGTTCATCAAATAGAACAAAACCTTTGCGTGCCTGCTGAAGAATATGTTTAGCCTCTTCCTGCTTGCGTTGCGAGACCTGCTTACCGCGTCCTTCCGGCAACTCGATCACCTGACAGCTTGCAAAAGGCTTGAGACGTTCCAAAAAACGCGCCTCAAAATCAGACAGCTCCTTCGAGCCACGCCCTACCACCAGCAAACGTAACCTCACGATTTTTCAGCATCTCCACGTGGCGCAGACCACAAACGCTCCAGCTGAAAACTCTCACGTGCTTCCTGTAAGAACAGATGAACGATGATGTCACCTAAATCCACCAGCAACCATTCGGCAGCTTCCAAGCCTTCAATTTTAGCCGGCATTTCATACTCATGTGCAACCACACTGACCGACTTCGCCATTGCTTTTAGCTGGCGATCACTACGACCACTGGCAAGAATAAAGCGATCTGCAAAGTCGCAACGACCACGCACATCAATGACCAACACATCCTGTGCTTTGATATCTTCCAGCGCCTCAACCAATGCTTCGGTCATAGTCTCGAATTTCTCATCTTTCTCTGTTAACTGTGTTGCCATCTCTGTCATCCTTTATACGCTCTCTATTGCAGACTCTTTATTCAAATATCGTCTTTTAATCTCAGACTGCAGCACTTTAGGCACTAAATCAGTTAAAGACAGCCCTAAATATGCCTGTTCACGAATCATCGTTGCCGAAATATCCGGCAATGACACCTGCACATCACACCAGTGACCTGCCATAGTGCAATCCGACCAACACTCCAAAGCCACTCCCCGCCAACCAGGGTGGGCTGTTGTCATACCCTCTGCCTTGTTTAGCGCTGTATGCTTGCGCGCAAAAACGGCCACATTACACAAGCCTTGATGCGCTGGGTACTCACGCCATGACTCCAGTCCTCGCCAGGCATCAGAACCCAACATTAGCCAGGGCACTATGGCCGGATATAGAGCCTTAAATCGGCGCAAGGTATCCACCATCGGTGTTGACTCAGATTGGCAAACCTCCCAATCAAGCACCCTTACCCGACTATCGTGTTCAAACATCTGCTGCAACCAGGTTAAACGCACTGCACCATCGGCACAGCCTGAAAGTATCCGATGCACGGGCAAAGCCGGAATCACCCAAACTTCATCCAATCCCATAGCCAGACCGGCCTCCACCAAGGCCATATGGCCCAGATGCGGAGGATCAAATGAACCGCCAAACAAACCGATTTGCTTGGCAGAGATCACACGGCTCACTGGATTCGCTTCAATACCTATAATCTAAACCCAGCCTTCATAATCGCAGTGAGCTCTGCCAACTGCGCCTTGAACGCCTCATGCTCTTGCTGCGCCTGTGCCATCGACGCGTCATGATGCAGCTGCATTTGCGCCATGGCCTGTTGATGCAGCTGATTGGCATGCATACGTTCCTGCTGTAACCCGTCTTGCATCTCTGAAAAGTTCAGCAGGCTTATTTTTTCATTAATTGTCATTAATAACTGTTGCGCCTGAGCCAACACATCAGCCGTATGCTGAGAGACAGACTCTTCTTTGAATTGATAAACAGGCAGCAAAAAGGTGGAGGTTGCATCTTCAATCCGACCTAAGAACCGTGTCTGAATACTCTGAATAGCAGCAAGAAAATACGCCAACACCAGATAACAGAGAATGGCACTCATCGTGGTAGAAAGTGCTGTGGACATACCGTGAATCACCAGCCCCATACCTCCACCGGAAACATCTCCCAACATATCCCCCGCACCCAAAAGTGCTATAGAGAGAGAAATAATAGTCCCCAGCACACCGCATAAAATCAGGATGTTATGTAGAAAACGTAGTGTAGTGGTGCGGGTGCTCTCTTCAGCCAATAATGCCGATGCAATCGCCTGATGTGGAATGGATGCCTTTTTCGCACACATCTCATGCATCACCTGAACCCTGTTGGCGATAATCGAAGTCGGACTCACTCCATCAAGCAGGTGATTAAGACCAAACTCCTTATTGGATTGAAATTGACTGAATGCCTCTTCTTCCTGACGGTAGCTATTGAGGATCGCCACGGTACGAAACATGCCAAAGAGAAACAGCACCAGAATCATCGCATTGAGAACATAACCAACAGATGTTTGCTGATTTGAAAAATATATCATCATCAGCGTATCTGAAAACAGATAAGCCAACACCATCGCCACAACAGCAACCATGACAATGCGCTTCAGCATCGTCCGGCTACGCTCTATTTTTTGCATATATCCTCCTCAAGGCAATGGATAAATCCCAACCAGCTTATATGTGCAAGGCAGTCCACTATTTACGAATCTGCCCACTGCCAAGCACAATCCATTTTTGTGTGGTCAGTCCTTCCAGGCCAACCGGGCCACGCACATGCAATCTGTCTGTTGAAATACCAATTTCAGCGCCTAAACCATATTCAAAACCATCGGCGAAACGGGTGCTGGCATTCACCATCACCGACGATGAATCTACTTCCCGTAAAAAACGCTGACCAGCAGCATAATTTTCGGTCACAATGCTTTCTGTATGGCCAGAACTAAATGAGGCGATGTGATCCACCGCCTGATCAAAATCATCCACCACGCGCACAGACAAGATCGGAGACAGATATTCAGTGGCCCAGTCTTCCTCTGTCGCCAGACGCACATCCAGCCCCTGGGTCAACGCTTGTGTTTTCTCACAACCACGCACTTCCACACCCTTAGCCAACATCGCCTGCACAATCGCTGGCAATACGGATGCCGAATTCTGATGAATCAACAATGTTTCCATAGCGTTGCATACACCATATCGGTGTGTTTTTGCATTCACTGCAATATTCAGTGCCATCTCCGCATCTGCATCTTTATCAATATAGACATGACAGATACCATCAAGATGCTTGATTACCGGCACACGCGATTCAGCCGACACACGCTGAATAAGCGATTTACCACCACGAGGAATAATTACATCGACATAGTCTTCGCTCTTCAGTAGCGCTCCAACCAAGGCTCGATCGGTAGAATCCACCAGTTGCACAGCATTTTGCGGCAACCCGGAATCCACCAGCGCTCGCCGCAAACAGGCTGCAATTGCGCGATTGGAATGGATCGCTTCTGAACCACCGCGCAGAATCGCTGCATTACCTGATTTCAAACACAATGCCGCAGCATCAGCAGTTACATTCGGACGCGATTCGTAAATAATCCCAATCACACCAAGCGGCACACGCATATGCCCCACCTGAATACCAGATGGGCGGAACCGCATATTATCAATCGCACCGACCGGATCAGGCAGTGCCGCAACTTGCTCCAAACCTTCAGCCATCGCATCAACGCGTTCACCATTGAGCAACAAACGATCCTTCAATGCAGCATCCAGGTTGTTTTCATCAGCAGCCTGCATATCCATTGCATTGGCTGCCAGAATCTCCGGCATATCCCGGCGCAGCACGGCAGCTGCCATTACCAACGCATCATTCTTAGCACATGTATCTGCCACCCGCATGCGCTTGGCTGCTGCTTTGGCATGTTTACCGAGCGCTGTCATGATTGTTACTGCATCTGTCATACTCTACTCTCCACTACTGCTGCTGAACTTGCTATATCTTCCATATCTACGGTAATCACCAAATTATCGCGATGCATCACCGATGAAAAGTCATGGAATCCTAGAATCGACTCAATTTCGTCACTGCTATGCCCCATAATCAGGCGCATCTCCTCGGCAGTGTAATTACATAAACCTTTGGCAATCACACCACCCGCTCCAATGATCTCAACACAATCACCTTTATCAAACACACCATTCACCGCAGTAATACCTACGGGCAATAGACTACTACCCTCATTCAACAACGCATTGGCAGCACCGGCATCTACATAGATCTGCCCGTCCGCACGCAGCACTTCAGTAATCCAGTGTTTACGTTTGCTCTGACGATCTTCACCGCACAGGAATAGTGTCCCCTCATCCTCACCAGCCAACAGTCGACTCAAACCTCCAGCCTCTTTACCACTGATAATAGCAGCCCCCACACCGCCACGGGTTGAGACTCTGGCTGCGACAAGCTTACTCGCCATGCCGCCGGTACCAAAGCTTGAGCCCGCATCACCAGCCATGGCCACATGCTCTTCGCTCAGATGCTCAATAACACCAATGCGCTGTGCATCCGCATGCTTGGCTGGGTTCTTATCATACAGGCCTGACACATCCGTCAACATGACCATCAGATCAGCCTCAACCACCAGCCCCACCAAGGCGCCGAGCGAATCATTATCACCAAATTTAATCTCAGCCACTACCACGGTATCATTTTCATTTACGATCGGGACAACACCGGCAGAAAACAGGGTTTCGCTGGTATTTGAAGTATTCAGATAGCGACGGCGATTCCTCATATCATCTTTAGTCAACAGCATCTGAGCCACACTCAAACCATGGCGCTCAAATGCCTTGCTGTATGCATTCATCAACTCAGGCTGACCAATGGCTGCCGCAGCCTGCTTTTCATGCACTGCCAATTCACGATCAAGCCAGTTTAATCGCACCCGACCCAACGCCACTGAACCCGATGTCACGATCGCCACCTGCACACCGGCAGCCATCAAAGCTGCCACTTCATCGACCAGATGATCGATGACATCCAGACGAATGCCGGTGTCAGCATCGGCCAATAGTGAACTACCGATCTTCACCACTACGCGGCGAGCGAGACTTAGATCTTCTCTGGATTGAATCATTGTAGTTATTATACCTCTTGTTTACCTGCTTCTTTTGCCAACTGACGCATCTCCAACACCCGGTCATAAATTCTGTGCAACAACATTTTTACGCCTTCACCACTCACTGCAGAGATAACAAATACCGGCAGACCTTTCTCACGCGCAGCAGCTAAGGCTTCTTCTTTCTCATCATCCAACAATGCGTCGGCTTTATTAAGTACCAGCACGCGTGGCTTATCCCACAGCGCTCTGCCATACCCCTTCAGCTCCGCCTCAATCTCGTTGATTTGATCCTTTACACATTTACCGTCTTCACAACAGGCATCTACCAGATGCAACAGGACGGCGGTGCGCTCGATATGCCGCAAAAAACGTGTTCCCAAACCACGCCCTTCATGCGCCCCCTCAATCAAGCCTGGAATATCGGCCACTACAAAACCATCGCCATCATCCATAAACACCTGACCCAGCTTTGGTTTGATTGTTGTAAAAGGATAATCAGCTATTTTGGGACGCGCATTCGAGATACGGGCTAGCAAAGTGGACTTGCCTGCATTCGGTAGGCCAAGCAAACCAACATCGGCCATCAACTTCAATTCGAGGTGACGAATACCCTGCTCACCTTCTGTACCGGATTGTGAATAACGCGGCGCACGGTTGGTACTGGTCGCAAAACGCGCATTACCCAAACCACCTTCACCACCGCGAGCCAAGATATAGGACTCACCCTCTTCAGACAGATCAGCTAGCAGATTGCCATCTTCGTCACGCACCATCGTACCAATGGGCACTTCCATGATGATATCTTCACCATATTTGCCATGGCAATCAGAACCCATGCCACCCTGTCCATTTTTGGCAATTAATCGCTTGCGCAGGTAAAGCTCTTGCAAGGTGTTTTTATTGCCTGATGCAACAAACTCAACATGGCCACCACGACCACCATCACCACCATCAGGCCCACCCTTAGGGATATACTTCTCACGTCGAAACGAGGTGCAGCCACTGCCACCATTACCTGCTCGAACTTCAATTTTCACTTCATCAATAAAACGCATGCTGTATTACACCATAAATAGCCCGAACCACAAAGATACAAAGACACAAAGAAAAATAAAACAGATATCCACAACATCATCCCGGACCGGCAACAATCACCAAACTGTTTTTTCGCCCTTCTTTGTACCTCTGTCTCTTCGTAGTAAATATTTTTTACAAAAAAAAAAGGGTGCGACTAGCGCACCCTTTTAAATAACTTAAAGCCCTGAATGTTTATTCGGTAATACGAACAGTTGTACGGCCAGCACTTTTATAAAATTCAACTCTGCCATCAGTCAAGGCAAACAGTGTGTGGTCACGACCACAGCCAATATTAGCACCCGGGCGGATTTTGGTACCGCGCTGACGCACAATGATATTACCGGCAATAACTACTTCACCGCCATATTTTTTCACGCCTAAGCGCTTGGAATTGGAATCGCGTCCGTTACGACTGGAACCACCTGCTTTCTTATGTGCCATGGTTTACTCCTTGATGCTATCGATACGTACAGAGGTGAAACTCTGACGATGACCCTGGGTCAAACGATAGTTTTTACGACGGCGTTTTTTGAATACCACGATCTTCTGACCGCGTCCGCTCTCGGTGATTACACCAGTAACAGTTGCGCTAGCGACATCGCCACCGGTCTTCATGGATGAGCCTTCGCCAACCATAAGAACATCGTCAAATGTTACTTCTTTGCCATTTTCGGCATCCAGTTTCTCAACGCGCAGGACATCACCTTCCTGCACACGATACTGTTTGCCACCTGTTTTAATTACAGCGTACATAATAAGTCTCCGTGCTTACGCTGCTTTCGCAGGTTTGCCGTATTTCTTGTAGAAACGCTCAACGCGGCCTTCAGTATCGACAATCTTCTGCTTGCCAGTGTAAAAAGGGTGGCAGGCTGAACAGATTTCGACACGAATGTCACCTGTAGTCGAGCGAGTTTCAAATGTATTTCCGCAAGAACAAGTTACCTTGGATGCGATATATTCTGGATGGATGTCAGCTTTCAACGTCATTTCTCCGTGCTTTTAAAGGGGCGCGATTTCTAGCGCCGCCGAAGTGATTAAGCAAGCGCTAAATAGCACTTTTATTATTCCAAGCTAAAAAAAACATGTAGAGAGTGAAAAAAATGGGCTTTTTTCAACCGCGTTCATGACCTTTTTAATTCTAATGAGCGACACACATCACCAACACTATACTTATATGACTGCATCACCCTTCTTTCAGGAAGTTGCGCACACTACATCATTTTCATGCTTATGTGTTCAATATTTTCATATTCGTTGATCCCTGGCGATTGCTTCTTGCCTTATAAGGTATTATTCCTAGAATCCGCGACCCTTTTTAGGCCGTTATTTAAAAACTACTTCTTGGAGACTGAACATGAGCAACGAAACGCGTCATTTGATTGCAGGCAATTGGAAAATGAACGGAGCACTGCAAGAAGCGAAAGATTTCATGGACGCCTTTGGACAAAACCCTTCTCCTGATCATGTTGAAATTGCCTTGATGCCGCCATTTACACTGCTTCACTCCATGTCTGATCGCCTAGCCTCCATGGGTATCATGTTAGGAGCACAGAACGTATATAATGAAGACAAGGGTGCTTTCACAGGCTCAATTTGCCCACTCATGCTACGTGATGCTGGCTGCCACTATGTCATCCTTGGCCATTCTGAGCGCCGCAGCATTATCGGCGAAAGCAATGCCAAAATTCGTTCCAAGATGAATGCTTCATGGTTACACGGCTTGGAACCCATTCTTTGTATCGGCGAAACTTTGGAACAACGAGAAAACGGTGTCACCAATATTATTCTGGCTGAACAGCTGGCCATCCTTAAAGGTGCTCCAAAAGGCGCACCGCTTACTGTTGCATACGAACCGGTATGGGCAATCGGCACAGGAAAAACCGCATCTACTGAACAAGTAACCGAAACACATGCATTTGTACATCAGGAATTACAACGCCTTGGACACGATTGCCGCGTTCTCTACGGCGGCAGCGTCAACCCGGGCAATGCTGAAGAGCTTATGAGTTGCCCCGGCGTTGAAGGCGCACTCGTTGGCGGAGCAAGCCTGAAAGCCGATTCATTCATGGATATTGTCAACGCCACTGTAAAAGCAGTGAGTTAAGGAGAGTTTAAAAGATGACCACAGTATTAATTATTGTACACGTGCTGGTAGCACTGACGCTGATTGGCGTCGTGCTTGTTCAGCGCGGCCAGGGTGCCGACATGGGCGCTTCATTTGGCGGCGGCGGCGCACAAACTCTGTTTGGTAGCCGTGGTTCCGGCTCATTCCTGGGCAAATTGACAGGCGGCCTGGCGGCTACCTTCATGGTAACCAGTCTGACACTGGCATTTTTCTCCCAGCAACAGACCGGTTCGCTTGTTGATCGTACTGTCACCAATCAAGTTCCTGTTGAGCAACCAGCCAACACAGAAGCACCTGTTGGCTTCAACCCTGCTCTATTAAAAAGTGATGCTCCTGTTACCGACGGTCTTCCCGGCGCAGAATAACGTACATTCGCCTGAACCGAGCACCAGCACAACTGAAGTGGTGAGTTACAGCATGCGATGTACGCACGCACACTGGTTAACACACAAGCTTCATCCAACAATAAACAGGGAAGCAACTCACGTTGCTTCCCTGTTTTACGTTAGGACAACTGCTCTTTTCAAACAAGCCGTAACCACATGCTGCACGACTCTTTCGCGCTAGATATTTTATCTCTCTTAGCTTCCGCAGTCTCAACGCACACAACCAGACAAAGAAAGCACCTCACATTTTCACCTGGCGCGGTTATGATCATGCCCATGAACCACTCTCAAGATATACCTGCATCATGGGCTCCTTACCTGGCAGCTGAATTGGACAAACCGTATATGCAGGCCTTAAATGATTTTTTAGAATCACAACAGAGCAAAACCATCTACCCTGAACAACAGAACTGGTATGCCGCACTAGAACATACAAATTTTAACGATGTAAAAGTGGTTATCCTCGGGCAAGACCCTTATCACGGGCCCGGCCAGGCGCATGGGCTTAGCTTCTCCGTGCCACATGGACAGAAAATCCCGCCATCGTTACGTAATATCTACAAAGAACTGGCAAGAGATCCACAAATCGACTTCAGCGCACCTGCGCATGGTTGCCTGTTGGAATGGGCCAATCAGGGTGTACTGCTACTCAATGCTGTACTGACTGTTGAAGCAGGCAAAGCAGGCTCACATCAAAAACAGGGATGGGAGCCGTTCACAGATGCCATTATCTCTGCCTTGAACGAGCATCGGGAACACATCGTTTTCCTATTATGGGGGAAATATGCCCAGGATAAGGGGGATATGATTGACCAGAATCGTCACTATGTGCTGCAAACCAGCCATCCGTCGCCTCTGTCAGCCCATCGCGGTTTTCTAGGCTCAGAGCACTTTTCTCAAGCCAACCAATGGTTACAGACTCACGACCGAACAGCAGTAAACTGGCAGTTATCAGAAAAACAAGAACAGCACCAAATAGGATTTGAATTCTCTAAAGCAACCATTAAATCATCGTATAACTGATTGAAAAGATACGATTTAGTTGTTCAGCAATGAAACTGTGAATAATCAGGCGTGACCAATTTGATCGGATAAACGAGCACGTTCAATTCCCATGCAGCGCGCACCAAAATCCCAGCGTGCTTCTGGCGGCTCTTGAAATACAATCTGATTACTCGCCGGTGCAATAAGCCAATCGTTATTCATCAGCTCTGTTTCCAGTTGCCCCGCCTCCCAACCCGCATAACCGAGCAGCAGTAAAAAATGCTCAGGTCCATCCCCTTGCCCTAAGGATTCCAAAACATCGCGTGATGAAGTCAAATGCAATTCAGGTGTAACCTGCATGGTCGATTCGTAAACATTCCACCCATCGTGCAAGACAAAACCTCGAAAATCATCAACAGGGCCACCATCAAAGACCCGTTGCACTGATTCATCATGTACATTTCGACTTGAATCCAGCTCTATCTCCAAATCTATAAGTACATCAGAAACACTAATCGAGCGTGGCCGATTAATGATCAGCCCCATGCAACCGTCCGCATCGTGATGACACACCAACACAACAGCGTCTTTAAAGCGGGGGTCGAGCAAGGAAGGCGAAGCGAGCAATAGTGACCCGACGAGTTGATTAAGCTGCACAGACACCTCCTTTACCAATGAACTGTTCTTATCTGGAAAGCCTTACACTGGCCTCACACATCTGACGCGCCATAGCCATAGCAGCCTGCAGACTCGAACACGATACGTCGTCAGCCCCAACCCGGTCAAGTGCGGTACCATGGTCAACACTGGTGCGAATAAATGGTAAACCCAAGGTCACATTAACAGCTTCACCAAAACTCAATGCCTTCAATGGAATCAGTCCCTGATCATGATAGCAGCAAACGATAGCATCATAATGCTGTCTGACCGATGCAGAAAAAATGGTGTCCGCAGGTAATGGACCAACCACATCAATGCCATCTGACTGTGCTTGCATCGCAGCAGGAGCTAAAATATCGATCTCTTCTCGTCCGAAATGACCTTGCTCACCAGCATGGGGATTCAAACCACACAGAGCCAGACGCGGCTCCTTAATGCCAAATTGATTACGCAGATCCTGATCAACAATTCGCAAACATTTCAATGTCTCTTCTATGCTCAAAGCATCAGGCACATCACGAATCGCCATATGCGTGGTTAACAATGCGACCCGCACATGCTCGGATGCCAGCATCATCACAAAATTGCTTTTTTTATCAGTCGCCGCCTCAGATGCCATAGCCAAATAATCTAGAAATTCAGTATGGCCTGGAAAATTAAAACCCGTGCGTCGCAGCACTGCTTTTTCTATCGGCCCGGTTACCAGCGCCGCAGCCTCATTGGCAAGGCAGGCCTTAGCAGCAGCTTCAATACATCCCACCACTTCAGATGCGGTCTGTTCGGAAGGCGTTCCTGCAACGACAGCAGCACCGGCCCCAGCTATCGGATTCCAACAATACAAGGCTTCTTCCGCAGCTAATGAGACAGCCTCTGCAGCATCCGCCAGCTGACAATATTCTCGGATGGGAACGATCATGTGCATCTGATCTGCACGCTGCTGCAACCAGCGTGCAGGCGCTGCAATCACGCTGGCTTTAAAATCTTCAGGACAATCGGCATAGGCGCGCAGAATACAATCCGGTCCAATTCCCGCAGGCTCACCTGCGGTGATAACAATTACGGTCATTACAGCCCCCTTATTTCTGAACGGCTGTCATTTCCCGTATAATGCGCCAACGGGAGTCAGTATATTCCATCAAGATCAATTTAAAATCGCTTCTGCTAAAACCATCTGCCTGATAACGCTGGGTAAATTCAAGACGTGCATGATTTCCTTCAAGGTGGGTGATTTTGAGATCTTGAATATCCACTTGAATATGTTGTTTGTTTCCAATCAAGTCACGGCGAGATGCTTTCCATGCGTCAATATCAGCAAATGCCTTTCCTGGTTTAAACAGTGGTGAATAGGCCGCAAAATAAGTGGCAAAATCTTTTTTTGCCCATGCCTTGCGCCATACATCCAAAGCACTTTTCAATTCAGTATCAAGCCTTGCGATCATCTGAGCCGCATCTTCTTCACCAACCTCAATGACTGGCAGCTCAACACTTACCCCTGGACAGGTACGATAACTGATATCCGCATCGGCTCTCAGGCTAGCAATCCAGCGTGGCAACTGATCCTGCAATGCCACATTACTCAGAATCTGCTGTATTTTATCATGGCTCACTTCCAGTGAGTTAGGATCGATATGACGTTTAGCGACTACACGAATAATATGTAGGCCGAATTTAGATTCGACTACCGCGCTCGTTTCACCAGCTTGCATTGCAAATGCCGCCTTTTCAAAAACCGGCAACATGGCACCTTTTGTAAACCAACCCAAATCGCCACCATTGCTAGCACTAGGGCCCTGTGAAGCTTCTTTGGCACGCGTCACAAACGCTTCATCCGTGGCACCTTGCATATCTTCAGAGATAGCTTCTGCACGCTGGAAAATTTTCTTGCGGGTAGCCTCATCTGCAGAGGATGGAATTTGCAACAAGATATGGCGCGCATGCACTTCATCATGACTTTCACCGAGTGTCTCCGGCTCTTTCCAACGTTCACTTGTGGCTTTGATAATATGAAAACCAGAAGGCGAGCGAATCGGATTGGTAATACCGCCAACAGGTAAATCCAAAGCCGGCGCGAATCGCTGACTAATGCCGCCCTCCATAAACCATCCCATCACGCCCTGCTGCTGACGGTCCGGTGATTCTGAATAGATGGCCACCAACTGCGTAAAATCTTTTCCTTCGATAAGCTGCTGGTGAATATTGCGCGCTTTATTACGCACATCCGCAAGCAATTGAGGCGTTGGTTCAGCAGGAAGAGCTAGAAAAATTTGTGCCATCTGCACCTCGCGGCGCGCTTTAGGGACAGCAAGGTATTTCCTGTAATATTCTGAGATTGCCTCTTCGGAAATCTGCAATTTGCTGCGCACTGCAACATTTATCAATTTACTGACCAGTATTTGATCATGCATATTCTCTTGAAAGTCTTCAAAATTGGAGCCCTGTTGTGCCAGCACCTCTTTCAGCTGACCAGGCATCATACCGTTCTTGCTTTCAACATCTTGAATCGCATTGGACAACTCTTCCGGACTAACAGAGAGCTCCAGTTTTTTTGCTTCCACCAATTGCAGGAGTTTAACCACGCGAGCATCCAAAGAACGACGATTTAACTGCGCGGCAGTTGGCAGGTTTGCCGCCCCGGACTGACGCAGTCGAACTAGCATCTCCTGCGTATCCTGTTCTATTTCAAAGCAGGTGATGACATTATTATTGGCAACAGCAGCTATTGCATCAATGGTTTCTGCTCGCACAGGCAAAGCCAGCAACAACAAACTGACCAACAAAAAAGGGAAGTGCATTCAAGCCTCCAGAAAAATATCAAACCTCGTTAAGAGGCTGTGGCTATCTCAAATTTTACGAACTGTTCGCAAATAATACGACATCTCAAACCCGATGATATTTTTTTAACATCGCTATCAAAAAAATCAATAAATACAAGCAACCACACTATGAGGAACCAACGCTACCCAGCCCCTTAAATTCGAGCAACAAATGGAAACCATAGTTTGACGATGTACCGGTACCAGCCGGACTGTTTGTTTTGTAAGCATCAAGGCCCACTGTCCAACAAGGGTGTGTATATTGTATGCCTATCGATGTCTGCTGAGATAGTTTGAGAAGCATGTCATATTGCCAATTACCCGTCGCCTTCCAACGATTGACCAAACTAACACTGGTGCTCACATTAAATAACTGCGCCTGTGTTGCGTAACGGGCATCAGTAAACCGATAACCCACCTTAAACTTATTGTCTGACACTGATAAAGTTAAAGATGAATTGATACTTGCCCAATACCGATCCCCAGCATTGTACTGACCGCTATTGTATATTCTTATATAGCTAACTGGCCGCCAGGTTAGTTCACCCAACAAATTAGAAAATGGCCGTGTAGGTGCTGCTTTCAAGGCTGTATCAACACTCTTCTGCGCCAAATCATAAGAAACGCCACCTCGAACGATCAATACATCACGTGCCGCAGCATCTCCGAGCTCTTTAAATTGCAGTCTATTTTCAAGCAAAAAACTAAATCGATTAGTTTTTTCAATGCGGTCAAGGCCGGAAAATCGATTGCCTGAAAGCAGATTACTCCAGGTTAGCAAGCCAAAGGCTGAATCAAAATTCGGCAACAGCGACTGCATCGGAGCACCAATATAATCATAACGCACAATTGGAGAAATCACATGACGCCATGATTGGTTTTCTCCAACATGCTCAAAATCTGAACGCACCTGCAGTGCAACCTCTCCAGTTGTACGTGTGGGAGTTGAATCAACCAATGCCGTTTGTTGCAACCAATAACGCGTGTGCTGCAGCCCAGCAGTCAATTGTGCCGACAAGCCGCCACTAGGCAGCTCCCACGGCATTTCAATATAAGGGTGCACATTTAAACGCCAACCATCTACCCTGCTGCGCCGGTTAAAGCGTGTACTTTGTTGGTCAACGTGCACAATAAAGTTAGGTGACACAGCCCACTCAGCATGGCTTTGTAAGCGCGGTAAGATTTGTAATGTCGTCGCATTACTCTTTCGCCGAAGGTTTTGTATGTGCCCTGCCTGCAGCGACCAATCGCCTTGAAAACCTTTATATTG
This sequence comes from Mariprofundus sp. EBB-1, assembly GCF_003665155.1. Taxonomy (GTDB): domain Bacteria; phylum Pseudomonadota; class Zetaproteobacteria; order Mariprofundales; family Mariprofundaceae; genus Mariprofundus. The sequence goes on along the minus strand of NZ_RCFQ01000003.1, from coordinate 130,601 downwards.
CCCTGCCTGTGATAAGGTCGCGGCACTCTGCAGATACACTGAACTTATTTGCTCTCCTGTTGCGTAATCGGCTACATAGAGCCGATCACTTACATGATCAGCCTTGGCAGCCAGTTGCATACCCGCAGGTAAAGTCCACCGCAAGTCCCCACCCAAACGATTTCGTACTGACCCCGTCACAGCATCATCAATCCCGGCGAGGTTTACTTGCGCATAACCAAGGCTCGACAGGTGGCGCAACTCTGCCTCCCCCATCACTCCGCGCGCACTCATCCAGTGCGGTATTAATGTAGCATCCCAATTCGCCTGTGGTGCAATATAATAAGGCATACTCAGCTCAGTACCCCGGCGCTTTCCTGTGGCAACTGTTGGCATCAGCAGACCAGATTTACGTTTTAATGGTTGTTGCCACCAGGGGGCGTATAAAACGGGTATTTGCCATAATTCAAAACGTGCATGGGTTGCAGTCAGGCTTCCATCGTGTTGATCAAGCACCGCTCGGCTTGCAGCCACACGCCAGGACTCTTCATCAATAGGGCACGATGAAAACAGTACTTTTTCGGCTTCATAGGTTTGATCATCGATTCGCTTGACCCGCTCGGCGGTCAATCGTTCTCCACCAGGCAATGAAATCACGGCATGGTTCATATGCCCGGTTTTGCTCTGTGTTTGCATGATAGCTTTGTCTGTTTGAATGGTGGATTTATCCGACTTGATCACCACATGGCCCTTGGCTTCAAGCACATGCTCCTTGGTTCGATAGACCACTTCATCAGCCATCAGCGTATCCCATTCACGCTTAATCACTACATGCCCACGCGCTATCACCACACCATCAGCATTACGGCTTATCTCATCCGCATCAATATCTACCGGCCCTGCAGCCGCATTCGATGCCAACAGGAGCGACATCAACATGCATGCGCTATATGTAAAACGTAAGAAGTGAACCATGGTGCAGCAAGCTATCCTACAAATTCAGGCAGTCCACAGCATTCCCATACCGACGATATTAAAACAGATAGAGAATCACTCCTGCAAATGCTCCGTTTAATAAACTTAACCCTGAATTTACGTTTTTTCGGTTTTTTCAGAAGATGGTTTTTCAGCAGCCTCTATGGCTTGATCAACCTCAGAAGCGAACAAACGCAGATGTTCTTTATCAGCAACAGCCTGTTCTGCGAGCCTTTTTTTCTCGTTTTCTTTATGAGTATATTGATCAAGAAACACCGTTACATTGGCAATAATCAAGGAATAGACTACAACACCAAAAATCATGGTCATCACAGCAACCACGCGCCCACTGGCGGTAACCGGATAAATATCTCCATAACCAACTGTCGTCAGGGTCACAAAAGCCCACCACAAGCCATCCTGCATTTCCGAAAACTGTGGGTTATAGGGATGCTCTAACAGATAAGTCGTTGTACCGAAAACAAACACAATTCCGAACACCATCGCCATAGCGACGGGCAGACTCTCACCTGACAGCACCAACAAACGCATTAATCGGGCTTTATTGGCTCGAAGGAGTACTCCGATTCGCAATGCAGGCAGCAATTGTGCAAAACGCAACGCCATCAGCATACGCAAAATAGGAGAAGCCAACAACACCACCACCACCAGATCAAACCAGTTGGATTTCATCCATTTGCTGCGATTCTCTGCAATGTACCAACGCCAAAAAAACATGATCACAAAGGAGGTCAACACAACCAGGGTCACCCACTCCGGCAGATCCTCCACAAAGGAAGTTCCAACCGCCGCCAATGTTGCAACAAACATGGCAGCATCAAGTGCGCGTTGAAAAAAAACCTGTCGGGTCATCATGGTATCTGAATCAGCTTATTTATGCTCACCCGCTTTGTGACCGAAATAGAGCGCCAGCGCGACCAGAAATATGCCACCACCCATATAAAGTACATCCAAAGGGCCTACAAATTTCACATGCAACACATTTTTGAAAAAGGCTACGATAAGAATCATCAAAATCACTTTACCCAAACGATCTTTCAAATCATCCAGATTCTCGATCTGTAACAGTTTACCAGCGGCAGGGTTATCGCGCGCAACATCGAGCTTATCAATATGCAGTTCATACACACCAAGTCCAAAAATCAACAACACCATCGCCAGCAGAAAATCATCTACGGCCGTAATCACATGACTCACCACCGCTGTATGGAAACCTTCGATTTCATGGCCAAAAGCATAGACATCGATGAATTCTACCAATAATTTACCCATATCTATCGCAGAGAGGGTAAATAGCAGCGCCATACCAACAATACAGGACCAGACCGCCAACAAGGTCAAATAACGTGAGTTCCATAACAGTTTTTCAAAAAAAGATTTCATAACAACCCCTCAAATAATTTCGTGAATCTAGTGCGTTTTTTAAGAAGCGCCAGCAGGATTGATGCCAATGATTTAGCCCCACCCTAAATCTTCGCTATGCGGGCCACACTCCGGCTCCTTCACGCAACACCACAGGATCATCATCACATAGATCCACTACAGTGGTGGGTTCCATTCCACCCCAACCCGCATCCAGCACGCCACATGACAGATGTTTTACCTGCGCTACAAACTCATCAGGATCAAAAGCAGCATGGATCTCTCCCGGTAATTCAAGGGTTGTACAGAGCAGAATCTCGCCATACTCCTCCAACAGCATACGACAAACCGGATGATCAGGCATACGAATACCAACATCACGACGTTTACCAAAGATACGGCGAGGTAATGAAGAACTGGCAGGCAGGATAAAGGTATAGGCACCTGGAAAACAACGCTTTAACACACGGTGAGCTTTATTATCTATACATACACAGGTTGCTGCCTGCGACAGGTCAACACAAGCCACCGACCACAAATGCCCACTATCCAGCTGCCTTAATTTACGAATATCATTAATTGCCCCCAACGACTCGGGTTTACACATGATCACATAGGTCGTATCGGTGGGTACAATCACAAACAGACCTTGTTGCAGCATGCTTACCGCACGCTTGATCTGCCTGATTTGAGGCCGTTCGGGATGAAGTCGAAGATGTTCAAATTGATGCACGGTACTATCCTTCTCTATAACTTTGATATGGTGACTTCACAAAGTCATCACCTCGCCCATGAATGGGCGCATGAATCAAATATTTGTTCGCAATGGCTTAATTGTATGCCACACATTCATCTCTGGCAGCCCTAGCTCGAAGCCCGCTCCAGGTTGCTTGCCTTGCAATCTGGTATATAAGACAAGCGATCTACGCGCCTGATTGTCCGCAACATGAAAGGCCACCGATGGACTTTTTACGATGCAAGCTTGTTGCATTAAAAACCGGGAATCATGCCGCCCAAACCTTTGAGCAACTGCTTTTGAGGAGTTTGTGGGTCGGTCTGTGGCTGTGTTTTATCCTGAGGTGCTGCCTGTTTACCACCTCCAAGAATCTTACCCAGTTTACCACCAATATTAACGCCGCCCTTGTTCAACAATGCAGGCGCATTGTTCATCAGTGTTTTGGCATTGATAATGGGCGTTATTTTAGGCGCATCAAAAGGCCCATAGATATGCAGAGGAATAGTCAGTCCTTTACGCAACAAGGTATCACCCTGGCCTTTCAGTGAACCAACCACGCGCGGCTTCACTTCATAATCCATACGCTTCTGCACCAGATCAATCTTGCCCTGTCCTGTAATGCGCAAGAGTGGTGAGGCCATAAACAGATCCTTATTGTCCGCAATACCATTCTTCACATCAAAGGTGCCGGAAAGCTGGGCAAAGTCAGTCTCTTGTGGCCCCTGCTGAGAAGCCCCCGGATTGGTAAATTTACGAATGGCGCCGGCAATATCGAAACCCTTTAATTTACCATTCTTAAAAAGTACTGTGCCACGCCCATTCAAGGTATTGACTGCCGCTGGCGTCAAGCCTGTAGCATGAAACTTAGTATCCATATTCATACTGCCTTCCAGCATATCCACGTCAGCCAAGGTCTTCAGCAAGGGGCCTGCTTGCACACCTGAAATATGCACAGACTCCTTCCATGTAACCGGGTACGCATTTACATTCAGACTGGCTTTTTCCATCACGCTTCCACCAGACAGTTTGAACTGCATGGGACTCATGGCAATATAGCCGTTAGCACCCTTAATTTCAGCGGAGAAATCGGTCATCTGCATGCCACGCACAAACAATTTTTTCACTTTCAACGCTGATCCGATCCCCCAGCTTTTCAAAAAGCGCAAGTCCGGCTCAGCAGTTTCAGCTTTCAGGTCAGCAGCCGCGATCGCTTCTGCAATGATTGACCAATCCTTCAATGTAGCTTGATCGGCTTGCTTACCTTGCGGTAGCCATGCATCCAGATGCAGTTGATTCGCCGCCATACGCAGGCGGATATCCGGACCGGCATACTTGACGGCTCCAGATGCTTTCAACAACTCATTATCCAATTTCAATTGCAAATCATTGATATCCAGCTGTTTAGCCCCTCCTGCCAACAAAGCGCTAAACTGTAACTGCTTCCACGGAGCCGGATGAGCCGAATACATTGCCTTTAATTCGGGCACAAACGTCGCCAACCATGTGCGCTCAATCACGTGCCCATCGAGACGCACTGCAAACGTTGGATTGCCGGTCAAATGTTCAACCTTGCCTTTTGCATCCAGCAGCCCCTTTCCATTCACCGTCAGTGCTGCATGATTGATAATCATCTTATCAGCATTCGGCATTTCAACCTTCCACCCAACAGCCAGCTCATGCGCTGCCTTCAAGTGCATCTCGCCTTCACCCAAACGCACACCATTGGGGTGCTGTTCGATCTGCACGGAGAGCTGCACTGAAGCTGCCGCAATGTCACCAAGCTGTTCAGGCCACCCTTCAATCATATGCTGAAATGGCTGCAATTGAATATTTTCAGCCTTAAATTCGCCTTGCAGCGGTAACCTATCCACATTCAATGTAGCAAGGTCTCCAACCGGGCCTACATGTGCATTCAACGCAAAAGCATTACCCGACAATTTACCGGAAACCCGCAGGGCAACAGGCCGCTGCAACTGCACATCATCCAGCGCCACATTCAGTTCAGATAACACCACCGGGGCTGCATCAGCATCGACCCAGGTGATTTGCCCTCCTGTCAAACTAAGCGATTCAGCCTGTAGAGCAGCCAACGCAGGTGCCCCGGGCGCACGCGTCTGAGCAACTTGTTGGCTAGATTGAGACTGTTGGGCCCGGGAGCCCGTATTAGTATTTTCTGCAGGCGAAGCCGTGAGATCTCCCCAGTTGCTATCACCATTACTGGCACGCTCCAGATATATTACGGGAGAAATGACTTCGAAATGTTCTATTTCTATTTTTTTAGATAGCAAGGGCATCAGAGCCAATTTCACATGTAAGCGCTCAACACTGAGAAAATCTCGCTTCGCAAAACCCGAACGGTTGGCCAAATGCACATCTTTCAACTCCAGCCCCACCCAGGGAAGCAAGGAAGCATCAATATTACCAATACTCAGCTGACGACCAGTCTGATCCTCAACCGCTTTTTCGATCTGCCCCTTATAGGTATTCACATCAATAAAGAATGGTGCGGCCAATAAAACCACAACGATTAAAACAACGAAGATAAGGCTGTAACGAATTATTTTAGACACAATAGAAACCCCTCATATTGAATACACAACTCGACAGAAAATCTATCAAACTGTAAATTTATTTCGACTGGTATCGTCGGCTTTTATGGCAAATCTTGCAAGAGTGGAAAATATTGAAGTAGCTCAGAGAAATCATTCACCACCTCCTCCGCTCCCGCTTGCAGCAACAACTCAGCCTCCGCAACACCAAAGGATACCCCCAAAGAACGAACCCCGGCGGCTTCTGCCATCTGAATATCAAACAGTGCATCACCAATCACAACAGTCTGCACAGCTTTCATCCCCATCTCCTGCATGCATTCAAGCACCATGGCCGGATGCGGTTTGGAATGCGTACAATCTGCCGTTCGCAACACATAAAACAGATCTGCCAGATCAAAGCTCTCCAGCACCCGCAACAGCCCCGATTTGGACTTCCCTGTTACCACACCAAGCCAGTAACCACGCTCTCGCAATGCTTCGAGTGTCTCCCGCACATGTGGAAACAACACAACCTCATGCTCTGCCAACAGATAATGCTGACGATATGCCTGCTCAATTTGTTGATGTAGTTGAGCATCATCATGCAGTTCAGCAGGCATCAAACCGATTACCGCATTGCCAAGAGAGAGACCGATAATCCGATTCACAGCATCAGCATCCGGTGGTAACAAATCAACCGATTGAAATGCCTGCTGCATGGCCTGCACAATGATCCCATGCGAATTGGTCAACGTGCCATCGCAATCGAAGAGAATAAGAGAATGTTGAGTCGAAATAATCTGTCACCTTTATAATGGCGGGTGCTATTTCAGCACCTCCATATTAAAATTAATGCGTGTTTCTATAGACTTATAAGCCTCAAACACTGCCATGATTATAGGCTATTGACAGAAAAGAGTTCAGCCCTAAAGTTCGGCCTCCTTAACGCGGGGTGGAGCAGTGGTAGCTCGTCGGGCTCATAACCCGAAGGTCGTCAGTTCAAATCTGGCCCCCGCAACCAAACATAAGGCCCTGAAAAAAATTGAGTTTTTCAGGGCCTTTCTTTTTTCTATCAGCCCACCAAAAAGAAGCTTGGACTACCCACAAAACAGTAGACACAAATGACAATCGAGTTAACAATCCACTCCCAGCAACCCGCATACTTTCACATTAGAATATCTTCCGATATCGAACTCTTTCCCCATCCATACTATTTCAATTTATAATTGAAGCAGACAAACATGTCTTCATAATTGGCCGAATCTATTATCCCTTCGGCAATATCCAACATCCATGCACCAATCGTTTCTTTTACACCATCTACTGGCTTGGCATATGGAAGTCCTTCGACATCTCCGCCAGCAAGGTTGATCGGCACATCAGGGTAGCTTCCCTTTGGAGCATTTAAGGTAATGGACACAGCCCCATCATTATATTCATAGCCATCTTGCGGTCTCAGAAAGAGTTCAACAGAACTAATTTCAATCTCTCTTCCTCTGCAGATATAGGGAAAATGATTCTCTTTCAGCTCCAGTGTCAGTTGTTGCGAACCCGATTCAGAAGATAACAGCCTATGCCACTCGGAAGAGAAATCCTGTTTCAGGCTGAACACACGCGACAATCCATTCGCCCCAATAGAGCGTGTCGCCTCCAGAAGACTGGTTTCGACTTCCGCTCTGAATGTTCCTGTCTGGTCCTCATCTGCAGTATATTGAACGTGCAGAATCACATCGGAGATAGAGTTATAATCAAACTGCCGAACCTCATTTGGCAACCGCAGTTTCCATTCACTGACAGCGCCGCAGTTCTCAAACGGAAGATAGCGTTCATCACGGAAATTGAACTCGAACATGCCGCGATCATTCTGAGCAGAACTGGTCGCAATCGATTGTGAACCAGCGTATGTAATCTCCAGATCGCTATTTATATCAGCATCCCTTCTGCGCGCATGTTTGGTTAGCACAAGCGTACAACCTACCGTTGTGTAAGGCCCTACAATGCACGGCAATGAGATACCAACCGACTTCAGCTTCCGGTTGTAATGCCCCGGATGATCCAGATTGTAAATCACTTCCTGTAGGGCAAACGTACATTCCCCTTTTTCTTTCAAGGTCAGCAGTGCTAACGGATTGATCTGTGCCAGAGACACTGTCTTGGTTAACTCAGGCTTGCGCTTGTTATTATTCAGATAAGCCACATCCATGCGCTCAAGATCATGCTGCAGCTGTTCGCCCGCCAGCAACCCCTTTTTCAGGCTATCCCAGAATCCAAAACCGATAAATGACGTACTCTCAACATCAAGTTCTTCGCGATAGCAGAGCTCCGCTTTTCTGGCCACTTCAACCGCCAGTTGGTATGTCTGGAAATAAAGCCCTGATAACTGACCAACCATCCAACTATAGATTTCCTTGTTTGTGAATTTGGAGCGCATCCATTCATTCACTTGCCGGGAATTTTCAATCTGCTTTTCGTGGTTTTCCAGCTCTTTCTCGGCAATGGCTTTTCGGATTTCAGCGCCTGCGATTTGTTTATCAATTTGAACTAGCTCTTTAGCAGCTAAACGCTCCTGTAGCTTCCAATCATTCCAGCGTCTTTCACTACCTGCCCGTATTGATAGCTTATTTGCTTGGTGTGACTCAATAGCACTTAACGTGCTAATTACAGCCCCTCCCATTTTTTGAGCCTCTCCCAAGTTTCGGCCACCAAATGTTATTCCAGCACAAAGCCCAACTTTAGTTTCTGGAATTAAGTTACTAATTGTAGCTAAGGCATAATAACCGAGCTCCCCATGTAAAATATCCCCTACTAAAGCCAGTTTCTTTAACTGCTTCTGTTCTTCTGTGATTGTTTTTTCAATATCTCGATAATGCTCAAATTTAACCACATTGATCGCTTTTGATTCAGATAAGCCCATTAAACTTTCTTTGGCTTCATCAACTTGCTGGCGTCTTATTTCTCTTGAGCCCTTCAATAGGCTAAATTCATGATTGGCACGAATCTGAGCAATTTCCTCGGCATCCTGCTTTTCCAGTGCGGAAAGCAATGCTCCTCCAAGCGCTCGCACCGAGCCACACAACTCTTTAGATTTTTGCAACATCACATTGAATCGGTAATGTGGCAGAGGGGCGCTTAATCCGGAAATAACAGTCGCCAGATCCACACCTGCTGCTGATGCACGTACCAGCAGAGCAGGATCAATCGGCGGCTCAAATAGTGGCAACTGGCGAACAACGCCTTCGATATTTATGCAGTGGCGAATCTTGAACAGCCTGTCAGCCACCGTATCCCAGTAGCCCAGCATTTTCTCGTTGGGTGGTATACAGAAGGTCATCAACGTATCGAAGATACTGATCCCCTGCATTTCGTTGTCAGCATTTGCATCTGAAGTATCACTGCTTCCCTGATACAGCTCCATCTGCTGCATCAGTTCCCTGGCTGACTGCCTGTTTTCATCATTGCTGGCCGTGTTTGTAAGTACCACGGGCTTTGGCCCCATAATCTGCGCAGCCAGCACATAGAGTTGGGCTGCTTCATTGATCGATTCCATCGTATCGCGAGCAAAGAGCATATCCGCCCAACCGATCAGGTTATCCAGATATTTCATTACTGTATTGCGCATATAGGCAACCGTTCGAACACGGGCAACGGCATGAGGGTTGAATGGGTTTTTCTCCCACTCCCGCAATTTCCGCATTGGGTCTGAATCCCCCATAGATGAGGCAGCCTCCTCATTTATGTCTCCGATATTGGCTTGCAGTTGCATCTCATAGAAAGGTCTGAATCGCCAGTAGCGCTCTGCTCCACCCAAATCTTCCGTCATCGGATCAAAGATATAATGCAACCACTTCTGTGCCTCTTCGAACTTCTGATCACTCATTAGATGGGTAGCGATCATCATTGGCACATGATAAAACAGCTCCCAATTATAATTGGCGTACGGTCGACCATATCGGAAATCGATCACCTCTTGTGGACGGTTAACCACTGCAAATCCAGGGTCGTAAACCGCACCGAAATCAATCGACATATCCCGCATAATCTGCCTGACAAGATTTGCTGAAACACCGCCCTTATCGGCATCCGGTTTATACAAACCATCCAGACCATATCGATCCAAATGTTGAACAAACAAGCAGCTGAAAGGGTGGTAGAAACCAATAAAGCGATAACCGGAGTCCCTGTTGCTTGTAGCTCCGATTCCTTTCTGCAAATCGCGAGTCGCGCCCGCATCAAGGCGATCTGAAAAATGTTCACCGGGATGAATCAGGTAGCACCGTTGTCCATCTTCGTAGAAAAATGATGCATTACTTCTCTTTCCTTCCTGCTGAGGAGAAAACATCACTTCGCTATTGTCCGGTACATTTTTCAGCAACAATGGAGTTCTGGTCACAAACTGGTCTACCCCTCCTCCGATCGTATTTAATTGAGGGGTTCGAGTTTTCACCTGAAGACGAAGCGAAGCCTCACTGCCATTACGATTAACCAGATACTTCATTGCAGCCGGAGAACTGTTCAACGGCTCCACATGGCTGAGAGAGATTGGCATTGCTGAAAGCGTAAAGGGGGCACTGGTCCTGGCTTGGCTTCTATTTGCCATCTTACCATTGCACACATCCAGCTCGAACAAACCCACAGTTACTTTCTCGTAGTTCGTTCCGGCATCCGAACTCTCGATCGTCTTTACCCCAGGGAACATCGTTGTGGCTTGAATACTGGCAAGCCTCTTTCGATGCCGCCTTACCGTAATCGTAAGCTTGTTGTCGAAAGAAATTGACTGCTCCAGAAAGAAGTCATTCCTGTCATTTGTGTAGTGGATGGGAGCTCTATCATTGATTTTGGATGAGGAAACTTTTTTGCTTTCCCATGCCCCATTTCGAAGAGAAGACCAAGCCATCTGGATTTCCAGATAACGATATCTGTACCTGATAGAGTCCTTCTGTTCCTGCTTGAAATCGATTTGCGACTTCAGCGATACAATCTGATTATTAAGCCTTTCTACCTCCTCCTGATTTCGAGGTTTTTCAGGCTTATTGATATCGTCAAGTTCACTCTGGTTATCATCCAACTGATCTGACAACGCCTCAATCTCCGCATCGACCGCTTTGATTTCGTCCTGATAGTTTTCACTACTGGTATTCTCTTTTTCAGCAAAAACCGGCCAGAAAAGATGCAACCTGCGATTGTAAACCACAGCCACAAGATGATCGCCCTCAATATCCAGCTCTACCTTCTGCCATGGCTCCCAAACATCATTTTCATTGCGGATGGAGAGATAATACTCGTGTGGAATTTCACGCGTGCGAGCAATCACATAGAAGCAATTCTCCTCATGACACTCGTAGAACGATGCAATTTCCAGGTTAGCGACTTTGTGCAGACTATGCAGGTATTCGCCAACAGCGCTCTCAACATACACTGCAGTCGCATCTCCCTGAAACAGCTTATCTTCCAGCTCTTTGAAAAATGGTGATTTGTCATCGCGCAACTCGGGCTCAATCCAGTTCTCGGGATAGATGAACACCTTGCGGTTGGCTTCCCATACACGGTAATTCTTGCGCCACGGCCATTCGTCGAGATCACTGCGGAAGAAGTGCAAACCATCGCTTTCCATACGCAGCATGATCCGTTGAACAAACTGCTGCAGGGAGGCATTGGCCTGTTTAATGCGCGAGGTTTTGTAACAAGGTCCCATTTCGGGATCAATCAGGTAGTAGCCATACACCTCGTTGGCATCATTCAATTCGTCATTGTTGACAATTAAATATCCCAACAAGGCTTTACGCTGTAGTTCACGCAGCTCGCCATAGATTGATGCGGATATTTCCCGCCACTGGTCATCCTCGAAGCCAGCCGCCACAGCCTGCTCCAGCGCTTCAACCTTCGATGCCTCGGCAATCGACCAGGTTTCCTCAACAGCCAAATGGAGCTTGCCAGCCATCCTGATTGCACGGCTCAGCAAGCTGAGCCCATCCGCAGCCATAAAGTCTTCGAAGTTGTCCCAGCTATAACCTCCGGCACCACTCAGGAAAGCAATATCTTCTGCTTCCCATTTGCTTGCCGCAGCAAACGTATCGACCAGTGCCAAAACAAACGAATCGGCTGAACGTATATCCTCCAGACATGCATAAATGGAGTTATCTCCGCTCATATTATTCAAGCCAATCACGTTATCCGAGACAAGGTGCAGCAGGCCATCAAGAGTGGCAGCAGCATCGCCTTCGCGAACAGGCATCGAGACCGGATCAATCCAGCCACAGGCTGCATGATGGACCTCAATCCACTGCATATCAGAGACAGTGACACCAAGCAGGTTAAACAATCGCGCCTGCTTCTCCGCTCTCAGCCAGGCATCGATGAGGGCAACATCACCTTCTACAATCACAGGATCTGGAGTCAGCAGCGGCTTCAATTCAGAAGAAGTCGCCAACAGGTATTCTGCCTTGCCTGCATCCACATCCCACTGCGCAGCCAACATCTCAACAACCAGAGCCCTGCGCAGCTTCCTGACCAGTAGCCACGCGCCGATAACGACAGCATCTTCTTCACTGATAGTTGTAGTGTTCGGAATTTCACTCAGATCGGCGTACGAATCCAGCCGTTGCTCTGCAGCTGCGACATCCATCCCCCATTGATCAGCCAGCATCTCGATAATCGAAGCCGTGCGCTGCGCATCAGGTGCAACCACTGTATCGGCCTGAGCTGCAACAGCCGAAATAATGCCATTAATCGATTCAACTGCTTTTTTCTGCTGCTTTGCATCCGCTGGTTCATTCAACAGATCGAAGGCATCAGCAATCGAAATATCGAAGTCCTCAAGCAACTGCAAATATTCGAAAAGGCCCTTGGCCTCAGCCGCTGTTGTCGGCTTATCGCCAGCCATGGCAATCAGTTGTTCGTACGCATCACTCTCTAGACGCAGATCCTCGGCAAAGGTCGAGTTTTCACTCCACCACGTTGCCACTTTTTCCAAAGCAAGACCTGACTCCCGCCATAAGGCCACAGCATCACCCAACTGCGTATTGAATTGATCAGGGGCGATATGCGCCAGCAATGCATCCAACGCGGTAATGGACACTCCCAGAGCCCTTTGCAAACGCACAAAACGTTGCATATTGTTCAGTGCAACCCGGTTAACATCTTGCAAATTACCGGTTACGGCATCAATGGAGACAACCCGCCCCGGATTCACAAAATCAGTTTCCAGCAACGCCCGCACTTCATCCTGTGAAAGCTCGCCATGACGCATCAATGTAACCACATCAACACTATTCAGCTCACCCGCATCGGCCACGCCCCAGTATTTACCTACCTGGTCGATATTATCATCACAAACGATAGTCAGCTGTGCCTCTGCCATGCCAAGCAGCTCGGCAAGGATCGTTGTATCGGCTTCCGCTTCGGGCTCTGCCCTGAACAGTTTGAGCATAGTTGCGCGTTCAATACCTGCTTTGGCCAGCAGACGACGTGAGGTTTCGCTATTGCGATCAAACGGCAGGTTCCACGGATAGACGGCCTCGGCCAGTTTCTCATAAGCCTCGATAGTGATGTGCTCAGGGCGCGCAGCAATGCTCCCGCTATCCCCTTCTGTCTGCCAGGCTGAAAGTTCACTGCCTGAAACCGCCTGCTCAAGCACCTCCAGCACCAGATCAATATAGGGGATCACCGTATCGCTGTTTTTGCAGCTGAGATTGATCTGCTCGATATCGGGACGACGCTTGTTGAGCAGGGTTCTGCCATCCACAAAGCCGTCAGCCGTCTCGGCTCTACCGATATAGTCGAGCAGATCGACCAGATAGGCTGATGGACTGAATACTGAATGGCAGTGATCGCAGGAGGCCAAACCATCGCCCGAAGTGATCGCGCTGACTGTTGTTTCTGATGTATCATCTTTTCTGGTTGGAACAGCCTTGGGATCTGTGCCAGAACCCACCACTGCATTACCGACATGGCGGCTCAACAGCGAGGAAGCAACACGTCGGGCCTGCGCATAAACATACTGTCCCGATGCCGTGCCGGTTTCTTCTTTAAATCGGGTGATAAAACGGCTGCGGCCAATCCGCGTTACATCGCGATAGGAGTCTATCCCTTTTGCATGCAATACCTTCGCCACGGCAAAACGATTTTCCATTGGCGACAGATGAAACAGGTTTTCCATCTGCGACAATTTACTCACCAACTCCTCGGCCAGTTCCTCTTCCTTGATCAAATCACGCAACAATTGCTGCGTAAAGTCATGATCGGGATGAGCTTTGAAAAATACATCCAGTGCTTGATCTGCAGTTTGATTATCACTCAACCATGCCGCGATAAAACGGGCCGAGGCGAATCGGCGAGCCATGCGCGCTTCAAGCATGCGGGCATAGTTCTGCCTGCGCTCCTCGTCACTCTCCCCTTTGAGACCATCCGGTACATTTGCACCTGAACCTTCAATGGCCTTGAGCCATGCATCGACATCCAGCTGGGCAAGTCCGTTTGCTTTGCGCAATTTCTGCTTGCCAACCAGCAGTTGAAATAGCTTCGTACTGCCATCAAGCAGTTCATCAATCAGCGTGCACTCGCGCACGCTGGTCAATTGCGTTTCAGTCAGATCAGCCGCTTTTCGCAGCGCATCCCACAGCCCCCCTTCTGTACCCTCATAAGCCATGATGGCGCGCAATAGAAGCCTGCCCTGTTCTTTGGAAAGGCCACATACTTTGAAGAACAGTGCACTGTGCAGATTGTCATCCGTTGTAATCAGGAATCGGGCTTCAGCCAGCGCCTCTACCGCCTCTGCGATGTCGATACGTGGAATCCGGTTAGCATGCACGGAGGCTTCCAATCGCTGACGCAGAGCACTATCAGCCATACCGCCAATCGCCTGCACCGATTCAATGCGATCATGTTCAAACAGGCCGAACACCCACTCAGGAATAATGGCTGAGCCGCCGGACGATAGCTTCTCGGCCATGATTCTTGCAGCAAGATAAGCTGTCACCTGCGCCGCTGGTGCCATAGTGCGATGTGCCAACAGCTCAATATCTCTCTTTTGCAGAGCAGCAAGCTTTTGCCCCTTCAGCAATGGCAACAGATGATCATCCAAACGCTCAAACAATGACGGGCCACGATAGACCTCTGCACCGATGGAGAGATTCACTTCTGCATGGTGATCCGCTTCAATCAGCAATGGTGATTCACCGACCAGTTCACTGCCGGAAAACACCCGCACAATCAGATCGGCATTGCCTTTGTCGCTCTCGCCCAAAGCACTCGCATCGTAATCAATATGGTATTCACCCAGCTTGCCGGTTCTGGCTTCACCGAGAAGCTTCTCTTCGCCGATGCCCCGATCAAAGGCTTTGACGATGGCTCCGGCAACAGGTTTGCCGTTCGGCTGCAGAATCAAGCCGGACACAGAGTAACCGGGGAGTTCACTCTCTTCTGTGGTTTTCGGTATATCGGGGTTTTCTGATTGGGATTTCTTCTTCAACCGCAGAATCAGGCTCCAAACCTCAGGCGTAACTACCCCGGTCGGATGCAATCCATTATTGGCCTGAATATCCATCACCGCATCGCGCGTATCTGCCCCAAAGAATTCGACAGAATCATTGATTGTATAACCAAGCTGCCGTAGTGCATCCTGCAGCTTTGTTACGACCTCACCTCGCGTATTGATCTTCAACTTTACGATTCTATTTGCCGGCATCTCGCCTCCCCTTCATTTCCCAATCAATCCCTGGTCCTCAAACGCCTCGCTGGCTATGTTTGTTATCAATTGTCTTACTCTTTTCTAATTTGCCCCGAAAAATACAGGACTATCATTGATCGTATAACCAAGCTGTCGAAGCGCTTCCTGCAGCTTCGTTACAACCTCACCTCGTGAATTGATCTTCAACTTTACGACTCTATTTACCGGCATCACGCCCCCCGTTCATTCCCCAATCAATCCATGATCGTCAAGCGCCTCTCTGGCTATGTTCTATTTATCTCTTCAAATAATACTCTCACCTGTCATTTATTGAAAAAGGGTAGCGTCCCCTTTTTACAATTTATCAATTACACAAATTTTCTAGATAATTCCGAGTCAATGGGATCTCTGACTCCTTTCACTCTCTTCTGCACAATTCAAGACCTGACCCCTTGTGATATTAAAGCATCAACGTAAAACCCGAACTTGCCAATTTTAGTAATGACATTCCTCACAAGGGAGTGGGTGACTAGATAAGTCCCTATACTTCGTTAATAAATCACTACTCTCTACTTGCTCCCATGAAAATCGCAACGCACTTTTTTCAAGGTTCGTGTAGTGACTGTAATAACCCATAATGTCGCCCTTATACCAATCATGTAGCGAACCAAATATTAGGCGAGGGGTTTCAAAAAAACGAATGGGGAGATACGGCATCTCACCAAGGATTGCACCATCTAGACGATTATATAGCGCCCAGGGGTGATACAACCCAAGAAGGTGTCCTAGTTCATGAGCCGGCACATTTGATATTCCATGAGCATCTAATACATACCCATCATTATATTCAACTAAATTGAATAATCCGATATGACCTAAAGCCGCCACATTATTTGATCCGTGTCCTCCACTATCATCGGTGATGGTAAACACATACTCACCAGATATCTCCTTAGCAAAATTAATATCATCCACTCCCTCCTCTCTTGTTTCGAGCCTTAAATCCACAAAAGTGTTCCAAGTAATAGTATGACCATCATTCATTGTTTCATGTGATGACATAGACTGTTCAAGTACACGTTGGACTGCGTCTCTTACAGCATTTCCATCTATTGTTTGTCTAGCCTCGAAGTATGCGTGCTTTTTATCTTGGTCACTTCCCTCCGAAACTTTCAAATAACCGGGAATCATATCATTCTTAATCATTTGGACATCATCATCACTCACAAAAATCACTGCTCTAATATAAAAAATAATCTGTCGATTTCCTGCCTCATCTGTATAATCATAAATCACTTCTCCACTAAGACCAGATGGATCAACCTTGATAACAGGATTACAGTCCACGTAGGAAAAGAGATTAACTCCGTCAATTACTCCTTTTGGATCTGATCGTATCCAGCGACCGATCCACCTGCACAAATACCTGGCCGTATGGTAAGAAAATCCAGTCTCTTCATCTTTTTCCATTCCTGTGTATCGATACCGCTTCTGACCAACTTCAATTTCGCTTCTCCCCGATCGATAGGCAGAAGTACCATAGGGGTGATATTCCTCATAGGTTATGATTTGTGATGATTCATCCAGTTCAAGCGATGCGGAACCGAGATGATTGCCAAACTGATAGCGTATAGCAGGTTCCTGTATCTGGCCTTCTCCTGCAGTTTGCGTTTCGATCAATGCAATGCGCTGCTTGTCATCCATCACATGCAGAGTTTCGCGCTCATGCGTCAGCGCACCATTCTTACGTTCACGATAGACCTCCCAGCCACCGAGATAAATACGCTCCTTGATTAGTATCCCCTCGGTTTGCACAACCTTGCGCACCCGCTGGCCTGATGTGTCATAAACATAGTGGGCAGTGCCGCCGCCACCTAAGTCGACTTCACAGAGTTGCTCCTGGAAATCCCACTGCATCTGAGGCAGATGCGGCATGGAGGTCATGCTGCCGTGGATATTGTAGGTGTAGATATCCCCATAGATTGGTTCATCAGCATATGCCTGCTGTTCAGTCTCTCCAGGCCTACTGGTACTGAGCAGGCGATTACTGTCATTGGCATATTGGTACTGCCGAACCCACTTATTTTCACCTGCACTATGATTCATCGTTAGGATATTGCCTACCCCATCATACTTATAGATCTGCGTATATTCGACCAGAGCATGATCACCCGGCAGTGAAAGATCTTTGAAAAATGCATCATCGTTAGGGCCTGACATAGCAAGTCCCTTCAGTTCTCTGCCTTTGGCTGAAGTCAGACGATATAAGGCATCGTATTCGTATTTCGTGTGAGGCTCGATCTTGCAGTTATTGAAGAAGATAACCTGCTGAGCTTCGTCTCTGATTTCGGTGATGTTGCCGGTCGGATCGTAGGTGTAGTTCAAGTCCTGCAACCGCTTCGAATCGGAGTGGCGTGTGGTCAACAGTTGTGTCAGACGGAAGGTTTCAGGGTCGTAGCTGTATTTGGTGGTTGCACCGTTGCCATACCAGATATTCTGGCGTTGCCCCTTGGCATCGTAACAAATATCCTTTACATAGAGGTCACCACTTAACTGCACGTTATCGATCTCAGCTTCACTCAACGACAATGCACCAGCTTTTAGCGACACACGCACACGCTTGAGTGCACCACGCTCGCTGTAGTCGTGCGCGGTGATACTACCATCGGGTGATACAGCCCAGCGAGGGCGGTTCAGGGCATCGAAAGCAGAACGACTCTCAAACACCTCATCTTCAAGCAGCAGCTCAAAATCTGCAGCACTCCAGTCAACTGTTCCCTTATACTCTCTCGCTAGCCTTCGGCTGCCATGCAACAGATTTCCTTTGAAGTCGATGAGGTGACTTTCAACCATGCCAGCCTGATCAAATACCTGTTTCACTTGCCCGTTCAGATTCCTGACCAGATCTTCATCTGTATTCTCGCCATAGATCGTTTTACCGATCAGCAGCTCTGGATTAGTGTCTTCCTGCATCCATCTCTCGACAGGACGATGCAGCTCGTCGAAGACGCTGCGGAAGGTATGATTTCGGCTATCCCAGCTGCGAACCGGATTACCGAGGATATTGATCAGCCCCCACTTTTCGCCTGCATCCATGCTGAGTTCATACAGCGCTGGTGTACCCTCATCTTTGCCGCCCGGAAGCATCGAGTAACGATACTGCATCACGGCATTGCCGCGATCATCAATAATGGAGAGCGGATTGCCCTCGATATCCTGAATGGTGCGGGTGACGTACTTGCCTGCATCACCATTATCAGCAATGGCATAAAAAGCTCGACCCAAAGAATCGATATGGGTGATAGCAGGTGTGTTGGCATGTTTCGCAGCCAAGCTTGCTGCCCTCTTCTCTGCTGCAGAAGCAGTCGAGGAGGCATTTCGCTCTCCATACCACCGGCTCTCGAGCACCGTATCGTTCACATCCCAACTCACCTGCTTCCACGGGTCGAATTCCACCTTCGTAAACGTACCGTTGGGCAGATCGGTGCGAATCTGACGATCCAGTGAGTCGTAGCGGATGATCGGGGTAACCCCGGTTTCAACTACTTCTGCCTCATCCTCATAGAGGTGCGTATCACTGAAGAAGG
The DNA here is from genome assembly GCF_003665155.1 of Mariprofundus sp. EBB-1. Lineage (GTDB taxonomy): Bacteria > Pseudomonadota > Zetaproteobacteria > Mariprofundales > Mariprofundaceae > Mariprofundus. Next base: position 111,746 of record NZ_RCFQ01000003.1, on the reverse strand, counting down.
GTTCGTACTGCTTGATCGGTTTGCCTTTGTTATTGAGCACAGTGCGCCCGTTGCCGATCCAACGCGGAACTCTTTCAGACTCAGGTTTGGTGTGATCGGGTTCGGCCTGCATCTTGGCCATAACGACATTGCCGAAGCCATCTGAATATTCATATTTATGCTGCCACGGCGTATCAGCATCACCATGCCGCTCGCGGGCCATGCTGTGAACATAGTTCGGCTTGCCGGTTTTGATCCAGTTATCCAGATCATAATCCATGCGCGCACTCGGATCTTCGAGCGTATCGCCCTCGCCCGCTTTACCCATAACGGCAGACTTGGTGACAAAACCCAACGCATCAGTTTCTACTGCTGTTTGATTCAGATTGGCATCGGTCATCAGCACAGGCTGCAGGGTGCGATAATCGTTTTCGGCACTTACCTGATTGTCGATGGCATCGATCACTGTCTCGGTCAGGAAGTCGTAATCATCCAATGAAACTATGGTTTCGCTGCCAAAAGGATCGCGCACCCCGATGGGGATATAGAAATGTGACCTGGCATCCGGAGGGTAGATCGCCCTGCCTGATGGCACCCACCAACCTTCATAGCCATCCAGCTGTAAATAGCCGCCCTCGGTCAGCATCACTGCATCCACTTTTGTATCGTAGATATGACCCAGCAGCGCATCGGTAAAAGCCAGCTGATACGCCTCGAATGAGAGTCCCAGTCTGCCCTGCTCACCAGCAGGCAGTGGCCCGGAGAAATCATCCTGCATCAACAGTGACAGCGACTGCTTTAACAGCCTTTTTTGCAGGCTGCCATCGGCAACTTCTTCGTAGGCAATGTCATCTGCCTCGTTTACTGCAAGTAGAAGTTCGTCCCGGGAAAAGAAATCACCATCTGCAGGTTGTGAACCGGTCAGCTCATAGCTGCGTTGCTGCCATCCCACCCGCAGGCGATAGCAATCGCTTTCATCGATATCATGCGTGTAGTCGGCTTCGGCAATGACGATATGCAGTTTTCCCTGTTCAGCCTGCACTTCTGCGGGCAGCGAAACATCCACTTCCCGACGGGGATAAACTATCTCAGCACTCTTGAGCGGGTTGCCATACTCATCGCTCTCCAGCACCAGTGAATGGGAGATGCGTGGGTCGGCAGGGTTGCGTTCGTAGTGATACGAAATTGATTCCGATCCGGTGACCATGAACGAGCCGTAACGGTTTTCACCTTTCGCTTGTACCTGCGTAATCAGACTGGTGCTCTGCGAAGTGACATAGGGTAGCTGCTCTTTCTCCGAACCATCCAGCGCATAGGTCTCGGAGCGCAGTGTCTGCCCCTTGAACGCCCTGAGTGCCTCGCGCCACTCGGCAGTCGTTAAATCATCCGGCAATGCCGGCTCGGACAATGCATGCTCTGTTAACAGCTCGTTCTGGTAATACTCATGGGCAAACTGGTTGAGAATACGATCACGACCAAGATAAGCACCGGTATGGAACCATGTTTTCGTTATAACCGGAGGCTGATGCAGATCCTCTTCGACGATATTGGCTGCTTCGGAACGAACAAAGTGTTCGAAGCTTTCGCAATCCTTCTGATCCACCCGTCCAAAGCCACGGAACTCGCGTTCGGCATGATCATAATAGCCGTGGTGATAGCTGTATTCAGATGCGAAGCGCAGGCCGGTGATATGGTCCCGCTTCTCCACACTGGCAACCACCTGTACAGGGAAAGGCAGTTTCGTGACCCATGGGGTGCCGTTCCTCTTGTCTTCCAGATAGAAATGGGTGGAACTCTTGTAGTGCCAGAGCGTTTCAGCCCCCATCCCGTTTTCATAACGTTTGAGCACATGCGGTTTTTTGCCCTGCATCAGATCGATATAGCGCAGTGCCTTGCCCTGATGTGCAGGCAATGGCGATGACCAGACTATACAGGCTGTACCTGTACCAAGCAGATCAACCAGATCGACCCGGCTCTGACTATCCACCGTCGGAAACGGATCAATGATAAAAGGATCTGCTGCAAATTGATTGCCACTATCATTGAGCCAGCAGCGGTAAGAGTCCTTGCCCAGATAAACGATGTCGGTGGTACCGGAACCATCGATATCACCCAGCCTCAGATATTGCGGATTGAACATGTCGGGGGCATCGAACAGCGGTGCCTTCCCCATCGTTACCTTCGCCCCGAATCGGCCATAACCGAGATTGGGCCAGTAGCAGACCTCGGCATTACGGATACGCACAATATCCTGCATGCCGCTACCCGACATACTGGCCAGATAGATCGACTGCGTCGCATCAGCAAATAGAATGGCAGGGCCCTGCTCTTCATCCATCTCTTTTAATACCGTACGCGATGCGGCAAAACCCTCTTTACCCTTCGATGGATACCAGCGAAAGACATTCTCTTCGGAAATCAGCAGATCAGCCTTGCCGTCACCATCCACATCCAGCCATTTCAGATTGGGATTGGAGAAGTTGATATTGGGCAGCGTTTTGAATGCCTTGAACGGTTGCCACTGTTCATCATCGGATAGACCAAAGAAGCCCCTGACATCCCCCTGAAAGACTGCCAGCTGTTTCTCACCACGCGATTCCAAATCAACCAACTGCAGAGCCCCTGACGCAATACCTGTAAAGGATGGTTTGGGTGAAATCAGTTTGGCCTGAGCAAATGAACCTGAACCCAGATTATGTTTGTAATAAAGACTTCCTGCCTGCTCGGTGAGAATGCCTGAAACACCTTCACTGAAAAGATCAGTCCACTGATAACCACCGGACAGTCCTACCGGGGCATGCTGCATGGCAGATGTTTCAAGCTCTTGTATATCGCTATTCCATGCATGCGACTGGTATTCAAACGAGACAGGTGGCATGGATTTGCTGTTGTAGAAGCCATCATCCTTGCGGATATGGCCGGATACCTCTACAGCGTCCAGAAAGCTGAAGCCCGGCTGACTCGTATATTGAAAGCAAACTGATTTCACCAGACAAGGTGTTTCGCCTAACTCTTGAAAGGCATGGAACATCAGCACACGCTGGCAACGGCGATAAGTGCGAACCTCGAATCCGGAACGGTATTGAGAGAACGGATCATGACGCACCGCCCATGCCTGTGACACAGCAAGCTCAGGCTTGTCCTGATCATGCTCACCATAATCCATCAACAGATGGAAATGGTACTGATCATCAGAGGGGCGTTGATCGCCACTATAAAATGGCATATGACTGCAATAACTCACCCGTTTCAAATAACGGTTGGTGACTGGAGCCAGTCTATTCAGCCGATTCTTTTCCCAGACATCGTCAGGCTTTACACCTTCAAGATTTTCAGCCTTGTACTCAAAGCCAGCACAACTGCCTTTATCATTGTATGTAAACTCAATAAGCCATTGGAAGATACGGGATGGATCGGCCGGATCGGCAATGCGGGATTGTTCATCTTTACCGTAAATTGAAGTTACATTATCACCGCTAATTGAGCGCCAATGGATATCACCATCCGATATCCGACTCCACTGCTCGATACGGGCAAATAGTCCCTCTATTCGAGGCCTGTATCGCTTAACTCGATAATCAATACCATCTTCACTTCGAAACTCTTCATACACCTTGGTTGTGTCTTTGCGAAAGGATGGGACCATATCTTCGGCACCAGCGAGCAGAAACTCATCACTTTCATCATCATCCTGATAGGTAGGTAACCCCTTTTCAGTCTTTCTTACGATGGATGGTATTGAGATGCTCCAGCCAAGACCAAAAGGGCCATTACCTGAACCAGAGTTGTAGCTAAGTGAAAGAGAAGGTGCGAAGCCATTGCGTGCAGGAGAGATTGGTAAAGGAATCTGAAATGAGGCGCTGCCGTTGACAGCATTGACTTCAAACTTTTCGGCAACGCCTTTAATCGCACCTCCACCTTTCGGTAAAGTGATTTCTGGTGCTTCAAGCAGATGTTGGTTTTCTTGCTCCATCCCCATTGATACGATCCCTCGTCCCTACAGGTCTTAGTAAAGACGAAAAATTTAAAAGTGCCAACCACAATTTATTCCCTTCCTCCAAGCGACCTTTCACCTCAAGAAAATAACTTCACCTATTTATCAACAACTCCATATTTATGGGACAAAAGTGGGACGCTTTGCCTGTCATGAGCTGCTCTGACTTGCCCAGAATTGGGCTAATAACCCGAAGGTCGTCAGCTATTCGCAGCAAGCTGCTCACCCTTCGGGCCATCTTGCTACCGCAAGCACGTTCATGCTGACGCTTGTCAAACCTGGCTCCGCAACCAAACATAAGCCCGTAAGCAGATCCTCTGATCGCTTGCGGGCTTTTTCATTTACAATACGTAAGAATATCTCCCCCTCTATATCTCAATTGCCAATGTTCAGGCAGACCTCCCATACCCACCTCGTTATAGATAATAAACATCAAAACATCTCATCATCGCTATATGCTGATATTGGCTTTGGAAAAAAGGGGCGTTCGGTGTACCTTTCGCGAGCTAAAATTTGACTACAGCCCAACATTCGGAGTTCTCCATGCAGGTTTCACCTCTTACCGCCCTATCGCCACTGGATGGTCGCTATGCCAGCAAAACCGCTGAGCTGCGTCCCATTTTCAGTGAATATGGCCTGATCAAAGCACGTGTTACGGTTGAAGTGCGCTGGTTACAGATGTTGGCAGCCAACAAAGATATCACAGAAGTTGCGAACTTCTCTGCTGATGCCAATGCATTTCTCGATAGCATTGTCTCCGATTTCTGTGAAGCCGATGCGCTACGTGTAAAAGCGATTGAAGCCACCACCAACCACGATGTGAAAGCCGTGGAATACCTGCTCAAAGAAAAGGTTGCCGACCACAACGAATTGGCTGCTGTATCCGAGTTTTTCCATTTCGCCTGCACTTCAGAGGATATCAATAATCTCTCTTATGCACTGATGTTAAAAGAAGCACGCGACACAGTATTGCTACCATCACTCAATGGCATTGTAGAAAGCCTCGCGGATGGCGCTAAAGAGTATGCGGCACAGCCGCTCCTGGCACGCACCCACGGGCAGACAGCCAGCCCGACTACCATGGGTAAAGAGTGGGCCAATGTCGCTTACCGCATGCAGCGCACCGTAAATCAAATTGCGGCAACACCGATTTTAGGCAAAATCAATGGTGCAGTCGGCAACTACAATGCACATCTGGCGGCCTACCCTGAACTTGATTGGGCTGCCATTGCACAGGGCTTCGTCGAATCACTTGGCATCACCTGGAACCCGTACACCATTCAAATTGAACCGCATGATTATATTGCCGAGCTCAACGATGCATTAGCACGATTCAACACCATCCTGATTGATTTCTGCCGTGATATCTGGAGCTATGTATCACTTGGCTACTTCAAACAGAGAGTGATCGCCGGTGAAGTCGGTTCATCCACCATGCCGCATAAAGTGAACCCTATCGATTTTGAAAATGCTGAAGGCAACCTCGGTTTAGCCAATGCAGTATTGTCTCATCTGGCTCAGAAACTGCCCATTTCCCGCTGGCAGCGTGACCTGACCGACTCCACTGTGTTGCGTAATCTAGGTGTCGGTTTTGGTTATTCGATACTGGCTTATAGCTCTGCTCAAAAAGGCATCAGCAAACTGGAAATCAATGCTGATCGCATCAATGCCGATCTTGATGCCAGTTGGGAAGTGCTTGGTGAAGCCGTACAAACCGTGATGCGTCGTTATGGTTTGGAAAATCCTTATGAGCAAATGAAAGCACTAACGCGTGGCACCGGCATCACCCCTGAACGCCTGCGCGATTTTATTGGCACACTCGATATTCCCGCAGATGCCAAACAGGGCTTGTTAGAGATGACACCCGCCAGTTATATCGGCAATGCCGCAGAGCAAGCGACAAATATTGATCGCTTCCTAAAATCATAAAGAGAGAGCGATAATATGGGCAGAGCATATCAAAACAAAAAAGAATCTATGGCCAAAACCGCCGGTGCTAAAACCAAGGTTTATTCCAAATATGGCAGAGAAATTTATGTAATCGCCAAAAGTGGCGGCACGGACCCCAATGGCAATCTATCGCTGCGCCGCATCATTGATAATGCCAAGAAAGATCAGGTGCCCGCTCATGTGATTAAAAATGCCCTGGATAAGGCTGAAGGTGGTGCTGGTGAAGATTTTGCCAGCGCTCGCTATGAAGGTTTCGGCCCTGCCGGCATCATGATGATCGTGGATTGTCTGACCGATAATAACAACCGTACCTACAATGATGTACGTCAATGTTTCAACAAAAACGGCGGTAAACTGGGTGGCCCCGGGGCTGTTGCACACATGTTTGATCATCAGGCCGTTTTCGTGTTCAAAGGTGATGATGAAGAGGCTGTGCTGGAAACACTGATGATGGCCGATATTGATGTCAGCGATATTGAATTGGAAGAGGGTATGATCACAGTATTAGCACCGCATACTGAGTTCTTTAAAGTCAAAACAGCATTAACAGAAAGCACACCCGACATTACATTTGAGGTTGAAGATATTTCTCAGGAACCGCAAACCATCACCAATATCAGCGGTGAAGATGCAGAGGTCTTTGAAGCATTGCTTGATGCTCTCAATGACTGTGATGATGTGCAAAAAGTGTATCACAATGCCGAAACTGACGACTAGCTAACCGCTATAATGAGCGGGAATACAACTTCTCCCGCTTTTCATGTCGCTCAAATAACTTCCAGTTCAAAATAGGAATATGCTTAATGATATCAATCGGAATCCGGTAAATTTCTGATCGTTCTGCCGTGCGAATTTCAGGGTAGCGAATGTCATTAAAAAAGATGGATGCTTCACCAAAGAAGCCCCATTCTTCTATCGTTTCGAGTACTGGCTCTGCTCCTACATGAACCTTGCCACTTTTCACCAGGTAGAGCTGCTTATCTTGTAGATCAAAGCAATGATCGGCCGGATAAACATCCAGTTTAATCTGATCGACGATTTGATTTAAGGTAATATAAGAGATTGCTTCATCAAACAAAGGTAAATTTTCCAAAAAGTGCCAACTCTCACCCAAGCGCTCAATATCATCATAGAGGGCATTTAATCGCACAAAGTCAGCATAGAGTTGACTTGAAATCTTAAGCGCCTGTACAAAACTCTCACTACGATAGGTATGCGAAGCAGGGCAGCGCTGCAAGGCTGACAATTCAGCCAATAACGAACCTGCATATAACTTCACCTTTGTATGATGTTTGGAGTCAATCATTTCAACTGAACCTGATAACACCAGGTAGAGATAATCATTCACGACACCATCTTTTATCATGATCGTACCTGGTAAAATAGTAACCATTTCACTATTTAACAGGCTGCGCAATTGATGTTTGGGTGCAGATGGGAAATCATCAGATAAGAATGTATATGCCCGTTGCATGGCAAAATTCTGATGCGTAGGAATCAACACATCGACAGAGGCAAAAGGCAAATCCGAACCGATCTCTTTTTGTTCATCGGTCAGCGCCAATGCCGTATGGGCAAGAATAATTTTATTCGACTCATCATCCTTAAAATCACAAGCATTGCCGTGAATCAAACCACCACCAATATCAATTTTCTTAATATCAACCGGCGTTAAATAATCCTCTCTCACTTTATCATAAAAGGATTGAGATATGCCATCCTCGGCCCCTTCTTTTGATAGCATCGACTGCATCACGCAAAAGGACGATATATCAGCAAAATGGCCGTAACTACGGTATCCATTTTCCCACAGTGCGCGGAATATAAATATATTTGTTTCAACCGGATGCGGAGAGAAAATGGGTTTTACTTCCAGGCCATCCACATCATTCCAGCGATCAAAGTCCAGATCATGTATCTCAAAATAATCTGCGAAACGACTTTCATCCATACTGAGCAACGCACTCATTTTCTTCGTTACGGAGGTACGCACCAATTTAGTGGCGAAATATTTCAAACGTCGATCCGTACGAATCAAGGCCGGCAGTCCTGCAAAATGGTCATCATGTGAGTGAGTATGAAAGACCCCCTCAATTTCGTTCATTCCAATACCAAGTGCTGTCAGCGTCTCGGGCAGATTGGGGCCGGCATCAATCAAATAAATCTTTCCATGGAACATAATAATGGAAGACATCGAAGGGCGGTGCACATCCCAACCATCACCCTCACCAGAATGGATCACTGAAAAATATTCTCTTTTAATGTTATGAAAACCGAGCGAAAACGTTGATGTGTATTGTTCATCGGGTGTTAAATTAAGGTCAATGGTGACCGCTTCATCCTCATAATAAAATTCAAACCGGTTGAAACCAATGCGCTTGACCGCCAGGCCATTGCGTATTTCCACGCGTTCACTTTCGATGATGCAGGTATCCAGAATCTCTTCCGATTCACGAATAGCGCCAAAGGCAAAGGCCTTCTTCATGTGAATCATCTCTTCCGCATCATGCTCGCTTACACCGGCATCCATCAGCTCTTCGATTGAAACTAAGCCATAGTTGCCTCTATAAATATATTTCATTTGAGCATGAATCTGCTCTTTTTCCCCCATCAGAATTGGTTTAATACCAGTATTGTTCGGATGGTTCGGCAATAACATGCCCTGGTTATATAACATTTGCAGGACAGGGAATTCGGACATGTTTGCAAAGTTACCTTTTTGCAACATGCTATCAGATAGGAGTATGGCATTCGGGCCGGTTTCATAGGTGATACCATGATCCTCTTCCGAAATAATCAGCCCCGAATGGATGAGATGTTTGACACTATCAGCCGGGCATCCGCATAAAACACGAAGATCAGCACCGGGCACATCAATCCAGAATATGCCAGCGGATACGCAGATTTTATTGATCTTTTTTATCACATCATGTCCTCTCACCAATGAAGCCACCTGCTCTCCAGATAGAGTTCTACCACTTCAGCGGCAGATATTCACGTTTCAATACCATAAAGTGCAGTATAGATGATTTTAATCAACATGGTGTGCGGTAGATCATAGTTCATACGAATAACGATCATCGTCAAAGATCATGCTTAGCATCACAGCTAAATATGTTGGAATCACTTCCTATTAATATTACCCGCTTCAGAGATTCATCGCGTTTTAAAAGCAAAAAAAAGCCTGCGACATCTTGCGCAGGCTTTTTCAATCATTAATTTACAGAGATCAGTCTAAGCGTGTACGCTCTTCCTGTTCTTGTGCTGTTTTGCACTCGATACATAAGGTTGTAACTGGGCGCGCCTGCAAACGCTTCACACTGATGTTACCACCGCATGAATCACATTCACCAAAATCACCATCCTGCAAACGTTCGATGGTCTGATTAATTTTCTTGATTAATTTACGCTCGCGATCTTTGATACGTAGATCAAAGTTGCGATCAGTTTCCATGCTTGCCTGATCAGTTGGGTCAGGGAATGATGTCTGATCCTGCTCTGTCATTGCATGCACGTTTTCACTTTGACCGAGTTCCAACTCATTTTTCCAGTCAGTCAACTGCTTCTCAAAAGCTTCTAATTGTGTCTTGGTTAAGGCCATTGCCATCCTCCTGAAAACAGGGATATCCAATCAACGAATCGCCAAAAGGGCGCGAACCATAGCGATTCTTATGAATAGTGTAAATAAAGCCTGTTCATGCATAAGATACTGCCATGCGTAAAACAATTCATTGTACCAACACTTTGATCATAGGCCAAGGTTTAGCTGGCTCACTGCTTGCCTGGCAACTCATGCAGCAAGGTCAACAGATCAGTATTGTGTGTGATGAGGCTGCTCCTTGCGCATCTCGTGTGGCCGCAGGCCTGTTCAACCCCGTCACTGGTCAGCGCCTGGTATTGCAAGAACAAGCTGCACATATCATTCCAAGCGCACGCCGCTGTTACCAGACATTAGAGACACAATTTGATGAAGCATTCTTTCACGACATCCCCATGTTGCGCATCCTCAACAATGACAATGAACGTCAATCGCTCTACAAACGCTGTCAGGACAAGGCTTACACGCCTTATATGGGTCAACACATCGACACTGTAGATTCAATACGTGCGCCTCACGGCGTGTGCGAACAGCAACAAACCGGATATCTGGATACGAATGCACTACTGGATCGCTTACGCACCTTTTTCATACAACAGGAGAGCTACTTCGCAGATCATTTTGATTTCGCTGACTTAGAAATAACTTCCAACGGTGTGATATGGAAACACATTCATGCCAAGCGCATCATTTTTTGCCAGGGATTCATGGATCAAACAAACCCGTGGTTCAAATGGTTACCCTTTCAACCGGCTAAAGGTGAGATCCTGACACTCACCTCGGATAGCGCATTACCAACACAGATTATCAATGGAGGTAAATGGCTATTACCTTTACACAATGGTCAATACAAAACAGGCGCAACCTACAGTCATAACCTATCCACGATCGAAGCCACGCCAGCAGCAAAAACAGAATTACTCAACGGACTGCAAAAACTATTTCTTACACCCGTAAATATTGATGTTATCCGGCAACAGGCTGGGGTACGCCCCAACACACGGGACAAACACCCCTTCATTGGCCTGCATCCAGAAAAACCACAGATCGGTATTTTCAATGGTTTTGGCTCCAAAGGCTCCATGCTTATCCCGCATTATGCGCAAGCGTTTACGGATCATCTCACCCATGGCACGCCGATACCCCATGAAGCTGACATTATAAGAATATCGGACAGCAACAAAAAATCCCGCACCAAAGCACAGGCACGACTTTCATTAACAGAACGTGTGCATCAAAATCTGCTTCCCCACATTCAAGCCGCATGCAGCACACCACAAAAGCCTGACAACGACAGACAGCATAATTATATCGCTATTGATGCCACCGCAGGCAACGGCCATGACACTCTCTTCCTTGCACGTCATATTCAGAATCATGGGCAGGTATTCGCATTCGATATCCAAAAACAAGCCATCGACAACACATTCAAACGATTAAAAGAAGCCGAACTCAGTGATTACACAACACTATGCTGTTGCGGCCATGAAGAGATGCTCGAACACATTCCGCATGCTTTTGTTGGCAATGTGAATCTGATCATGTTCAATTTAGGGTATCTGCCACAGGCCGACAAAACAGTGATCACGCAAACAAACTCCACCATTCAAGCGCTCAATGCATCGATACAACTCATCGCACCCAATGGACACATCTCTATTCTGGCCTACCCCGGCCATGCCGGCGGCGCGCGTGAAACTGATGCTGTAATCTCATGGTTAGAAACACTTCCAGCATCATTTTCCATGATCAAACACAAGTCTCTGCACGACAATCCACACTCACCACGTTGGTTTGAAGTTATTCGCCATAACGCGCCAACAGAGACTCATCCTAAAAAATTCATCGCCGATAAGTAACAAATCCAAATTTCAAAGCGTTCACCGCAATCCCCCAGGGGAGTCTCTCTTGCACAAGCGTTGTCACCTTCAGGCCGCTCTTGCGCATCCATGCGCTCGCGGCATTTGGGCATCCTGCCCGGCAACGCTGAGGACCCAGAAAAAGGCATTACTGGTAGAAAATTTGCGATGCTCCACGGCTGTCAGTGATTCCAGAAAAGTAGAGTCCCAATGAACTTCACATGTAAAGATTTGCTTCTACTTTGCGTTACTTTGCGCCCTGCGGTGAATGCTTTTAAGTAGTTTAATTCGATTGCGCTGCTAACAAATCACTAAAACTTTGCATCCATATTGCTGCCAATTCAGGCAGCGGTAATGGATCAACGAAACGAGACATGCTGACAATACCCGACTGCAAACCGCAGGGATTAATGGCTGCAAACCATGCCGGATCAACATCCACATTCAGCGCCATGCCGTGATAAGCCACACCATGCGTAACGCGCACGCCCAAGGCCGCAACCTTGCCCTGTGCTGTCCATACACCGGGGAAACCACAACGACGCGCGGCCTCGATCCCCTGTGATTGCAATACATTGATACAGGATTGCTCCAGCAGATGCACATAAGCCTTCACACCGATATGACGTTGCCGTAAATGAATAATGGGATAGAGCATAAGCTGGCCCGGGCCATGAAACGTCATCTCTCCACCACGATCTGAATGCACAACAGGAGCAGGCAACAGCTCTCCCAGGCGATTATCCACGCCACGCCGACCAGTGGTATATACCGGTTCATGTTCACAGCTGAAGATGATCTCTGAAGCATCCCCCTCGGCCACCGTATCAGCACGTGCCTGTAGTAACAGCCAGGCAGATTCATATGGTTGCCGTGCTAACCACTGGTTCTCGATCAAAGGTGTTTCATTCATAGGGTCTAAGCAGAACCGCCCGACCAGGTTTTGTCCACCGCTTAATCCAGAGCGCCCAAGGTAATCGCATTAAAACAGTTAAAAACGTTCACCGCAATCCCCCAGGGGAGCCTCTCATGTGTAAACACACTCACCTTCAGGACGCAGAGTTTCGCAGAGAAAGTCAAAAGCATTGTATTTCAGAACTCAATAAAAATGTAATGGAGCAAAAGAACAGTCATTGAAACATGAGAGAGCACCAAAATCACACATATTGTTTGTTTTTACTTTGCGTAACTTTGCGGTAAAAAAATGCTGAGTAATAATAAAATCAAGATATTTTAATGCTATTACCCTGCCAAAGATCCCCTCTTTAGATCAATATCCTATGCATCCGGAAAATGACCATCCAACGATTCTTGATCCTCGGGTTTGGCATACATAGCCTCAATGATATCGGCATAACGCTCATGAATATTACGGCGTTTCAGTTTTAAGGTTGGTGTTAACAAACCATTCGCTTGCGTCCACTCTTCATCAAGCATACGGAATTGTTTCACCTGCATATAACTGGAAAGATCATGCTCATCATTATGAATACGCTGCATGAACCACGTTGAGGCAAGCGCACCATCTCGCCAGTCTTCGGGCAATGGCTGAGGGTGATCCAGCATCCATGCGACCTTGATAGCCTCCTCATCAGGCACAATAAGTGCTGTTACATAAGCTCTTTTATCAGCAATGATCATGCTTTGCAGAAAACATGGGTCCTGATTAAGATGTTGTTCAATCACTGCCGGAGCTACATTTTCACCATTGGATAAGACCATGATCTCCTTTTTGCGATCTACTATCGTAATATACCCATCATCATCCATCTCAACCTTGTCACCGGTATAAAGCCAGCCATCGGCATCCATGGCTTTGGCCGTTGCTTCAGGTTGCTTCCAGTAGCCCTGCATCACCATCGGCCCTTTGACCAATAACTCTCCATCATCGGCAAGTTTCAACATTACCCCCGGCAAAGCAGGGCCAACCGTTGCCGGTTTGATAAGCGACTGCACATTTACACTCAGTACAGGCGATGTTTCAGTCAGACCATATCCGGGCAGTACGGTGATATCTGCAGCCAGCAAAAAACGGGCAATATCAGGATGCAGCGCTGCACCACCGGAAATAAATGCACGAATATGCCCCCCCATTTTTTCTCGCAACTTGGCATTCACGACTTTATCAAGCACGCCCCACAACAACGCCTTGGGCCCGGACAGCTCCTTGCCCTGCATGCTTAATTCAAAACGTTCCAAACCGAGCTTTTGCGCCAAAGAGAATAGCCTCCGTTTAATCGCTGGCCCCGCCGCCAGTTTGGATTGCACACCCGCATAAATTTTTTCATACAAACGCGGCACCGATACCATCACCGTTGGTTGCACTTCCGGCATATCCCGCAGCAAGGTGGTTACATCCTCCGCATACGCGATCTCAGCCCCACTGGCCGTTGGTAAAAAATGGCCAACCGTTCGTTCAAATGCATGTGAGGTTGGCAAAAAGGAGAGAAACAGATCATCAGGAAAGACTTCTACACCGCCAAGTCCAGCAGCCACATCCGACAACAGGTTATGATGTGTCAACATCACCCCTTTAGGGTGACCTGTGGTACCCGAGGTGTAAATCAATGTAGCCAGATCATCGCGTTTTGGACATGGCGCTTGTAAACGATGATCCCAGCTTTCATCATCAATAATCGTACGGATACTATCGATACCGTGAAAGGCTCTATGCTTCACCATCATACCATCGAGCTTGTCTAACTGATCACCCTCTTCAACCAGTACCAATGATACTTCGGCATCATCAAATACATATTGCACCGCTTCAGAGGGATCCGTGAAATAGGCAGGCACAGTCACTGCCCCCAATCGTAAAATAGCAAAATCGGCAATAAACCATTCGGCACAGTTATGACCCAACAGCCCTACCCGATCTCCCGGTTGAATACCTTCAGACTCCAACCACGCCGCTAATCGTAATACCGATTGCTGCACGCGAATACGTGAGCATGATACCCATTTACCATTCTTATGGCGGCTTCGCAGTAGCGGTTTATCCAGCCATTCCGGTGGTGATGATAATAAGAGGTCAGGCAAACAGTTCGCTCGCTCAGCCTGCATCAGACCCGGGCAATCAGACTTATGCGCGGAAGGCATCCAACACATCCATATTATCAGGCAAATTCAAACCAGCAGCTGATATTTTATCGGACAATTGTAAGCGTTCAAACGTGGCAAAATAATGTAACAGACCGCCTCTAAAGGGTGGAAAACCAATGCCATACACAAAGGCAGCATCCAAGTGTTGCGGATCATCCACTACGTTTTCATGTAAACAGTGTAGTGCTTCCACCAACATCGGAATCAGACAGGCATCGGATATAGCAGTTACCGACATAACATCTGCCTCCATTTTCATATCTGCATCAAACGCATGCTCCAGTTTCTTCGCTGATGGCAAATATTTAACCAAAGACGGATTCAAGCTGCCTTGCTTACCTTTATCATATACAAAGAAACCCTTGCCTGACTTTTCGCCCAGCAGACCATCGGCAAGCATTTTTTCAAAGAAGTCAGGCATGGCTGGGACCGAATCAAAGGCTTCAGAGAGATGCTCGCCAACGTGATGACAAATATCCAAGCCCACCCGATCTGCCAATTCAAAGGCCCCCATCGGCATACCAAAATGTTTGAGAGCCCCATCAATATGTTCCGGGTGCTGCCCTGCCTCTGCCAGCCTCAGAGCTGCAATCATAAACGGCATCAAACAACGATTAATCAAAAAGCCGGGGCGATCCGCCACGATGATCGGGAACTTGCCCCATGACGTTGCCAGGGCACAGGTTTTATCCAGCGTTTCCTCTGTTGTTTTCTCTCCTGCGATGACTTCAACCAACGGCATCTTTGGAGCAGGGTTAAAAAAGTGCAGGCCCGCAATGCGACCAGCATTTGCACGCCTAAGCTGCATCTCTGTAATAGACAGCGATGAGGTATTGGAGAGTAGCAGTGTCTCTTTTGAGACCGATTTCCCCACTTCAAGCCATAGTTTCCGCTTCACGTTTATATCTTCCAGCACCGCCTCAATGACCACATCGGCACCATTCAGGCCACTGGCATCCAATACCGGGCGAATGCGATTCAAACGCTGTTTACTATTGCTACCACCATGACTGGCTAAATCGCTAAGCCCCTTCATGCCACGGCTCAAGAACTCTGCTGAAAGTTCATGCAAATCAACATTCATGGTCTTCGTTGCCACCCAGGCAATTCCACCACCCATAACGCCAGCACCATACACCGCTGTTTTACTAAACCCTGCCACAGACTCGCGCCCGCGCCTGACAGCATCCTGTTTCTTCAATGTTTCACCCAGATGAAATACGCGAATCAGATTCTTGCATGTAGGCGTCACAGCCAACTGCCCCAGTGAGTGCGCTTCGCGCTGCAGTGCCTGCCTGTCTGGCAAACCAATAGTTTCTTTCAACAAATGAATCACGGCCGGAATAGCCGGATATGCTGTAGGCATATGTAAAGCCTTAAAGCGTGCATAGGCTTTTTTTTCCACCTGCTGAAAAAACAACGCCCGCACCGGCCAGATCTTCAACCACCATGGTTGAAATGTGCGTAACCTCACCTTTCCTCTGGCCGCTAGCAATCCAATCGCAGCTTCAAACTGCTCCGGCTGAACACATAAGGCTGCCAAGCCGATACGTTCGGCCCGTTTGGCATCGACTGACTGCCCTGTTAAAATCATTTCAACAGCCTTCACCCAGCCCACCCGCTTGGGCAAGCGCACACAGCCACCAAATCCAGGGTGAATACCTATTTTAATTTCAGGCAGAGCCAACTGTGTTTTTTTATCTTCAATCGCCACGATATAATCACAAGCCAGCGCCAGCTCTAAACCGCCACCCATACAAGCACCTTGCACCATGGCAATGGTAATCGATGGCAATACCTCAACACGTCGGCACAAGGCCTGCCCGCGTTCAGCCAGTTTTGTTGCTTCACTGGCATCCTGCACAGCAGCAATTAAATCCAGATCTGCACCGGCCACAAAACAGCCCCGCATGCCACTTTCCAAAATCAACACCTTGGGTGGATCAAGCTCCAGCGCATCCAGGCAAGCCTCTAATTGTTCCATCGATGTTTTATCCAGCACATTGACCGATTTATCTGTACGCTCAAATTTTAATCGTGCCTGAGATGCCACACCCGCAACAGCCGGCTCATTGATGAGAAGTACGGTCTTCATGATGCTAACCCAGCGGCTTCACTGGAGAGCAGCACTGCCCCCCCCTGACCACCACCAATACATAAACTCGCCAGTCCCAAGCCACCATCGCATTCTCCTCTCAACTGCCTTAACAGGGTAAGGATCAACCGTGCCCCTGTCATACCGACCGGATGCCCCATCGCAATAGCACCACCATGCACATTCAGTTTATCCATATCCGGGGCTCCCATCGATGTTAACCAGCCTTGTTGTTCAGCAAAGGCAGTTGACTCCATCGCTTTCAAGTTGGCCAGCACCTGCACAGCAAAAGCTTCATTGATCTCCACCCGATCCACATCCGACATACGCAAATCCGCTGCTTGTAACACCGCATGCATAGCAAATACCGGCCCTAAACCCATACGTTTCGGATCGCAACCCGAATAGGCCCAATCATGCAGGCAGCCCAAGACAGGCCAACCTTCTGCTTCAGCCTTTTCTCGACGGGCTAAAACAAGCATTGCCGCTCCATCGGTAATTTGCGAGCTATTACCTGCTGTTACCGTACCCAGTGGCCTATCAAATGCCGGTTTTAATTTTTTTAATGCTTGCATGGATTGACTGGCGCGAATGCCTTCGTCGCGATGCACATCTTTAAACGATGGTGCTGCAAACACATGCATCACCTCATCATCATAAAAGCCAGCATCCCAGGCCGCAGCCGCACGTTGGTGGCTTTGCAGAGCAAACGTATCCTGCTCTTCACGCGTAATGTTAAACTCGCGTGCCAACACTTCAGCAGTTTGCCCCATGCCCATTCCAATCGTGGGATCTGTTAATCCTTCCAAGAGGGAAATACGCGGTTTCCATGGTGCTTTGGCAATCTCTGTCAGAACCGGAATCTTTTGTTGCAGGGTTCGTGCTCTCGGCAGCTTGGCCATCGCCGCACGAAAACGATCATGAAAAAGCAGTGGGGCATGGGTCATCGATTCCACGCCACCAGCAATAATCACATCACTGCGACCAAGCTGAATTTTTTCCGCCGCATCAGTAATCGCTTGCATACCCGAAGCACAATTACGATGCACTGTATGCGCGGGAATAGCATGTGAAAGGCCCGCCGTTAAACTAATAACCCTCGCAATATTGGTTGCTTCAGCAGGCTGAATCACATTACCAATAATAACCTGATCTATGTCATCGCTATGAACAGGCGAACGAGCTAGCAGTTCACGTATGGCCAGCACACCTAAATCAACCGCACTCAATGCATCAAAAGCACCTGAACTTTTAGTCAGCGGTGTTCGCATTCCAGCCACGATCACGACATCGGTTGGTCTCTTCTTTATTACTTTTCGTTTCGCCATACGAACTCCTTCGCCCGGTCAAAAACAGATTACGCTTGTTGAATCTACTACAGCGGATCCTGAAAGTCAGTTATTTGCTCTCATTGTCGTTAGCTTTGTCGTTACTTCTTCATCATTCTTAATATGCGATGAGAACAGGATAATGAAAGCGCAGGCCTTTCGGTTGTTCTTTTATCCTGCATGTCGAAGCCAGTGATAGCGTTCGATTGCCATACTTTTGGTTAATCTCATTTACGGCCAACATCAATGTTGTCTGACGCCTGTCTTCAACCATAAATCCAAACAGATCATCCGTTGCAGTCTGCTCTAGGGTGATATGTGTAGCCGTTAGTCCGCAGGCACGATAAGTTTCGCCCTGTCGAAAAACCTGTAAAAAACCCTGTTTTATAGCATCCATCATGCGCTTTAGGCTGTTGGTTGGGAAATCCAAACGCAATTGAACCTCACGCTTATCAAAATTGGCCATGGTCAGAAATAGATGCATACGCTGTGTCAGCAGTTGTTTGGCCACCAACTCAGAAACCAGGCGCATACAATGATAACTCAGATGCGCAGCTACCAGATGACGGTCTGCGATTAACTTACCCATCGAAGCTGTTCGAGACAGACTTTTTGGCAGCACCGGCTTCAATTCCAACGGCATGACAGAACGCCCCGACAACTCCTGTTTTAATAACATGCCATGCCTACCCAACAAACGATGCATCAAGCCATCTTCAAGACGAGAAAACTGCAAAGCGGTTCGGATATCAAATTTATATAACAGTGCGGCACGATTACGGCCAATACCGGGAATATCTCCAACCGGCAGATCAGATAAAAAGGCTTCAATATGTTTACCGGGTAAAACCATTGAACCATTCGGCTTGTTCGACTCGGAAGCAAGTTTCGCCAAAGTACGCGTATTGGCGATGCCTACCGACACTGTAATACCCACCTCACGCTGAATCACCGCTCTGATCTCATCAGCCAATTGTTGAAATGATTTTCCCCATAAGAGGCGAATACCGTTCATATCCATAAACCCCTCATCAATCGAATAGATCTCAATATCAGGACTATAGCGCCGCAGAACAGAAAAAAACTTGCCCGATAACTGCCCGTAATAACGAAAATCAGCCGCAAAAAACACAGCCTCAGGCGCTATCTTTTTCGCCTCCCAAACAGGCATACCTGTGCTAATCCCCATCGCTTTTGCATCGTAGCTTTTGGCCACCACAATCGCATTTTGACTCGACAACACACACACCGGCCGCCCCTTCAACTCCGGATGGCGCACCATCTCACAAGAGACATAAAACGCATCACAATCAACATGTGCAATGGCATTAGACCAATTGCTCACCACCATCATAAAACCTCAAAGACACAAGCGTTGTTCATACACGAGAAAGTAGCGTCTTCAGATTGAAGCTGCTTGTTTCGAGGACAAGGCAAACACGCGCAGCCTACTTGTGTAGGCGAGCATGTTTAACGCAGTGCCCCAGGGCAGCTTCTCTTGCTCCGCAATTCACCTTCTCATCGGGACAAGCAGAGGTGAACTGAAGGCGCTACTTAGAATTTACGGAACTGGCCGACAACTTCACCATAGATATCTAAAGAACTTTCCGGATAAATATTGGGATATTCCGCATTGGCAGGCTCCAAAAACAGCCCTTTCTGGTCAGAACGTAAATATTTAATGGTAAAATCACCATCCACAATCGCCACTACAATTTTGCCGATATTCGGATTGGTGTTGCGCTCCACAATGAGAAAATCGCTATGATGAATACCTGCATCAATCATCGAGTCGCCGCGCACCTCAACCAGCACAGTGCTGGATGGGTTCTCGACCAGATAATCATCAATCGTAATCGCATCACCCAGCGCTTCGGTCGCGGGGCTGGCAAAACCAGCGGGTGCCACACCGACATGCGGACGCGCAAAAAACATATTGGCCGGCGACAGGCGGCCGCCCGGCCCTTTACTGATGTAACCCGCAAAAATCATGCGATCGATAAACTTCACCGCACCTTGCTTGCTCACACCAACAAGTGCGGCAATCTCCGCATAGGAGGGAATCAGCCGATGCAGGGCATAATAGTCTTGTAGTCGTCCGAGATAGAAGGGGTCTTTATTCACCATGTACGCAGTATGGTGTACGTTCGTACACCACGCAAGTTATTTTAAATATGCACATACATTGCCCCTTAAAAATAATAATAGTGTTAATATTAGACTTGAATTCATCACCTGAAAGTGATTCAATGTCAACCATGTCAGAATCACCACAACAAGCCTTAGAAGAGCGCATGCAAGTGCTTACAGAACATTTGTCTGTTATTCGCCGCAATATGGAAAAAACCATTGCCGATAATCACCGCATGCGTGAGGTGGTGCGTATTGCTGAAAGTGAACTGCGTAAGCGTAGAGATCAGGTGCAGCATTTGGAAAGCGAACTTGAAGGTGTTCAGAATGCTCGTCTGGAAGCGAAAGCCCGCGTAGAGCATGCGATGGAACAACTTGATGGACTGATGACTGAGCAGGGAGAAGCATCGTGAGTAATCCTGTTGAAATTACCCTGATGGGCCGCAACTTCTCTATTTTAACAGATGAAGACCCGAATCAAGTCATTGCGGCTTCCAACCTCGTTCAAAAGCATATTGATGAGCTAAGAGATATGGGAGCATCTGTCGGATCAGATCGTCTGCTAACACTTGTGGCCTTGAATTTGGCTGGTGAATTGTTAAAGGCGAAAGACTCAGGTATTGACGGTCTGGAAGGCTTGATCTCAGAATTTGATAGTATAGTATCACAAGCAGAAGGTTTAGCGAAAGCGCCTCTGCGTTGAGCGAATGGCATAAATGTTGCCTGAGCCGATACTTGTCGAATGGGAGCTTACCTATCTTGGCTGTTGTGCGTCCCTTTTTGGGATACCTGATGCCCGGTTGCGGCACCCACCTCTTGTTAGAGGGTTCGTCGACTGTTTGCCACCACGCCAACGCGGAGGTTCCTTCTACCCCTCTGCCTCGCATAACGCCCTCGATGTTTTAAATCGGATTGCCCATGAATAAAGCCCTTTTACGTACATCTGCGCTGAAACAGCGTAAGGCGTTAACTTCCGCCCTTCGGAAAACATATTCCGAATCCATTATGGCATCCCTGTTTGCTTATCTTGCCACTGAAAAAAAACCATCCCAGAATTTACTGATCTATCGCTCGCTACCTTCTGAAGTGGCTACCGACACCCTGCTTGAACACAATGAATATCGACTATTCTCTTCGGTAACGCATCACCATGAACACATGGAGTGGCATGCGCTCTCTGACGCAACGCAGTGGCAAGTTGGCCTGTTCGGCATACAGGAACCGACTGGAGGCTTATTGTGGGATGGTAGTCAGGGAACAACTACACTGTTATGTCCTTTGACCGCTTTTGATCGACAGGGAAACCGCCTGGGTATGGGTAAGGGCTGTTTTGATTTCTGGCTTGCGCAACATCGCATGCATATCAAGCAGATCATCGGCTTGGCCTTTTCATGCCAGGAGATCGCACAAGTACCATTTGAAAGCCATGATGTGCCGATGCATTATGTTATTACTGAAAAAGAGGTTATTGCATGTACGAAACCAGCTTAGAGAGAATGAAGGTATTAGTGATTGGTGATGTACTCGGTCAAGCCGGTCGACGTGCGCTGAAAAGCCACTTGCCATCACTCATTGATATGCACCAAGTCGACTTTGTGGTCGCTAACGGTGAAAACCTGGCACATGGTTTTGGCACTACGGAAAAAGTCGCAGATGAATTGTTCAACCTTGGTGTTAATGTGCTAACCAACGGTAATCATTGCTGGGATCAACGCAGCTTTCTTGAACATATTGATGAAGACGACCGCTATGTGCGCCCGATGAATTTCACCCGGTTTGCACCAGGTCGTGGCTGGACAGTGCAAGAGACCACCACAGGCCATAAAATTGCTGTCATCAATCTTATCGGCCAGGTGTTCATGGGTTCATGGGATTGCCCGTTTGAAGCCGTTGATCAGGCCATGTCTGAGATTCCTGATGATGTCAGTGCCATATTGGTTGATATGCATGCTGAAGCGACCAGTGAGAAGATGGGCATGGGTTGGTATATGGATGGGCGCGCCTCTTTTGTCTATGGCACACATACCCATGTACCTACCTGTGATGAGGTTATTCATGCATCTGGTACGGCCTATCAATCTGACATCGGCATGACGGGCTCATATCAATCCATTATCGGCATGAAAGTTGAAGGCGCGTTAAGGCGCATGGTGCAGCGTTTGCCGGAGCGTTTTGAGGCAGCGGAGGGTGGAGCCTCTATCTTTGCCACCTTAGTCACAATTGATCCATCAACGCGCATGGCTGTTGAGATTGAGCGCATTCATATACCACCCACTTAAGCACCTTACAGATCAGAGATAAAAAAAAGGGGCCCGTCAGGGTCCCTTTTTAGTTCGATATAAACAAGCTTTTAGCGGATGCTACCTTCCAGTTGCACTGCTGCATCAGGTGCGTCAGCGAATGTTTTCAACTTTTGAGCACGTGATGGATGACGTAGCTTACGCAATGCTTTGGCTTCGATCTGACGAATACGTTCACGCGTAACACCGAACTGCTTGCCCACCTCTTCCAGTGTATGGTCGGTATTCATGCCAATACCAAAACGCATGCGCAGTACTTTTTGCTCACGATCAGTGAGATTTTTAAGCACATCAAGCGTTGCTTCGGCAAGGGCTGCACCAACCGCTGCATCAAGAGGATTCTCAGCATTATCATCTTCAACAAAATCGCCTAACTGAGAGTCTTCATCATCACCAATAGGTGTTTCCAGAGAAACAGGCTCTTTGGCGACTTCAAGAATCTGTTCTACTTTCTCAACTGTCATCTCAAGATGCTCTGCCAGTTCTTCCGGCGTTGGTTCACGTCCAATATTTTGTGCAATCTGACGCGATACACGCATCATTTTGTTAATGGTTTCAATCATATGCACTGGAATACGGATCGTACGGGCCTGATCAGCAATGGAGCGGGTGATGGCCTGACGAATCCACCATGTAGCATAGGTGGAAAATTTATAACCACGACGCCATTCAAATTTCTCTACCGCTTTCATCAGGCCGATGTTGCCTTCCTGAATCAGGTCAAGGAAACCAAGTCCACGGTTGGTGTATTTCTTGGCAATCGAGATCACCAAACGCAAGTTAGCTTCGATCATTTCACGTTTGGCCTGACGCATCTTAGCTTCACCCATGGTTAGTTTGCGGGCTACATCTTTCAGCTCGCCAACCTCCATTTCGGTTTCCTGCTCAACACGTTTCAGGCGGCGCTGATTTTCTTTTATTTTACCAACTACCGGCTCAATATTGACTGTCCAGGGAGCATCCTTATGTTGCTTGATACAATCATCAATCCAGCGCTCATTGGTTTCGCTTGGCGGAAATGTTTCCAAAAACAATTTGCGTGGCATTTTAGCCTTCAGACAGAAATCGCGGATGGTACGTTCAAAACGACGCACACGATCTACAGCATTTTTAAAGCGCTGTACAAGCTGATCCAGCTGACGCGGTGAGAACGGAATACTAACCAACTCCAGCAGCATACCATCGAGTGCCGCACGGCTTTTGATGAGCAGCTTGGGGTCATTAGGGCGCTTGGCGAGTTTCTTCTTCACATCAATGAAATCATCATGGAATGACTTGGCATTGGCAAAGTGTTCAAGCGCCTCTTCCAGCTGCTCTTCTTTGGTGATGACTGTTTCCATCATCGGAGTACCATCTGGAGTAGCGGTACGTGCTTTAATGGCTGCTGTTAGCTGTTCACCATCAAGCTTCACTTCATTTTCAGCCGGCTCGTCATCTTCATCTTCACTGCGGTTCATACGGTTTTCATATTCTTTGATGGCAGCTGCATTCACCACTTTTTCATCAACATCAATGATATCGCGGAAATTTGGTTCTTCGCCAAGTTCAGCGGCTTCATCACGGATTTCAGCAATGCGTTCGCCTAAAAGCATGATCTCACGGAATGTGGACGGGCATAAACAGATGGACTCATGCACCTGCATGCGACCTTCTTCAATACGGCGGGCAATTTCAATTTCGCCTTCGCGGGTAAGCAGCTCAACGGTTCCCATTTCGCGAAGATACATACGTACAGGATCATCAATACGAACAACCGTACCCAACTGGGAGGTGTCTGCACGAAGCGCTGAATCTTCTTTGCGCAGGCGATCCTTGCGCATGGCATAGGAGCCCGTAGGAGCACGTTCCGGGTCAACAACTTCGACACCCATTTCTGTGAAGACATTGATGATTTCTTCAACGCGATCAGCCGTCACAAGGCCGGTAGGCAAATGTTTGTTAAGATCTTCGTAGGTAATAAAGCCAGCCTGTTTACCTTTGGCCATCAATGTACCGAGTTCGCGAACCGTGATCTGGTCTTTTTTCGACATGCGAATTACTCCTGTATCTTCTGTTTATCTCAGTTGAACCTATTCCCGTTCAGACTGAATCTGTTCAGAAAGTTGTTTCTGTAGCTGTTTAATTTCATTGAATCGTCGTTGAGTAGGAATAAGTTCCTCAAAACTGAGCCCCTTTTTAATACGGCGCTCTATATCATTGGACTCCATATCCAATGACAAGCTTTCAAACTCAAGTTGTAGGACGGTTGCCTGATTCACCCAGCGAGAAATCAATGTTTGGCAGGCAGGAAAATCCTGAGCCAATTGTCTCGCGATGTCGGTATTATTGTCTTCGGCATCCGTTTGTATCGAAAAAGCGTGCGAATATAACGAATTAAGCGCATCGTTGTCAATGAAATAATAACGTGCTATATCAGGCAGTGATCGAAATCGCTCCGGTTTTTGCATCAAGCCGGTCATAAATCGTTCTTGTCGATGTGTGAGTTCGGGCAATGGCATTGCTCTCTGCTCATCCTGTTGAGACTCAGGCTTGTTCATCGCTTGTTGCCTGGCATATTGTAATTTAATACCTGTGGCTTGCTCAATTTCCTGCTTCCACTCCTGCCGCAAATAGCGATCTGTCATGGTTTCCAGCATGTTATCTGCCTTCTTGGCCATACGAGCCTTACCACCCGGGCCGCTACCAGCCAGTAGTTTAAGACCCATAAGCCATGTCTCCAGCACGTGTTTGCTGTCGTTATCCAAGCGCTTTTGGAATGCATCAGCACCTTCAGCTTTGAGGATAGAATCAGGGTCTTCGCCATCGGGCAGATAGAGAAAGCGGGGGGTTAGCTCTGCTTTCAACAATGGCATCATGCGTTCAAGAGCCCGCCAGGCCGCCTGCCTGCCTGCCCGATCACCATCAAAACTAAAGACGGGCGAATCGCACAAGCGAAAAATCTCACGGATTTGGCGCTCACCAATGGCGGTACCCAGTGGAGCCAAACCAATTTTCAGGCCATGTGCCGCCATCGCCAGCACATCCATGTAGCCCTCCACCACAACCAATTGCTTGTTTTTGCGAATGAAGTCACGGTGCTCAGAGAATCCATATAGCAGATCAGATTTGTGAAAGTAATCCGTCTCAGCTGAATTAAGGTATTTGGGTTCACCATCCCCCAATACGCGACCACCAAAACCAACTACGCGGCCACGGCGGTCCCGGATGGTGAACATCAGTCGATCCCGGAAGCGATCACCATAACCGTGATCACCTTTGAAGAGCAGTCCAACCGATTCCAACCCAGCATTGCTGCGGCCATCATTACCAAATATTTTTTGCATGAAGCCATATCCTGCAGGGGTATATCCCAATCCATAATCACGGATGATGGCAGCAGGCAGACCGCGTTGTTTCAAATATTCACTGGCTTTATGACCCGCAGGACTATGCAGGGCACGCCCCATGGCATCGGACGCGCGGCTCAGAAGTGTATAGGCCTTTTTCTGCCGGGCCTCTTCGCCGGGGTCGCGTTCATTACCCTGAGGTATTTCCATACCCGCTTTTTCAGCCAGATATTCAACAGCTTCGGGAAAGCTATAACCGTCATGTTCTATTAAAAACTGGAATGCCCCGCCACCTTTACCACAACCAAAACAGTAATATAGCTGCTTATCTGCTGAGACTGAGAATGAGCCTGATTTTTCATGGTGAAATGGACACAGCCCCATCATATTGGAGCCAGATTTTTTCAATTCAACGTGACGCCCGATAATCTCGATGATATCTGTGCGCGAAAGCACTTCATCAAGAAAAGAGGGAGAAAAATTAGCCATGATCTTTTGTAGAGTGCAATGGGCTGAAATGCAAGTGCTTTACGTCATTTACCCTAAACGCGATTTAATAATGCCGGAGACTTTGCCCATATCGGCACGGCCTTCAGCCTTGCTTTTAACGATCCCCATCACTTTACCCATATCGCGCATGCTGGATGCGTCCGCATCAGAGATGGCCTGATCGATAATGACAGCCAATTCATCATCAGATAATGGTTCGGGTAGATAGGTTTGAAAAACAGCGGCTTCTGTCAGCTCCTGCTCTTGCAGGTCAGAGCGATCAGCATCGGCATATTGTTTGGCTGCATCATTACGCTGCTTGACTAATTTCGAAACCACAGCCATTGCCTCTGCATCATCGAGTGCATGACCCAATTCAATCTCTTTGTCTTTCATCGCAGCACGCAGCATACGAATACAGGATAGACGTGATTTTTCACCAGCTTTCATAGCTGCTTTCATATCATTAATAAGTTGTTTTTGCATAAGGACTCCAAGGGCCTGAAATATAGCCACAGTGTATGCAGACAAAGGCTGGCAAAACATCATCGTCGTTTTGTTGCCCCAATGCACGCAGCAGTGCTATGTTGAAACAAAAATGCCGGACACAAAGGCCCGGCATTTCTCAAGATTGACGCAAGGACGACTTAAAAGTCGCGATTCTCGCGCATACGTACACGGCGCAAGCGTTTCATTAAACGTTTGCGAGCAGCAGCTTCTTTACGTTTCTTCGCGATTGAAGGCTTTTCATAAGCTTCGCGACGACGGCATTCGGAAACGACACCACCTTTTTCGACCTGTTTGCGAAAACGCTTAAGCGCAATCTCAAATGGTTCGTCAGAATTAACTCTAATTCCTGGCATATTAAATATCACCCGCCTTAGCCCGTGTGGCCATAAATTCGCCCTTCAACTCATGCGCCGCTAGGTTAGCATGCAAGCCAAGATGGCTTGAAAGGGCGGCGGATTATGGCAACAGAACAGGGCAAGTCAAATCAAGCGACAGGAAGCAGTGCTTCCGGCCTGCTTCGTGCCGCCTCCAAAGTGGGCAGCTGGACGATGCTTTCTCGTATTTTGGGCTTTGTGCGCGACATTCTGATTGCCCGCGTACTCGGTGCAGGGCCGTTAGCCGATGCCTTTTTTGTAGCCTTTAAGCTACCCAATTTTTTCCGTCGCATGTTTGCCGAAGGCACCTTGACTGTAGCACTGGTACCGGTGCTATCAGACCAGCGTGAACAAGGCGAAGCACAAGCACATCAATTTTTGAATGCGCTGGCAACCATATTATTGATGGCGGTGGTGCTGTTTACCGTACTCGGCATGTTGCTGATGCCGTGGTTATTATATCTGTTTGCGCCCGGTTTTGCCGATGAACCGGATCGTTGGAATATGTCGCTGGATCTGGCGCGATTGATGTTTCCCTATCTGGCGATGATCTCTCTTGCTGCATTGTCCTGGGCGGTGCTGAACACCTACAAACATTTTGCTGTGCCCGCAGCAAGCCCGGCACTATTGAATGTAGCGATCATTCTTGCCGCACTTCTTTTAGCCCCATCTTTTGATAACCCGGCCGTAGCTCTCGCCATCGGTGTGTTGGCTGGTGGTTTTTTGCAACTGGTGATCCAATTCCCTGCCTTGAAACGCATTGGCTGGACACCGCGCATCAGTTTTCATTTTAATCAGCCGGCTCTGGCCGAGACAATGTACTTGTTCGGCCCGGCACTGTTAGCCATTGCCGCAGTGCAGATCAATATTCTGGTCGGCACGATTCTCGCCACCCTGCTGGATACAGGGGCTGTCTCGTATCTCTATTATGCAGATCGCATCGTGCAATTGCCGTTAGCGCTATTTGGTATTGCCATGAGCACCGCACTACTGCCCACACTCTCCAGCCATCTATCCAAAGGCAACAGGGATGCAGCCGGTGAAGATCTGCGTACAGGTCTGGCCTGGTTAACCTGGCTTACCCTGCCGGCAGTGGTCGGGGCACTTTTTCTGGCAGAACCGATTGTGGTAACACTGTTTGAGCGCGGCGCCTTCACACACATGGATAGTGTAGCGACTGCGCAAACACTGCAGGCCTATGCGGTTGGCCTGATCGCCTTCTGCTGGGTGCGATTGTTTGCTTCAGCCTGTTATGCCCAAAAAGATGCCAAGGCACCGATGCGTTATGCAGCCATCAGCGTGGCAGTGAATATTGTACTGGCGTTCATCCTGATGCAGTTCTGGGCCTATGTGGGACTGGCGTTGGCCACCTCGCTGGCAGCCTTTGTCAATGTGGTATTGCTTTATATGCGCCTGACCAAAACATACGGCCCCATGTTTGATGCGAGCACCTTTAAGCGGATGGCGACAGCAGTTATTGCCAGCCTGTTGATGCTGCTCTCTTTGATCGTTTTTGAATCGCAATGGAGCTTTCCTATGGATGCACTGATGCAGATAATCTGGCTGACATCGGCTATCATTGGAGCAATAATCGTCTTCTTATTGTCGGCTGTAGGATTAGGTGAGCGAGCATTGTTATTGACGTTTTTAAAACGACGGGCGTAAGGGGAAAGTCTATTGGGGATACGGTGTAGCTATGCGGCGTGATGTGATTGTATTTGATATTGAAACGGTCGTGGATGCAGATGCGGCCAGACGATTATTGCATCAGCCTGATCTGAGTGATGCGGAAGCGCGCGATGCCTTATCAATATATTTTCTCGATAAGACCGATGGCAGAAATGATTTTCCTCGCCAGCCCTACCATCAAGTGGTCGCCATCTCTTACGGGCATTTAATCCGTGAACCCGGTGAAGAAGGCAATGAGCTGGTGATTCGGCAATTGGCAACCGGAGGGGATAACAACAGCTCTGAAAAAACATTGCTGGAAGGATTCTTCCATTTGATCGAAACACGCGCCCCGCAGCTGGTCAGCTTTAACGGCCGTGGATTTGATGTGCCGGTGCTGAAATATCGGGCGATGATGCACTCCATGGCTTGCCCACGCTGGTTCAGTGAGGGTGACAAGTGGAACAACTATGATACCCGTTATTCCTCTGAGTACCATGTAGATCTGTTAGAAGTGCTATCCGATTTCGGTGCCTCGGCACGCTGTTCAATGGATGAGGTGGCATCGGTACTCAATGTACCGGGTAAACTGGACACCTCCGGAGATCATGTGCGCGAAATGTTTGAAACAGGGCAGATCGAAGCCATTCGGAATTATTGTGAAACCGATGTTTTATCAACCATATTGATCTATTTGCGTCACCAGCTCTTCAGCGGAGCGCTCAATGAAGGTGCGTATGTGCGCGCGGTATTAGGGGTGCGTAACTATCTGGAATCCGAATCTGAAATGCGCCCGCATCTGGCTGAATATCTCCAGGCATGGGATCAGTTGGCAGAATAATGCTGGGGTACACCCTGATCTGAGGTAGCTTAAGAAACGGTGAATTATTCATCGGTTTTGCGCAAGCCATAGGCGAACGAATGGATTTTTGCCAGGACGGGAATAAATTAGCATCTCATTAAATATCCTTGATGTGACTATTCCAGATTTTAACAACATAATAGATCGGTGCATGATCATTCAGGTTATCTGCAGGTATGGCTGTGAAATCACCATTTTTCCAACTGTGTAATACATCCTCAAGATGTCCCAGATGACCGGCAATTCGACTCTTTAATTGTACCCAGCATTTGGGGTTATCATAAATATGTCCCTGATCATCAATGTATTTAACCAGGCCGATATGCCGGTAACCCACGGCTGGAGGAACCATGGTCACCATGTCATTATTATTCACAAAGCGGTAAACAGTAGGCTGATAAGCCTGACAAAAACGGCGATTGCCGACACGCGGAGAGCCAAAAGTATACACCCCCTGTGCGGCCGGATATCGATCAGCAGCCAGTGTAGCAAGGGCCGCGCCCAAGCTATGGCCGGTAAACCAAACGTTCATTCCCCCATCTGATGCAGCAGTGATTTCCTGAAGATATTGCTCGATTTCACTCCATACACGGTTCAATGCTTTTTTGAAGCCTTTGTGAACTTTCCCCCTGTCGCCATTCTTTGCCAGAGGCAAATCAAGGTCATCCAGAATATCCTGAACTTCATCCACTTCTGTGCCGCGAAAACAGACAATAGCAAAATTATCATTATGGCTCACAAAGCTCTGCGTTCCCTTCTTTTCAAAAAACCGGGTGTTGGGCAGGCCTGCTTTTTTCAGCTTTTGGCTGACAAAAACCTGATCGCGCACATAAACCAATAACGACGCCTCTGCCAGCCACCAGGCATTTACCGATTGAAATGTAACCGCATCAAAACGAAAAGGCTGACCCTCTGCATCCAAAAAATATTCATAGTCTGTATTTGCTGCAAACAGGCCCTTAAATGATAGCTCAGTAGGAAGCGGTTTAGGTTTTAACTCAGGCATGTCGGGCTCCTTTATAAGGCTGTTGCTTAACATGATTATAGAACACATAGCCCTCATATGATAGCCGAGAACACTTACCCGGTTGATAAAGCATTGGGTGGTTCGCAGACTATTTCAATGCAGTATTTGTTCAGAGCATCCGGAGTGCATAAAAAAGGCCCCGGCATTACCGGGGCCTGATATGGGCCATACATGCATAAAAGCTGAAAGCGTTTAGATCACGCGAACGCCGTCTGGCGTGGCCATAAGTACAACATTCGCACCCTGATGTGAGAACACACCATTGGTGACAACGCCAGGAACCTTATTCAAATGATCTTCTACACCGAGAGCATCGGTAATTTTCAGATCGTGCACATCAATAATGATATTACCGTTATCAGTGATAAAACCTTCACGCACAACGGGACGACCACCCAGTTCAATAGCTACGCCTGCAACCAGCTCCTGAGCCATAGGGATAACTTCGATGGGTAGCGGGTATGCCCCCAGGTAATCCACCTGCTTGCTCTCATCGACAATACAGATGAACTGATCGGATGCTGCAGCAACAATCTTTTCGCGTGTCAGTGCGCCACCGCCACCCTTAGTCAGGTTGCGGCCCGGGTCGAACTCATCAGCGCCATCGATGTAAACGGATAATGAATCAACGATATTCAGTGCATCATTAAGTTCCATGACCTTAATACCATGACCGGCTAAACGATCAGCCGTTGCATTCGAGCTGGCTACAGCACCAATGATTTCATCTTTTTTGGAAGCCAGTGCATCAATAAACATATTGGCAGTGGAGCCTGTGCCAACACCGACAATAGTGCCTGCTTCAACATACTTCAGCGCCGCTTCGGCAACCTGCTGTTTCATTTCATCTTGTGTCATCTCTATCCCCTCGCCGTTTAGTGATCGACAGACTACCGACCTCTCTGCCTTTCGGCAAAGTTGAAGAGCAGGTAGGTTGGCGCTTATGTTAACAAATATTGTCATATCTGATGTTGTTTTAAGTGGGATTGTAGTCGTTGGAATCCTGCAAATGGCATGGTTTTCGGTCATGCTTATGCGACGCGGAGCACCTGCTGCGATGATTCAACAAGCGATCCCGCCTTTTCTGGCCATTTGGGTATTGATGTGGCCGGTATATATTGATGCGCGCTGGCTTGGAGTGGGATTACTGGCACTGCTGGCGCTCACTGTTCTGGCCTCACTATTGAAATCGCCCTTCTGGTCGCACTTGAATATGGCCTGGGATGCACAACTTCCAAACACAAAAGATGATATGCATCCGCGCATCTCACTACTGCCTCAACTGCATCTGCTGATTGCTATCTTTATTGCAGGGGCATGGTTTCAGGCCATTCCGGAATTCGGTTTTGGTTTGGCCTTGTGTTTATGTGTGGCATTTCCTGCTGCCTTCTGGGCAGATTATTTCAGTCAACGCTATGGTTTTTTGATTCTGAAATTTCCTTCTCACCCTGAACAAACGTTGGCAGGTCATCTGGTGTTAATGATTGTATGTACTATCCTGTTATGCTGGAGCCTGCACGTGTACCACGGAACCGATTGGAAGCTGTTATTCATCGCAGCCCTGATTGCGAGCGCTGCCGCGTCTGTATCTCGAGCACTCGTGCCGGGCCGATGGAATGGGCCCGCAGCAATGGTCAGCGTTGGTTTTGTGATGTGGGCATTATAAGCGCAATCCTAGGCGACAGTAAGTCAGGTTGCTGATTGTTATGATTGCCTGATTATCGGGTCAACGCTTTCAATACGGCTCATCATTGTTTAAATCTTTGGGAATAAACCCATCAATACGTTTGACCAACGATTGAATATTGCCATCGGGCATCAACGTAATCGTACGATATCCCGGTGACCTGTTATCCATAGTAAAACTGTCCTGGAGAGGTTTAAACTGCACACAGGTCGATGGCGTACCCAGAATACGGATGCCTTTATGCATCATATCCAAAGCTTGATGAATATGGCCGCATAATAATCCGCGCACATTGTGATGCTGGTGGATGATCTGCCACAGAGCCTGACTGTTATGCAAACCAATGCGATCCAGCCATGCACATTCGATTGGGGCAGGATGATGATGCAGGGCAATCAAGGTGTGTTTGTGCGGTTCAGCCGCGAGCAGGCTATCGAGTCGTTTCAATTCATCCTCTACAAGCAAGCCACTAACGTTGCCGCTGTTATGAGAATTCAGCGTAACCACCTGCCACGCGTCAAATTGTAAACAACGACTATACGAGGAGATGCTCTCCAGCGCAGGAATGAGCGTACGCTCAAGTGCAGTGACATTGGCATGGTTGCCAGGAGATATCATCCATGGTGCAGACCAGCCCTTGAGCATATCAGCTAACAGTTGATACGTTTCGGATGCTTCATCCTGAGCCATGTCACCGCCGAGAATGATCGCATCGGGATTCGGCGTGCTGGCAAACGCATCCTTGATCACCGTAGAGAAACTGTCGTATGTGTTCACCCCTTTGAGCTGACGGCTAATATCACTAAACAGATGGCTGTCTGTGAGATGCAACAGATGACTTACAGGCATGGGTTTTGTTTGAGAACTGTTGTAAACATAAGCTCTGCCTCCGGGGGTAAAGATGTGACATGGGCCTGATAACTGCCCGCCTTACAGCTTTGCTGCGCCAGCACTTTGACATACAGGCTCGAGGATATAACAGTCTGATCATCATTTAATAGCACCACTCTGAGATCGGAAAGTGGTGGACAGATATGATCTGAGTCAATCTCAATACTGCTTAAGCTAAGTTTGCTAATACATCCAGAAAATGACGCACTGCTGTGTTTACCTACTAGTGGCGCAATTTGAATCGATATGGGAACACTCAGTTCAACCAATGGTTCTGCCGCAATCTCAGGTAAGGAGAGACCATTCTCATCAAGTATGCCACCCACATCATAAATGGTCATAGCTTCCGTTATACCTTTGGGCATCACCTGCATATCACCATTTATTTTAAGGCTACCCCCACAGGCATCTTTGGTACTTTGTGCAATCAGGACTTGACCGCCGACAGTATAAGATTCAATGCGTGAGGTGGTATTGACCACTCGCCCCACCACACCATATTTACTACGCTTTTGTGAACCGATATTACCTACAATGACCGGCCCTGTATTGATGCCAATACCCATAGTCACTGGCGGATAGCCGGCCAGCTTGAAGTCTCGATTTACATCCTGCATCGCCAATTGCATATCAATCGCACATCGCACTGCCCGCAAGGCGTTATCATGGCGTTCAACAGGTGCTCCGAAAATAGCCAGAATAGCATCGCCAATAAACTCATCAATGGTACCCTGATGGGCTTGAATGACATCGGTCATGCGACCTAGAAATATATTAATCATTTTGACAACCGTTTCAGCCGGCAGACGTTCGCCAATCGATGTAAAACCACGCAAGTCTGCCATCATAATGCTCAGCTCACGTTTTTCTCCTCCAAGCTCTAAGCCTTGTGGGGAATCAATCAAATTATCAACGATCTCTTCAGATAAATAACGGCCAAACGTCTGGCGAATAAATGTATATGCAGCGCGCAGCTTTAAATGTGTTTGTACCCGCGATAACACGATAGCCGGTGTCACCGGCTTATTGATAAAATCAACACCGCCCACGTCAAATCCACGCAGCTCGTCACAGGTTTCATGCAGTGCCGTAACAAAAATAACCGGAATCCCTTCTGTTTTCGGGTCTGCCTTAAGTCTGGCGCAGACTTCGAAACCATCCATATCCGGCATCATCACATCCAATAACAACAACGATGGAGGGGAATTTGAAAAACATAATTTTAATGCCTGCTCCCCATTAATGGCTACTTTCACTTTGTAATCGCCTTTCAGCACGCCCCTCAGCACATCAATATTTTCAGGGGTGTCATCGACCACCAGCACGGTCGCTTTTTCATGGCTTGCAGCAGGGTTGAAGTTCATCTGAGTATTATTCTGGTTTTAAACAGAATGCGCAATGCTTGAGCGATGTTGATGAGATGTATTGCGCGATAAACATACGGGGCATGATCATTGCACCTGTAGATTCCGATCGCATATTTATTATGGGGCTGACAAACGGCGATGGCAGGCATATATTTGCATGAGCCATCGAAGGAGACTTATATGCAATTTCCAATGTTCACGACCATCCGCTCTACAACCTTATCCATGCTTGCTCTACTGGCATTGTTATTGAATTTAACAGCTACACCTGTCGCCAATGCTGCCTCTGCAGTGGAAATTAATGCGAAGGTAGCATCCACATTGAAGACCTTTTATTCCAAGGTGAAATACGGCAAAACGCTGGCCAATAAAGCACAAGCCATACTCGTTTTTCCAGAGGTGTTTAAAGCCGGTATTGGTATTGGCGGTGAATATGGTGAAGGCGCGATGTTGCGAAAGGGAAAAACGGTCGGTTATTACAATACAGCGGCTGCATCCATCGGTTTTCAATTAGGCGCTCAGGTAAAATCACAGATCATTATGTTTATGACCAAGGACGCATTGAAAGGCTTTAAATCCAATGACGGCTGGAAGGCCGGCGTTGATGGTAGTGTGGCTGTTATTACGGTTGGTGCGGCGGCCGATCTTGATACCAACACAATCAGAGATCCCATCATTGGCTTTATTTTCTCAAATAAAGGTTTGATGTATAATCTTACCTTTGAAGGCTCTAAAATCACCCGAATGGAAAAATAGACCGCTATTCTCATTCCTTGAACAAGAACTTAGAAAATGATCTGGATACTACTCTCTTGACCTCTGAGGGAGGGGGGATCCTTCCAAACATTGCCTTGTTTCTGCTACACTGCCCACTATGAAGCTAGTATCTGATAACATCATTGAAACGCTTACTGATATTGCACAGCAATTGCCGGATGAAAAGAAACAGCAATTGCTTGATTTGCTGGCTACCTGGACACCGGATGTGAGAAATGCGACACGTGAGTCATATACCGAATTACTGAACTTTGAATCGAAAAGCGGCAGCCACTTTGGTCACGCCAGAGACATAAGCAGTACGGGTCTGTTTATTGAAACACCAGCTGATTTCGACGTTGGTGAATCCGTGAACCTGCTTCTGACATTCATTTCCGCACCAAACCCGCTCAAATTGACCGGCACAGTAGTGCGAAAAACAGATGTCGGCATAGGTATTCAATTTGATGAGACCAGCCAATCTCAGGTGAACAATTTGGATTCTATTATTTCTAACCATATCTTGATTCTTCGACAAATCAGATAATCAACGACCAGAGCTTATAAAATGTTCAACCCCGGTCTTTTCTTAATCTTATATCTGTGAATACAGTGAGCGCATCAGATACAGACAGTTTGTATCTAGCGGCATAAGTCTGACAAAAACTTTCATCCAAAGATCTCAGGAAAGGATTGGTGACTAGCTCGACAGCAATAGATGAAGGGATGGTCGGCTTGTTCTGTTGGCGCAAACTGCCATCGCGATGCATGCGCTCAGTAAGCGCTAAATTATCCAGATCGATGCTGCGCGAAAATTCGAGATTAGCCATGGTGTATTCATGCGCACAATATACTTTTGTGATCGGATCCAGTGCGGCAAGCTTGCATAAGCTATTCCACATTTGAGCGGGGGTCCCTTCAAAAAGCCTGCCACAGCCGGCACCAAACATGGTGTCGCCACAAAACAACGCATCATCAATAACAAAGGCGATATGACCGCTGGTATGGCCGGGAACTTCAATCGTTTGAATGCTGAGGCCTGCAATTTCAGGTGCATCATGCTGTGTTACTTGAATATCAATGCCTGGAATACGCTCGGCATCACACTTGGCGCCAATGATTTGACAATCGAAATGTGCTTTAAGTTGCAGGTTACCATCGGTGTGATCCCAATGGTGATGCGTGTTGAAGATATGCGTCAGTTTTTTCTCCAGTGCTTTACAGGCACGTTGAACGGCAACAGCTTCCGCCGGATCGATAACAATCAGCGCATCAGATGTGTGCGCTTCGATCAGATAAATATAGTTGTCCCTTAATACGGGCAACTGATGAACGGTAAAATGCTGGTGTTGGTATGACCACATGCGAGCAGCTTAGCGCAACAGGAGGTTTCATTCCATGTCACATGGATCAACGAAGACGGTATTGACTGCGGTTACTGCCAATGGCTTGGTAACGACTGCAAAGTTTTTTGGTTTTGCTGTTTCAGGCTCTAGCGCACTGCTGGCAGAAGCGATTCATTCATTGGCGGACACAGCCAATCAGGCGCTGCTATATTTGGGGCTGCGTCGCTCATTGCGCCAGGCTGATACCGATCATCATTTTGGCTATGGACAGGAACAGTATTTTTGGAATTTAATCTCGGCTGTAACAATTTTCTTTCTCGGTTGTGTATATACGGTAATGCATTCCGTTGAGCAGCTTAAACATGAACATGTTCCTGAGTTTTCATGGATCCCATTTCTGATTCTCGGCTTTGCATTTATAGTTGAAGGCTACTCACTACTCGTCGCATTGTCGGAATTCAAACAGCAAGCCCGAGAGGCCGGCAAAGGGTTTAGAACCTATCTAATTGAAACACGTGACCCGACCACGTTAGCCGTCTTGATTGAAGACTCTGTGGCTATTTTAGGCTTAGCAGTGGCCGGTCTTGGAATGGGGCTGGCGGCCTGGACCGGATCAGCCATCTTTGATGGCGTTGCAGCGATCTGTATTGGCTTGATGATGGGCGGCCTGGCTGTTTATCTTGCTGCCATGAATCGCAAATACCTGCTCAATCATTCCAACAATGAAGTCGATGCAATAGCCCTGAACGTTTGGCAGTCGGATGACCAGGTGCAGCATGTTGCCCGCGTCAACAGCATTGTATTGTCGCCTAAAGCAACACTATTGATGGCTGAAATCGAATTGCGCGAAGAGGCAATTTTTGCGGATATGACTGAAGAAGAAGTCACGCATGCCATTCGTTTTATGCAAAAGCTGGATGATATTCGGCGTTCCCTGGAAGGCCATGTGAGCCGTATCGCACCGGACACCAAAGATATCTTTATCGAGTTTACCACCCCGAACAATGCGGTGGACAAGAGCGAACCCAAATAGCAGACCTATTGATGCAGGCGGTGAATCGCTTGCATCAATAGTTATCGCTGTCTTACTTTTCGTCAGTCCAGTCCTGCAAGGTTGCAATAATCATCTTGGCCTGTTTGGCATTGGTGATATTGAACTTGGAGCGAGGCGTGTATTCACCATTACGTTTCTGATAGCGCCGAATGGTATATTTATCTTCACTATAAGATTCACTAGCACTTACCCAGCTCTGGTAACGAAAGAGGATGGTAGTCCACGCGCCTTTACTTAAGATCACTTTATCCAACTGTTTCGTAGTCAGAATGCCGTTCTCTTCATAATCGATAGTTAAGTCATCAGGTGTGCTCATAAGTCTCTCTTTTGTGGTTCATAATGGTATTCAATGGACGCGAAAGGTACATGCGAATCCAAATAGTTAAAGAGCTGTCCCATTTGACGGCATAATTCTCTTGCCTGAGACATGAAAAAAAGAGCCGAAAGCACCTTAAAAATTAAACTTAAAAGTTCGCCTTTAGCACCACACAATATAAAAAGTGACATTTCAGACAAACCAGCCGTCAAATATCTACCAAGCACTTCTCAAGGAGAACAATTATAATGAATATACGCATTTCCACATTTATTTTTACATGCATCATGTTATTGGCAGCGCCACACATGATATGGGCCCAAGAAAATACCGGGCTGTTATCTGAGGCCGAGGCTGTTCGTGCTCCCGACCTTTCTCCGGTTGAATATTCAGCCGCCAAGCAAGCCTTCGCCCAGAATTTACCCGTTGAGGCAGAAAGCCATGCAAAACAGGCTATTACCAATAGCCTCATGATGAACAATCAATTTCCCGCTTTAATTGAATCGCTTGACCGCATGCGTTCAGCAGATGCAAAAAACGTACGCAAGGAACTCGCAGAACGGGCTGAAACAGCATTCGCTAAGGTTGTTGCAGCCATTGAGGAAGGAGACCTGAACAAAGCAAAAAAAGAGTCCGAAATGGCTAAATTACTTACCTATCAAGCCGAAGTTGTTGCTGCTAGAGAGCAGCTGACTCGTCCGGTTGCCAGAGCCATAGCCATAGCCAAAAGCAGAAAAGAGAAGGGTAATCTGTATGCGCCTGTAAGCTTTGCTAAAGCCAGTGCCGGATTGCAAAGCATTGAACAGCTGGTTAAAGCTAACCCCGCTGCAAGGGGACAATTGGTTAACATGAGTAAACAGAGCATTCTATCGGCACAGAAAGCAGACAATGTAGGGAGTCTTGGTCTATCTATGAAACAGCAACCCTATATTATTGAAGAATGGCTTGATGCCTCCAACAATGATTTGGCATCTATTGCTGCCCTGCTTAATCTAAAATTAGATGCTACCCAATCGCACCAGGATCAGGCGAACCAGATCAAAGAGGCTATCAAGCAGGCGCAAACCAGCTCTCAGAATGATCTACTCGCTGCTCAACAGAAAATTAAAGAGCTGATTGGTGACAATTCAGGCTACGATCAAGCCCGTGCACAACTTCAACAAACACAGTACAAACTAAAATTGAAACGTGATGCTGAAGGCAAAATATCTCAGCTGGCAAAGCTGTTCAATCCAAACCAGGTAGAGCTCTTTCTAACTACCGATGCGGATGTGATCATTCGCATGAAAGCGATGAATTTCCCAAGTGGTAGTGCGATTGTACCATCAGAATCATATGACCTGCTTGAGCTTGCTAGCAAAGCGATTGATCTGTTTAATGATCGGGAAGTACGTGTTGAAGGACACACGGATTCGCTTGGCAATGATGAGTACAACCAAACATTGTCAGAGCACCGCGCTATCACTGTAAAAGAGTTCCTTGATGCCCGGTTTGCTGAAAGTAACAGGGTCATCGCATCTCTTGGTTTTGGTGAAGATCGTCCTATTGCCAACAACGAAAAAGAAGAGGGGCGCAAAATGAATCGCCGTATCGATATTGTGCTGGTTGCTCCGACCATGAACAATCCACCCGTAGAATAAAGCAACGTAGCTAGCCCAACCTCTATTGTTGATGCATTGAAAGACCGTCCTTGTGGCGGTCTTTTTTTGCATGATGCAAATCCAATGCTTATCGGCTTGCACAATAAGGGTTAATATTGATACATACAGGCCAGATTAAGTGCCTGCTATGCATCATAACCTGCTGGTATATATATATGGAGCCGATGTCCGGAATCGAACCGGAGACCTTCTCATTACGAGTGAGATGCTCTACCAACTGAGCTACATCGGCCTGCTATGAAGTGGAACCAATCACCGTATCAGCCCTGTTGTGCAGATAACGGGTCATACCTGCGGCGGTAATAATACACCAGACTGCAAACAAAGCGCCAGGCAAGGCTGTTTCGGGCTGGAAATGTTTGAGTGCCAGCGCCACACCGAGACCTGCATTCTGCATACCGATTTCAATGGCCAGTGTGATTTTATAGGTATAATCAAATCGAAACAGAATGCCAGCCAGCCAACCCAGAACATAACCCAAACCATTGAGCAGGATAACAAGGCCGATCACCAAAGTAGGGGTATCGGCAATGCGATCATGGTTGGCGGCTACCGCGTAACTACAAATAACAATAATGGCAATCGCAGCAATACCGGGTGCGATCTGCTCAGCTTGCTCAATACGCTCCCCCAGCTGTGTACGCAGCAACATGCCAAGCGCCAAGGGTAAAACAACAGTAAGCAGAATCGTCTGCATCATCGGCCAAAATGGAATATCCATATAGGCACTGCCAAACAATTCGACCAATGTAGGTGTGAGTAGCGGAGATAACGTGGTGGCAACCATGGTCATGGCAATCGAGAAGGCGACGGCGCCGCCTGCCAGGTAGCTAATGACATTTGAGGCCATGGCTCCCGGTGCACAGCCCACAATAATAAAACCAAGCGCAATTTCCGGCGCTACACCTTGCCATACCGAGATAGAAGCGGCGGCAAAACCCAATAGTGGCATGATCGAAAACTGACACAGCACACCCAAAGCGATAGTGGATGGCTTAGATAGTGCCGCACGTGCTTCAGCAGGATGCAAGACCACACCTAGCGCAAACATGGTGGCCGCAAAGAACCAGAGAAAATAGCTTTTAAATATCAGAAATGCTGGCGGATATACAAATGCAATCACCGCACAGACCAGTGTTAGCAGCGCCATATTGCGGGATAACCACTGCCATAACTTCATAACGATCAGTTACAGAAGATCGGTTAACTGGTTGCGGATAGCGATGGTCGCAGCTGATTTATTCAAAGTGTAAAAATGCAGACCGGGGGTATCTGCTTCCAGCAACCCACGACACTGTTTAGCGGCTAGTTCAATACCCAGTTTCTGCACTGCCTGCAGGTCGCCCTTGATCGGCTCCATCTGTTCGCGCATCCAGTCAGGCACGGAAGCACCGCACATGCCGGAAAAACGCACAATCTGATCAAAATTACCCACCGGCATAATGCCCGGAATAATTGGAATGGTTACACCCGCTTTTTCAGTTGCATCACGGAATCTGAAAAAGGTTTCATTATCGAAAAAATATTGGGTCACGGCGCAATCAGCACCATTATCCTGCTTCATTTTCAAATAACGAATATCATCAGCAACCCCACCTTTCGATTCCGGATGCCCTTCAGGATAGGTAGCGCAAGCAATGGAGAAATCACCCTGAGCGCGCAAAAATGCGATCAGATCAGTGGCGTAGGAGAAACCTCCAACGGCCGCTTCAAAACGATCCATGCCTTCCGGCGCATCACCTCTAAGAGCCAGAATGTTTTCAATGCCTGCTGCACGGTACTCTGACAACAGTTCAGCCAATTGTTCTTTGCTCGCTCCAACACAGGTCAAATGTGCCACAGGCGAGAGACCGGTCTCATCTTTAATGCGGGTAACAATGCCTTTGGTGCGCCCTTGCGTGGTACCTCCTGCACCATAAGTGACAGAGATATAGGCTGGATCTATGCCTCTTAATTCATCCAGACAGTTCCACAGGTTTTCTTCACCCTTATCTGTTTTCGGCGGGAAAAATTCACAGGAGATCAGAGGTTTATCAGCATTGGATAGAATTTCAGATAATTTCATGATTTATAATCTCGGTACGGTTACGCCAGTCTGACCCTGATATTTACCGGCTTTGTCTTTATATGATGTTTCACATACGTCATCGGATTCAAGGAAGAGGAACTGAGCAACGCCTTCATTGGCATAAATTTTTGCCGGTAGTGGTGTAGTATTGGAAAACTCCAGCGTCACATGCCCTTCCCATTCTGGTTCAAGCGGCGTGACATTCACAATAATACCACAGCGCGCATAGGTGGATTTACCCAAGCAGATGGTCAGCACCGAACGCGGAATACGCATATATTCAACCGTTCGTGCCAGCGCAAAGGAGTTAGGCGGGATAATGCAAACATCGGATTGAACATCGACAAAAGATGTAGGACAAAAATCTTTTGGATCTACGATGGCAGAATTGATATTGGTAAAAATTTTGAACTCATCGGAACAACGCACATCATAACCGTAAGAAGAGAGGCCGTAAGAAACAATGCCACTACCATCTTCATTCTTTTTAACCTGGCCATTCACAAAGGGCTCGATCATTCCCTCCTCCTGCGCCATTTTGCGAATCCATGTATCCGATTTGATGGACATCTTTGCCTCCATGTAACTCTGAATGCGCAGGATAACTGCGGCGTATCCAAAAGCAATTGACGTGCATACCACGGGTAGCGCCTACACGGGTTCAATCTCCACCAAACAGAGTCTCAGAACACCCTATTGCAATAAATTCGCGTCATCAGCGCAAAATCGCTACAATCCCCGCCTTTGATGGATATCAGCGGGAGTTTATGATGGCAAAAACGTTATTTGAAAAAGTATGGGACCAGCATGTCGTGTCTAAAAACGATGATGGCTCCGTGCTGCTTTATATCGACCGCCAACTGGTGCATGAAGTCACCAGCCCACAAGCTTTCGAAGGTCTACGCATAGCCAAACGCAAACCATGGCGTGTGAATGCATCTGTCGCTACACCTGATCATAATGTGCCTACCACCAACCGTGAGCAGGGCATTACTGATCCTGTATCACGCACACAGGTAGAAGCACTGGATGCTAACTGTGAAGAGTTTGGCATCACTGAATTTGGTCTGGGTGATATCCGTCAGGGCGTTGTGCATGTTATGGGTCCCGAACAGGGATTAATTTTACCCGGCATGACGGTGGTATGTGGAGATTCACACACCTCCACCCATGGCGCTTTTGCCGCTATCGCCATGGGTATCGGCACCTCCGAAGTGGAACACGTATTGGCCACGCAGTGCTTGATTCAGAAACAGCCAAAGACCATGCGTATTCGAGTCGAGGGTGATCTACCCGCAGGTATCACAGGTAAAGATGTTGCACTCTATATCATTGGTGAAATCGGTACCGCTGGCGGTACGGGTTACGCCGTAGAATTTGCCGGCAGTGCTATTCGCATGCTCTCCATGGAAGCACGCATGACCCTGTGCAACATGACCATCGAAGCCGGTGCGCGTTGCGGCATGGTCGCCGTCGATGATATGACTATCGATTATGTCAAAGGCCGCCCTTTCGCACCTAAGGCGGATGCATGGGATCGCGCCGTAACAGCGTGGTCTGAATTGCACTCCGACGCTGACGCTGTGTTTGATAAAGAACTCCTGTTCAAGGCTGAAAATATTGCACCGCAGCTAAGCTGGGGTACTAGCCCTGAAATGGTATTACCGATCACAGCGTCTGTACCCAATCCTGAAGATGCACGCGATGATGTGCAGAAAGAGGGCTGGATCCGTGCGCTGACCTATATGGGGCTTGAAGCAGGCACCGCTCTGCAGGACATATCCATTGATAAAGCATTCATCGGCTCTTGCACCAATGGCCGTATCGAAGATTTCCGCGAAGCAGCAGAAATGGTGAAAGGTAAAACAGTCGCTGCAAACGTGAAACTGGCCATGGCAGTGCCCGGTTCCGGCCTGGTTAAACAACAGGCTGAAGCGGAAGGGATTGATGAAATTTTTCGCCAGGCAGGTTTTGAATGGCGTGACCCCGGCTGTTCAATGTGTCTGGCTATGAATGCTGATCGATTGGAGCCTGAGGAACGCTGTGCTTCCACCTCGAATC
This sequence comes from Mariprofundus sp. EBB-1, assembly GCF_003665155.1. Classification (GTDB taxonomy): domain Bacteria; phylum Pseudomonadota; class Zetaproteobacteria; order Mariprofundales; family Mariprofundaceae; genus Mariprofundus. The sequence goes on along the minus strand of NZ_RCFQ01000003.1, from coordinate 67,948 downwards.
GTAATTTTGAAGGCCGTCAGGGGCTCGGTGGGCGCACCCATCTGGTCAGCCCTGCCATGGCTGCTGCGGCCGCAATTGCAGGCCACTTTGTCGACATTAGAGACTGGGTTTAGGAGTATATCATGCAAGCATTCACAACATTAAACGGCTTAGTTGCTCCCATGGATCGCGCCAATGTCGATACCGATGCAATTATTCCAAAACAGTTCCTAAAATCTATTAAACGCACGGGTTATGGCCCGTTTTTGTTTGATGAATGGCGTTATGAAGATCATGGCGAACCGGAGATGGATTGCACCAATCGTCCCAAACGCGGTGATTTCATTCTCAATCAGGCGCGCTATCAGGGAGCTCAAATATTGCTCGCACGAGAAAACTTCGGCTGTGGTTCTTCGCGCGAACATGCCCCATGGGCCATTGTTGATTATGGTTTCAGTTGCGTGATTGCACCGAGCTTTGCCGACATCTTTTACAACAACTGCTTTAAAAACGGCATTCTCCCAATTGTCCTGGATGATGCACAAATGGACACCCTGTTTGATGCATGTGCTGCAACAGAAGGCTTCTCTCTTAGCATCGACCTACCAGCGCAAACCGTAAGCTTGCCATCGGGTCAAGTCCTATCGTTCGAAGTCGATGATTTTCGTAAACACTGTCTGTTGAATGGACTCGATGATATTGGTTTGACACTGCAAAACGCTGATATCATTCGCAACTATGAAGCGACACGCATTCAGACTGCGCCCTGGTTGTTTTAGGGGTCATCGCACATTAGTAGGAAACATCAACACATAGCAATCTACCCAAAGTAGCATTCCCAGAATTCGAAGATGAACCTAAAAAGATCACTCCGCCACCCTCATGGGTGGCGCAATGCTATAAAATGCTGCGCTTTATGAGACTCGGTACACTCCTGTCCCAGACACCAAATCCTGCAAGGCCGCTCTCTCTTTGCTCAATATCATCACCACCAGGCTTACCAACGGTATCGTTGCCGCGATAAAAAACAGGAAGTGGCCGGTATCTTTGGTGGCGATATACCAGAGTGTCATACCCAAGGTTAACCAGGTCAGCATCAACACCGCAAAACGTACCGATGCAGCCAGCCAGCTCAACGGCATGCCGGTCTCATTGGTCGCCACCATGAGCTTCCACGGACGCATGCCTGTAGTGGCTCCACCTTTGACCCAAAAGCCTACAAAATAGGCATAAGAAACACTCAAAAATAACAGATACTGCAACCATTTTGGTGGTGTTGCCCCCAGCACTTCGATACTGACTGTAATCGGAATACCAACCAGCAGCATGGAGATACCGAGCAAAATAAGCCCATCATAACAGCTGGCCAAGAGACGAATGCCGATTCCTGCGTTGGTGCCTTGAAGACGTTGATTTGACTGATCAGACATAATTCATTCCTTACAATATCACTTTTTTTATTGGTAAAACTGTTATTGACCGAATTTGGATTTAAGCCAGCTGCTACACCAGCTGATGACAAAAAAGAGACACAGTGCCAACACAACGGTTGCGCCAGACGGCCATTCATAAGCATATGACCAAATCAACCCCACCATTGTGCCTGTTAGCGAAAACATCACCGACAAGCCCCACAAACCAAGCAAGGAGCGCCCCCAAATCCAGGCACAAGCCGCTGGCAAAATCATTAAACCTGCGGTCAGCACAATACCGGCCAACTTCACACATAAAATAACCGTTAAACCCACCATGCCATAGAGCAGTAACTTCAGGCTTGAAACCGGCAGGCCGGAGGCATCGGCAGTGACCGCATCAAAGGCAATGCTCCACCAGGCCCGCGCAGCCAATAACAAGGAGAGTAAAATCAAACCACTCAACAGATATAACCAATTTAGCTCCGCCGCTGAAATCGTTAAAATATTACCAAACAACAGACCAAACAGATCCACTTGCGGGCTTGCTGCATTTGAAATCAAGACAATGCCCAACGCCATGCTACCGGCAAACAGCATACCCGTGCTCGCATCTTCCGAGATACCCTTCTTCTTCGGCATCAGCGCCAACAGCAAGGCAATAAGTACAGCAAAAACGGTGGCTGTTGGTAACAGAGGCAAAGCCAGTGTCACAGCAAAGCCCAAGCCAGCCAGTGAAGCGTGTGACACGCCGACGGTAAGGAAAGAGAGCCTGTGCGCCATCACCATGACCGACATTGAAGCCGTCACAACAGCAATCAACAGTGCAGGTGTTAAGGCTTCGCGCATCACAGGGCTAGCCCAAAAATCAGTCAATAGCTCCATCATGATACATGTCCATGCTGATCTGCTTTACCTGTTTCACCCGGCCCACATCCGATACAGCCAGCATCATGCGCCATGATATGAATATGATCTCCATACATCGCACGCCAAATATTTTCAGGGATATCTTCTCCCTTCATAGCATGATGGTGAATTTGGCGATTTAAACAGGCGACAGAATCGACATGTGAACTGATCGCAGCAATATCATGCTCAACCATAATCACACTCATACCAGTCTCGTCACACAATCTGCGTAACAATTGAAACAACTTCTCCTGTCGCACGCTGTCGAGTGCAGCAGATGGTTCATCAAGCAGCAACAGACGAGGTTTACGCACCAAAGCACGTGCCAGACGGGTACGCTGGCGCTGACCGCCAGACAACAAGCGAAAGTCGGCATCTGCCAGCTCCTGCATATCAAACAGTTCCAGTGCGTGCATGATTTCATCATGATGATCACCGTAATGCCAGGGCATGGCATAATTAGGCAAGCCCATTGCGACAACATCAGACACACGCATGGGCAGGCGAGGTTCATGATCATGCAATTGATTCAGAAAACCGATCTGCTTGAGTAAGGTATGGCGACTGAAGCGTGTTAAACATTTTCCAAACAGGTCGATATGGCCACTGTTTGGTGTGGTCAGACCTGCAACAATATTCAACAGGGTACTTTTACCCGCGCCGTTAGGACCAACAATGCCGAGAAAATGCCCAGCCTCAAGTTCTAGGTCAATGCCATCTAAAACAGGTTTCTTGGCCGGCCCGAAATTCAAATGATTGATTTGAACGACTGGCGCATTCATAAAGAATCATGCCCATGTTGAGAGTTCGATTGATGTTCAATGTGAGCCTCTGATGGATGATCATGATGGTGATCGGTCTGCAGGTCATTCTGCTGGTCGGGCCGCTGCCCGGATTCACTTGTAGGTGAAAGCAATGACTTGGTTCTGAACTGTGCAATATTCTGCCGCATCAGCTCCGGCCATGATTGTGAACATGTTCCCACAGCATTTAAACGAACACGATGAAGTGTTACCGATGTGTGATTCTGCAGCCAATCCAGAGAACGATTACTATGACCATCATCAGCGATCAGCCATGCTCCCGGATGGGTATTCAGGCTCTGCAAAGCATGTTCAAGCTGACGCGGACCATGCTCATGACCGTGATGTCCTGATTCAAGCACATTCAACACAGGCACTTCCATCAACTGCATCAATCGTCGCCATGAGGGATGCTGCATAAGTACACCGGACGTCGATGCCTCTTTAAGTGCATCCTTCCATTCAACTTCTATTGTCTGTGTCGTTTTCAAAGCATGCTCTAATGCCACTGCAATATCAGCCTGACGTTCGGGGTGCAGATCAGACAAGGTTTTGGCGATGGCAGGCAGAGCATTTCGCACCGCTACCGGGCTAAGCCAACCGTGGTCAATCTCCGGCCACAGATCGAGTGTGCGGGCATGCTTTGGTGGTAAAGGCCAACCACCATCATCTTTCGATGCACGCATCAACAACGCGGTCTGCTCTGCCGCTTCGATTTTACGTGGCGTGAGTTGAAAATGATGTGGATCAGAACCATTTGCCAGCAAACACAAGACATCGGCCTTATTGTCCAACATAGCAATCAAGCCAGCCAACGGCGGCAAAGTCACTGCAATTTCAGCTGCTTTTGCAGCACAAGAAACACTTGAATTCAACAAAAACGCGAAACCCAACGCCCTGCAAAACGTATAAAATGAATGGTGAACAATTCTCATATGCCGTATGCTAGCATCTAATTAGAAAAGTCCATCCCTTGATTAATGACACGCTTATATGGAAACTGCTTGTCTATGATCTCTCCTGACTATTTTTCGTTCCGCTGGAGCTGGTACAGGCCAATCCTGAATCGTCATGAACAACCGGCGCAGCGCTGTGCCGTTGATGTGCATCGATTGCCCATTCGTATGTCCGGCGAAGATGCCCGTGAATACATTCCCTATGTCATTCACCCGCAAGTGGCGCGAACCATTTCGACCGCTCTGCACCGACTACAGGATTACGCCGTGCGTTATGAAGTGCGTGGCGAAAAAATATCGGCCCACAAACTGCCCAACATGGACGATAAAGTGCGCCGTATGGTGGCCTATCTGCGCAAGCAGAATCCACATATTTCACGGGATCTGCTACATCACTGGTGTGCAGATCCGGAAGGTGCAAACGCACTGCTACAAGTATGTGAGGTGATGTGGGAGCAGGGCTGGAAACAGGATCAAGCAGATGCGGCCCCCTGGGTTCCTGCCATCAATGTGCTACTACTAAAACTTATTCGTGAAGGCATTGGTAAACTGTCCGATGAACATATTGAGAAAACCAACCATGTGCTCTTGTCTGTTATTGGAGGATTGTATGTTTGGGCGCTGCAACGCTTTTTGCAACGATATCTGGAAGGTGTCGTTGAAGTAACACGCATCGCCACTTATGAGTCGATGATGTTACCGGCCACACCAATGGCCTTTTTACAGTATCAACCGGATGCATCCTTACTGGCTGATGATAGTCGGGTGATTCGAGCCTATGGATTAGAGCCAGAGATCGTACCTCGCATGCGACTGTTGCGAAGCAAGGTTGGTATGCATAATGAAGGTGGCATGCTGCAGTTACTTGCCAAAGATCAACTCGGGGCACATTTACAGCGCCGTTGCTGGGCCCGCTTATCACTGTGGAAGCTCGGTATGGACAGCAACTTTAGTGGCTGGATGCGTTATGTACTGGATGCCAAAAAGCTGGATCAACTGCTAGCCAGACAGGTTCTACCGGATACAGCGGCAATAGATAATCTTAAAGCCAATCAAGAGTCACCGGTAGCGAAATGGCTCTTGGCCTGGATGCAAGGCGACCGCACCGCCAAGAAAACTGATGAGCCTTGGTTGGAAGACAACATCACACTGATGGCTTTCAGAGTATTTGATGAAGATGTGAAAATTGAAGTAGCGCGACGCATATCTGAAAAATCATGGCTCGATAGAAAAGATAGCCTTGCCGCTAAAGAAAAGAGTACCCCTACAGGTCGCTCTACAAACAGCATGCGCAGTGCGGGTGGCTTACGCAGTGGTGGCAATGTAAACAGTGGAAAAGGCAGCGGTGGCGAAACCGATGCGCTGCTGGAAAAAGCCTGGCGCGATGGTGATTTGGTTCTCATTCAGCCGGATGTCACTAAAGCACTACACAGCGGTAAAGCCTTATCCCAACGTCAGGGCTGCCTGCGCATCGAATGGTCGGAATATCTAGCCGGGTTAAAGGCCTGGCATGGCTTGGATGCAGGCCCCTATATCACCAACACCTTTTTACCGGGCATATTATCCTTGATCGATGCCAGAGATGGTGTGTTTCTTGACGCCTGCTCTGCTTCAGGATGTAACTTGCGCGGCTCAGTACTGCATCTCACAGAAACAGGCATTGCTTTGCGCCAACAATTAAAACAGTGGTTTGCATCATCATCACAGCAGAAGATCGATGACAAGCTCGCAGTTCCAGCCATTTCGATGTGTATGGACATGACCGGAGAGTGGAGCTTTTCTGAATTCAAAGATCCAAATATAGGGCAATATCGCATTGCCTTTTCGCTTGCTGTAACGCAAGCCGAGGCAGGACTCAGGCGTGACAGTCGCATTGGCCAACTCATCCATGAGCGCAATAGCGCGAACAACACCAGCCCCTTAGGGTCTGTAAACATTGAACCTGTCAAAACAGCGGAAGGGCATATCATACAGGTATTGCACAATGCCGGTTTCGCCTTTACCGCTGCCGCCATGACCGAATTGACCACACTGCTTGCAAAAAAAGCCAGCATCAAAAGCTTTCGCTTGAACAAAAGCCAGGTGCAAGGCGTTCTGGATGAATTCCGTTTGCCGCATGGCGGTCTGGAACTGCTGGTCATCCAGCAGACAGCATCCGAGAATGACGCTCCCTGGATGTTATTAAAGGCCGGCAAAACAAATTTGGGCGGTGTGGATATAGATGTGTTTGAGCTACTGGATGCTGATAGCATGGTAAGCAAACGTATTATTGAACGCGGATTGATGCACTGGAAATGATGATGCCCAATCAGGCGAACTCGGCTACATTACGGTTCCCTTACAAACACTGGCTGATGCATGCCAATATACCACCCTTACCGCAACAACTGGCTGTAGGATGGTCAGGAGGTGCCGATTCAACTGCACTGCTGCTGGCCTTGAAGGATGCCGGACATGACGTTCAAGCCTGGCATGTAGATCATAGCTGGCGTGACTCATCTCAACGGGAAGCGGAGCTATTGCGGAACAAAGCTGCATCCTGGGGCATTACATTTATCAACGGCCGCCTACCCTCTCCATCCGGCAAAAACCGCGAAGCAGAGGCACGCCATGGCCGTCTGGCACAATTTCAAAAATGGGGCCATACAACGGGTATTTCTACCCTCTGCCTGGCTCAACACCTTGATGATCAGGCTGAAACCGTCTGCATGCGCCTCTTGCAAGGTGCCGGAGCAGGTGGTTGCCAGGGCATGCGTCACGAACGCCTGTTTGGTGAACTACGCATTGTACGGCCGCTATTGCATGTGCCGGCACAGGATTTAAGGCAGGCACTGATTGATACGAATATCAGCTGGTTTGAAGACCCAAGCAACCGCGACATGAGTATCTGGCGCAATCGCATCAGGCATCAGCTGTTTCCCCGCATGGAAAAGGCCGGCATTTCTCCACAGAGCCTGTTTCTGCGCTGGCAGCAACAGGCCGATATCCTCATTCGGCACATTGATCTACAAGCAGACGCATTGTGGCAGCCTACAGCCCAAAATGCGCAAAATATAATTACTATTCCATGGCTGACGTGGAAGTCTTGTTCCAGCGTTATTCGCGCCCGATTATTACAAAAAATGATGGCGCATCTGCTTGGCGACGGCATCACCCCCGGTCGCCGTCACATCGAACTGGTTGAAACATGGACAACAAAAAGTGGCCGGGGGGGGGTTGATTTATCACGCTGCCGTCTCTACAGAAAGCGAGGCTGCTTGCATCTACAGCCAACTAGAGCAGATTTTGCACACAATAATTAGATGTTTAATGCTGTTTTCACAATAAAATAAGATGCTTACGCTCAACAAGCATGTATACCACGCAACAAAAAATGACGAGGAACTGTTTTTATGGGTAAAAATTTACTGCTCTGGTTAGTGATTGGTCTAACCATGATGAGCCTTTTCAATATGTTTTCAGCACCAATGCAGAAGGCCGAAAAAATGGCCTACTCAACGTATATTGAAAAAGTGGACAACGGCATGGTTGAGACTGCCACCATCAAAGATAATCTGGTTAATGGTCAGTACCGCGACAACTCCGGTGAATTAAAAAACTACAACGTCACCGTACCGGGCAATGATACAGCGCTTTCACAACGTCTGCTTGATCAGCATGTTGTCATCAATGTTAAAGCTCCGGATGAAGTGCCATTCCTGTTATCAATACTGATTTCATGGTTCCCTATGTTGCTACTGATTGGTGTTTGGGTATTTTTCATGCGTCAAATGCAGGGCGGCGGTAAAGGCGGAGCAATGGGCTTTGGTAAGAGTAAAGCCAAGTTGCTGAATGAAAATACAGCCAAGGTCACATTTGAAGATGTTGCAGGTTGTGATGAAGCAAAACAGGAAGTTACCGAAGTCATCGAATTCCTGCGTGATCCATCAAAATTCACACGCCTTGGCGGCAAGCTCCCTAAAGGCGTGTTATTGGTTGGCCCTCCCGGCACCGGTAAAACATTGCTCGCCCGTGCCATTGCCGGAGAAGCAGAAGTACCATTCTTCTCCATTTCCGGATCTGACTTTGTTGAAATGTTTGTGGGTGTGGGTGCTTCACGTGTACGTGATATGTTTGAACAGGCCAAAAAACATGCACCATGCATTATCTTTGTTGATGAAATTGATGCTATGGGCCGTCATCGTGGTGCCGGTGTCGGCGGCGGTAACGATGAGCGCGAACAGACACTGAACCAGATGCTGGTAGAGATGGATGGGTTTGAGTCCAATGAAGGCGTAATTCTGGTAGCTGCCACCAACCGTCCGGATGTACTGGATCCTGCACTCTTGCGTCCAGGTCGATTTGACCGTCAGGTTGTGGTTCCTCGCCCGGATTTATTGGGTCGCGAACAGATCCTGAAAGTACATATGCGCAAAGTGCCACTTTCATCCGATGTAAACGGCAAAGAACTGGCGCGTGGTACACCGGGCTTTTCCGGCGCAGATCTGGCCAACCTGGTCAATGAAGCAGCCCTCAATGCTGCACGCTTTGATCGTGACAAAGTAATGCGCGCAGATTTTGAAACCGCTAAAGACAAAGTAATGATGGGCACCGAACGCCGATCTATGTTGATCTCTGATGATCAAAAAGAGACAACAGCCTACCATGAAGCAGGTCATACACTGGTTGCTAAACACCTGAAAAATGCTGATCCGGTGCATAAGGTAAGCATCATTCCACGCGGTCAGGCTCTCGGCATCACCATGCAAATGCCTGAAGAAGACCGTTTCAATCACGATAAAGAATATCTGCTGGATCAGATTTCCATCATGATGGGTGGCCGTCTGGGCGAAGAGTTGGTACTGGGCCAGATGACTACCGGCGCATCCAATGACTTTGAACGCGCAACACAATTAGCACGCAATATGGTAACGCAGTGGGGCATGTCTGAACTTGGTCCTATGGTGTATGGCGAACGCGAACACGAACCATTTCTGGGTCGTGATATAACCCGTCAAACCAATATATCAGAAGAAACAGCACGTAAAATTGATGGTGTAGTACGTAAGATTATTGAAGAAAATTACGACAGAGCCAAGCTCCTTCTCGAAGAGCATATGGATCAACTGCATCTGCTAGCCAAGGGGCTAATCAAATATGAAACGCTGGATACCACTGATATTGACCGCGTTATGGAGGGCAAAGAGCCCTTGCTGATCAAAGATGCCGAGCAAAAAAGCTCCGCAACACCGCCCCCTTCAGAAGAACCTGAAGCCAAGGTTGATGTCGGAGATGATGAGAAAAAATCATCCGGTGATGAAGCTGGTCAGGCCAGCAAAACCAGCTAGGTAACATCAATGCAATCCCGCTGGCACCGACCGCAATCTGACAGCGGTGTAAGCAGTGATGCATGGATCATGGGGGTGCTAAATTGCACCCCCGATTCATTCTCGGATGGCGGTAATTTTTTTAACATTGAAAGTGCCATTGAGCACGGTCTGCATATGTTTGAACAGGGTGCCGCGATCATTGATGTCGGTGGAGAATCCACCCGCCCGGGTTCAGAAACAGTTCCACTAGAAGAAGAGTTGGCCCGTGTTATTCCGGTTATTCAGGCCTTAACTGATCAAGGCTGCTTCGTCTCGGCGGACACCATGAAAGCTGAGGTTATGCATCAGGGAATTAAAGCCGGAGCCAGCATGATCAATGATGTAAGTGCGCTGACCTTTGATCCTGACAGCCTGGCTGTTATCGCTGATAGCCATGTAGATGTGTGCCTCATGCATATGCAGGGCTTACCAAAAACCATGCAGCAACAGCCCAAATATAGCGATGCAGTTGCAGATGTAAGTCTGTTTTTTAACCAACGTATTGATGCATGCCTGCAGGCTGGCATTCAGGCATCTGCCATCACACTTGATCCGGGCATAGGTTTTGGCAAACGCTTGCAGGATAATATCGCCTTGATTCAAGGTCTTGGTCATTTCAAACAACACTTTAATATGCCCCTGTTATTGGGGGTATCCCGCAAATCATTTCTGGGCCAGTTAACAGATAGCCCCATCCATGATCGTGAAATTGAAACTGCCGTAGCCGGTGCTATAGGCATAGCTAACGGAGCCGACATATTGCGCGTGCATGATGTGCCATTGCAACGCCGTGCCATGCAGGTCGCATCAGCACTCTCACTCCACCCCAGCTTTTAGCTTGCAAGCTAAAGCAATCACACTAGCTTAAGTTCGTCATTTACAGATTCGGTTCAACCTGTTCCGCTTTGCTCTCATCATGTACAGCGAAACAGACAAAAGAAGCTCTGTGCATACGTCATTGAAAGCGTCAGGCATCAACGAACTTCTACAGCTTAAATAATGTTATTGAGGTGCATCACGCCCATGTCCAATTGGCAATTCGGCATTACAGACTTTATAGATATCGCGGTTGTTGCCGTTGTTGTTTATTTTTTCCTGCACCTCATTCGTGGTACCCGTGCCGTACAAATGCTCATCGGCGTTGCTGTCGTTGTCATCACTTATCAATTGGCACGCACCTTTGGCCTGTTCACTGTAGAGTGGATGTTCGGTCATTTCTTCTCAGCCTTCATGGTCATTTTAGTAGTACTGTTTCAGCAAGAGATCAGACGCGCATTGATGCGTGTCGCTATTAATCCACTGGCTGCTAACGCTGGCCCCATTGAAGGCATGATTGATGCACTGGTTGAATCCTCTTTTTCATTGGTGCATCGCGGCTGGGGCGGCTTAATCGTAATAGAACGCGACACCGGCTTAAGACATCTGTTTGATTCAGGTGTCACCATGGATGCACCACTGAGTGCTGACATGATTCAGTCGCTATTTTGTCCTGAGGCTCCCATGCATGATGGTGCCATCATGGTCGCCAGAGATGAGCGTGGAAGCCGAATATTGGCTGCACGCGTCTTGCTTCCGCTAGCACAATCCAACACTGTATCAGGCCACTTTGGTACCCGCCACCGTGCTGCTGTCGGCATTTCAGAAGAAACAGATGCACTGGTCATTGTCATTTCTGAAGAAAATGGTGATGTACACTTGGTAAAAGAGGGGCAAATGGGTAGCCGAATGGATAGCAAGACATTGCACAAGGCACTGGAAGACCAGCTCTTTTCAGGAGCGCGCTCTCAAGTCAGCAATTCCATAAGCGGAGAAGCATAGTGGCTAAGTCACTTGCACTGTTCCGGCGTTATAACTTACATTTCTGGGCCATTGCTATCGCCTTATCCCTGTGGCTACACGTACATGGGCAAGGAGAAGGCTCTGTCAGCATGGATGTGCCTTTGCAGGTACATGGCCTTCCTGCAGATATGGTCATCGTGAATGATTTCCCTGATCATGTTCGCGTATCCATCAATGGATTACAGTCCCGCTTAAAAGATCTGCGTGAACGCAACTTATCGATACCTATCAATGCATCTGATTTAACCACTCCAGGGGTGGTTGAAAGAGCACCGCAATTGTCGGCGGTCTCTCTACCGGTGGGGTTACATATTGATAAAGTACAACCTGATCGACTTCAACTACAAGTGGATCGATTGGTCACGCGCTCCATTCCCATTAAAGCCAGTTTTGAGTTACCCGAAGGCTGGTACGTTGATGACATCAACATTAAACCACAGCAAGTCAAACTCACAGGCCCTGAAGTCTGGCTGGAACCATTGCGTGAAGTGGATACTGCACCTATTCGCCTAACCTTAAAGGAGGGCGCTTTTAAGACCAGCACAGGTATTGAAAGTCCTTCCGGCAAGGCAATCCGCCTGACCGATAACAATACCGAAATCATTATTCAGGGCACTTTGCTGAAAAAATCAATACGACCAACACCGGCCACTGTGCCAGGAGACCCATTATGAGACGTTATTTTGGAACCGACGGGGTTCGCGGCACTGTCAATAAACCACCTATGACTGCCGAATTTGCATTAACATTGGGGAGAGCAGCGGGGCATGTGTTAACCCGTCATATGGATCATCAGCCGCAGATTCTTATCGGTAAAGACACGCGTCTCTCAGGTTATATGATCGAATCAGCACTATGTGCAGGGCTGACGGCACAAGGTATGAATGTGCTACTTGTAGGGCCAATTCCCACTCCCGCAGTAGCTTATTTAACACGCAGCTTACGTGCCGATGCCGGCGTGATGCTCTCTGCATCACACAATCCGGCCGGCGATAACGGCATCAAATTTTTTGCCTCCGATGGATTCAAATTACCTGACAGTATCGAGCTTGAAATTGAAGCATGTATCGATGATCTTCCAGCCCTGCCAGCGGCACTGGAAATTGGTAAAGCGTTCCGTATTGATGATGCCCGTGGCCGCTACATTGAGTTTCTCAAAGGCTCATTACCGCGCGGCATGCGCTTTGATGGCATTAAAGTCGTTATCGATTCCGCCAACGGAGCGGCTTATGACGTTGCTCCTCGCATCTTAAAAGAACTTGGCTGTGAAGTGATCCGCATGTTTGATAAACCGGATGGTTACAATATCAATCGGCAGTGTGGCTCCACATACCCTGAATATATGATGCAACAGGTCATAGAAAAAGGTGCGGACATTGGTCTGGCTCTCGATGGAGATGCTGACAGATTGATTGCCTGTGATGGCAATGGCCAACTTATTGACGGTGACAGAGTCATTGCGATTCTAGCGGAACATACCCATAACCATGGCCTGTTAACCGGTGGTGGTGTTGTAACAACATTGATGAGCAATATGGGCTTGGAGCGTTACCTGAAAGATATGGGGCTTACCATGCACCGCGCGGCAGTTGGTGATCGATATGTGCTTGAGGTGATGCGTGAAAAAGGCTGTAACCTTGGTGGCGAACAATCCGGCCACATGATCCTGCTCGACCATAACACCACGGGTGACGGCCTGATGACAGCATTGCAACTACTCTCAGCCATGAGTGAGCAGAACAAACCACTGTCAGAAATGGCCGCAGATATGACTCTCTTTCCTCAAAAATTGTGGAACATCGTTATGCCCGAGCGCAAGGATGTATTGGCTGACAAGAAAGTGCAGGCTCTCATTACTGACGCCGAAGAACGCTTAGGTGCCGATGGACGCATCAATGTGCGTATGTCGGGTACAGAGCCTAAATTACGCATTATGATAGAAGCTGAAGACGAATCACTGATGCTTGATATTGGCGAACCACTCAAACAAGCGATTTCCGAGCTTATCTGCTAACTTACAAGCGCTCTAAAACAGGGCGCGCAGCAGGCCTTCAGCTTTATGATCTGTTTCAATCAATTCGTGTTGGGGATCAGAATCAGCCACAATACCAGCACCGGCGGCCCAGTTGAGCTGGCCCTCAAAGTGCCAGAAGGTACGGATAAGAATATTCATATCCGATGAACCATCCCAGCTAACATAACCCAATCCACCGGTATAAGGGCCGCGGGCACTGTTTTCCAATTCATGGATAATTTCCATACAGCGCACCTTGGGACAGCCGGTTATTGTACCGCCGGGGAACATGGCTTTGAACAGATCAACGACATCCATCCCCTCAGCCAGATATCCACGCACATTGGAGACAATATGTTGAACTGTCGCATACTGCTCAATAACCATCTGTTCATTTACTTCAACACTGCCCGGCCGACAGACTCGCCCCAGATCATTACGCTCAAGGTCAACGAGCATGATATGCTCAGCACGCTCTTTTTCAGACAATAGAAGCTCTGCTCTTAGCGAATCGTCCATCTCCCCTTCAGCGCGCCTTCTCGTGCCTGCAATCGGACGAGTATCAACCTCCCCATCGGCGAATGTGCGAAACAGTCGCTCTGGAGAAGCTGATATTAAATGCAAGGTGCTCTCTTGCGATTCGTCATCGCAGTCGATCTGAACATAAGAAGAGAAAGGGGCGGAATTCACCTGGCGCAGCTTATGATATAAAGCCTGCAGATCAGCAGATCGAAACGGCAAGGACCAGAATCGAGCGATATTAGCCTGAAACACATCACCACCAGCAATGTATGACTTCACAGCTTCCACTGCCAATGTATATTGCTCCGATGCCAAGCCCGAAATCTTTGACAGGTCAGCAGAGCATGTTTTATGCGCAACAGACTCGCCTGCATGGCTATCCAGCATATCCAATACAGTCCGGATTGTATGCTCATTTCTGGCAGCCAGATGAATCTGATCACCATCAAAGCAAATGGAATAATCCGGTATCAATGTCCACAATACCGGCCCGGGCACATCGCTTTTAGCACTTGGTAAATGCTCAATCAATAAAGATGCCTCATAAGCAGCATAAAAAAGGCAGCGAATTGCAGGCGATGGTTCAATATCACCAGCCAACGCCTGCTTCCATGCGTGAAAGAATGATTCAGCAGCTTGTTGATCAGTACCTTGCCGCAATGACGTAGATGACCCTGCTTTTGAAACAAGGAACTGGCGTCCATTACCAGAAGGGTCTTCAAGCAAAGCTGCAAAACTATCCGGGGATGCAGAAAAAAGGCCGTAAGCACTAAGCTTACGGCCTCGATTTTTTATGACGCGGAATATCACGTCAGGCATCTATCTATAGTAACTGTTCAGATTGCCTCTGATTTTTCTAAGGACAAGGTAAAAAAGCGGAGCTTACTAGTGTAAGTGAGCATTTTTAACACAGGCATTAGGAAAATCAGGGGGTGAGCTGAATAGTTACTGTCAGTCGAACTTGCGAATAACAACTGAAGCGTTGGTACCACCAAATCCGAAGGAGTTGGAAATAGCCACCTTGATATCCGCATGACGCGCTTCATTCGGAACAAAATCCAAATCACATTCCGGATCTTGATTCTCCAAATTGATCGTAGGAGGCACAATACCATGATGCAACGCCAACACAGTGAATGCAGCTTCAATACCACCGGCAGCACCGAGCAGATGACCAGTCATCGACTTGGTCGATGAAACCATCAGTTTGGCAGCATGGTCACCGAACAGATCCTTGATACCCTGTGTTTCACAGATATCACCGGCAGGTGTTGAGGTACCATGAGCATTGATATAATCAACATCTTCAGGCTTCACACCAGCTGAATCAAGCGCCATCTTCATGCAACGACCACCACCCTCACCGCGTGGCGATGGTGTGGTAATATGATAGGCATCTGATGACATACCAAAACCGGACAATTCAGCCAGAATAGTAGCACCACGGGCCTGAGCGGACTCCAAGGATTCCAGCATCAAAATACCGGCGCCCTCACCCATAATAAATCCATCACGATCAACATCCCATGGACGGGATGCACGTTCAGGTTCGTCATTGCGTGTGGAAAGCGCACGAGATGCACTGAAACCACCCACAGCCAGTTCACAAATACATGCTTCTGTACCACCGGCAATCATGGCGTCTGCCTTGCCACTGGCGACAATTTCAAATGCTTCACCAATCGCATGGGTAGCTGTAGCACAGGCGGTAACCGTTGCCACATTCGGCCCCTTGGCACCAGTCAGCATGGAGACCCAGCCAGATGCCATATTGATAATGGTCATGGGAATAAAGAATGGTGATATCTTGCGAGCACCACCTTTCTCATAGGCACGCATGGTTTTTTCAATCGCCGGCATACCACCAATTCCAGAACCGATCGCTACACCTACTCGATCTGCATTGGCATCGGTAATTTCCAGACCCGACTGTTTGAGTGCCATATCAGCCGCAGCGATACCGTACTGAATAAAGGTATCCATTTTACGAGCATCTTTGCGATTCACATAATCCTCGACTTTAAAATCGGGAACTTCGCCTGCAATAGTGCAGGCCATGCCGGTTGCTTCCGCATCAAAATGGCTTATTCGGCGAATACCGGACTTGCCGGCAATCAAATTATTCCAAGTAACATCTGTACCAGTGCCGAGCGGAGTAACCAGCCCAACACCAGTGACGACTACGCGTCTGGTCATAAGGAATTATTCTGCTTTAGCAGCGATGTAGTCGATTGCGTTCTGCACGCTTTGGATGCCTTCAGCATCTTCGTCTGGAATTTCAACACCGAACTCTTCTTCAAATGCCATTACCAACTCAACAGTATCCAGTGAATCTGCACCCAGATCGTCAACAAAAGAAGAATCAGGGCTGATTTCACCTTCATCAACATTCAACTGATCAGATACAATTTTAATAATTTTAGCTTCGATTTCTGCAGACATAAGTCCTCCCGAAATTTTTATAGTGCGGCTTCTATCATAAGGTTTATATCCACACAAGTACCGCACAAGTGTGAAATCTGTTTTACAGCTACGCCATAAAACGAATTACATGTGCATGCCGCCATTTACATGCAACACCTGTCCGGTAATGTAGCCCGCTGCATCACTGGCAAGAAAAGCAACTGCTGCTGCAATATCTTCTGGCTGTCCAAGGCGTCCTAAAGGAATTTGGCCAGTTAACTTCGCATGCGCATCGTCACCCAAATCCGCAGTCATATCCGTGGCAATAAAACCCGGAGCAACTGCATTAACGGTAATATTACGCGAACCAATTTCACGCGCTAATGAGCGTGTCATTGCTTCCACACCACCTTTACTGGCGCAATAATTAAGCTGACCGGGATTACCCATGCCCGCCACAACCGATGAGATGTTAATAATGCGGCCACCACGGGCGCGCATCATGGGTTTTAATGCAGCCTGCATGGCATGAAACACCGAAGAGAGGTTCGTATCGATCACCGCGTTCCACTCATCTTCTTTCATACGCATAGAGAGATTATCACGGGTGATGCCAGCGTTATTAACCAGCACATTCAAGCCACCGAAATGTTTAGCTGTCTGCTGCACAAAGCTCTGCATCTGTTCACGATCAGATACATCCACCGCTTTAGCCAGCACTTCAACGCCAAAGTCTGCACGCAGGGTTTCAGCAGCTTTATCAATGGTGGCCTGAGTCGTACCGCAAATAGCCAGATTAAAACCAGCTTTTGCCAATGCTCTGGCAACCACGTTACCAATCCCCCGACTAGCGCCGGTCACCAATGCTGTTTTAGAATCACTCATGCTAGCTCCCTTCTTAATCAGCATTCATCAAAGCAATGCTGCTTTCAATCTTATCAGGCCCAAAAGCAGGACCAACAACCATGTTACGGTCAATGCGTTTAACAAGACCGGCCAACACCTTGCCCGGGCCCATTTCAACGGCTTTGCTAACACCAGCATTGGATAACTGCTGAACAGTTTCTGTCCAGCGCACTGGTGATACAAGTTGCGCTACAAGTGCTGCTCTAATGTTATCAACATTCGTTTCCGTTGTCGCATTTGCATTACCCCAAACAGGGCAGGCTGGAGTATTAAATGCCACGTCCTGTAAACGCTGTGCCATTTGATCTGCAGCCGACTGCATTAATGGCGTGTGTGACGGAGCACTCACAGCCAATGGTAATGCACGTTTTGCACCAGCCTCTTTGGCCGCTACAATTAAACGTTCTACTGCACTCGCGTGGCCGGCAACCACCAACTGGCCGGGACAATTATAATTCGCCGCCCACACTTTATGCTCTGAATCAGAAACAGTGCTACACAGATCGCCAATCACATCATCCGCTAATCCTAAAATCGCTGCCATGCTACCCACACCAGCAGGCACAGCTTCTGTCATCGCTTTGCCGCGAAATGAGACTAATTTGACAGCGTCAGAGAAAGCGATCACGCCAGCAGCAACCAGCGCTGAGTACTCACCCAGCGAATGGCCAGCCACCTGAACGGGAGCAGGGCCGCCCTGCTCTTGCCACAAGCGTAGCATCGCAGTCGATGCCGTTAACAGAGCTGGCTGGGTAAATTGCGTTTGACCAAGCTTATCATCCGCATCATCACGAATAAGAGCGGCCATATCAAAGCCCAGGGCATCAGACGCCTCTTCAAGCGTACGCGCTACAATATCAATGCCATCAAACGCATCCAGCATACCTTTGGATTGTGATCCCTGACCGGGAAATAAAAATACAAAATCAGCCACGTTTACATCCTTCATTCGTTTTAATCATTCAACTATAAAACTTTTCACCGCAAAGTACGCAAAGTAAAGGTCAAACCATCCAGAATGAAATGCTTAAAGGATTTCTTTGCGTCCTTTGCGGTAAAAGCCTTTGACTATTTATTCATCACTTCGACCAGCGTAAGAGGTTTGCACCCCAGGCAAATCCACCCGCAAATGCTTCAAGCAGAATCAACTGGCCTTTTTCAAGTTTACCTGAACGATAGAGATCATTGAGTGCCAGCGGCACACTGGCAGAAGAGGTGTTGCCATGGGTCGCCACGGTAAGTGCCACCCGGTCCATATCCATCTTCAACTTTTTTGCTGTCGCCTGAATAATGCGAATATTGGCCTGATGCGGTACCAGCCAATCAATATCAGAATCGGTTAATTCATGTTTGGCGAGAATCTCTTTCACTACACTACCAAGCTTGGTAACAGCAATGCGAAAGACTTCATTGCCTTTCATTTCAACGGCAGCCGTACCAGCAGAATCAATGCGAAAATCAATTTTCTGATGATGCATTTCAGGGCTTAACTTAGGATGAGTATGATGCGCCTTTAACAATTCACGATAAGAACCATCGGCGTGCAAAATAGAACCAACCATACCATTTTCAGCATCCGGCCCGCCCGCTTCAAGCACAACCGCACCGGCGCCATCGCCAAACAAGATACAAGTACCACGGTCGGTCCAATCAACAATACGGCTCATCGATTCAGCACCGATCATCAGTACACGTTTATACATACCAGCGCGCATCATGCCTTCAAGATGGGCTAATCCGTAAACAAAACCGGAACAGACAGCCTGAACATCCCAGGCAGGAAACTCTTTGCCACCGAGCTTGCTCTGCACCACTGTTGCCGTCGAAGGAAAAATCATATCCGGTGTAGTTGTCGCAACCACCAGCGCATCAATATCATCAATCGTGATGCCTGCATCAAGCAGTGCCATTTTGGCAGCCTCAACGGCCAAATCAGAGGTCATCTGATCTTCTGCAATAATATGGCGCTGACGAATACCGGTGCGTTCAGCGATCCATTCATCCGTCGTATCAACCAAAGCTTCCAAATCCGCATTGGTCATAATGCGTTCAGGCAGATAACCGCCGACACCAATAATATGCACTGAGGAAAGAGTCATGATTCTATCTGCTCCTGTACTGATTCGGAAATACGACTTGTAAGGTTTTCACTGACTTCGCGAGCGGCAACAGCTATCGCACTGACAAAACTCTCGGCATCTGCTCCACCATGACTTTTCACCACAATACCATTCAAACCAAGCAATGGAGCACCATTATATTTACCCGGATTCACTTTATCTTTAAAGCGCTTCAATGCACGTTTGGCAATTAACGCACCCGCCTTGGAAACAAGACCGGATGTAAGCTCCTGCTTCATACTATCCGCCAGGAAACGCGCCGTGCCTTCCATGGTTTTCAAGGCCACATTGCCAACAAAACCATCACATACAACCACGTCCACCTTATCACCAAACAGATCGGTACCTTCAACATTACCGATATAATTCAGCGTTGTGTCAGACAACTTACTCGATGTTAACTTGATAACATCAGTTCCTTTAATGTCTTCACTGCCAATATTCAACAAACCTACACGCGGACTTTCAATGCCCTCCGCAGCCTGTAAATAACAGCTACCCATGATAGCAAACTGAACCAGATGATCAGATGTACATTCCGAGTTGGCGCCGGCATCCAGCATCAAGGTACGACCATTATCAACGGCCGGAATCATGGAAGCGATCGCCGGACGGTCAATGCCCGGAACCATTCTCAATAGCAGTTTGGAAATAGCCATCAGTGCGCCGGTATTACCAGCGCTAACCAAGGCATCCCACTCACCATCACGCACCAGGCGCGCACCCACATGAATGGATGAATCTTTTTTCCGTCGCAAGGCATGCGACGGTGAATCACACATGCCAACAACGTCTGTAGAAGCAACCAAAACAACACGGTCTTCAAGACCGTGCTGCTCTAAAAGCGGGCGAATGAGTTCTTCCTGACCGACAATGCCAAACTTGATAGGACTATCAAACTGACGTGTAAATGTTTTAGAAAGCGCCATCATTAGCGCTTCAATCACCATGCTTGGCGCACTATCGCCGCCATGACCATCAACCAATAATCGAATTTCGCTCTTTGTTAACATGTAACAAACAACGCGCTTGCATGCTTTTTTTCCACCCTGTGATGATATTTCATATCATAGAGTGGGTAAAATGCATGCGCGTTAAAGCAGTCGCACTGGAGTCGCGGTCAGATTCAGCCAAGGCAATTATCCTTTAGATCAATCTTCAGCTGAAGACTTTACAGCACGGCCCTTATATGTGCCGCAATGCGGACATGCGTGATGTGGACGCATCATTTCGCCACACTCAGGACATTCAGACATGCCTGCTGGAACGATTGCGTGATGCGAACGACGCATTTTACGCTTGGATACACTGGTTTTTCTCTTTGGTACTGCCATCTTACTCTCCTACAAGATTGATCCAACCGGACCCGTCTTAAAAACTAAATCTAACTAACACTTTCTTAGCCATCCAACTTCAAGCTGCGCAAAGCAGCGAAGGGATTATTACTATCATCCTGCTCGCACTGACACGTGTCGGTATTTAAGTTAACACCGCAACCCTGACACAGCCCTTTGCATGAATCACTGCAAATCACATCAGCCTTCCATGCCAGCCACACATCTTCTCGCAACACGTCGAGTAAATTAATGTCACCCGGCTTGGCAATAAAATCATACGCCCGTTCGTCTTCCTCATCACTATCCTGCTCGTCACCCTTCTCTTTGATCGGGGAGCCAAACTGAAAAAAACGTTCCGTCTTGCCTGTTGTTGACCATTCAAACTCGGCATTACAGCGACTACAGTCGCGCATTAGGCCAGCCTTCCAATCACCACTAAGGTGAAAAAACTTAGCCACACGAGTCAACTCCAATCGCCAATGCACATCACCGGTCAAGCCCGGCAGCACATTTACCGAACCGCAGGTCTCATCTTGTAACAAGGCCTTCGGAACATCCGCATCCCAGCTTCTTCCGGAAGACGAAATATTTTGCAATGTCACCAGCCAGTGTCGCTGCATATTTCCTCCGAGCCATTTTCAAGCAGGCGCGCATTATCGTGAAAGTCCTTAACGGGTCAAGTTTCATAAACCATTCAAACACATAATCTATTTTAGAGGGCCTTTAAATTTTCGCTCAGAATCGTCAAAACGACAAACGCATCTTAGCTTTATTCGGTCATTTGCAGCCCACACTCTTCACCCAACAGTACAAAAACGATGAATTGATTGAATTCAGAACACGTTACAATAGCACTTCAGCAGCGGGTAGATTATGGTCACCTTCACAATGGGTCACAACCGCATCCACTGCCAATAAAACGCATTAGCAATGAAACATAAATTACTGAATGATTGACTGAATCACATCTCTTCCAACAACTCGGCAATGGATTATCATTCTCCACACCCACAGATCCCCACCCATCAAAAGCACGTAAATAACGGTTAAATCACCTACAACTAAACGCTTTAAGCCGGTTACAATAAATGAAAAGTGGGTTGACAAGGCTTGCACAGGGTACACTATTGGGATTTAGTGGGGAATCGTGGGGAATTTAACCACACGACCACAGGGAGAGGCCAGCAGCGCAATGTTTCAGGGTGAGTTCAGCAATAACATGGATGAGAAGGGGCGCGTTAGCATCCCTGCTCCTTTTCGTGACACCCTAAAAACCCACCATGCCGATGGACAATTGTTCATCACACGCTCGCACAACACCGATTGCCTGATTGCCTATCCCACGCGTGAGTGGAAACGCCTCCAGGCAGCCGTCAAAGAGATGCCTGCCAAACTAAGGCCTCATTTCAAACGCGCTGTCATCACCCCATCGCAACTGTTTTCACCAGATAAACAGGGCCGTATTTTATTGGCCGGCGTGCTGCGTCAACATGCATCACTCTCTCGCGCCGTCCATTTTGCAGGCACCGGGGAAACCTTTGAAATATGGGACAAAGCCAGCTGGGACAAGCAGCTTGTAACCGATCTGGCAGCGCTGCAAGACTTCGAACTGGACATGTAACGTGGATATCACCGAACAGTATCCCGAACACATCCCGGTGCTCCGCGATGCATTTATCGATGCCATGTTTTCCGATCCTGATGGTTCCTATCTCGACTGCACCTTTGGTCGCGGTGGGCACAGCCGACTTCTCCTTGAACGCCTGTCAGACAAAGGCAAACTCATTGCTTTTGATCGAGACCCGGAAGCTATTACAGAAGGCAAAAGGCTTGAGCAGCAAGATGTTCGCTTTACCATTTTTCATAGTGACTTCGCCCAAATTGCTTCCGTTCTTGAGCAGGAGAAATGTGACAAGGTGATCGGCATCGGCTTTGATCTTGGTGTCTCATCCCCACAAGTGGATAACGCTGAGCGTGGTTTTTCATTCCGGAAAGATGGCCCGCTGGATATGCGTATGGACTCCGAAAGTGGCCAGCCATTAAGTCGCATGCTTGATCACGTATCTGAGCGTGAGCTTGTTGATATACTGCATAACTTCGGGGATGAACGGTACGCACGTCGCATCGCTAGCGGCATACTAAAAGCTAAACATAACAAGGAACTGAACACGACATCCGACCTGGAAAACATCTGCTTTCACGCTGTACCCAAACAAGCGCGATACGGCAGCACCCACCCGGCCACGCGCACCTTTCAAGCCCTGCGCATTTGGGTGAATGGCGAAATGGATCAGATCGACACGGCCATAGAAGCGGCAATCACTCTGCTGGCTCCAGGCGGCAAGCTGGCTGTCATTTCATTCCATTCGGGAGAAGATCGACGCATTCGTGATCTCATCGAATCAGCGGTACGCCCCTGCACATGTCCACCGGAAATGCCCATGTGTGTATGCGGCAAAAAACCTAGCATGCGCTGGCTGCAGAAAAAGCCAGTCAGAGCCAATGAACAAGAACTGCTGGAAAACCCTCGCAGCCGCTCTTCCATGCTGCGAGTCGCACAGCGTTTAACAGACGAGGAAGCCATCAAACTTGCCGGCTACAGCGGCGGATTACACTGATGCGCGCGTGGTTGAAACCCTGGGTATGCATCCCCGCTAGCGTGGCGGTATTGGCCGGCTGTTTAATTTGGCTGTCACATGTTCGTTATGAACTTTCGCTTGAAAGTCAGCGCATGATGGCTGAAAAAAAATCTATCGTGCAGGAATCCAGTCGTTTTCGACTTGAAATAGCCAGTCTGACTCGGCCTGAACAGCTACGCCAATACGCGCGCGACACTTTAAACATGGCTCCACCAAAACCCATGCAGGTGATACAGCCGTGATTAACAAGGAACACACATATATTCGTCGCCGCATTGAAGCAATCGCAGGGCTATTGGTGCTTGGTGTCCTGTTGTTGGCAGTGCGTGCAGTCGATCTGCAATGGTTTCAATCTGAGCATCTAAGTAATTTAGCCGAAAAACAACGCTATCGTCAGTTTACCACTATAGCGCCACGCGGCCCGATTCTTGATCAAAAAGGACGCATGCTGGCTGAAAGCCTCCAAACACCGTCGCTGGCTGCAATAGCGGATGAAGTCCCCTCCGATCGTATCGCTGAACTGGCCCGAGCACTTGGCATGTCACATAAAAAATTACAGCGCAAACTGGGCAAGCGCAAAGGATTTGTCTGGCTGGCCCGACAAATACCACCAGCGGTCGCTGCAAACGTAATGGCACTAAACATTCCTGGCGTACGCCAGGAGTCTGAATGGCAGCGTTATCATCCGCTAGGCCCTGAAACAGGCCATCTACTCGGTTTTGTTGGCGTTGATGGACGTGGACTTGAAGGCATTGAACGCACATGGAACAAACAACTCTCTGGCGAAGCGGGTTTAAGACAGGTTCGCCGCGATGCCCGCGGCCATTCATTGCCTGACGGACGCTGGGTGCGCGCTCCAAAAGCAGGGCAAGCCATTACCCTGACACTGGATTCATCTATTCAAAGCGTTGCCTATGCTGCATTGGCCGAAGGTGTTCTCAGCCAAAATGCCAAGGGTGGGTCAGTTGTTGTCATGCGTCCGAAGGATGGCGCTATTTTAGCGATGGCCAGCTGGCCTGGTTATAACCCGAACAACTTTCGCCATTATCATCCAAGCGAGTGGCGCAATCGCGCCATCACAGATGTCTTCGAGCCCGGCTCAACACTGAAGCCTTTCACCATTGCCGCAGCGCTTGAAACGGGTCGCTGGCAGCCGGATACAAAAATTTATTGCGAAAAAGGCTCCATGAAAGTCGCTGATTACACTATTCATGATGATCATCCCGAGGAATGGCTGGATGTGACCGGCGTATTGGTTCGCTCAAGTAATATCGGCTCTGCTAAAATGGCTCTGGATATTGGCGCTCGATCTCTGTACGAAATGATGACCAAGGCAGGGTTCGGCACCAGAAGCGGAACAGGATTGAGTGGAGAATCCTCTGGCATTGTCCTTCCCCCCGAACGCTGGGGGCCAGTCGAAACTGCCAATATAGCTTTCGGACAGGGTATCGCTGTCACGCCGTTGCAACTCGCGACGGCATTTTCCGTATTGGCCAATGATGGCCTGTACATGCCCCCGACGCTGTTTGCTAATCGACTAGATCAACAAACGCCAACACGCATCATGAGCAGCACCATTGCGCATCAGGTTAGTCAAATGCTGGAATATGCAACCAGCACAGAGGGTACTGGCTCAAAAGCCGTTCCAAGTGGTTACCGCGTGGCAGGAAAAACAGGCACGGCGCAAAAACCAAATCCAAGAGGCGGATACAGCAAGGGAAAATATGACGCAGTATTTGCCGGCTTCGCCCCTGCATATGACCCTCAAGTAGTCATTGTGGTGTTGGTTGACGAGCCTAAAAAGAGTATTTATGGCGGTCAGGTTGCAGCACCGATATTCCGTAATATTGCAGAAAATGTACTGCCTTATCTTGGTATTTCCGCCCACAACGATGGTCTCGGTGATCATCAGACAGACGAACATGATAACGGTACCTCCACATGGCAAACCATGCCTATTGCCGCAGAACATTCGATGATTGATGCTGAGTCGGTCTTTGGCATGTCCATGCGTGAAGTTAGACGTTTTTCCGCCCAACGCGGGCTGAGATTGCATGTGCATGGATCCGGCTGGGTGACACGACAAAAACCAACCGCTAGCAGCACATTAGAACATGGTGAAACACTTGAGGTTTGGTTAAATGAGTGATGCAAGCTTGAAGCAATCGGCGCAAACCCGTGCGACTGAATTTAATCGCGGATTTTCTCTAAATGAGCTGGCTTATCAGCTTGGCCACATCCATTTTGGTGATCATTCACAGGAAGAAGATGTCAGTATCCTTGGCATATGTGATGATTCACGTTTTGCCAGAGCCGGATATGCACTACTCTGCTTACCGCGCAGTAAGGAACAGGCCAGTGCATATGCAAGTGCCGCAGAAGCAAAAGGCGCTGTCGCTATCATTGCCGTCGGCGTAGAAGTACAAACCAATCTACCGTTATTACAACTTGATAGCATGTTGCAAGCAGGTCAATTGCTGCGCCGTATGTTTCACACTGAAGGTGCAGGTAGCCATTATTACGGCGTTACCGGCACAGATGGAAAAACCAGTGTAACTTGGATGTTACGTGAAGCATTAACCCGCCTTCAGGATAAACCAGTCTGGAGTTGTGGCACCTTAGGCTGGATGCGTGATAATGATGATATTCGTGACATCGGTAATACCACGCCTTCACTGTTGACCATGCATGCCATGCTGGCCTCTGCCTGTTTGGCCGATGTGCATGCAGTTGCTTGTGAAATATCATCGCATGGTATTGCGCAAGAGCGCATCGCAGGTCTTGATTTCAACACCGCTATATGGACCAACATGGGCCATGATCATTTGCAGGATCATGGTGGTTATGCCCCATATCTTGCGACCAAAGCCAGCTTTATTCAGCAGACAGCATCGCATGGTGGCAATGTAGTGGCCAACGCCGATCATAAAGACATCCGCGAATACGCACCCGAGCAAACCTGCTGGTATGGGCATGGCTTGTTCCGCGATGATGTTGATCTGGCATGGGAACAGGAACTGCCTGGTTTATTGCGTTTAAAAAGCCGCGATGAAGAGATTGTGATTGAAGATATCCCTCTCGGTGACTTCCATGCTGAAAACGTAGCCTGCGTTGCATTAACGCTTATGGTTTCTATGGCAATTCCACTCACAGAATTACCATTGTTATTGCGCAACATCAGTGCTCCTCCAGGCCGCATGCAAGAGCTGGATGCAAGTTTAGGTCAAGTTTACATCGACTATGCCCATACACCTGAAGCATTGGAAAGCTGTCTCAAAGCCACCCGCAAGCTGGCACGCAAGCGCCTGATTGTGTTATTTGGCTGTGGAGGAGAACGCGATCGGGAAAAGCGGCCTAAGATGGGCGAAATAGCCGTTAATCTGGCCGATATGGTGTGGATCACCTCTGACAATCCACGCGGAGAAGTGCCGGCTGTAATCGCATCCGAGATTGAAGCAGGTATGCGCCAAGCCGGTGCACATCAAGCTTATAAAGCTGAAGTGCATCTACAATTGGACCGAGAGCTTGCTATCGCAGAATCCATCGCGGCCATTCAAGACGGCGACGTATTAATCATCGCAGGCAAAGGGCACGAAGCCTACATGGATGTTGGTGGTCAACGTCTGCCATGGAGCGATGCCAGCATGGCAGACAAATATCTGCACCAGAAACACGAGGCATACGCCACATGAAATTAAGCGGAGCTGATATCCAGCGCGCTACTGCCGGCCATTGGCATGGCCCGGTACCGGAGTCCCTGCACAAGGTGACGACCGACACGCGTGATTTTCAAACAGGCGAAGCATTTCTGGCGTTGCGCGGCCCTAACTTTGACGGCCACAGTTTTGCTGCATCTGTAGCAGACCGCGCCCTGGCATTCATCGGAGATAGCACCGGGGTACGCCTATGGTCTGAATTACAATTGAATAATAGTATATTGGAAGTCAATGACACCTTGCAAGCCTTTGGTGACATAGCCCACGCATGGCGCTCACGCTTAAACAATACCACTGTCATCGCTATTAGCGGTTCATATGGTAAAACCAGTTTACGCTCCATACTTGAGACTGGCTTTCGCGCATTGGATCTCAATATCGCAGCCACGCATGCCAATCTCAACAACTTAATTGGCGTACCACAAACCTTATTGGCCGTGCCTGAAAATGCTGATATCGCCATTATTGAATGTGGCATCAGCGAAACAGGCGAAATGTCGCGATTGGCTGCCATTGTACAACCAGATATCGCGGTGCTTACCGGTATTACGGCAGCACACACTGAAGGCCTTGGAGGGCTCTCTGGAGTCGTTCGTGAAAAAGCACTATTGCTGGAAAATGCACAATGGTGTGCGCTCGGAACAGGTGTTGCTGATCTACTACAAAGCAACCATATAGCACTGCCGGAACAGGGGTTCTCCATTGATCAAAGCGAGGATGAACCTGTTCGTTGGAACTTAAACGGTTGTGAATTGACGTTGGCATACCACGACCAGCAAGCTTCTCTGCAAGAGGCCTCCATCACATTGCGTTTACCTGCGGCACACTGGGCTTCCAATCTTGCTTTTGCAGCCTCCATCATGCTGCGCCATCTCAATGCTAATGGTGAAAAAGTATCCCTTAGCCGTGTCGCTAATGCCATTGCAGGCTGGCAACCGTCGGCGGGTCGTTTACAGCCCTCAATAGGTAAAAATAACTGTGTGATTCTGGATGACAGCTACAATGCCAATCCGGTATCCATGCAGGCTGCCATTGATACTTTATGTGCGCTTGAAGGGCATAAAGTCGCCATTCTGGGTGATATGGCTGAGCTGGGTGAAACGGCTGTATCAGCACATCAAAACATTGACCTGAAAGGCGTTGATAGTGTTTATCTCATCGGCTCCCACATGCAGGCGCTGGCTGCATTGCATTCCCATGCGCATTGGTTTGCCAGCACTGATGAAGCACTTGTGGCTTTAGCAGAAGTCAGCTTCTCATCCGACGAGACTGTACTCATCAAAGCCTCACACTCAATGGCATTAGAAAAAGTTGTGCAGCTATTACAGAAACAGGGGGGCACACATGCTTTATAGCCTCCTTTATCCACTGGCCGATCAATATTCATTTTTTAATCTGTTTCAGTACATTACGTTCCGTACCGTGTACGCGTTAATCACCTCTCTGGTGCTGTGCTGGTTATTGGGCCCACTTTTTATTCGCTGGCTAAAAGCCAATCAGGGCAAGGGCCAACCGATTCGCAATGACGGCCCACAAACACATTTGGTCAAACAGGGCACTCCAACCATGGGTGGCCTGCTCATTTTATTCTCCTTAACCATCACAACATTGCTATGGACCGACCTCAGCAACGGCTTCATCTGGTTGGCGCTGCTGGTGACACTGGGTTATGGCCTGATCGGCTGGTGGGATGATTATTTGAAGATCATTCGTCGCGATCCCAAAGGTTTAGCGGGGCGCTGGAAGCTGTTATTACAATGCCTGTTTGGCGGCATCGCAGCAGGCGGATTGATGATGATGACAGACCCGATTGTCGATATCCCATTTCTTAATATGCAATGGGATATGGGCTGGTTCTATGTGATATTCGTCCTGTTTGTGCTGGTAGGTTCCTCCAATGCAGTCAACCTGACCGATGGTTTGGATGGCTTGGCTGTGGCACCGACATTCATGGTGGCCAGCGCACTGGCTGTAGTCGTATATCTGGCCGGACATGCCAAGTTTTCAGCCTATCTAATGATTCCATTTGTTCCCGGCTCAGGCGAGTTGGCAGTATTTTGTGGTGCCCTGGTAGGTAGTTGCCTTGGTTTCCTCTGGTTTAATTCTTATCCCGCACAAGTGTTTATGGGTGATGTTGGCGCATTGGCACTTGGTGGCGCCTTAGGTTTTGTTGCCTGCGCAGTGCATCAACAGTTATTGCTCGCCATTGCTGGCGGCCTGTTTGTATTGGAAGCGGTATCGGTAATGGTACAGGTGGCAAGCTTTAAATTAACCGGTAAGCGCGTTTTCCGCATGGCTCCCATTCACCATCATTATGAATTAAAGGGTTGGCCGGAACCCAAAGTGATTGTGCGCTTCTGGATCATCTCCATTATTTTAGCATTGGTGGCACTGTCCACCCTGAAGATCCGATGAACAGTCCATTGAATCATTCAAACGCCACATCCCCTCACATGCCAAGTGAAGCTGGTGCAACAGCTATTATCGGCCTGGGTAAAACAGGTCAGGCTGTCGCCCGTTTTCTTCTCGAACGGGGTGTTGTTTGCAGCGCATTTGATGAATCAGCTGATGCCTGCATGGATTTCCCAATGCAGGATAATGTGAAGTTTGAACTGCATACCGGCCCCTTCAATGCCGAACTGTTAAAACAGTATTCCCAAATCATTGTCAGCCCGGGTATCAATTGGCATCACCCTGTATTGCAGGAACTGCGCCATGCCAACATCCCTATGTATGGTGATTTGGAGCTGTTTTCTCAACAATATCAAGGTGATTTGATTGCCATCACCGGCACCAATGGAAAAACCACAACGGTATCGCTGATTAATACCATGCTGGATGTATTGCATGGTGGTATTGAAGCTGGCGGCAATATTGGCACTCCGATGCTGGACCTGATTCGTGACGGACAACCGCAACGCGTAGTACTTGAACTCTCCAGCTTCCAAATTGAACGCGCCAACCCTATTCATCCTCATTGGGCTGCTTTGCTCAACGTGCAACCTGATCATGCCGACATGCATACAGATATGGCAGCCTATGAAGCTGCAAAAGTACAGCTCTTTGCCCGTCAAAGTGAGGGTGATAAAGCGATGTTACCCGCCGATAGTCATTGGGATAAACTGGCCAACACATTAGTGGAGCGTGGTGTCTTTGTGCGCCGCTTTGGCATCGGTTCTTCTGACACCCTCGATTCAGGAGTGCAGTTACATGATGATGGTTCATGGCACCTGTTCTGGCATCATTATGATATTACACATGAAATCGCTTCTGATGACGTGCCTGCACAAGGTATGCATCAGCATTTGAATCTTGCTGTCGCTGCACAGGCTGCCGCCGATCACGGCCTTACAGCCAGTGTCATTCGTCAATCTTTGACTTCATTCAGAGGACTGCCACATCGATTGCAATCACTCGGTATCGTAAAGGGTCGCGAATGGTTCAACGATTCCAAAGCCACCAATCCTGATGCCGCAAAAGCGGCATTAACATCCTTCAATCAGGTCGTCTGGATTTGCGGTGGTCTGCGTAAAGGGCTCGATGTCATGCCTTTACAATCAGCCGTATCCAACCATGTCGAACATATGTTTATTATAGGCACCGAAGCCAATCCATTTGTCAAATTGGCCGAATCGTCCGGTGTCTCGTATAAATTTGTGAAAACCATCGAACAGGCAGTCAAACAAGCCGCGCAATTGCAAAATGGTGTGCCTGTACTGCTCTCACCAGCTGCAGCCAGTCAGGATCAGTTTAAAAACTATATGCAACGTGGCGATGCCTTTGCAGCAGCAGTGCAAGCACTTGAGATGGATAAGCACAATGAGTAAGCCTGTGGTTAAGACCTTATCTCCACTGGATCCGGTTCTTACAGGCTGTGTGATCGCACTGTTAAGCTTTAGCATCTTAATGGTATATAGCACCAGCATCAGTGTCGCAGAAGTACGCTATGGAGATCCGCTGCGCATTATCAGCCATTGGCTGATCTATATTCCTATTGGTCTTGTTATCATGTGGAGCTTATCCCGCGTCAATGTGAACTGGTGGCGTGCGATTGCATTGCCACTACTTGGTTTCGGCGTATTGCTCATGATCGCTGTGCTGATTCCAGGGCTAGGTCGGGAAATTAATGGTGCCCAACGTTGGTTCTCACTCTTCGGCCTGACCCTACAACCCGTCGAGTTATTGAAACCAACTGTCATTATATACATGGCCTATTATATGAGTTCCCATTCCGAACGTTTACAGCATTTTGCATCAGGCCTTGCGCCAATGCTGGTAGTACTTGGCGTTTCTCTCTCTCTATTGTTGCTTCAGCCTGACTTCGGCAGTGCCGTTCTGCTATCAAGTGTCTGTTTCGCCATGTGGTTTGTCGGAGGAGTACCTATTCGTCACATGTCACTATTGTTGCTTACATTTATACCTATTGCAGGCATCGCAATGGTTGCCGCCCCGTATCGCATGCAACGCCTGACCAGTTTCCTTGAACCATGGAATGACCCCTATGGTACGGGTTATCAGTTGATTCAATCGATGATTGCTTTTGGCAGTGGTGGCCTGTTTGGTACAGGTGTTGGTCAAGGGGTGCAGAAACTGTTCTACCTTCCCGAAGTGTTTACTGATTTTATCTCGGCCAGTATTGGTGAAGAACTGGGATTAGTGGGCATTATAAGCCTGCTTATACTCTTTTCAGTGCTGCTTGGCCGTGCAATCTGGCTGGCAATTCGTTGCGAAGATATGTTCTCCCGCCTGCTTATTATCGGTTGTGTGGTGATGCTTGGTACAGCCCTGATGATTAATCTGGGGGCCGCCATGGGCTTGCTACCAACCAAGGGCATGCCGATGCCATTTGTATCCTATGGCGGCAGCGCCCTGTTTGGTGAATGTATCCTGCTGGGCTTAGTCTTATCTGTGCAACGCCATATGCCTGGCAACAAGCGCCATGGAAAACGTGCCACAACAAGTCAGCAGCGCAAAAGTACAATGCCGGCAAGCACAACACCCTCCCAAGATGGCCTGGAGCACCTGTTTTGAGTCGCACTCCTATCCTCTCTATCGCTGGCGGCGGCACTGGCGGCCATGTCATGCCTGCACTGGCACTGGCTGATGCTGCACGTGCAAAATGGCCTGAATTGCAGGTGAACTTTATTGGTGCTGAGCGTGGGCTGGAAGCAAAACTACTGCCTGAACGCGGAGAGAACGTTCTGCTGCTGTCCATGCATGGCGTGAAAGGCGCAGGCCTGTTCCAACGCTTACGAGTATTGCTGTGGGAGTTACCGAAAGCAGTACTTACCATTCGTCGAGCCTGGAAAACTGAACGCCCTGACCTGTTGGTAGGTGTAGGTGGTTATGCCAGTATTTCCGGCGTTGCGGCGGCTTTAATCAGCCGGATCCCCGTCGTTTTATATGAACAAAATGCCATGCCTGGGCTCGTCAATCGTACGCTGGCCAAATTCAGCCGCTGCATGATGCTGGGCTTCTCTGATGCCACTGAGCATATGCATTCACACGTCCACAGCATTGTCACTGGCAATGTTGTCCGAGAGCATATTATGGCGACCCGTTGGCAGCCACATAGCCCACCACGTCTATTGGTCTTAGGCGGTTCTCAGGGTGCATTGTTTTTGAACAATAACGTACCGGAAGCATGTCAGCATCTCATACGCGAAGGTCGTGAGTTTGTAGTCACCCATATCGTCGGGTCTGATAAAGAGACATTAAAAAAGGTAACTGAGATGTATGCAGAAGCAGATATCAAAGCAGACATACTGCCATTCTGTGATGATATGGCAGCCTTTTATGCCAGCGGTGACCTCATGATTGCACGCTCCGGAGCTATGACCGTATGTGAAGCGGCATGCTCTGGTATGCCCACGCTTTTTGTGCCCCTGCCAAGTGCTGCAGATGATCATCAGCGCCACAATGCTAATGTACTGGCAAATGTCGGTGGTGCTTTAGTGTTGGATCAGCGTGCCATGACAACAGACCTGCTGGCGCGGCAACTGGACACACATCTGTTTGATACATACTTGTTAAACCGCATGAGTAAAGCAGCTCTGGATGCAGCGCCATTTGATGCCAGCGAAAATCAACTGAAGGTGCTTGGAGAATATCTACCGGGGCCGTTACTGTATTTACCGAAAAAGAGACAAAACAAAGGGGTGCAAGCATGAAAACACGCGTACAGTGCATCCATTTGATCGGCATTGGTGGTATTGGCATGTCCGGTATTGCTGAACTGTTACATAACCAAGGCTTTCATGTGCAAGGCAGTGATGCGGCTGAAAGCCCGAACGTCAAACGTTTGCGTGAGCTTGGTATTGATGTCTATATCGGCCATCGGGCAGAAAATCTGGGTGATGCACAAGTTGTGGTTGTCTCCTCAGCAATCAACTCAGCTAACCCGGAGATTGCT
This sequence comes from Mariprofundus sp. EBB-1, assembly GCF_003665155.1. Lineage (GTDB taxonomy): Bacteria > Pseudomonadota > Zetaproteobacteria > Mariprofundales > Mariprofundaceae > Mariprofundus. Next base: position 34,630 of record NZ_RCFQ01000003.1, on the reverse strand, counting down.
GCCGCACAGAAAAATGGCGTCGCAGTCATTCCTCGCGCCGATATGTTAGCCGAACTTATGCGCATGAAGCAGGGCATCGCTGTTGCAGGAAGCCATGGCAAAACGACCATGACCTCTCTGATTGCCCATGGTATGGAAGCCGCGGGGCTCGACCCCACCTATGTCATTGGTGGTCGCTTAACCGCCTGCGGCAATAATGCCCGCCTCGGTGCCAGCCCCTGGCTAGTGGCAGAAGCAGATGAAAGTGATGGTTCATTTCTGCGCCTCTCTCCCACAATTGCCGTTGTTAGCAATATTGATCCCGAACATCTGGATCATTATGGCGACTTCGAAACACTGATGCAGGCCTTCACGACGTTCGTCAATCTGGTGCCATTTTATGGTCGTGTTGTACTGCACCATGAACATCCCAATGTCGCGGCACTCAGAGCGTCATTGCATAAACCGGTTACCAGCTACGGCAGTAGCCCGCAGGCAGACATCCATTTGCTGCAAACAAATGCTGATGGCAAAGGACAGATATTTACCGCCGCCAGCAGGGAACTCGGTCATTTAGGTAGTTTCAGGCTTCCCATGCCAGGACGCCACAATGCTGAGAATGCACTGGCCGCTATAGCTGTATTATTGGATCTGGGCATTGGTATTGAAACTATTCGTGATGCATTGGAATCATTTGAAGGCATTCAGCGTCGCTTTCAACGTACTCAGGTTGGCGATGGGGTATTGGTTGATGATTATGCCCATCATCCCAAAGAGCTGATGGCAACACTTTCTGCAGCCCGTGATTGCTGGCCGGATCGACATATCGTAGCCATTTTCCAGCCGCATCGTTTTACCCGCACACGTGATTTAATGGATGAATTCATGGGCGCATTTGATGCGGCTAATGACGTAGCACTACTACCCATTTATGCAGCCAGTGAATCACCTATCGAAGGCGTGAATAGTGCATGTCTGCAAGAAGGTATGGTCGCTCGTGGCCATCACGGCGTATCGCTATTGAACGATCTAAACGACGCCCATACGATGGCCAATGCAGCACTGGCCGCCGGTCATATCGTATTGATGATGGGCGCAGGCTCGATTGGCAGCTTGGCCAGCCAGCTGCGTGAAGAGGTGACGATATGAACAGTAGCATCGCCTCTACAGCCATGACACAAGAGTGGTTACAACAGATCAGCCTGCTTGGTACATTCCTTGAACATGAACCCATGGCACGCCATACCACCCTGGCCGTGGGCGGCGCAGCGCGATGGTTTTTCAGGCCCACAGATCGTACTGCAGCGATTGAAGCCATGCGCTTATGCCCTTCTGATGTGCGAATTTTACCACTTGGACGGGGCAGTAATATGCTCATTCAGGACACAGGCTATGATGGATTGGTCATCGATTTGAGTGATCTGAACAGCACTGAATTTAACGGTTTCACCGTGCGTGCTGAAGCAGGGGGGCGCATGAGTCGGCTTGCTCGTCAATGCGCTGACCATGGCTTGAGTGGCTGCGAATTTATGGCCACTGTACCCGGTGATATCGGTGGTGGAGTAGCCATGAATGCCGGTTGTTTTGCACAACAGGTATCTGATAGTTTGATAGAAATTGAGGTGCTGCTGCCCAATGGGGATGTGCAGAGTATCAAAGCCGAAGCCTTGCATTTTAGTTATCGGCACACGGATTTACCTGCCGGTAGCATCGTGCTATCTGCCAGTTTCACCTTGCACCCGGATAGCCCTGAACAGATCCGCGAACGCATGCGCAGCATGCGCAGCCGTCGTTCGGCCACACAACCATTAGCACAACCGAACTGTGGTTCAGTGTTCAAGAATCCGGATGGTGATCATGCGGCACGATTGATTGAAGCGACCGGATTAAAAGGATTTAGCATTGGTGGCGCGCGCATTTCAGAAAAACATGCCAATTTTATCGTCAATGAAGGAGATGCCAGCAGTGCTGACATTCTAGCCTTAATTGAACGCGCGCAGTTACTCGTGAAAGAGCAGACCGGCATCGAACTGGAACCGGAAGTACGCATGATCCGCGATAGCGAAACCGGAGGCCAGATATGACGCATACTTCTTATGGCCGTGTTGGTGTGTTGATGGGCGGCAACTCTGCTGAACGCGACATCTCGTTAAAATCAGGTAACGCCGTATTTGCTGCATTGCAATCAGCAGGCCTTGATGTGGTAGCGATCAATTTAGCCAGTCAGACATCAAGCCAGTGGGCTGCGGAGATTCAAGGTGCCGAAATCCAAACTGCCTTTATCGCATTGCATGGCACACTCGGTGAAGATGGATGCATACAGGGTTTGCTTGAAACCTTGGCTATCCCATATACAGGCTCTGGTGTTACCGCTTCGGCATTGTGTATGCATAAACTCTTGTGCAAACAGATACTCAGAAATGCCGGCTTACAAACACCTGTAGATATTAACATTACAGCAGAAGGGCCTGCTCGCTATCCGGTTTTCATTAAACCTGTAGCTGAAGGTTCAAGCATCGGTTTACATCATCTGCATTCGCCATCCGACTGGCAACAGTTAACCTTACAGGATGCAAGCCAATGGATGGCAGAGCTACCTGTTCAAGGGGTGGAAATTGCAGTATCCGTATTGCATGGAAAAGCGCTGATGCCGGTTGAAGTCGCTCCCCATTCCGGCGTGTATGATTACGCATCCAAATATACTGCGGGGGCGACCAATTATTTCTGCCCTGCCCGTTTACCCGCAGAAACATTGCGCCATTGCATGCAGCGTGCTGAGCAAGCGGTAAAAGCATGCGCTTGTAGTGGAGCCCCGCGTGTGGACATGATTGTGCCATCCGGTGGTGAACCGATGATTCTGGAAATCAACACTATCCCCGGCATGACCGAAACCAGCCTGCTGCCGAAAGCCGCTGCTGCCGCAGGCATTGATTTTGGCGCGCTATGTATGGCTGTGCTTGAAAGTGCACAACTTGAACACGCCACCAGCACCAATGATCAGGGGGGTGTCGTATGAGTAGATCCAATCAACGTCGCATCAACCCTAAAATAAAAAAACAGGCACGCCGCATCAGTTTCAAACGCATCGGCCGCATCTTCATGTTCGCAGTTGTGATCACAGCAACGGCAAGCAGTGCTGTTTGGCTGAATGAAAAGTGGAGCACTACAGTTTGGCAGATTACGGCAGATGCACCAATCAAGGCAGCCATTGAAGCACAACTGGCAGCCATTCCTACGAAAGATTTCATTACCATGATGCCTGACCGGTTACGCCAACACATGCTGCAAGAAATCCCTGACCTGCAAGCGATACGCATCACACGCGTACTGCCCGACACGCTCTACATTCAAGGCGATGCCCGGGTTCCCACTGCACTTTGGCAGGATGCTCAGGGCCAGTTACATCTATTCGATGAACTGGGCGTTGCTTATCGACCACTTAGCAAAGGTGAATCACCTGATTTACCTCTGTTGCGTGTCAACCTGAAACAGCTCCCGCAAGCCAAACAGATGATCGAAATGATTGCTGAACAGGATCAGCTGCAAGGCAGACATCAGTTAGCAAGCTTGAGCGAAATTCGTGCTGGTAATCAATATTGGCAAATCTATTTCTCACGCGGCGTTTCGTGGACCATTCCGCAAGATAATGAGGTAAATGTGATCAAGCACATCAATGATTTAATGCAACAACCCCGCTGGCGTAATCAACAATGGCGCGTCGATGCACGGCTGCAATCTCGCTGGTTTATTCGACCCGCAGGCCATGGAGGAGTGATTTAATGTCCAAACATGATCAAGTATTGGTTGGGCTAGATATTGGTACCAGCAAAATAGCATGCATCGTGGCAGAAGCAGGGCCGGATGGAAAAGTCGATGTTATCGGCATCGGCACCCATCCCTCGCGCGGACTGCGCAAGGGTGTTGTGGTGAACATTGAAAGCACCGTGGAATCCATCCGTTTAGCTGTCGAAGAAGCGGAGTTGATGGCAGGTGTTGATATTCAATCCGTATTTACCGGCATCGCAGGTTCTCATATTCGTGGTTATAACAGCCATGGCGTGGTTGCAACCAAAAACAACGAAGTGGGCCGCGAAGATGTCGATCGTGTGATTGATGCCGCGCGTGCCATGAATATTCCTGCCGATCAGAAAATTCTGCACATCCTGCCGCAAGAATATATCATTGATAATCAAGATGGCATTCGTGAACCGATTGGTATGTCCGGTGTTCGTCTGGAAGCAAAAGTACATGTGGTGACAGGCGCTGTCTCATCGGCTCAGAATATCATCAAGTGCTGCAACCGTTGTGATCTGGATGTATCCGACATGGTGCTTGAGCAGGTGGCATCGGCAGAAGCTGTATTGATGCAGGATGAGAAGGATATGGGCGTCGTGCTGATTGATATCGGTGGCGGCACAACAGATGTAGCTATTTTCCTTAACGGTTCAATTCGTCATACCCATGTCATCCCTATCGGTGGGGATCATCTTACCAACGATCTGGTGATTGGCCTGCGCACATCGGCGCGTGAAGCCGACCAGCTCAAACGCAAATACGGCGCTTGTATGACATCCTTAGTCTCTCCGGAAGATCAGATTGAGATACCCAGTGTTGGCGGCCGCTCACCGCGACCAATGCCACGTCAGGTGATGGCACAGATCCTGGAACCACGGGTGGAAGAGATGTTTGAAATGATCCGTGATGAATTGCAGCGCTCAGGTTATCAAGAGCTGGTTGCTGCAGGCATGGTACTCACAGGCGGTTCATCCCTGCTGGAAGGCATGGTAGAACTGGCAGAGGACGTCTTTGATATGCCTGTTCGTCTTGGTCGGCCGGTAGGCGTAGGTGGACTGGCTGATGTGGTATCAAGCCCAATGTACGCCACTGGTGTCGGTCTGATTTTATACGGTCACCGCTACAGGCAAAGCGCACAACCCATCAAATCAACAGAGCACAACATATTCGCTCGCGTATGGACACGCATGCGAAGTTGGTTCGGAGATACATCGTAATAAATAACACGCAGCAAACCACACACACACGCACACACACACACAGAAAAATACAGGAGAAGGGGTATGACAACATTATTCACATTTGAAGACACCGCAGCGCAATCAGCCAAAATCAAGGTTATTGGTGTTGGGGGCGGGGGCGGTAACGCCCTGAACAATATGATCAGTCAAAAATTGCGTGGCGTAGAGTTTATCGTTGCCAATACCGATGCACAGGCAATTGAACGCAATATGGCAGACCATAAACTGCAGCTGGGTGCAGACATTACACGCGGTCTTGGTGCAGGTGCTAATCCACAGATCGGTCGCGAAGCCGCTGAAGTAGAGCGTCAGCGCATGGCTGACTTCCTACTGGATACTGACATGGTATTCATTACCGCTGGCATGGGCGGCGGCACTGGTACAGGAGCTGCTCCCGTCATTGCAGAAGTAGCACGTGAAATGGGCATCCTGACCGTTGCAGTTGTCACCAAACCCTTCAGTTTTGAAGGCAAGCGCCGCATGAAGCAAGCTGATGCAGGCATCGCGGAACTACGCAAATCTGTCGATACCTTAATCACCATTCCAAACCAGAAACTCATTGGTGCTGTTGGTAAGAACACCAGTATGCTGGAAGCCTTCCGCAAGGCGGATGATGTACTATTACAAGCCGTACGTGGTATCGCTGAACTGATTACGCATACCGGCTACATGAATGTGGATTTCGCCGATGTGAAAGCAGTCATGAGTGAAACCCGCGGCGTTGCCATGATGGGATCCGGTTTTGCATCGGGTGAAAGCCGCGCCATTGAAGCGGCGGAACGTGCGATCTCTTCGCCACTATTGGAAGATATCGATATTCACGGTGCTCAGGGTATTCTCGTCAATGTTACCGGCAATGAAGATATGACATTGGCAGAATATGATGAAGCGGTTTCAATCATTCATAATATGGCTGATGAAGATGCCAACATCATTTGCGGCATGGTCTATGATCAGGAAGCAGATGACAGCATTCGCGTTACCGTAGTTGCAACCGGTCTATCCGGCGAATCATCCATCAACCTGGCCAGCATCGAGCAACGCGAACCTGTTGCTGCGCCACAGCAACGTATGCCAAATATTCAACCGATTGCGGCAGCACCGACTCAGCAGCATATGCCGAGTCAGCAACCAGCTACGCCACAGGCGCAACCTCAATCATTTGGCGACATTGGATTTAATGATGATGAATACGCTGTGCCTACCTTCCTGCGCAGGCAGGCTGACTAAAGCATAGACAGATCAACCTAATGAATCATTAAGACTTCAGAGTGCTGTGGTTTTCCAAATGCAAAGGAAAACCATGGTATGCTGGAATCTTAAAAGATGTAAAATTTTTATTTTATGGTTATTTATGCCATAATACGGCGCTTGATAGTTATAGAATCATCGTAGCTATTTTATTTAGTGATATAAATCACTGCATTTCACGCATGCCCTGTAAGGTTCACGCACGACATGGGCACTTGCATTTGCTGTGTCAGCCAATTGAAGGAGGCATTGATGATAGCACAAAGAACGCTGGATCATTCGATACGCTGTAGTGGTATTGGACTTCATTCCGGCCGAAAAATTGAGCTTATTCTGCATCCGGCGGAAGAGAACAGTGGTATCACATTTATTCGTTCTGATCTGGGTGTTGAATTTCCAGCCAAAGCTGAATATGTCACGGATACCCGTTTATGCACCACTATTGGTAAGGGTGATGCACAAGTATCCACTGTTGAACATCTGTTATCCGCTTTAGCGGGCCTGGGCGTGGATAATGCACGCATCGAAGTCAGCGGCGCGGAAGTGCCAATTATGGATGGTTCATCTGCTCCGTTTGTATTTCTCATTCAATGTGCCGGTATTCGTGAACAGTCGGTTGCCAAAAAGGTTTTACGCATTCTTAAGCGCGTTGAAGTCGTTGACGGTAACAAACGCTGTGCGCTCTACCCATCGGCCGGATTCAAAATTTCATATCTGTTAGATTATGATCACCCTCTGCTGCGTAAACGTCAGGTCAGCGTCGACTTTTCACGTCAGGCTTATACCCGTGAAATATCACGCGCCCGCACCTTTGGTTTTTTGCATGAAGTTGAAGCCTTGCAAAAAGCTGGCTTAGCGCTTGGTGGTTCATTAGAAAATGCTATTGTTTTAGACACGCATCGTGTCGTCAATGAAGGTGGCCTGCGTTACGAAGATGAATGCGTACGCCACAAAATTCTGGATACGCTGGGCGATCTATCACTGTCCGGTTATCCCATCGTAGGTGCCTTTGAAGGCGAACTTACCGGCCATGATATGAACCATCAGCTGGTTACAACACTGTTAGCCGATCCATCAAGCTACCGTATTGAAGAACTCCAGGAAGAATCTTCTTCCAGCCAAGAAGTCGTAGGTCAACCGCAACAAGCTTAACCTTTCTGTAACTCTGTGTTTCTGTGTGTATTCAGGCCGGCATTCTTTAGGAGTGTCGGCCTGTTTCGTTTTACCTGTTCACAATATAGCTAAAGACTCGTCGTTAAAGATCGGTTATTTAGTGTTCAGATGCAGCTTGTGAATATGGCGCAACGCACGATGAAAACGGTGCCAATCCCACTGCTTCCCTGGATCCCATTTGCGACCAGGTGCAATGTCCTGATGCCCTACAATGCGCTCGCTAGAAATAGCCGGATAACGCTGCATTAATACCCTGCACAAACGTGCTGTTTCCCGGTACTGCGCACCGGTAAATGTTTGTTCCTCATCACCGATCATTTCAATGCCTATAGCAAAGTCATTGCACTCCACACGCCCTTCCCATAAAGAAGCACCGGCATGCCAGGCGCGGCGATCTGTAGCCACGAACTGGGTAATTTTCCCATCCCGATCTACTACAAAATGTGCTGAAACCTTTAAGTCTTTCAAAATAACAAATTCAGCGTGTGCTTGATGATCCAGACGGCCCATAAACAGGTCTTCGATATATTGCATCTCAAACACACCGTCTGGCATGCTAATCGCATGCAAGACAATCAAATCTATCACTGTCTCGTCAGGGCGCGCGTTTTGATGGGGGGAATTGAGATAACGCATAGGCTTATCATGGTCTGGAAAAGCAACGCGCACAAGTCACATGCCTTTCCAGCCTCTCTCGCTTCCCCCCTCACACCTCAGCGTTCAGTATATTTACCTTTATTCATCCTTAGTTTCCGGCACAATTGCTGCATGTTTTCTAATATGGATCACGATAAAGCTCAACTGATGCGCATGGCGACCTACGCATCCACTACCGTCGCCGTCAGCCTCATCATCATCAAACTCATTGCCTGGTTTATGACTGGATCGGTCAGCATCATGGCAACGCTGCTGGATTCATGCCTTGATGCACTGGCCTCAATATTGAATCTATTTGCCGTTCGTCATGCGCTGGCACCGGCAGATAAAGAGCATCGATTCGGACATGGTAAAGCAGAAGCATTGTCGGGCCTTGGGCAGACCACCTTTATCACCGGCTCCGCCCTTTTTCTCATATTGGAAGCCGCTTCACATTTTTTGAACCCTGTGCCTCTTACCGCCATGTCAACGGGTATCTGGGTCATGATCATCTCTATTGTCGCCACGCTCGGGTTACTGATGTTTCAGAAACATGTCATCAATAAAACCAATTCCACCGCCATCAAAGCAGATCACATGCATTACAAAACAGACCTACTGGTTAATATTGGTGTGGTGATAGCCCTACTGCTAACCTACTATGGCTGGCCCGGTTTCGATCCGCTGTTTGCCATAGGTATTGCTGCTTTCATCCTCTACAGTGCCTGGGAGATAGCCAGGGAGTCGCTTGATCTCTTGATGGATCGGGAGTTACCCACCGAAGAGAGAGAGCAGATCAAATCCATCGTGCGCAATCATCCGGAAGCACGGGGTTTGCATGATCTACGCTCCCGCAGATCGGGTACAACCACATTCATTCAATTACATTTGGAACTTGATGGCCACCTAACGCTGATGCAGGCCCACGCAATATCAGATGATGTAGAAGCCTGTCTGTTAGCAGCATTTCCTGATGCTGAGATCATTATCCATGAAGATCCCGCCGGCTTGAAAGAGCCGCGTCCCGAGTTTGCACCATGAAGCGTCTGCTCGCTGCAGTGATGCTATTATGCTTTAGCTTCACGCTACCTGCCTTTGCCGCCACCGATGTCGTGAACGTCTATTTCCTCTCACTGCAAGAAGCTGCCGATGCCGCCCGCAGTCAGCTCTCAGACACAGGTAAAGTTGCTACTGTACCCTCACAACGCCTGTTGATCCTTGATGATGACACCACACATATCAACAAAGCCAAAGCCCTGCTCAAGCGCATCGATCATGCGCCCGGCCAATATACGGCTCATGTCAGCATCGAAGATATCAGAACAAACGCCCGCAGCAGCCTACAAACCTCCGGCGCCGCCAGCTTCGGACAGCTTTCAGGTGGCTGGATGAGAGTGCAATGGCAACAACAGAAACAACATTCCAATCACCGCCAAACATTTCAGCTACGCGTCTCAAGTATGCAGCAAGGCAGCATTGAGACCGGTACCATTCAAAGCTTTACGCGTGAAACCAGACTGTGGCTATCAGGCTATGGGGTGGTGCAAGCCAATAGCGTTGAGCTAGTGCCTGTCACCTCAGGATTCCATATTACCACATCGGCCGTCGGCACAGATCAGGTACGTGTACGCATCGTGCCATGGATGCAGCGTCTGCAAACTAACGTGCAGGGCCAGCAAGAGATGTTGATGGATCTCGGCAGCAGTAATGCGCCAAGCATTCCGGCCGGCAACCGCGCCAACATGCGCTTCAATGCCCAACCTCGCATGGCAACACAACCCGTGATTGAACTGCTCGGTGCAGCTACCGAAATAGTCATCCCCGTTGATCAGCCCGTCACCATCGCAGCCACGAACAGTGAAGCTCAGAAGCTTGGTAGCGCGCTGCTCTCCAGCAGTTCGCGTGTGGGTAAACGCCAGTTTGTTATTCAACTGCGTGTATCCAGAAACTGAACGGCTAAGCGTTTCACGCTCTGAGTAGAAAAGGGTTCCATTCCCGGACGTCTCTGTACGTTTTGATGCATAGATACAGGCAGTAGCGGCCTGTTGTGCTGCGCTCTTAACTAAGCAGAGGTGCGATCACCAGCGACACAATCGCCATCACATTGATCAGAATATTCATCGCAGGGCCTGAGGTATCTTTGAACGGATCACCAACGGTATCTCCGACCACAACGGCAGCGTGCACATCCGAGCCTTTGCCTCCGAGATTACCTTTTTCTACGTGTTTCTTGGCATTGTCCCACGCGCCACCCGCATTAGCCATCATCAGTGCCATCAACACACAGCAAACCAAAGCTCCGGCTAACATGCCGCCGAGCGCTTGTGCGCCGAGTCCGAAACCAATGACAACGGGCGCTGAAACAGCCAGCACACCTGGCAATACCATTTTTTTCAAGGCTGCGTTGGTGGCAATTTCAATACAGCGGGCATGATCCGGTTCTGCTTTACCCTCCATCAAGCCGGGAATATCTCGAAATTGACGACGAATTTCCTTGATCATTTCAAAGGCGGCATCACCAACGGCTGTCATGGTTAATGAAGCGACAAGGAATGGGAAAATACCACCGATAAACAGACCAATAAGCACCAGTGGTTCATTCAGGTTAAGTGAGAAACCCGGATGATGTAGCGATACGGTTTCAACAAAGGCAGCAATAATGGCCAACGCCGCCAGTGCCGCTGCACCAATAGCAAAGCCTTTGCCGATAGCTGCAGTAGTATTGCCCAACTCATCAAGCGAATCGGTGATTTGTCGGGGCTCTTCTCCCAAACCAGCCATCTCAGCAATGCCTCCGGCATTATCGGCAATAGGGCCATAAGCATCAATCGCCATGGTGATGCCCACCGTTGCGAGCATGCCGACAGCGGCAATACCAACGCCATAAATACCCACCAAATCAGTAGAGACATAAATGATGGCTGCAATGGTCAGGACGGGAACCACCACCGACTGCATGCCGATAGCAAGGCCTGAGATCATGACCGTGGCAGGACCGGTCTCACCGGACTTGGCAATATCAAGAACAGGCTTCCCACCGGTATAATATTCCGTAACAATACCGATAATAATGCCTCCGGCAGCTCCGGATATTACAGCTCCCCAGACTAATGCGGAGATACCTGTGATGGAGATCAGAAAATAGGTGCTGACAATGAACGCTAGTGAGGCCCCGATGGTTCCGATGCGTAAAGCCAGTTGTGGCTCTTTGTTGGCAAACATCTTGACCAGTGCGATACCAAGCACGGAACAGATCAGGCCGGCACTGGCCAGAGCCAAAGGCAGAAACATCAGTGACTGCTGGCTGCCAAGAGGCTGGTATAAATCCAGAGTCATGGTGGAAGCGATGGCGATGGTGGCAATAATAGCCCCACAATACGATTCGAAGATATCGGAACCCATGCCAGCCACATCACCGACATTGTCCCCGACATTATCGGCAATAACGCCGGGATTGCGTGGATCGTCCTCCGGAATACCTGCTTCAATTTTACCCACAAGATCAGCGCCAACATCGGCGCTCTTGGTGAAAATACCACCACCCACACGTGAGAATAACGCTACAGATGAGGCCCCCATGCCAAAACCATGAATGGCATGCGCTGTTTCAGGATCACCACCAAAAAATAGATACAGTGTACCAAGACCAATCAAACCAAGTGATGCAACGGTTAAGCCCATAATAGAGCCGCCGTAGAAGGCAACTTCCAAGGCTCGCGCTGTTCCTTCATTCTCCGCTGCAGTAGCAGTACGCACATTCGCTTTGGTGGCGGCAAACATACCAAAATAACCAGCCAGGGCAGAACATATCGCTCCGACCAAAAATGAGATGGTCGTATTGGCCCCCAGAGTAAAGGCCAGAACAGTGGCGACAACGATAATAAATACCGACAAAATAAAGTATTCACGTTTCATGAATACCATGGCACCGAGATGAATGGCCTCGCCAATTTCAATCACCTTGCCTTCACCAGCAGGGTATTTTTTCACCTTTTGATAAAGTAATAGCGCAATGATTATTCCTACTGCACCAAACAGAGCTGGAATCATGTTTTCTGCCATGTGTGTACCCCTATGATTTTTACAATGTCATTAATTTAAGCAATAAAAAAGGCGATTGATTACTCAACCGCCTTTCTACAATATGTTATGCGTGAGACACTAAACTCACTCGCTACATTGCGCTTCGTAAGAAGCTACCGATTCCAGGACTTCTTTCTGGGCTGCTTCTTTATCACCCCAGCCAAGCACTTTTACCCATTTATTCTTTTCCAGGTCTTTATAATGTTCAAAGAAGTGTTTAATTTGAGCCGTCAGGAATGAGGGCAGATCTTCAGGACTATGCACACGACAATTCACAGGTTTTAATTTTTCCGAAGGTACTGCCAGTATCTTGCCATCCATACCCGCTTCATCTTCCATTAGCAGTATGCCAATTGGACGACAGTTAATCACGCAGCCCGGAATCAGAGCGAACTGAGAGACCACCAGCACATCTGCCGGGTCACCATCGCCGGACAAGGTGTTTGGTATAAAGCCGTAGTTGCACGGATAGTGCATGGCGGTATGCATAAAGCGATCAACGAATACGGCACCGGACTCTTTATCCAGTTCATATTTTATCGGATCACCATGCTGTGGCACTTCAATAACCACGTTGATGTCTTCAGGCGGATTATTGCCGGCAGGAATTTTTGTGATGTCCATGTTTTAAATCTCCCCTATACCTATACTTAGGTTATACGTTGAATCTGAAGTGCATAACATCGCCATCCTTGACGATGTACTCCTTTCCTTCAAGTCTCATTTTACCAGCCTCTTTGGCTTTGGCCTCGCCACAAAACCCTACAAAGTCTTCATAAGCGATGGTCTCTGCCCGAATAAAGCCCTTTTCGAAATCATTATGAATCACTGCAGCAGCCTTGGGAGCCGTATCGCCGCGATGAATAGTCCAGGCACGCACCTCTTTTACACCGGCAGTGAAATAGGAGATCAGATCAAGCAACGTGTACGCTTCACGAATGACTGTATTAAGTCCCGGTTCAGTAAGGCCCAGATCAGACAGGAATTCTATTTGCGATTCCTGATCCATTTCAGCCAATTCGGATTCAATTTGGGCTGATACGACAACCACACGAGCGCCTTCCTGCTCTGCAAAGGCACGCACCTTTTCAACGTAGGCATTACCATCAGGTAGTGCGCTATCATCAACATTGGTAACATAGAGAACCGGTTTCACTGTTAACAGGCATAGCTCATTGATAGCGTTTAATTCATCAGCGCTAAGGTTCTGACGGCGTACAGTGGTGCCATCTTCAAGTCCGCTTAATACCTTCTGCTGTAACTCAAGAGCCTTCTGGGCCTCTTTGTTGCCTGATTTGCACTGTTTTTCTGTGCGCATGACCGCTTTCTGGACTGTTTCCATATCTTTGAGCATCAGCTCTGTATCAATGACTTCGATATCCGATAGTGGATCAACAGTGCCTGACACGTGGGTGACGTTTTCATCGTCGAAACAGCGCACAACATGGGCAATAGCAGCGCATTCACGAATATTGGCTAAGAACTTATTACCCAGCCCTTCGCCACTGGCCGCCCCTGCAACCAAGCCGGCAATATCTACAAATTCAATAATCGCATGTTGCATCGCTTGCGGCTGAACAATCTCTGCAAGTGCATCCATGCGCGGATCAGGCACTTGCACGATACCAACATTGGGATCAATGGTGCAGAACGGGTAGTTGGCTGCTTCAGCCCCCCCGCCATTTAATGCGTTGAACAGCGTAGATTTGCCTACGTTAGGTAGTCCTACGATTCCGATACTTAATGCCATGTTTTATAACCTCGTTAAGGGTGGGTGGTGAAGAGATGTGGGGAAAGGCGTTATTATCCTCTTACCCTTTACTCCTTACCAGAACTGATTGCCAAATGAATACGGTTTGCAGCGGTGTCCGTGTCGCCTTCAAGCAGACTGTCGATCTCTTTAAGCAGCGCGCTAAAGACGCACGCTTCATCAGCCCGATCTCCTTCATCTGCACGGCCAAGCACCCAATCTGAAATGTCGCCATGAGTAGGGCGGTTGATGCCAATTTTTACGCGTACATAATCAGATGTTGGTAAATGGGCATGCATCGAGCGCAAACCATTGTGGCCACCGTGGCCACCGCCTTTCTTGATGCGCAATTTACGTGTGGGTAGATCCAGATCATCGTAAACAACAATGATATCTTTCTCTTCTATTTGATAATATCGTGCCAAAGCACCAATGCATTCACCACTGTTGTTCATGAATGTTTGTGGTTTGATCAGCATAATTTTATCTGCCTTATGATTCCAGGTGGCAGTCTCTGCATGAAAACGAGGGGCCGCGTCAAAACGCAGCCCCTCATGTTTTGCTAACATATCAAGGAAACGGAAACCGATATTGTGACGTGTTTCCTTATACTTGTTGCCCGGATTACCGAGGCCGACAAGCAGTTTCATCTTATATTATTCTGCTGCTGGTTCTACTGCAGTTTCTTCTACAGTTTCAGCTTCGTCTTCATCTTCATCACTACCTGTTTTCGGTGCAGCGATATTCAATACTGTGAAGTTAACGTCGTGATGTACTACAGCGCCTTCAGGCAGGGTAATATCTTCAATATGTACAGTGTCGCCAATTTCCATGTTATCACAATCTACTTCAATGCTATCTGGAATGGTGTCAGCACGACAAGACACTTCAAGTGAGTGACGAACCAGATCAATCAGGCCGCCTTTCACAACGCCAGGGCATTTTTCAGCGTTAATGGTAACAACCGGAACATCCACTGTGACGGTATCTTTGGCGGATACACGGAAAAAGTCGAGATGAGTGGCTGTGTCCATGACTGGATCCCACTGGGCATCTTTCAACAAAACTGTGTTTTTAGTACGTGAGCCTTTTACCTTTACTTCAAGCAAAGATGTGTGGAACTGCTCATCATTCAGCTGTTTGGAAACAGTGAAGTACTCCATTGTAATAGCGATGTCAGGTTTACCACCACCATAAATGATACCAGGCATTTTGCCTGCACGGCGTAGGCGGCGTGTAGCCGAACGGCCGGTTTCTTCGCGAAGCTCTGCTTCAACAACAAGATTAGTCATGTGTATCCTCCAAAATGCACCGTCGGGTTGTCCCGTGACGGTGTGCGCCTAGCTGCTATGCAATATAGCGGTGCCAGATGCGGGCGCGCACTCTATGTCCAGAAATGAAAATGTCTATGCTGGCAATGAGTTGGGCTTCGGGACGCCCGGTTATTCAACCAAGGGTTGGCCTCTGTCGGAAAAGCACGACGTCACGACTGTCTCAAAGCAGCCAAAAGCGGACATTTAGATCTCCATTACTAGAGTAAAGTTTGACTGAACACCTATGGCAAAGCGCAATCAATCACGCATATTCTTATTTTCCGTCTTTCTTCCAGTGAAAGCGTTTCCAGTAATTTCTCTTTGAGTTCTTTTGCAGTTTTTGGCCTCTTCCCATCATGTGGAAGGGGCATGCCCTTGCCGCCAAACCAGAATACGAGGTAGATGCCAAAGCCATCGGTGTCAGGGTCACGGGTGTATTTGGCGATCAACTGTTCTCGAATCGATCTCCATAAGGCCTTATGCGAATCTTTTTTGACTTCGACAGGTATGCTGAATCCGTCAGTGCCTCCAAACGAAACTCGGATATCAGCCCGTTTATCATCTGCATAACGAGCTTCTGGTTGAGCATCAACACCTAGTTTTCCAAGCCGCTCTTTCAGGTCGGATAGCAAGGCATCTCGGCTATCGTTCTCCGACTTGGGTTTAGGATTGATCATTTTTTGGTGCTTCTCTTCGTAGCTCCAGAACTGCTTGTAATCATTGGTACTACCGTTGCGAATATTATCTGCAACGCCCTGAAGATGAGCCATGACAATGGCTGCAAGATCGGCTGCATTAGCTGGCTGGAGGTCGGCAAGTGTGTGATCCACTTCTGCAATGCTTGGTTGGCGGAAGGTTACCTTGCGTCGAATGATTTGCTGATCATGCTGGGCTATTCGCAAACGAGTGTGCCAGTTTGAAAGAGAGGGGAGGTCGAGCAATCGTTGCAGTTCATGTGAAGCCTCTTCAGATGGTTCGCGCCCAAGCACCTGAATATATGAGCCGACCATCTCCGACATGCGCATTTCGTTGGTAACCAGGCCATCCATGCGGATATCTGAAACATCTTGCCCCAGCATTTCGATCAATTGGGAACGGGCGTCAATGGAAACCTTCACCCATTCGGGAAAGCTGTCATTTCTAAAGCCCGAATATAAAAAGTTTGTCAGGTGTGCTTTTCGCTTTTGGCTTTTACCCACGAATGTGAACAATTGGCTTTCGTAGACCTTTGGGTCGAGCAATATGCCGCAAGCCAGCCAATAGACGCGTTGTGCATCATCCATGCTTTTCAGGGATACTTTTCGACTCAACAGATCCGAGAGCTGTTTTTTATTTAGATAACGGAGTGCGCCTTTAAGCAGATCGTTGAATATAAATGGCAGTTGTTTGACATTGGCACGGACAGGAAAGCTTTCTAGCAGTTTTGAGAGCGTAAGCTGAGACACTTCAGTATAGGCATTTTTACCTGTAAGCAAATGCAGACCGTGGATATGTTCTTTTTTTGCACGCAGCATGGGAAGTACATAGGCAAGAAAAGCATTAGCAACGAGTTCTGACCTTGTGTTTACCAAGGCTTCAAACCACGCTGGTTCATCGCCCATACCATCCGTTAAACGAAATAAGAGCATCCGGGAAAGGAGTTCATCGGGAAGAATCAGAGCCTTATCCGAATCAAGGCTATAGCGCTGATCCATGCCCACCAGACATGCCGGACGGATATAGTGCATTCTGCCTTCTAACCCTAGGTCGGCAATTTCCTTGACGGTCGGGAGGTCGGGGCGATCAAGCGTATGCCTGAAACTTATCGCCGCTGCTTCAATCAACTCCGAATCGCCACCGAGGAACTGATACAACCTCTCTTCTGGTGTGTCGCCGTTTGCATCATGGATATGCCCGTTATACGCCAAAGCAAGATCGTGAAGAATTTGTGGGTAGGCGCTACCATCCCGGATGGCCTCAATATGCTCCCGATAGACAGCAAGTAGTTTGTCTCTTTTCTCCTCTTCTTCTCCCTCCTGTTTTTGTTGACGCTGGGCGTGCTCCTGTTCCCAATCTCCGAGCTTGCACGAAATAAATGGCTCAAAATACGGTTCAAACTTTGGATTGTATTCCAACCAAGCTTCAAATATCTGGGTTTTCGTTAATGGCAAAAAGCCATTACCTCCATCATGAATCAATGACGGACGAACAGCCTGAACGAAATAAAAATGAGCTAACTCTTCATTTGATTCTGTAGCTGCTTTTTCAAGCCACCATGTTTCAATATCCGTCGGCACATTTGCCAACTGAAGCCTGAACATCATTTTATTCAAGCTGCCTATTGGATCAGGCTTGGTTGTGCTCAATGAGGCTACCAACTGGATTAAAGACTTGTATCGATCTGGTCTGCCACCAAACCATGCCGCGATTCGCTCAACATCTTCCTTTTCCAATCTTGGAATATCAAACTCATCCGAACCGACCCCCAACCATGTGAGGAGCCGTTCATCTGATATGGCATCGCCATGCGCTTCGATACTGCGCGCCAACAGATTGCCATCCATGCGATCGAAACGACTTGAGTGGAACGTTTCTTTATTCTTGCTTCGTTCTATTACCAATTGATCGAGTACAATTGGTAGCCGTTCGTCTGGCGTCTGTCTCTCAAGGTGATGACGCCAAAACATGCTATAGCTGTTAACCGCCTGAGTTTTTGGTGAATGGAGATATTCGAACACCTCTGCCGGCTGGATAACTGATGGGTAAAGTTCTCTAAGTAATGTGCCGATCAATTCATCTTCATTGTCCTCGACAAGCCCGTCACGAATGTCCTTTGCCAGTTGATGTAGCGAAAGTATCTCGGCATGAACTCCGTGAACCAGTGCTTCAAAAGCATTTCTTCGGATATATCCCAAATAACTGCTATCTCGCACGATACGTTCGAGCGGTTGAGAAAGTGACTGCATTGACTCACCGTAACGAATGGCATCAAGCACACAATTCAACAGAGACTGATCGGCAATGATACGGGAGGGTGAGGAGAGTATGGCGAGAAAGGTCTCCTCCATGTCTCTGGTTCCCAATGCTCCAAACGGAGAATCGGCCCAATCATCCGAGCGGAACCAGGTATATCGCTCTGCTTCGGCATACAGTGCATCCAGGACTCGCTTCTTGTCCTCCACCGAAAAACTGCGTACATCACCATAAAGCACGACACCGAGCACATCCCGCTCGATCAATGCGGTTCTGGCACTTCGATTGTGAGCAGCAAGCCATGCAGCAAGCCCCCTCAGATCGGGGATGATGCCGCCATCTTCCCCGCAGATAAGCGCCAATATACGATGGCATGGCAACCCTTGATCTATGCGCTCCGATATACACCTCGCTCCTAGAAACTCGGCCACGCTGCGATGAACAGGAGTACGCATATCACCTTCAAGCCGAAACAGATTACTTTTCAATACGGGGAGTAAGGGGAGTTGTGATTCTTTCAATTCTCTCCAGCAAACAAATTGATCTGAACTATCATCGCAATCAAGGTCGAAACCTCCACGACCAGCAATCAGATGGATGGCATTGAGATAGCCTGCTGCGTTTAGCATTGCTTCGACTGAGGGGTCGTTATCTTTGGTTGCCTGTTTGTGCACTGGGTTCTTTTCCCGCACAAGTTTCTTGCAAGCCATCTCATATATTTCGGTTCGGCTGCTTGGCCATGAGCCATCACCCACAGCTTTAATCAGCATGTCGAGCATTTGTGGGTTTCGAAGCAATTCGTGAAGGCCATGAAGCCTTGCTTGTTTCATAAAAGCTGAGGGGGCAGTTACGGCCTGATTATGTTCAAGAATTTCGATAATGGCATCGTCATTCAGTGCATCCAGATAAAGTGTGGCGATTTGACCACCAGGTGACACTGCCTGCATGTCTGTTTCGCCACTTTTTCCCAGCCAATCAGCCTCACGACAGGAAAGACGGAACCGGGGACGACCCATTGCCACCAATCTTTCCCGAATCCGATCAAGCGGGTGGCGCTGATCTCCTGCTGAGGGCACCTCATCCAGCCCATCGATAAATATAGTTTCATCCTTTTGAAGATTACAGAGTCCCGGAATTACAAAATCCCGCGCCCGAACATACTTGCCGCCTGACTCTTCAGCTTCCAACTTGAACGATTCCGTTTTTCCGGCCCCCGGATCACCCAGTAACACATAAGCAGGGAGTTGCCTATACGATTCAAACGACTGACTTTCTTCCTGCTGATTGTTCTCAGCTTTACGAGTGCAGGAGCGACGAACAAGAAATGGCTGAGAGGCTGAATTCATAGCCAATGCTCTGCCGGATAAGAAAGAAATTCGACCAATGGGATGCCACCATCGCCGACTAGATGTTTTTGACAAGCGCCAAACTTCTTTTCAAATAATTCTAGGCCTTTGGCACGTATCGGCACTGTGCCGCTCTTGACTTCGATGGCGGCAATTCGATTGCCTCGCTCAATAACAAAATCAACCTCATTCGGTTCTTCACGCCAATAATGCAAAAAACAATCAGGTCTACCGGAATTGTACAGGTGCTGACCAACTGCGCTTTCAACGATTCTTCCCCAGTATGTTCGATCCGCTATAGCCTCCACTTTGGAATATCCCGATGTAGCCGTCATCAAAGCATTGTTCAGAACGTTAAGCTTTGGTGGTGACTTACGCCTCTTTATCTGACCCCGATAATACTTTTGCATGCCTACTAATAGTCCAGCGTTCTCCAGCAGATCCAGATAGTGAGCCAATGTTGTTTCATTGCCTGCATTCTGGAGCTGACCCTTCATATTACTTAACGCCACAATCTGCCCCGAATAGGCGGCTCCAAGATGAAAGAGCTGTTTAAGCAAGGCTGGCTTATCAACTCTGGTCATCTCAAAAATGTCTTTCTCAATGCTCGGCTTGATAAGACTTCCGGTTACATAATTGCGCCATCGCGACTCATCCTGAATGAGCGGAGCCGCCCCCGGATAACCACCAAAGTAGATGTAGTCATCACGATCGAAACCAAAGGCATCATGCATTTCTACAAACGACCAATGGGTGAGGGGAATCAACTCAAAGCGCCCGGCTAAGCTTTCGCTCATCCCTTGCTGCATGAGCAAGGGAGATGAGCCGAGAAGAATCACATGCAGGTTCAACCCTTCTGCACGGTCAGCGTCCCATAAGCCTTTCACAGCTTCCGACCATTGCGGAACTTTCTGAATTTCGTCGAGGATAAGAATATGGCCGCTTTCAGATTGTCGTGCTGCTATGCGTGCTTGTTGCCATTTACCTACTAGCCATCGGGCATCACGAGGCCCAAAAGAAAGATCAATAGGTTCACTGGAAGAGCTGGTTATGCTTGACGCGGGTGCGTCATCTGGTCGATCAACCGGGATAAAGCTGTATTGTGCAGAGGGGTACTGTGCCAAAGTCTGCTGAACCATGGTTGTTTTGCCTACTTGTCGTGGGCCTGCGATAAACAGAAGGAACCTGGGGGGCTCGGAAAGCCTGAGTTGTAGTGCGTCAACTTCTTTGCGCTGATACCCAGCAATAGCCATGATTACTCCGTTGAGTTAATTTACTCATAAGATTAATCAACAAAGAGAGGAAGTGCAAGTTGGGCCTCTATGCAAGCTAAAGAGGACGCTCCCCTTTACGGGTATTAAACTCGGATTCGTCATCTGATTTGATACTGCTCCGGGAAGAAAAGCAGGTATTTTCTCACAAGCACTGACGGTCCAATTTTAACCGTAGATATAAACTCAGTTACTGAATAACAGCGGTGATTGATTGACTGAGATGAAGGCGCACTGGCGAGCACCTTGAACTATTGGTATTCCGGTTTGGTGATGGAGATCTTCATTTCTTTCTCCACTAGTTCATACCATTGTTGCAAACGCTGATGCTCTATTGTGCTGATGATCTCATCACGCACCTCTTCAACAGGCTTTTGCATGGCCGGGCGTTTGCCTAATAGTTCAATGATATGCCAGCCAAACTTTGTTTTTACCGGCGTACTCAGGCCATTTTTTTTCAAAGAAAAGGCGACATCGTCAAATGCCTTTACCATCACCCCACGCGGGAACCAGTTGAGGTTTCCGCCGCGTGATTTGTTGTTACTGTCCAGAGAATGGCTCGCGGCCAGTTTCTCAAACAGGCTGCGATTGCGGCGTAGCTTTTTCAGTACCTGCCAGGCCTCTTTTTCAGAACCCAACAGAATATGACGTGCATGGGCCTGTTCTGGTACGCTGAATTCGTCGTAATGGTTGTTGTAATAGGCTTCTATTTCGCTTGTTTGAATGACCACCATTTGTGCCAACTGCCAGGATTTTGCAGCTCCAATTAAAATCTGGCGTTGCGCAGCCTGCATACGCTGCTTGATGGCCGGATTCATATCCAGCCCCAGGCGTTTGGCTTTCTGGCTGATGGCAATGCGGCGAATGAGTGAACGTAAAATATGCGTGCGCGCCTTGGGGTCATTGCGGTATTGAATCATGGGATCTGGCAGGTTGGCCATTTCATTATCGATATCGGATTCATGAATACTAATGCCGTTGACCACCGCAACCACAGGGCTGCTATTGATGGCTTCAAGTTTTGGTAAATCGCCCTGCTGTTGGCATGCCGTGAAGCTGAGCAGTAAAGCGAATAACATCAGTTGCCGCATAACGGATCCCCTTGTTCAGTTTGGGCGCTAGGGTAGCGTGCTGCGCTTGTACGACAAGCAATCACCCATTTGGTTGCCTTGAAGATGGAGGGTATGGGATGAGTCCTGTAGTAATGACGATTACGGTGTTGTGCCTGTATCTCGTGTTTTTTCACTTTTATGCCAAAGGTATTTTAAGTAAAAAAATATTTGAATTGAATGATGATAACATCACACCAGCGCATAGCATGCAGGACGGCGTCGATTATGTGCCGTCCAACAAATACATTCTTTTTGGCCACCATTATGCATCCATTGCCGGCTTAGCGCCTATGCTAGGCCCTGCCATCGCGGTGATCTGGGGCTGGGTACCAGCACTGTGCTGGGTGGTATTTGGCACCTTGCTGGTGGGTGCAGTGCATGATTTTTCTGCGCTGGTACTCTCCATTCGCCATAAAGGACAAAGTGTTGGTTCGATTGCCCGTGATGTCATCAGTCCACGTACACGCTTATTGTTTCTGTTGGTGATCTTCTTCCTTGTGGCTCTGGCAATGGGCGTTTTTGTGCTGGTTATTTCAGGCCTGTTTGCAGCACCGGATGTAGCCAACATCCCGGCCACAGCGCATCCGGAAGCGGTCTTTCCGACCTACTCATTGATGTTAATCGCCATGGTGATTGGTTTTCTGGTCTATAAAAAGAATTTCCCCTTATGGCCCATGATTGCCGTGGGTTTTGTATTAATGCTGGTCACTACAAGTATCGGACTGGAAATGCCTATCACAGGCTTCACAGCCAGCGACTGGACATGGTCTCTGTTGGTGTATGCCTTTATTGCCAGTATTTTGCCTGTCTGGTTGCTACTGCAGCCACGGGATTTCCTCAATTCTCTGCTATTGTATCTGGCCCTGTTTATGATGCTGGCCGGGTTCTTCTTGCTATCTCCTGACTGGGTTGCACCCGCCGTTAACCCTAATCCTGTCGGTGCTCCGCCGCTGATGCCGTTTTTGTTTATCGTTATTGCTTGTGGGGCAGTGTCCGGATTCCACGGCTTGGTCGCTTCCGGCACTACATCCAAACAGCTGAATAAAGAGAGCGATGCTCCCTTTGTGGGGTATGTTGGCATGATTGGTGAATCGTTGTTAGCACTGTTGGCCGTATTGGCGACCACGGCAGGGGCATTTTCGTCGCGTGCAGAGTGGGAATCTTTTTATGGTTCATGGGAAAAAGCCGCCGGTCTACATCAAAAACTTGGTGTGTTTATTCAGGGCAATGCCAATTTTATTCACCAACTAGGTATTCCCGTGGATTATGCTGCAGCATTTATCTCGGTTGTTGTCGTCGGTTTTGCCATGACCAGTGTCGATACCGGCGCGCGGCTATTACGCTTTAATCTTGAAGAAATCGGTGAAACCATCCATGTAAAAGCATTGGGGAATCGTTATGTTGCGACAACCCTGGCCATTGCTGCGATTGGTTTCTTTGCCTTTTTCACCATGGACGGCAAACCAGCAGGTCTATTTTTGTGGACTTTGTTTGGCACCACCAATCAGATTCTGGCTGGTTTAACACTGCTAACCGTTACCATTTATCTCTATCGTAAGAAAAAACCTATTCTCTATACCATGTTACCGATGTTGCTTGTACTTGGGGCCACCATCTCCGGCATGGTGATGGGCATCTTCAAGGCTGTAGGGAATGGGCAATGGACAGTTGCTGCCGTTGGAGCAGCGATTTTTATGCTGGCATTCTGGGTGTTGGTTGAAGCCTTGCTGGTGGTCAAACAAGTGAGAGATGATAGAAAATTGGATCAAACTACGACCTAGTACAACAACCAGCATGGAAGCTGTTCGCGATGATCAGCACCACCTAATCAAGATTGTATTCTTGAAATTTTATGCTATTAATGAAGATGGTACCAAGAAGCTTCGCGCCAGGAGTTAGCCATCGGCATTCATTTTGAACATTTTGATGATATGAATTTCATGCTGGTCATTCTGCATGGGCTGGTGACTGATGAGCAGTTGGATGCCCATATCTCCAGAATGCTTGAAGATCAATATGACAGCCCCGGAAAACTTGGTTTGGTTGTGATGTGCAAAAGCATATCAACACGCGACCTATCCTTTAAAGCTATTTTCTCTGCTGGAAAACGGATGAAAAAAGCGAAATTTCGTTCGCATGGGAAGGTTGCCTTTGTTACGAAAAGCGCCGTGAGTTTTGGCTTAGCCAGGATATATAAATCAGCAGCAGAAGTGGCTGACCTGGATGAAATACGCATTTTGCGCAGTGATGGGCTTGAAAAAGCGATTCAGTGGCTTGGTGTTGAGCAATATAGTGATCCCATTCATCATCAGATCACGCGTTATGAACAAGTCGCGGAGTACGCTGTTAAGTAAGTCGGGCACCTTGGGCGTAAGCGCTGTTGCATGTGAATTTCAGCATCGGTATTGAAGCTTTCGAGATAGTGCTATGAATGCATTATTCGATCTCTAACTTGTATATATTATGCTCAACACTAAGCTGCACCACTTTTCAAGCCATGTTTTGCAACGACTATTGCATGGTTAAATTTTATGTCTCACGGAATAGTTCATTGATTTCTACATCTGGTATTACTATGCAATTCGGGGATAAGCCCCTGTTTGAAAACATTTCAGTCAAATTCAGCGATAACAATCGTTATGGTTTGATTGGCGCAAATGGTTGCGGAAAATCCACCTTGATAAAAATTCTGGGTGGTGATCTGGAACCTACCAATGGCCACGTCAGCATTGGTGAGCATCAGCGCCTTGGTAAATTGCGTCAGGATCATTTCGCCTTTGAAGATATCAGCGTAATCGATACCGTGATGATGGGTCATGAGAAACTGTGGAAGGTGAAACAGGAGCGTGAGTTTCTCTATTCTCAGGAAGAGTTAAGCGAAGAGGACGGCATGCGTGCCGGTGATCTGGAAAGCGAATTTGCCGACATGGATGGCTATAGTGCCGAACCCGATGCTGGTGATCTGCTTATCGATATGGGTATTCCGGTTGAAGATCACTACAATCTAATGAAATCCATTGCGCCCGGTTTAAAACTGCGTGTATTGCTAGCCCAAGCACTGTTTGGTAACCCGGAGATTATTCTACTGGATGAGCCAACCAATAACCTGGACCTCAATGCAATCCGTTGGTTGGAAGGCGTGATCAAGGAACGCAAAAGTACCATGATCATTATTTCCCATGACCGTCACTTCCTTAACAGTGTTTGCACCCACATGGCTGATTTGGATTATGGCGAATTGCGCATGTACCCGGGCAATTATGACAATTATATGGAAGCGGCAGCACTGGTTCAGGAGCAGCTGTTAACGGCCAATGCCAAGAAGACCGAAGAGATTCAGGAACTGCAGGCGTTTGTACGCCGTTTCTCAGCCAATGCATCCAAGGCTACGCAGGCACAATCACGCGCCAAAAAACTGGATAAGATCAAACTCGATGAAGTAAAACCTTCCAGCCGTGTCAGTCCTTATATGAAATTCTCACAGGATAAACCGCTGAACAAAGTTGCACTTAAACTCAATGAATTGAGCAAAGGTTTTGATGATCAGTTACTGTTTGAAAATTTTGATTTGATGGTGCCTGTAGGTGAACGTGTGGCAGTGATTGGCCCCAATGGTATTGGTAAAACCACGCTATTGCGTTGTCTGGCTGGTGATCTGGCAGCTACTTCGGGTGAAATCAAATGGTCGGAAAATGTAAAACTGGGTTATTACGCTCAGGATCATTCAGCTGATTTTGCTGAGGATGTCACCCTGTTTGACTGGATGACACAGTGGAAGCGGGAAGAGCACGGTGAACAGGAAGTGCGTGGTAATCTCGGGCGCATGCTGTTTTCACAGAATGATATCAACAAATCGGTGAAAGCACTTTCCGGTGGTGAAAAGGGACGCATGCTGTTTGGTAAGTTTATGTTCCAGAACCCCAATGTGATGTTGCTGGATGAGCCGACCAACCATATGGATATGGAGTTTATCGAATCATTGAACGTGGCCTTAGCAGCATATCCGGGCACACTGATTTTTGTCAGTCATGATCGTGAACTCATTGCCACTGTAGCCACCCGTATTATTGAAATTACCCCGGATGGCATCGTTGATTATCACGGAACCTATGAGGAATATCTCAAGTCTCAGGGCGTGCGCTAACATTTCATTGATTTGTAATATGGATGTATCAATATCCCGGCTGCTTGAATATTTAACTCCCTGGAGATTTTATGCCATTGCAAAGAATTGTTATGTTTTTGCTATCAACCTGTCTTTTTATATCCAATGCCAATGCAGGGGAAATACAACAGACTACCTTTAAAAACGGCGCCAAGCTGGTGGTTGAAGAAGATCATTCAGCTCCCGTGGCAATGGTGCAGGTCTGGTTGAAAGTCGGTGGTCGCGACGAAGTGCCCGGCAAAACCGGTTTAGCACATGTATTTGAACATATGATGTTTAAGGGCTCAAAAAAGCTGGACGCAGGTGAATATAGCAAACGCATATCCGCCATGGGTGGTAATGATAATGCCTTTACCAGCACCGATTACACCGCTTATTTTGAAACCGTTCCAGCGGCGCGTGTACAGGAAGTGCTGGCCATGGAAGCCGAACGTTTTGCCCATCTCAGATTGCGCGATGAAGATTTCCAGAAAGAGATTCGGGTGATCATGGAAGAGCGCCGTATGCGCACCGAAGACGATCCGAACTCGCGCATGTTTGAAGAGCTCTCTGCTGCATCTTTGCGTCTGCACCCCTATCGCAATCCGGTCATCGGTTGGATGCAGGATCTGCAAGCCCTGACGATTGAAGATGTGCGTGCTTTTTACAACAAACATTATGTGCCGGGCAATGCTATTGTAGTGGTCGTTGGTGATGTGGACTTTGAGCAGGTAAAAAAGACCGTCGCCAAGACCTTTGGTAAGATAAAGGTACACGGTGATATCCCGGCCCGTTTCAATCCAGTGGAACCAGAACCCTTTGGCCCTAAACGTATTCAAGTGACACTGCCTGCACAGTTGCCTATGTTGGCGGTAACCATTCCAGTGCCTGTATGGAAGCCGGGTAAAAATGATAATGAAGCGGCATCTCTGGCTCTGGCTACGCATATTCTGGCCGGTGGTCGTTCTGCCCGCATGACGCGTGAAATTGTCGATAAACAACGCAAAGCATTTACCGCCAGTGCAGGCTACGATGAATCCTCCATGGGGCTTGATTTATGGTATGCCTATGGTCTATTGGGTCCCAAACAGACAACCGAAGCATTTGAGAAATCCCTATGGGCGCTACTGGATGATATGGCAAAAAAACCGGTAACTGCCAAAGAGTTAGCTGCCGCCAAACGCAATGTTATTGCAGCCAATGTATTTGCTCAGGACTCGCTCTATCTACGCGCCAAAGAAATTGGTCGCATGGAAGTAGTCGGAACCGGTGCTGAAAATCGCCCCTTGTGGCTGAAAGCAATCAGTCATGTCACGGCTGCAGACATTCAGAAAGCGGTGGCGCGCTGGTTGAAACAGGAGCGTTCGACAACAGGTATTATGATGCCTGCTAAACACATGGCAGCGGGAGATAAATCATGATGATACGTGGATATGTAATAGCGCTCTGTCTGTCGTTATTTAGCGGCGTTTCAATAGCACAGGCAGTGCCGGCAATTGAAGAAGCAAAACTGGATAACGGTGTGCGTGTACTGTTAATGGAAGCGCATAATGTACCGATGCTGGCAATGAAGCTGGTGATGCCTGCCGGCAGCCGTTTTGATGCGCCAGAAAAAGCGGGAACGGCCAGTCTGTTGGCTGGCATGCTATCTGATCATACCGCCAAACATGATTTTACAGCCTGGGCCGATCTGCTGGATGCAGATGCTATTCATTTGGGTGCAAGTGCAGGCCGTGATGATTTCAATGTTTCACTCACGGTTCTAAAAGATGCGCTGGAGCCGGGGCTGGATGCATTTGCTGAATTGCTGTTGCAGCCGGGTTGGAATCAGAAACGCTTTGCCATTATGAAACAGGATTCCATTGCCTCCGCACAAAAGGAGAAAGAGGAGCCGGGCGCACAGGCCTCACAAGCCGGTGTCGATCTACTGTTTGCAGGGCATCCCTATGGTCATCGTCCCGGCGGAAGCATGCAGACGCTGGCACGCATTGAGATGACCGATTTAAAACAACTGTATCGTACTCAGATCAAACCCGAAGGTGCTGTGCTGGCTGTCAGTGGTGATATCACCATGCGTGAGTTATTACCGTTATTGAACGCACGCCTATCGTCATGGAAAGGAAAAGCGACCAAAGGGTTACATGATATCGATAGCCCGAAAGTGGTTGCAGGCCAGGAGCGAGATGTGACCTTGCCAACAACTCAAATGCTGGTGCAATTATTGCGTTTGGGCCCGTCACGTAGTGATGCGGATTTTTTCCCTGCTTTTGTACTCAACCATGTGCTCGGTGGCGGTGGTTTTGGTTCCCGTTTGATGGAAGAAGTGCGTGAAAAGCGTGGTCTGGTCTATGGCGTTTACTCGTATTTTATGCCCTTAGCAGTTGAGGGACCCTTTGTGATTACCTTGCAAACCCGTGCCGATCAGGCTGGTGAAGCAGAACAAGTGGTGCGTGATGTGATTGCATCCATGGCAGCAGGTAAGATTAGTGCCAAACAACTTAAAGCCAGCAAAGAAAATCTGATTGGTAGTTTTGCACAGCGCATGGATTCCAACCGTGAACGTGTGGGTCTGATTGCGATGATTGGACTCTATGGCTTACCACTGAACTATTTGAGCGCCTGGACGGAACAGGTAGAGCGCGTGAGTTTGCAGCAAGTTAAAGCCCAGGCCGAACGCTATCTCAAACCGGAACAGTGGAATCGGGTTCGTGTTGGCCCTGCATCTGCTTTTCAGGCAGTTGCTCCTGCCGCACACTGATCATGTTCCACCTCAATAGCTCAGGGCTTTCGATATGCGCATAACGGCAGGCGAGATGCGTAGCCGTATTGTGCCGGTGGCGAATGTGCCGGGGTTAAGGCCGACACCCGCCAAGGTGCGGCAGGCGCTGTTTAATATGCTGGGCTCCGTGGAAGATTTTGATATGCTCGACCTGTTTTCAGGCTCCGGTATTATGGCTCTTGAAGCACTTTCGCGCGGCGCCAAATCAGCCCAATCGATTGAACTTCATCACCTTGCAGCCAAGTGCCTTCAACAGACCCGCGAGCATTTGAAGCTGGAGGATCGCTGGCATATTAAACAGATGAGCGTGGAAAAAGGCATTAAACTGCTTTCTGGATCATCATTTGATCTTATCTTTGCCGACCCCCCTTATGCGCAGGGTGAAGCTGAAAATGTACTTCAACTGCTCGATCAACACGGCATTACAGCCCATCAATTGGTCATTGAAGAGTCCGCGCGCTACCAGCCACTATGGCCTGAAGGCTGGATTTGTCAGGACTCCAGACGCTATGGTGATAGCTGTTTGCATTTTCTTTTGAGAAAATGAGGTCTTAGCGTTACCGTTCGCACAATCATGGAGGTTCCATTGTCCCTTATTCGTATTGCTACCCGTCGTTCCCCGCTTGCTTTGTGGCAGGCAGAATATATTGCATCTGAGCTGGAGCGGCTTGATCCGAACGTCACCACTGAGCTGGTCAAGATTGTCACCCGTGGCGATAAAATCCTTGATGTACCCTTGGCAAAAGTTGGCGGTAAGGGGCTATTTACCAAAGAAATCGACGAAGCGCTGCTTGATGGGCGTGCTGATATCGCAGTGCATTCGATGAAAGATGTGCCGACCGAGCTGCCCGCGGGAACCAGTATTCGGGCGCATCCCAAACGTGAAGATCCGCGCGATGCGATTGCTACAATCACCGGTGGTGGTCTGGATACCTTGCCTGAAGGTGCAACGATTGGTACCTCAAGTCTGCGCCGTATTGCCCAGCTGGCTGGCAAATACCCGCACTTTAAATTTGTTTCTATTCGCGGCAACATCCAGACACGCCTGTCCAAACTGGGTGAAGAAGTAGATGCGGTGATTCTGGCCGCTGCCGGTGTATGTCGCATGGGCATGCAGGATAAAATGCATCAGTTTGTGGATACGGAATTACTCTTGCCTGCCGTCGCGCAGGGCACGCTGGGTGTACAAACACGCGATGCCGATGATGTGATCAATGCTTTGATTGATCAGCTTAATGACACAGACACCGTGGATAGAACCCGAGCAGAACGTTCTTTTCTGGCCCGTCTGGAAGGTGGTTGTCAGGTGCCGATTGCAGCATTTGCCACATTGGATGGTGATACCCTGCATCTGAAAGGCCTTGTCGGCGCTGTCGATGGCTCAGTCATGATTGTGCGCGAAACAACAGGTAATCGTGCCGATGGTGTGGCACTAGGTGCAGCACTGGCGGATGAAGTGCTCGATGCCGGTGCACGCCCTATTCTGGAAGCCCTGTACGCGGAGAGTTAGACCCGTACTCCTTGAACTTTGTTATGTATAGAGTGACCCGATAATGTCGGCATAACGCGTATAAATGACCCGACGTTTGAGCTTCATGGTTGGCGTTAGGGTGCCGCTCTCGATACTGAATGGTTCAGGGCGCAGATGAATGCGACGCACGTGTTCGTATGGATTCAGCGGTTTGAGTATGGTGTTGATACCGTTCTGCAGGTATTTCTTTAAAATGTCCGATTCGCATAGCGATTGCCAGTCCGATGCGGGCAGCCCCTGCTGTTGGGCCCAGGCAATACAAGCATCTTTGTTCGGGCTAATGAGAGCAACCAGATAAGGTTTCTGATCTCCGTAAATAACACATTGATCAATTTCTGGGTGTTCGATGAGCGCCCCTTCTACGCGCTGCGGTGAGATATTTTCTCCACCTGAATTAATAATAATATCTTTTTTGCGATCCGTGATGGTCAGATAGCCCTCGGATGATATAAAGCCGATATCGCCGGTCTGTAGCCAGCCATCAATCAGGGCTTCCTGTGAAGCCTCTTTGTTGTTCCAATATCCAAGCATAATATTCGGACCACTTGCCAGAATTTCACCGTCATCAGCAACACGCAGCTCAACACCTTTACCTGCGGTGCCTACCGTACCGGGTCTTCTATCCGACATGGGGTTTACCGTTAATAGAGGAGCGGACTCGGTCAGGCCATAGCCCTCCATCACCGGAATGCCTATCGCTTCAAAGAATTCAGCAAGGTCAATGGAAAGTGGTGCTCCACCGCACATAAAGGCACGTAAGCTGCCGCCAAAACGAGAACGTATTTTTCTTCCAACGACCCTGTCGAGCAGGTTCGTTAATCGGGCTGTAAATAGACCATTTTTATTCTTTTTTGCCCGACTTATATAAAATTCAAACATTTTCTGTTTCATTAATGGTTGCTGCTTTAGCTGCGCTAAAATACGTGCACGAATCACTTCCAGCATCCGGGGTACAACAATCATAATGCTTGGATGGCATTCCAGCATGTTTTTAGCAATGGTGTCGGGGCGCTCGGCAAAACCCACCGATAGACCAAATGTATAGGGGATAAAATGACCAGCGGTGCGTTCCAGCATATGCGCAAGTGGTAAGAAAGAGAGGAAGCGATCGCCATCACGGTCGGTATTCAGGGTTACAAATTGAGGCACTGATTCAATATTACAGAGGATATTGCCATGCGTGAGCATTACCCCCTTAGGCTGTGCAGTAGTGCCTGATGTATAGGAGAGCGTAGCCAGAGTATTTCTGTCGATATTATTTAAGCGTTGCTCAAGGCTGTTTTCTTCTATCTCTGTAGATTCCAGATCACTGACAGGCACAACCTTCTCGTTGTCACTGCTGTTATTGAGAGCATAAATATGTTGTACGTGAGGACAGGCCTCAACCGCTTCCAGTAGGTTATTTAGCAGTTTGCCATCTGATGTGATGCATATAATTGCCTCGGAATCATTGAGTACCAGAGTGATATCCTGAGCCCGGTATGTGCAATACAGCGGTACTGTGACTGCCCCAATCGCGAGGATGGCATAATCGATCACGGCCCAATCAGGGCGATTTTCCATCAACAGGCCAATACGATCTCCGGCCTGAACACCGGCTCGAATTAAGCCGCAGGCAATGTGTTTAATACGCAATTCCATCTCGGCATACGTGATGGGCTGATACGCACTATCATGACGCTGCCACTGGGCTGGCCTGTCAGCATGCCGTTTCGCAGTGTGAAAAAATGCAGCAGGCAAGCTATCCACGCCTTCTATATTGATTTCGGATTCAGTCATCGCATTGATGGTCACTATTACGTCTGTATAACTTCATAGCGATTAGCATAGACGACTTTTTCTCTGCTCACAATATGTATATAGATATTGGCAAAAGCTGTTTTCATGATCACTCAATAGTTACACCTTTTGAAATATTTTAAAAGTGGCATGATTGCGCTTATGTCATCTCTTCCTTCTTTATCTCAGCCCGGCCTATTGTTTATGGACATGGATTCCACCCTGATTCAGTGCGAATGCATTGATGAAATTGCAGATTTTCTGGGTATAAAACAGCAAATATCTGAGATTACTGCACGCGCCATGCGTGGAGAGCTGGATTTCTCCGAGTCGTTAATCGAACGGGTTCAGCTGTTGGCTGGGCTTGATGCTGAGGTACTCGAACAGGTGTATGTGGAGCGCATTGCCTTGACAGAGGGTGCGGAGAACTTGATTCGTACGGTTCAGAGTCATGGTTGGAAAGTGGGTTTGGTCTCTGGTGGTTTCACCTATTTTACAGATAAGTTTAAAGCGCGTTTAAATTTGGATTTCACCCGCTCCAACGTGTTGGAAATTCATCAAGGTAAATTAACAGGTTCCGTCATTGGTGATATTGTAGATGCAGAAACCAAGCGCCGTTGCCTGCTTGAACAGGCGGAGATATATAGCATCCCGATGTCGCAAACCATCGCGATTGGTGATGGTGCAAATGATTTACCAATGATTCAGGCAGCCGGTTTAGGCATCGCCTTTCATGCCAAACCCAAGGTGGTTGAACAAGCTCCTTATGCTTTTAATGAAGGACCTTTGGATCAGGCTCTCACACTATTAAGGTGATACATCGCGCTCGACTTTATGATGAAGGCTGATTTAAGAGGGATAATTCAGAGGCTGTGAAACCAGCCTGTTCACGCGCAACCATATTATACGGCCCCATCAAGCCTTTAGGATAAAACTCCGCCAACAGTGTGGTAAATGTATCTACTGTATCCAGATCACGCTGATCGCAACAGTATCGATACCATCGATTACCAATGGCAACGTGGTTTATTTCATCGCGTAAAATAATATCCAGAATACTGACTGCATTATGATCGTTCGCCTGCGCTAACTTCTTTTGAATACCGGGTGTGACATCCAGCCCTCGCGCTTCCAGCACACGCGGCACGAGCGCCATACGAATCAATACATCGTGAGCAGTTTTTTCACACATCTCCCATAAACCACCATGTGCAACATAATCGCCATATTCACCACCAAGATGGCGTAGATGGGCGCGCACCAACTCAAAATGATAGGCCTCTTCAAAGGCAACCTGTAACCAGTCGGTGTAATATTGATCAGGCATATTGGCGAATCGCTGTACGGCATCGAGGGCCAGATTGATGGCATTAAATTCAATATGCGCAATGGCATGCATCATAATCGCCCGCCCTTCGGATGTGCCAAAACCACGACGGGGAGTGTCGCTGCCACGAACGAGCGATGGTTTGTCAGGTCTGCCGGGTTGGCACAGTGATGGCATGGCCACCTTAGTATCCAGGCGAACATTGCCCTGCTGCCAGGATCGCATTAAGGCGCGAACGCCGCGCAGTTTTTCATCGGGATCAGCAGCGTTAAGGCACTCTGTTGCCATGTGGCGCATTTCATTCATTGCTTGAGCATCCTCTCTTCCATCTTCAGCATACAGGCATGTCTTCTCACTCTTCAGATTTAACCCAACGTGCTACTGCCCTTGCTGCTATGACGCAGGCTATTTACCTGGTGAATGGTATTGCCCGCAAAGGCGTGGTGGATACTGAAGATAGTCGCGTGATGATGGAAAGTATTTTTTCAGATGCCTCCATCCAACCGAAGCAGACGGTGCTGGATATGTATGGTGGTGTCAGGAATCTGGAAACCGGAATACGTATTTGCATCAAGCTGTTGCAGGGAGAGAAACTGATTGAAGCAAAAGATCTGATGCTTTACAGCGCCGGTTTGACCGCTCTTGAGCGAAAGCTTTCAAAAGATGCCGACATGCGCAACAAACTGGCCAATGGCATGATCCGCATCAGCAATCAACGTCAATACTTCGGTGATGCCATGCATCATAATGTGATTGCTGCGATTGCGGACCTGTATGGTGATACCATCAGTACGATGAAACCACGCATCATTGTGCGTGGTAAATCAGAATTTTTGAGTCAAACGAATCATACACA
Source organism: Mariprofundus sp. EBB-1 (assembly GCF_003665155.1). GTDB lineage: Bacteria > Pseudomonadota > Zetaproteobacteria > Mariprofundales > Mariprofundaceae > Mariprofundus. The sequence continues at coordinate 312 of NZ_RCFQ01000003.1, read as the reverse complement.
GCGTGTTCGTGCATTGTTAATGGCGGGCTTGCGTGCCGCGCATCTTTGGCATCAACATGGCGGGGGCCATTTGAGCCTGTTATTACGACGCAAGGCGCTGTTACGTGAGCTCGAGTTATTACAGAAATAATAGGCTGAGAAATCGATATTTTCTGCTATACTTGGTGACACTAGCAAAACAAGGGGGATATATGAAAGCTGTTTTATTATTATTTACACTATTTGCGTTTGCACTACCGGCGACTAGTGCAGGTTTTTTTACCAGTGTGGAAACGCGTGCCGATGCTATGAATGAACAATTAGGCGACAACA
>NZ_RCFQ01000029.1 GCF_003665155.1 Mariprofundus sp. EBB-1 | reverse complement strand
GACTCAAGCAATTTATTCGTTGTTTTCATATTCCTATATCAGTAATGCAAATGGTAATAACTGATTCGCTGAAATAGTCCAAGAAATACAAAAATCACCCGAAAAACTGGTTCATGTGATTAGCTTATCAGATTAAAAAATGGAGGTTGTAAACCCCAAAACACCAACGACCATTGCCACAATTGCGATGATCTCTACTTTGGTCTGCATATCATCTATAAGTTCTGGTTCATTCATTTCAATAACCATATCAGCCTCCTGACGTTGATTTATGCGAAGTATGAGACCGTATAAAAGATGCCGATGTGACTTGAATCACCACGCAACAGCTCGATAAAAGAACCGTATTTACGCGAAAATGTTAGCTAAGACTGCTGATAATTCAGCTTCTCCACCTTTAAGCTGACGTTTGGAAAGGTATGCGTTTGCACCTGCTTTCGTGGCACGCTCACGTTCATCCTCTATTGCGCGTGTTGCAATAATGATGATAGGTAATGTTTCATATTTTACATCACTGCGGAGTTGTTTGATGATTGAAATGCCATCAATATCAGGCATTTCAAGGTCTGTGACTATGAGATCATAATTATTTAGAGCAACCTGCTCAAGGGCATCAGCCCCGCCCATCGCTGTATCTACCGTAAAGCCCATCTTCTCAAACATCTTTTTCTCAATGTTGAGTGCGACACTGGAGTCATCAACAAGCAAAATATGTTGATTGAATGTAGGCTTGTCATTGTTGTTGCTCTCTTGAACCACACCGACATCCGGAGCAGTGCGCCACATCTCTCTTAGGCCAATCGGCTCGATGATTAAATGCACCGTTCCGTCATTCAGGATAGTGCATCCGATCAGACCAACTGGTTTATAATGTTTTAAATATGGATCTACTTCACGAATCATGATTTCAGCAACTGCCAACACTTCATCAACAACGATCGCCAGATAACCTTCTAAATGTTCTACAACTAGAATCTGAGCTTCATCGGCTACTTCTACAGTTTTGTTACCACCTAAGGCATCGCGCAGATCAATAACAGGAACACGGTGTTCTTCAAATGTAATATATCCTTTACTAAATAGTCCTGATCCCGTTTTAATCTTCTGGCCTTTTAAGGGCATTGCCTGAACTACTAAATTGGCAATCATCGCAAAACGCTGGCTACCTATTCGGAAAAGCTTGGCTGTTTGAACAGTCAGACTTACAGGGAATGTCATGCTAAAGCGAGTCCCCTTCCCTTTTTGACTATGAATATGAATATTACCGGTTAATTCACGCATCACATCGAGGACAATGGACATGCCCATACCACGGCCAGCAAGTTCACTGACTGATTCAAATGTTGTAAAACCAGGGTGAAAAATAAGCTCAATCAATTCAGACTCATCCATATCATCAGCTTCTGATTGGTTGATGATTTTTTGGGCAACTGCTTTTTCCCTGATGATATCTACATCCATTCCATTGCCATCATCAGTAACATCAAGATGGATAATTTTACCCTCTTGCCTGGCAGATATGGTGATCTGACCATCTTCAGGTTTGCCACGACGCAGCCGCTCTTCCGGGTCTTCTATGCCATGAGCAATGGCATTATTCATTAAATGGATGAGTGGTTCAGTCAGTGATTCAGCTGCAATCTGATCCATTTCAATAGAATCACCCATGATCAATAATTTAACGGACTTCCCACTGCGCAGAGAAAGATCGCGAACAGTGCGTGGAAATACTGAAAACACACTACTTAATGGACTAAGTACTAGCCCTAACACTTGATCTCGCACCCCATCCAATGTGGAAGATGAGCTATTTTGCTGTTGATATAACGCAGCACTTAGCTGTTGAAGTTGGCGTAAATGACGATCCATATCTGTTTGCATTGAAGCCAACAATATTGAAGGGTGAACATCATTGGACATCTTTTTTTCTTTCATTTTTCGAAAATCACGGGCGAGACTTTGTAACTGTGATTCGATTGAATCCTCCCGGTAACGAATAGATGCCAACTCCAGGATTTGATTCGATAGCTGATTCAGTCGCCCACGGTCAACACGCAGGAAATTGCTTACTGTTTCACTGGATGTGCTACTCGCCTTAAAAGTAGCTTCATCAGTACGGAATTTCAGAACTGGCACGTCTTCTATTTGCGTATCCGGTTCAACTATCTCTGATACCGGTTCAGCCGACGTATCGGGCTCCGACGCGCCAACATCACTTTTATTATCAAGCGAGACTTCAATGCTTCCCATCACCGCAGCAATAAGATTCTGAGCAACTTTTGTTTTCTTTTTTCGACGCCTCTTTTTCGGTAACTTCTCACCTAATGTGGTCTGTTCAACAGTATTTGAAAGCGCATCCTTCTCAACTTGCTTTGCTTCCACTTGATGATTTACGTCTTCCGCTTTCAGTTCGTGATTGGATTTGGTGGTCGTTTTTATTGCGTCCGGATATTTATTTAACTCTTGTTTTATTTGTGCAAAGCGTATCTGTTTCAATGAGATGTCCAGACGAACCTCAGCATCCTGATATTCTATTCTGGATTGTAATGCATCGAGCAAATCCAATAGAAATTGAATCAGCGGTAAGGCATCAATATGCGCATCAATAGAAATAAGTTCCAATGCATCTTCGAAAAGATGACACAGATCTGCGATATCCTGAACACCCAACATTTGCGCCGAACCTTTGATTGTATGTACATTTCTGCGCAGCTGGATTAAACCAGCCTCATCCAGATTGCCCCCTTCAAGCAATAGAATTTTTTGATGAATCGTTAGTAAACGCCCTCTCGCTTCATCAAAAAAACCGGCCAGAAAGCCGCTCATATCAAATTTGCTCATCAATCAGTGATTAGCTCATATTTTTCAGGCTTTCTGAAGCTTCAGTCAAACGTGACGATGCTTCATGGTAAGCCTGTAATTTATCATCTGAGCTATGCAACAGCTGTGATATATGTTTCAACACATGCAAAATTTTCTTATTGCGTTCATTTTGAAGTTGAATTGCCTTCACGATCACTGCAGAGGATTGTCCATTGGTTGCAGACAAGGTTTCAATTCTATTTAACATATCTGATGTGCTCTTAATGACCTCTACATTCTTATCGAGAATCGTAATGCTTTCAGTTGTTGTTTTCTCAACACTTCCTGATGCACTGGTAACGCCTTCTATTGAAGCACGGATCTCATTTGCGTAACCACGAATCTGTTCAGCCATGCGCTGCACATCATGTGTCATAGATGATCCGCCATCGATTGATGCATTTAAGGCAAGTAAATTGGCCTCGTCTGCTACGTCCTGAATCTGCTCAATGGATTGAAGTACCTGATTGGCTTTGTCACTGATATGTTCACTATTGGCAGTCATCGTTGAAACGCTTCCACGCACCTGATTAATGACAGTAAGTGCCTCATTAATTTCTTTCACGCCACCCCTTGCAAATGAAGATATGACAGAAGAGTTTTTTTCCAGTTTAGTCGTTGCTATAGGAATTTTTGACCCTGAAATGGTGATAAATTCAAGTCCTTTAATGACTTTATCCATAAACTTGGACTGTTGCTCTGTGATACTTGCCTGCACGCGATTGGCTTCAACAATATCTCCAGCACTCTCCACAACATTGCTTGAAGCTTTAGAAACAACTTGTGCATGTGCCAATAGTTTTCTGTTAAGAAATTCCAGTAACAGAATAATCAGCACAATAAAACCAAGCAAAATATACAGCTGCATGGTTGCCTGTTTTTCACGTTCTATCTTTTTTTGTGCTAAACCAATTTCCATTGATTTGATAATGACATCCAACTTTGATTGGGCAGAAAGAACAAGGTTTTGCGCAATCATAGCAACTTGAGATGCCTGACTAAGTGGGATTTTTTCCTCGGCAACATCCTTCGCAATACTTAGTACTTCTGTCATCATCATATTCATCTGATCAATGGATTGAAGATTCTTATCTGTAAGACTGGCAATCGTTTTAATGTTTTTATATCGATCATCAAACACCTGAATGGATGTTTTTATCTTGGCAAAGTTTTTTACGTTCGGAACCATGGTAAAGTCATTGATTGGAACCATCACATCCGAAATAGAGCCTTTGAACTGCCCGACGCGGAATTGATCATCATACACGTCCAACAAAGCCCCCATGCTTGTGTTGTCCCTGATTGATGCAAAAAAGACAATGCCTATCAACATGACAAAAAGAAGTAATGACAATATAAAGTTGCGATTTGCCAATTGTTTAAGTGACACCTGATTAACAGGTTTCATTTCAGAATTTGTATTCATTCCTCCCCCCAATATTTAAATATCGAAGTGTCAAACTTGTACAGATTAAACTTCATGCAATAACGCGTTACAGTGCAGCAATTCACTTCTAACTCCCTCAACCTCGATGTGACTGATACTTTCGCCATTATTATCTGCGATGGCAAGCAAGCTATGATCCACTTGTTGAATTTTCGATACCTCATCTACCCATATACCGACATGCATCACGGCATGCCGCAAAAGTAGAAAGCGTGTATGTGGTGTAACCTTTTTGTGGCAAGGAGGCAGTGAAGTGACGCTACCTGCATCAATCACACAGACAATCTGACCATGAATATTGGCCAAACCTATCATGTGATCCGGCCCCATTGGCACGGGTGTTAATGGTTTTGGACGCAAGATCTCTTTTATTTCAGATGAACGAACAAACACTTGCTTCCCGCCTATACCGACAAGTAGCAAGTCAATGCCTTGATGTTGTTGTTTTTCAGCACCAGTCAAAACAGTGCGTTTTGCATTCGGCATTACTGCGGACCTCTACTTCTGGCAATGATATGTTCATATAGATTCAGTGTCTTTTTCACCCGCGCTTGCAGTTTTAAGGGCTCAACCGGCTTGCCGATATAGTCATCGGCACCGGCAGTAAAGCCTTTGACCTCATCATCTTCATCCTTACGCGCTGTTAACATAATAATTGGAACATCATTGAAACGCGCCTGCTCACGCATACGTCTTAGTAGTTCAATACCAGTCATGTTCGGCATTTCAAAATCAGTCAACACCAGATTGGGTTTCATACGCTGGAGTATATCCCAAGCCTGCTGACCGTCTTCGGCTTGTAAAATCTTATAACCATCAGCATCCAGTACAAACTCAACCAGATTACGAACGCTGCTGGAATCATCTACAACAAGAATTGTTTTCTGTTCCGTTGTAACGGTATCACGAGCATTGACTTCATCACGAAGACGTTGAACTTCACCATAACTCATTAACTGCTGATCAGCATTCAGGTGCTCACTAAGTTTATACCCCTCTGGCACATTTGAGGCACGAATCACCTCCTGCAAACTGGTCTGGCCAGCCAGGGCCTTGGATAAACCATCTTCAAATAAGGTGAGCATATGATCTTCACGAGCAGCCTGCATCAGTTCACGATCTGTAGCACCACGTGAAATAAGTGTGCGCATCTGATCATTCACATACAAAACCTCATGAATACCCAGGCGTCCCTTATAGCCAACATTCATACAGTGTTTGCAGCCAATTTTATCATAAAAAACAACATCTTTTGGAATATCCAGTCGCGCAATAAAATCGGGGTCAGGCGTAACTTCCTTGCGGCATTTCGGGCATAATCGACGCACCAAACGCTGTGCAACCACGAGATTCAGCGATGATGCCAACATGGTTGGTTCTATCCCCATATCCAGTAACCTTGTAATGGTCGAAGGTGCATCATTGGTATGCAGGGTAGAAAGCACCAAATGCCCTGTTTGAGCAGCGTGTAGCGCAATTTCTGCTGTTTCTTCATCTCGAATTTCACCAACCATCACGACATCCGGATCCTGACGCAAAATAGAACGTAGTGCGGTAGCAAAGGTCATCCCGGTTTTCGGGTTTACCAATACCTGATTAATGCCATCAATCTGAAACTCTACAGGATCTTCAATGGTGATTAGATTCATCTCCTCATTTTTAATGTGATGGAGAAAGGAATATAAGGTCGTTGTTTTACCACTACCGGTAGGGCCAGTAACCAAGACGGCACCCGTTGACTGATTGATACATTCACGAATACGTTTGTAAGCAACTTCTTCAAAGCACAACACATCCAGATCAAGTGCCAGGCCACCCTTATCCAGAATACGTATAACAACTTTTTCTCCATGCAATGCTGGCAATGTAGAAATACGCATGTCATAGCTCTTGCCCCATAATTTCACACGTGCCCGGCCATCTTGAGGCGTTCGTGAATTGGAGATATCCATTTTGGACATGATTTTGATTCTGGAAGTCACCAGAGGATGCACTTTAGAAGGGAAACGAATCATCGGTCTTAATCGTCCATCTACGCGCAAACGTACAACACTTTGCTTTTCACCCGGTTCAATATGGATATCAGATGAACCAATTTTCATGGCTTGGATGATAACGCCATTCACCAATTTAATGATCGGTGAATCCTCTGCCCCACGCTTGAGTTCATCCAGACTCGACGTTTCCTGAATGGTGGACATCTCTTGTGTTAAAGCATGTTCATCTTCGAAATCATCTACCACCGAATCAAATGCAGCATCGGAATCCTGATAAAGTTCTCGAATTTTACTATGGATCAAATCAGGACGAGTAAACCTAGTTACGATACGCTTGCCCAATTTAAAGCCCAGCGCATCAAGCATATTAATATCAAGCGGATCGGCAGTTGCGATTACAACATCAGTATCATTTTGCTTTAGCGGAACAAATTCATAATCCCGACATAGCTTATCTGAACACATATCCAACAATGCTTGATCAACATTACAGTTGCGCAGTTCGACATATGGCGTTTTGTATATTTTTGACAATGTGCTCAACAGAACATCAGCATCCACATCATTCATTTCAAGCAATACGCCAAGAATTCTTCTCTTCTCACTTTTGGCCAGATCTTCAGCCTTGCTCAACTGAGCCTCAGTCACCACACCTGATTGGATCAACTGCAATTGATGCTTTAAGTGCATATCGCCTCATACTCGTTTATTTATTTCACAAGCCGCCTTATGTTCATTCAAACAGAACATGAAATGGTTTGTGATACCATGCTGAAACTATACTGTCTTTTAGAGGAATGCGTTACAACAAAAAAACCGTTGCTAGCAACGAGAAAGTGATACGGTGATGCAGGAGTTAATCGCCAGTACTTACATTGGCATAAAATGCTGTGCCACTAGCTTCATCTTCATGCAGTTCAACCCAGGCTTCAACACCCTGGTCGGTATCTGGTAGGCCGGCCATAGGAATAATAGCCGTAATATTTTCATTCAGAGAATCAAGGATTTTACACAAGCCTCCGAGTTCAAATGACAAATTATCTGGTTCACTGTTTTCTAAAAAGGATAGGCTACAAGATATACCAATATCATTCAGACCTTCCGAAGACTCACGTAATACATCCTGCTGTAGACTGATCACGTCCCCATGAACGGAATCCTTGGTATGAGAAAGTAGCAACACCTGAGCACCATCCATCACAGCAATAAAATCACTAAATTTTCCCATCACAATGGGATCAAATTCAAAATCATCATCTACTTTCTGAAATACTGCGAAATTAATATTTCTAATTTCACCAGCCATTGACATCAATGGCGAGGCAATCATCAGAGAAAGTAATATAATCGCCCTTATTTTAAATCGAGCGAATCGCATAGATAGCATCCTCCATCATCTGCTGAATTTTACTATCCATTGCTCGACGCATGCGATCAACGTCCTTTTTTTGTAAGCCTGCTTTCTCAAGCTCATCAAAATCTTTCATACTTCCCATTGCATCACGCAATTTTTTGATGATAAGTGTCACACGTTTCATACCAGTATCGGCATCAGCTGCACCAGCAGCTTGAGCCTGTTGATAGCCAAATGAAGTCGTAGAAATTGACAGTGGTGCATAAAACGCAAAGGCCATAGCAAGTGTACATGCCAACATATATTTTTTCATGGTTCGTTCCCCCGACCAACTTATATCGGGCTATATGAACAATAAAGCCAACTCATGTCAAGATGAAGATTGAATATTGAAAAACAATTTTAACAGTTATATAAGGCATTTAGAAGACTAGTTTAGATATATACATGAGCATTATATATAATGCCTTTAGATATCACTCAGGTTAGGGTTTGCGTGTGACTTCTTACCTTCTCAAGCGCCTTGCTGGCATGATCCCACTGTTATTCGGTATTACCATCATATCTTTTGGCATGATGCACTTAGCTCCTGGTGAACCGAGTGTTGTGGGACAGGAATTTAACCCCAAAGTGTCTTCACAGGATATTGAGCGATTGCGCTCCTATTACGGCCTGGATAAACCACTATATGAACAGTACTGGAACTGGTTAGGGCGACTGGCGGTGTTGGATTTTGGGCAATCGTTTTCAGCGGACGGTCGTGCAGTTATAGATAAAATCACAGAAAGATTGCCTGTCACTTTATGGATTAATGTGTTGGCCATGTTGATTATCATCATCATAGCCATACCTATTGGTGTCGCCAGTGCTGTAAAACGCGATTCATGGTTTGATAAAGGTATGACCATTTTTGTTTTTATCGGGTTTGCAATACCCTCCTTCTGGCTTGGTCTGTTACTTATGATTGGTCTGGGAGTGAATCTAAACTGGTTACCCATTTCTGGTTTGCATGACTATAGCTGGCAACAAATGGGCTTCTGGCAGCAACAAATGGATATGCTCAAACATTTGATTCTTCCCGTATTTGTATCAGCCATTGGAGGGCTTGCCGGCATGAGTCGCTTTATGCGTACCGGCATGCTGGATGTGATCCGCTCTGATTATATCACAACAGCCCGTGCCATGGGGGTACCTGAATCAAAAATACGTTATCAATTGGCTCTTAAAAATGCTGTATTGCCAATCATTACCCTACTCGGCCTCTCCATTCCCGGGCTTATTGGCGGCTCCGTAATCGTTGAGCAGTTATTCTCTCTGCCCGGCATGGGTCTGTTATTCTTTGAATCTGTGCTATCAAGGGACTATCCGCTAGTCATGGGGATCACGGTGATTGGCGCTGTATTGACACTATTTGGCAATCTTATCGCTGATTTATCCTATGCATGGGTTGACCCTCGCATGCGTAACAGGGGTAAATAATGTCTGCTTTTATGCATCGATTTCCTCTCATGATTATTGGAGGCTCTGTAGTCATCGGCATTGCTTTATTGGCAATACTCGCGCCATGGATTGCACCCTATGACCCTAATAATATTGATGTCAGCGTAATTTTGATGCCACCATCATGGCAGCACTGGTGTGGCACAGACACTTTAGGCCGGGATATTTTTTCCCGCATGCTTTATGGAGCCAGAGTTTCGCTGGCTGTGGGTTTTGTTGCCGTTGGTATTTCACTTATTCTAGGGCTTATATTGGGTGCTGTGGCTGGTTTTTTCGGTGGACGTATCGATGCTATGTTGATGCGTATGACCGATATGGTGCTCTGTTTCCCTACATTCTTTATTATTCTAGCGGTGATTGCCTTTCTCGACCCATCAATCTGGAATATCATGATTGTCATTGGTTTAACCTCCTGGATGGGCATTGCACGATTGGTCAGAGCTGAGTTCTTAAGTCTTGCGCAGCGTGAGTTTGTGCTCTCAGCGCAAAGTCTTGGGGTCTCACCTATTCGATTGATGTGGCGCTATCTCTTGCCCAATGCCATGGGGCCAGTGCTTGTGTCGGCAATTCTCGGCATTGCAGGTGCGGTTCTACTGGAATCAGGCTTATCATTCCTGGGCCTGGGTGTGCAACCACCTGATGCATCTTGGGGCAATATTTTAACCGAAGGAAAAGATAATATTCAAATTGCCTGGTGGTTATCCGCCTTTCCGGGTATGGCAATTCTGATCACCGTTCTTGGTTATAATCTGCTTGGAGAAGGTCTGCGGGACTACTTCGATCCAAAGCTAAACCAGTAATGGCATTAGATTCATATTATATGAATAAAGCCATGCAAGCGGCCGAAAAAGCAGCTGCAATTGGTGAAGTACCTGTTGGTGCACTACTGCTATTTCCCGATGGTTCTGAGTTTATCGAACACAATGCCCCCATCTCCACACATGACACATCTGCACATGCTGAAATGCGTGTGATCCGCAGCGCCTGTAAAGCTTTACAAAACTATCGGCTAGCTGGCAGCACGCTGTATGTCACGCTGGAGCCATGCAGCATGTGTGCCGGTGCGATCATTCACGCGCGCATTGCCCGTGTTGTATATGCTGCTACCGACGCTAAAACAGGAGCGGTTGAATCTCTTTATCAACTGCTGTCAGATCCGCGCTTAAATCATCAACCCGAAATCAGTAGTGGTATCATGGCTGAGGAGTCTGCCGCCCTGCTAAAACAGTTTTTCAGAGCCAGACGCAAAGCCAGTAAACAGCAAAGTAGGTTGTAAGCGACTCCACCTCCATTCAATAACACTGCCACACCATTCAATAGGCTTTTTATTGCGAGGAATTGGTGGCTAATCTCCTCAATAACCCTTTAATCAAAACCCCATTAACTTTTAACCACGAATTTACACGAATGTCTGTACTCCTCCCGGACACGGCTGCGGTGAACCTGCATTAGTGCATCTCTCTATCCATTTCACCACTGCGTAATTTCGTCATATAGGCTTTAAGGGCGTCAGCCACTTTATCTTGCAATAGATACAGAGCCAGGAAGTTAGGAAATGCCATCGACAACAGTAACAGATCAGAAAAATCCAGAATATTGTTTGCACTGACTAACGATGCCAGCACAATGAACATTAGAAACATAATACGATACAGCATCGAGAACTTTTCACCGAATACATACGTCCAGCATCGTTCTCCATAATAGGACCATGAAATCATCGTACTGTAAGCGAACAATACCACTGATATAGAAAGAATAATTGGGAACCAGGAGATCACTGATCCAAAAGCCACTGCCGTTAACGCAGCACCTTTACTTGCTTCAACCAGTGCATGGTGTTCCGGCGCATTATAGACCCCTGTTAAAATAATCACCAAAGCTGTCATGGTGCAGATAATGACCGTATCAATAAACGGTTCATACAGGGCAACAAAACCCTGCCGTACAGGGTATTTTACTGCTGCAGCGGAATGAGCAATAGCAGCTGAACCAATACCTGCTTCACTGGAGAAGGCTGCCCGCTTAAAGCCCTGCACCAACACACCGATCAATCCACCAGCCACTGCAGTTGGAGCAAATGCTTCCGTCACGATCAGGGATAATGCATCGGGTATATCTGATGCATGTGAAAAAATAATCCACAAACAAGCCGTTAGATAAATAAATACCATAGTAGGTACAATTGCTTCTGCGGCATGTGCTATACGCTTAATGCCTCCGATGATCACCAGCCCCACTGCTCCAGCCATCAACACACCAAAGACCCAGGGAAAGTCATGGAAGAAGCTCAACTCATTCTGAACAGCGCCCAGGGCTTGTGACACCTGAAATGCATTACCACCACCAAAAGAAGCACCCACACACAAGATTGCAAATAATATTGCCAGCGACTTACCCGTACCGGCCATGCCTTTTTCAGCAAAGCCACGAGACAGATATTGCATCGCGCCACCCATGACCCGGCCATCAGGCCTGAACTCACGATACATTTGAGCCAATGTGACTTCGGTGAATTTGGCTGTCATGCTAAAAAAGCCTGCCACAATCATCCAGAAGGTAGCGCCAGGGCCACCGACACTTATTGCAATCGCCACACCAGCAATATTTCCTAAACCTACGGTCGCGGATAAGGCCGTGGTTAAAGCCTGAAAAGGTGTTACTTCACCCTTATCTTCAGACGAATGATATTTGCCACGAATCACCTGAAACGCATGGCCCATCATACGCACATTAATAAAACCAAAACGGCAGGTCAGATAGACCGCGCCAACGATCAACCAGGCCACAATAAACGGCATATTACCCTCACCGGGCATCACATCAAAAAAGATTACGGTGGCTAAATAATTATTCATCACGCCAAAAAATGCATCAATACCCGGAGAGCTATCCGGCTGCGCAAAAGCCAGTGTTGTGGGCAGTAGTAACAACAGCAATCCGAGCACACTCATTGATTTTCTCATTTTCCCTCCACAATTACAGCTAAATCCTTACTGGAATGACTTAGCTAATAAGATTACCGTTAATATTTCCGAAGACAGGGTAAAAGCGCATAGCTTACTGCTGTAAGAAAGCACTTTTGCCCCCCTCTCCGGGAAAATCAATAGCATGCCGAACAGCTAAGTTTCGCTGTCTTCAAAAAACCAGCGCACTTCTGACAGATCATCTCTGATCGGTGCTGCAGGTAAATTGCGTGCAACTTCCGGCCCGTATGCTTTACCATACAAACGCGAATCCAATAGCGCCATCACCCCGCGATCTTCCATAGAGCGAATCAAACGACCTGTTCCCTGTCGCAGCACTGCAATGGCTTCGGGTAGCTGGATATCACTAAAGCCCCGCCCTCCTGCTTCTTCACACTTCTTAATGCGGGCCTTCAATAGCGGATCATTAGGTGGCGTAAACGGCATTTTATCAATAATCACCAGACTCAGCGCTTCACCGGGCACATCCACACCTTCCCAGAAACTACGGGTGCCGCACAATATAGAATGGGTATCCTCACGGAACGTTTCGAGAATAGCATCGCGGCTGCCACTCTCACCCTGCACCAATACATTCCAAGACAAACGATTACGCAATTCAGGCCCAACCCGATTTAACATCTTCCAGGATGTGAACAGTACAAAGGCGCGCCCGTGCGAGGCACGGATTAAGGTTTCAATCTCATTGATCATCGCCTCAATGCCAGCTTCTGAAAATGGGTCCGGCATATGGCGTGGCAAATATATCATCGCCTGTTTGGCATAATCGAATGGGGATGGATGAAACACTTCCACCACATCCTGTAAACCCAGCCGGTCTTTGGCATAATCAAAGCGTCCGGACACACGCAATGTGGCCGATGATAATATAAAAGCAGCTTTTCTATCCCATAGATGCTCACGTAAAACGGGCCCGGTCTCAACCGGTGCTACCGTATGCTTACGCATATCCCCTTCACCATCGCTCCAACCGACATAACCATCGGCAGGTTGCATGACCATATCAATTTCTTTGGCAATTTGATCGGCCCGGTCAGCCAATTTGGCAAAATCTTCGCTACGTTCGCGGCGTGATTCTGCCAATACAAGCATATCAGCCCAGGCATGTTCCAGTTCATCCAGGGGTGTTTTCAGGTAAGCATCCAGTACTGTTTTGCCATCTGCTGTCACATCTTTCTTCAACGCTGGTTCATCACCCACCTGATCAAGCAATGCCTGCATATCATTCAGCCACTGGATAAATTTCATGCGTGTGAGCTGCACCCCAAAATGCTGGCAGGCTAACTCAGGCAGAGCATGGGCTTCATCCAGAACATAGGCATCGAAATCAGGCAACAATTCACCGAATTCACCCGCTTTAAGCGAAGCATCTGCGAGTAACAGACTATGATTGGTCACCACAATATCTGCAGATTGTGCTTTTTGCCGGGCTTTCATGAGTGGGCAATGTTCAAAATCACCACATTGAGAGCCCAAACACTGATCACCGGTTGCGGTCACCATATGCCCTATTCCCTTAGCAAACACATCGAAGGGTAAGGCTGCCAGATCACCGTCTTTACTCTTTTCTGACCATTCCAGCACAGCCAACATCGACTTTTTAGCCCATATCTCCAATTGTGGAGTGGCGATAAAACGGCTCATGCGTTGCGGACACAGGTAATTACTGCGTCCTTTTAACAGAGCTACTCGTCGCTTGGCACCGAGTACCTTTTGTACTGTCGGCAAGTCACGATGTACCAATTGATCCTGAAGCGCCCGGGTGTGGGTGGAAATGAGGATTTTTTTTGTAGAACGTAGCGCTGGAATCAAATAGGCCAGCGTTTTACCAGTACCTGTTTCTGCTTCTGCCAATAACACATCGCCCGCATCAAATGCAGTGGCAATCTCTTCTGACAATTGAATTTGCTCATCTCTACGCGAATAACCAGGTAGATCCGTTGCTAATGGAGAATCTTCTGCAAAATCTCGTCGAACCTGTTCAACAAGCTTAATCATTGATGGGTAAAGGATGCAGGCAGGCACAATCATGCCCTCCGCTCTGACGACGCAGTTTCCCATCAAAGCTGGCACACGCTTCAGTGGCAAATGGACACCGGGGTTGATACGCGCAACCAGAGTCAGCAGTGGCCTCAGTAGTCTCATTAGCATCAACTGCTATGGAATGCCGTTCCTTTGGGTGTGCAATCGGGCGCGCAGCCAACAAGGCGCGTGTATAGGGGTGCTGTGCTTGTGCAAATAGCTCAGCGGCAGTGCCTTGTTCAACGATACGACCGGCAAACATCACCGCGACACGATCTGAAATATGGCGCACTACAGACAGATCATGCGAAATAAACAGATATGCCAATCCTTTCACACGCTGAATATCTTTTAACAGATTAAGAATCTGAGCTTGAACAGATACATCCAGAGCTGATACCGGCTCATCCAACACCAACACCTTGGGTTCAACAATCAGCGCACGCGCAATACCGATGCGTTGACGCTGACCACCTGAGAATTGATGTGGATATCTATCCATACCAGATGCATCCAGACCACACAGTAGTAATGTGTCTGCAACCTTCTGACGGCGTTGTTGTTGTGAAAGTGAGGGCTGATGCACGCGCAGACCTTCAGCCACGGTTTGCCAGATCTTCATGCGTGGATTCAGGCTGGCAAAGGGATCCTGAAAAACCATCTGAATATGGCTGCGGCGCTGCCTGAGCGCCTTACCTGAGAGTGAAGATACATCATCATCGCCCCATAGCACATTGCCTGAATCGCTTGCCAACAAACGCATTGCTAAGCGTGCTGTGGTAGATTTACCACTGCCGGATTCACCAACAATTGCCAGTGTTTCGCCAGTTTTCAGTTGAAAGGATACATCATTGACTGCCCACTTGGCCTTACCAATAGCACGAAACATACCGCCGGCTGCAAAGGTTTTATTCAGCCCGTTCACTTCTAGTACGTTCATGTGCTCAACCCTTTATCGCAGTATTGACATGCAGACAGCGTGCAATGTGCTGATTTTGTTGCCAGACATTTGCTGCCAATGGAGCCTTTTTACAATCGTCCTGTGCCAGCGGGCAGCGGTCTGCAAAGTGGCAACCTTGTGGCCATTGACCGGGTTGCGGTACCTGCCCGCCAATGACAGGCAGTGCATGCCCTGCTTCGGACACTTCAGGTCTGCATCCCATTAATGCACGCGTATAAGGATGGGCAGGCTGATCAAATATTTCGCTAACCGGACCTGATTCGACAATTTGCCCTGCATACATCACAGCCACATCATCACACATTTCAGCGACCAGACCGAAATCGTGTGTCACTAACAACAAACCAAGATTACGTTTTCGCTGTAAATTCAATAACAGTGCTATAATGCGTTTTTGCACCGATACATCGAGTGCCGTAGTCGGTTCATCAGCAATGATATAATCAGGATCTGCCGCCATCGCCATGGCAATAAGTACGCGCTGGCGCATACCCCCGGACAGCGCATCAGGATATTGCGCCAGCACTTGCTGAGCATCTTCCATACCGACATCCGTTAACAATGCTACGGCGCGTGCAGAGGCTTGCTTTAAATCCATATCCAAGTGCAGACGAATGACTTCTATAATCTGGCTGCCAATGGAGAATACCGGATTAAGAGCTGTCATGGGCTCTTGAAACACCATGGCAATTCGACCTCCGCGCATGCGACGCAATGTCTCATCACTCATCTCAAACAGGCTATCCCGATCAAGTAGAATATCACCATGACTTTTTCTGACGCCCTGGTGTTCACCCAAGCGCAAAATAGATTGTGCTGTTAGCGACTTACCGCAACCTGATTCACCGACCAGCCCTAGCACCCGACCTGATTCTAACTGGAGAGAGACCGAAGAAACCGCCTCGACAGAGTTTCCTTGTATGGTAACAGATAATGATAAATCACGAATTTCAAGCATGGCGGAAGTGTGACGCAAGCGCGCTACTGTTGCCACAACCTTTATGTATGTCATTGATGCATAGAAACAAGCGGTTCATATATACGAAATATTCTCGACACACTATTATTTGAACACTCTGGTACCGCACACATACAGATGATGCACTCAGTTGCTGCGCCCTATGATGGTGTCGTTTTTTTCACCGCTGTAAAAGTGTTCAAGCTCCAGCGATCTCTCAGAGTGAATCTGATTCCCTGATTGTTGCAACCAGCGACTAGCTTCTTTCTTACTTCTGCTGACGCCGCGCCCATTCAAATACATTACACCGAGATTGTGTTGGGCCTGCGCATGCCCTTGATGTGCTGCAGCTTTCCACCACTTCACAGCTTTTACCTCATTTTTATACCTGTCATTACTGGCAAAAATCAAACCCAATGCGTATTGGGCATCAGCTAAACCCTGGTTGGCAGCCTTTTTGAACCAACGAACTGCAGCTTTCTCATTCTTTGTATTGCTACGATCCTTATACAGCATCAGAGCCAAGGATAATTGCGCCTCATCCAACCCCTGCTTTGCTGCTTTCATCAATAAGGATTTAGCCTGAGAATCATTTTTAACAACGCCTCTCCCTTCATGATACATCAAGCCAAGTATAAACTGATCATGCGCCTTACCCTGCTTAACTGCCAATGTATATTGTTGAAATATGCTAATATCCGATTGAGCTGCGTGCTTTTCTTCCATCTTTTTTGGCAATGGAATGGAATGCAACATCAATTTAGGCGCTGTTTGTTCAGCTTTAACCTCAGGTTCAGACTTGGTTGGGGCAACCTCTAATGAGGGTGTTGCTAACATTGTGAGTTTTTGAACCCACAGCTTTGACGTTGAAAACAGAGAAGATAGGCTGATCGATAATGGATCGTCACTCTGCTGTACTGCATGAACCGATGGCTTGACCCGGGTATTACTTTTGAGCACTGAAGATTCTTTCTGCTCCGGAGATGGCATTGCCACGGCAGTAGATTCATCAAAAGGTTTCTCGTTGGGTTCGGTATGGGCAACAATCTTACGCTCTTGTTCCACCGCAGATACTGTATTCGAAACCGACGCTTCTTGAGTGATATCACCTTGATCTAGCTGTATAACAGGCTGATTATTAGAAAGCAATAAAGGTCGCTTCATTTGCCCGGATGCAGATAGTTTATTCAAGCGTTTTTGAAATGGTTCAGCATGTGCGGCAATAGCATATTTTTTATGGAACTTGACCATGAGTTGTAATGCCTGGCGATGATTTGGACTAATCTCCAATGCGCTCTTTAAATAAGGCTCAGCTTTGATCGATCCATTTTTCATATAATGCTGAGCTAGCTTTATATGCCATAGTACATTTTGGGGTTCTAATGTTAACAGGCGCTGATATGTAGCAAATACGTTATCATTTAATTTCTCTGCGACCCGTGCCCAGCCTTTTAACGCCAATAGATGTTTTCTATCTACAAGCAAGACCATCTTATAACGTTTTTTTGCTAAACGCAGTTCACCACGCTCTTCTGCCACCTTACCAAGTAAATAACGTGCATGCACATCATTAAATTGCTTTTTGACCACCTTTAAGAGAAAGACTTCCGCCTGACCCCAATCCTGCTTATCGATGCTTATTTGAGCAGCATCCATATAGCTGATCGTATTAGCATTCTCTGCAAAAGCCAGATGGGTCCACAAAAAAAGGGCCATGAAAGCTGTAACTATCTTCATCAATTCCTCATTCCCAAATGTTTCCGGGATCTGTCATAAGCTTATAAACAATCTGATTGATATGCGCTCACGGTTTATTTTCACTTATCACTATATTGCTCAGGATGCTCTGAACGGCGCACACTTTGAATGAATTGGAAGAAAAAACCACCAAAGATGTTGATGTCACGTATTTCTGCTTTAATCTCTTTATCCATGCACCTGAATTAAAATCATATGTAAAACTTAACAACCTGAACACATGCTGCCGCTTGGGCTTGAGAATATGATTGCTCCGCTACTGGTCGTACCAAAATGCGTATCGTAGGAACCACTACTACTGGAAGAAGATCCACCTGAACGGCCCCGTTCATTACCTGCAGTGTCATAATCTTCCGGGAATGCTTCACCCCAACACGATTTCCTGCCTCCCTTCTTCATACATTTGGAGAGAATTACTGAGGTCTTACTCGGTTTATATGAACAGGACTGATTCAATCCTTGAGCCTTATATACTTCACCATTAAAGGCGTATCTGTTATACCAATAGCTGCTGTATACATCCTCAGCAACCTCCTCAACCATCACAACATCATTGTCACCATTTCTGCGATCCAGGAACATTGTATCGAGCGCTCCTTTCGGCCCGCTTGAATATTCGTGATCATGATTCTGAAACATCTGATATCGCCCTTTATCCACTTGTCTCCATTTTGCATGGGTAGATTTTCTGGTGCTGACGGTAAAAGTCCCCTGAGATGTCGCCTTTACACCTTCATGACAAAAGTTAAGACGTTTCGTTCCACTACTATTTTCCAGGTTATAACCAATAATTTCATTCCAGTTAGAGAGTTTTGTATTGTATTCTTTCAAGGCAAATGCCTGCCAGAACAACCCCGGAACTTTATGACTCACAAACTTGGGCAGCTTTTTGTTGCCATGAGCCTTAAACGGATCGCCCTGTGAATAACGCACCCAGGATGGTGGTGCATAAGTATCTTCAGTCTGCTCCTGAATCATACGAACACCTGCAACAACAGCTCTGTTATTGGATCCTCCGGCATACGATTTACGATCCTTAGCCTGCGCGATCAACGCATTATCGATCTCACCAAGACGCCGCATCACCTGCATCATCTGCAGGTCGTTTGCAAACCACTCACTTGATGGAGCAATAAACATTTTGGTATAACTCATACCCAGGTTGGATAGCGGCCGCATCACATACATACCCGCCACCTCCTGCCCGTTACTTTTGCCCTGTAAATTATAAACCACCCCCGCATCTGATGGTGCCTCCTGATAATTCACAGCTTTCACAAAGGTATTCGCCTGCTGAATCAGTACCTGATTGCGCTGCATATTGAGATCAAACGTCCGAACATTCTGTACAGGCATAAACTCCATCACCTGTACCGCATGACCCATGGGAGGAAACAGAGAAATACGGTTTGGCCCCTGCCCCTCAGCGCGCCATTCATTCGGAATGGTGAAATGCGCACCACCAAACTGAGAAAGTTCCACAATTGAACCTGCCGGATAACTGCCGCCTTGCCGCAAGGTTTCAGCCTGCGCCACACCGGAAATAAACAAACTCATACATCCAACTACAAACGTTATAAGTTTCATCATGAACCCCTTATTATTTTTAAACATCATTTAACAACCTGCACAGCCATCTGCGATTGAATAAAGGGTTGCGCTCCCTTTTACCTTTTTCACACAAAGATCAATCAACCGACATGCTTCCTTGCGGAGATGAGAAGATGATCTGACCACTACTGGTGGTGCCAAAGTGAGTATCATAGGAACCGCTGGAAGATGATGCTCTACTACTTCTCCGGGAAGCCTGAGCTCTACTACTTTCTTTAAAGAATGATTCTGATTCAGCGCCTCCATATGAATCATACCCGCAATATTCTGCGACCCCAACCGATGAAAATTTAATGCCGTTAAAACTGACATGAGTATCCCACCAGAAATCTTCGCCTTGGTCGGTCATTTTCACCTTAATCGCTTCCGTAGGACCTTTCGCACGGTCTAAAATCATCATATCATGGGAACGAAGGGTGCGGTCACTTGGTGGCCATGAGGCTGGAGGCATGGTGGAATAGATTTGATAATTCCCTGTCCCAACATACTCCCATTTACCGTTGATCTTCCGTTCCACGTTATAACTACCCCTATAGTTATTGTCTTGACGATCTTTGGCACAGAAAAACACCCGCGTATTTTCATGCTCAAAAATCATCACATTGAGATCGTCGCTAAAGCCACTATTTACCCCATACTCATTTTTCCGTAAATAAAGGCCTGAACTAGAGTGATCGATAAAGGCAGGCAGTTCTCCCATGCCATAGCCTTTGAATGGATTGCCCTTACCATATTTCACAGATCTTTTGCCTGTACCTTCCCATGAGCCAGCTTTAACTACCAATGGCTTGTTTACCTTATGCGCTTGTTTGATTTTAGGGCTTTTGGTATTTGCTGTCGTCGCGTTTGAGCTCCGACTTTGCGATGGTACCTGCCCGGTTATTGCACCCATATCCAGGCCTGATCCGGATCGCTGGGATGAGCTCTGGTTACTCTTGGCATAGGTTCTATTCTGGCCAGTGAAACTCAGGCTTGGGGTTACCAGGCCAATCTGATTGGAAAATGCCGTAAGGTTAGTGCCCAGCCCTCCGGAGCTTAACGTCAGAGCCTTGCCATTTGGTGTTTGAATCACAAAAGCTACTGCACCCACATCCATAAAGATTAGAGCCTTTCCGGTATAAGGAAATGCCTCGCCACTGAATTTACCGTTGAACTTCTTTGATTTATTCAGCATCGGGGTCATCACAATACCATCTGATGTGGTGATCGGCTGCTTGGCATAGGCAATCGCATCTGCGTAACTCTTGCCTTCATAGCCAACAGCTACCTGCTGCCCGGATGGCGAATACATCTCAAACAGTTTCTCAGCAGGATTATACTGTCCACTCCAGCCGGATGGCACGGTGAATGTAGCGCCAGAGCCGGGTAGCTCCAGCTGCGAATTGCCGGGATAACTTACACCGGTCTGAATCATCTGTGCCTGAGCAAAGCCTGAAACCAACAAGCTCATACATCCAATCACCGTGACAAATAATTTATGCATGGGAACCTCCTATCACAGTCTCTATTATCGAAGGAAAATGAAAGTGCGGTATCCCAAGAATTTGGGATGCCCGATCGACTAAAATCAGCACTTTCACAGCATGCGCCTATCTTCACTCATTAACCCGGATTATTCATGAATCGTTGTGATGATTGCACCGGACGTTTGTTTGCAACGGATTTTGAAGAAGGCGTGCGTAGCAGTGCATACAGACAACTGGTGAAGAATTTGTTGCAGGCAAAGGGACAAGCAAGGGCGCAATAGTATTTATGAATAGTCCGGGTTAAAGGGTAGCGCCCCACTGCCATCCCCTTTTCCACGCGTTTGTCTACTTCAAAGAAATCAATTAACATACCCGAATTCAGTTCGAATAAGGAGCCGTTGATGCGCGAATCAATTATCAGTCTTACTCAATTCAAATCCGAGGCCAGTCAGCAGATCAATGCCTTAAAAGAGTCGAGTGAGCCCCTTATTTTGACACAGAATGGTCATGCCAGTGCGGTAGTGGAAGACTATACTCAGTACCAGAAACGGCAGAAATCTCTCGCCATGCTACGCCTGATGGTTCAGGGCGAGACTGACATTCAGCATGAGCACCTGACATCGCAAAAAGATGTGTTCAAAAATATCCGAGAGCGCCTGAAAGCTGAAAATAACGATGGCTGAATATGAAGTACTGTGGACCGATACAGCAACCCATGACCTAAACGGAATCATTGAATATATCGCTGAAGATCGTGGAGCTGAAACCGCATTGAGCATTCTTGATCGCCTGGAGCTACGAGCAGATGCGCTGTTTAACATGCCTAACCGAGGCAGGATTGTTCCTGAGCTACAGGATATCGGGGTTTTTCAATATCGTCAGTTATCCGAAACACCCTGGAGAATCATTTACCGCATTCGAAAAGAGGTTGTATATGTTGTAGCTGTCATTGATGGAAGGCGTGATTTTATCGACCTGCTGCTTCAACGTCTGATACAAATCTGAATGCTCATTGAGAGCCAGAGCACAGCTTTCCGGTTTACGCACTAATCTAAATGGGCATGCGTTACTGGACAGCTTCAGATGTGCCACAGGTATCAAGCAGTGAATGCTCGATCTGCCATAAAATAACATCGTATTTGGCATACTCTTTTTCACTCGGAAGATGAGAACCTCTATGTTGATATTGTAACTCTAGCAGTCGCTGTTGATAGCCATATCGATATACGGATATATGCCCCTGTTTTCCGCTCACCAAAAATGCCTGCGACTCATTTCTGTCAGACTTCTCAGAGGGAACAGTCACTTTTAATACGCCGGGAGTCTCTTTCAAAGCTTTACGAATACAGTGATCTTTTAGTTCAGAGTCAACATTCAAGATGTGACTATAGGTGAACTGTTTTACTCCACAGCCGGAAAGAAGCAGCAGCATTAAAACAAAAAGACTAACTCTCACTGTTCATCACTCCGCCCGCCAATCGGCACTGTTTTGAGGTGCATAAACTTGCCTCCGGTATATTCATAATAATGCGCTGCATGCTCCCCCCCTTCACTCAAAGCACCTCTCATGACCAGCAGGCGGCTGTTGGAGTGAAATCGCAGAGGTTCCGATTCAAGCAAGCCAACATGGAAAGAGGCTGGTAAAAACACCACCTCACCTGTTTTAAGGTTGACCACAGCGCCATAGATACAGCTTGCACCACAACCCCATGTAGTGAGCACATATTCACCGGCAAAGTTTACTGACTGCTTTGCAGCATTTTTGAGACGTGTTCGGAATATGTTTGGCTCGCCGTTGAGTGTAACTGCAACTGCAGGAGCACTATAAATCTCTATTGCCGGATATTGGGAGAATTGAGGCAGAGCACCCACCTGCTGCGCAGGTGCAGAACAAGCTGTAGTGATAAGCAACAGCATTGAGAAAATCAGTAAAACTCTCGTCACCTTGCAATCACCTGGTCATTCATTCAGTGAGGTATCAATCACAATCCATCATGGACTGCCCACCCGGCAGAGAGACCAGCGTGCAGTCCCGGCCATCGAGTTGACCGGTTGTCATACCATCAACGCGCTCAACACCGCCAGCTGTAGAATAACCTGAGTAACCGCCATCAGATCCGCTCAGATTCAGAGACACCAATGCAACCACAACCACCACTGCAAATGCGGGCACTTTTTCAACAAAGCCCAAAATGGAAGAGTGGTTATGTATACCAATCAATAATATTGCAAACAGGAAAACGAAGCTCGATCCAAAGTAACTTATCACCACAGCAACAGCCAGAGAGCCACCTATGGCAATCGTCAAAGCCTCACTTTTGGCTTTCTCTTTTCCCTCGGCTGATAACTCTTCTACAGCCACTTCTTCTTTTGAATCACTCATGTCTCACTCCAGATCAATCTATAAGCTCATTATCAACGCTTTTGAAAGATCCGGTATCCCAAGAACTTGGGATGCCTGATCAGCCAGAACGAAAAAAGGCGACCACTGTGTTCACAGTAACCGCCCATATTCACTCATTAAAGGGTTGCGTCCCCTTTTCCTAAAAGGTTAGTACGCATTGGGTACATAAATCGCGGTCAATTTAGGCTGCTGTATGTTGTGGCCTGCTCCCACAGGAGCGTAGGCATTCAGGTAAATGATATTGGCCCCGGCAACAACTGGTATTACTGCATTAGCAGATATCATTTTTCCATACCCTGCCGTTGGTTGTTGAGAAGCAGCCTGTGATACCGACAGATCATAACCTGCTGCTACATCTCCAGAAGTGGTAGAAATTTTCATTCCAACAAGGTGCATGGTACCCATGGTATGATTTACCACTGAAAATGCTTTCCCTGTAACAATTGCAAATCCATTTGCTGGAGCAGTTATGGTTAGCGTAACAATTGCCTGCCCAGTAGTTGTCATTGCTATTATTGTAGTGGGGCTCCCACTATTATTAACAGCAGTAGCATACCCTGCTTTTGAATTTTGCAATGTCGTGATATTGGATACGTTGGCTGCTATATCAGTTGTGTTGGTCCCAGCTGATGCTGTGTTGGCTGTGATGCGTGTATTGTTATCATCCACCGCTGTTTTGCCGGCAGCAAAGTTGGCATTCACATCGGCAGCCACAGCCGGAGATCCGGCGGTAAAAGTATTTGGAATGGTCAGTACGCCAGCTGACGCTGTTGATGTCATTATTAATGATGCCGCCACGGCAATAAATATCTGTTTCATATTATTTCTCCCTGTTTCTATTGATTGATTTACCATTGCGTTATTCATTGCCAGTTCACCGCGCCCCAGTTGGCCTGATCCCAGGTCAGAGTGGTGGGTGCTGCAGCTGGTGCAGCTGCACCGTTGCCTCCGCCTCCGCATGAGGCCAGTAGAAACATGGCAATGAGCAATGCGAAAATGGTTGTTATGATTGAATTCATTTTTTACCTCCTGTTTTCACAAGACGCATGCTTGCGAATAAAAACAGGGGGCGGTATCCCAAGAACTTGGGATATCCCATTACCCAGGTTTGAGCTTTTCATAGCCATAATGTCAGGGGAAGCCAGGCATCATCACACTATTTATTGTATATCTATAACCTTAATAGACTTCATCTATACCACTGAAATGATTGGTTAATCATTAACCATTAAAAATGGAATTTCAAAACATCTGAACTACAATCTTTTTGTGTGAGCCTTGAACTATTTAATAACCGACCTGAAACGATTTGTCAGATTCTGATGGAGTCAGCAGTTTTTCGAGTTACACTGCTGCCATGGCTAAATCACTTTTTGTTTGTCAAAGCTGTGGTGCTGAACATCGCAAATGGATGGGACAATGCACCGATTGTGGTGACTGGAATGCTGTGACCGAACAGGTTATCGAAGCTGCAGCAATACGCTCGGTGGGAAAAGGCCAGGCATTAGAAGCCTCCTCTATCACCAGTATCAACCTTGAAAACAGCCCTCGCCGCTCTACCTATATCGAAGAATTGGATCGCGTACTTGGTGGTGGTTTAGTACCCGGTTCTGCCGTATTGATTGGAGGTGACCCCGGTATTGGAAAATCCACGCTGCTTTTGCAAGCGGCAGCCAAACTTGCTGCGGACAAAAAGAATGGCACCGTATTATATATTACCGGTGAAGAATCTATTCAGCAGGTACATCTGCGTGGTGAGCGTATTGATGCCCTGCACGATGATCTGCTACTGATCTCTGCCTGTGAACTGGAATCTATACTGGCAACGATTGCCAAGTTGAAACCATCCACTGTTATTATTGATTCGATCCAAACCACAGTGAGTAGCCGATTAAGCAGTGCACCGGGTACCGTTTCACAGGTTCGTGATTGCTCTGCAGCCCTTATTCAACATGCCAAAGCTCATGGCCATGTAGTGATTCTGGTTGGTCACGTCACCAAACAAGGGGCATTGGCAGGCCCACGCGTACTTGAACATATGGTGGATGCAGTGATCTACTTTGAAGGTGATCGCGGCCATGCACATCGCATTTTACGTGCGGTAAAAAATCGCTTTGGCCCGGCTGGTGAAATCGGTGTGTTTGAAATGTGTGATCGCGGTCTGATCGGCATCCGTGACGCTTCTCGCCTGTTTTTAGCAGAGCGAGCCAAGGATACACCAGGATCTGTAGTGTTAGCCTGTATGGAGGGTACACGCCCCTTAATGGTTGAAGTACAGGCCTTAATCGCCCCTACTGTCTATGCCACACCGAAGCGCTCTGCTGTTGGTGTAGATGCTAACCGGGTTGGCATGTTAACGGCCGTGCTGGAACGCCGTATCGGGTTGCCACTATCGCAACACGATGTGTATATTAATATTGCCGGTGGCGCACGTATTGCAGAACCGGCGGCTGATCTGGCTATCCTTTTGGCAATGGTATCAGCCTTTCAGGATAAACCCGTGCCTGAAGATATCGCCGTATTTGGAGAAGTAGGTTTAACCGGCGAAGTGCGGCCGGTAGGCCAGCCTGAAGCCAGGGCCAAAGAAGCGGTTAACCTGGGTTTCTCACGCATACTGTTACCAGCTGAAAATCATGAGAGGGTGCAGAAGGCAAATATCATTGCTAACATGCGCAGCGACAATGCTAAACCGCTTGTCTTGACGGCAGTCAGACACTTATCCGAAGCTGCGCAAAAGATACTATAAGACTGTTTGTTTTTAGTAATTTACCGGAATGAATTGAGAGGCAACTTGAACTTTATTGATTATATTTTTATTGCGATTATTGGCTTATCGATGGTGTTATCATTATGGCGCGGCTTTGTGCATGAGGTGATTTCATTACTTGGACTGGTCGCTGCATTTTTCATTGCCAGCCGCTTATCAGGACAATCGGGTGATTTCCTTGGACAATGGATTACCAATGGAACGGTGGCTGATATCGCTGGTTTTGCAATGGTATTTGTTGTGGTGATGATTGTTGCTGGTTTGGTAGGAGCGCTCATTAGCCGATTGGTTGATGTCGCTGCATTAACGGCAACAGATCGAACGCTGGGTGTGTTTTTTGGCGCAGCGCGAGGCATCGGCCTTATTGCACTATGCTTTCTCGTTTACACATCTTACACCAAACCTGATGCACCATGGTTGAAAGAGAGTAAACTCAGCCCCTACGCGATTGAGCTTGGTGAAATGCTTGGCGAACTTATTCCACAGGGTTATCCATTTTCCAGACAAGGCGGAGCCAAAGCGGCATCCCTGCAAAGTAGCAACAATCATCTCCAAAATATGATTCCGATGAAAGATAAAGAAGCAGTAAAATTAATCATCGAAGGTAGCAGATAGTGAAACAAAAAATCATCAAGGATATCCAATTGAAACCCACCCTCGCCAAGGAAACAAGCATGCGCGTTGAAGTCGATAAACATGACCATTTTCATGATGAATGTGGTGTTTTTGGTGTATTTAACCATTCTGAAGCTGCCAACTTGACCTATCTGGGCCTCTATGCCCAGCAACACCGCGGACAAGAGTCTGCAGGCATCGTCAGCACCGATGAAAAGTCTTTCAACACCCATCGCGGCATGGGTTTAGTCGCAGATATATTTAAAAAGACAGATATTAAAGAGCTCGTTGGCCCACATAGTATTGGTCATGTCCGTTATTCCACATCCGGTGAATCAGGCTTGCGCAACTGCCAACCATTTGCCTATGAATATCAGCATGGTGGCATTGCGATGTGTCATAACGGTAATATCGTCAATGCGCCTGAACTTCGCAAACAGTTGGAAAAACAGGGCTCAATTTTTCAATCCAGTTCAGATACCGAAGTCTTGATTCATCTGGTTGCGCGCAGCAAAGCATTAACCATGAAAGACCGTATGGCAGAAGCTGTTAGCCAGTTAACCGGTGCATTTTCACTGTTGGTTTTAGGCGAACATCGTCTGGTTGGCATGCGTGATCTGCATGGTATTCGTCCTCTGGTACTGGGCAAACTCGATGACGCATGGATACTAGCTTCAGAAACCTGTGCCTTTGATTTAGTCGGTGCAACCTATGTACGCGATGTCGAACCCGGTGAAATGATAGTGATTGATCATGATGGCTTGCAGAGTCTGCACCCTTTCAAAAACTGCTCGCCAAAATTTTGTGTATTTGAATACGTCTATTTTGCCCGCCCGGACTCCACCCTTGAGGGTGTGAACGTCTATAAAGCGCGTTATGAAATTGGCGTGGAACTGGCCAAAGAAGCACCTGTTAACGCAGACCTTGTGATTCCTGTTCCCGACTCAGGTGTACCACCAGCCATGGGGTTTGCCGAAACGGCCAATATCCCCTTCCAAATGGGACTGATTCGCAATCATTATGTGGGTCGTACATTTATTGAACCACGTCAGTCTATCCGTAATTTTGGTGTTAAACTGAAATTAAACCCTAACCGTCAGCTTATCGAAGGAAAAAGTGTTGTACTGGTGGATGACTCCATTGTACGTGGTACCACCAGCCGCAAAATTGTTGAAATGGTTCGCGCGGCTGGAGCCAAAGAGATTCATATGCGCATCTCCAGCCCACCAACCAGACACTCCTGTTTTTATGGTGTGGATACGCCCAATGAAGATGAATTGATGGCCAACAAAATGAATCTGGAAGAGATGCGTCAGGCAATTGGTGCAGATTCACTGGCCTTTGTCAGTTATGAGGGCATGTACAAGGCAGTGGGTAAACCACGTTCATCACATTGTGATGCCTGTTTTTCGGGTGATTATCCGGTACCGGTTAAAAAAGAGAGATCCCCTCAACTCTCCTTGTTACGCATTCACAATAAAAAAGAATAAGCACATTGTCCCCTGCTATCCATTTAGGACATACTATCTTTATGCTATATAGAGATCACAGTACTGATGGGTTATCACGATGCTAGGTATGCGTAAGCTCTTCTCATTTCGCAATCGCTGGATGGCCTTCCTGCATGATCTATTGTGGGTGCCTGCAGCAGTTTTATTGGCTTTCTGGCTACGTTTTAATTTAACGTATATTCCGGTGTCTCACGTTGATGCCTTCCAGCACCTGATCGTTGTATCTCTACCCGTTCAAGCCATTACTTTTTGGTATTTCGGACTATATCGCGGCATTTGGCGCTTTGCCTCGCTGCCGGATCTATTGCGCATACTCAAGGCGGTGCTGCTAGGGACGATTATCTCGTTTGTGATTGTATTTATATGGCAGCGTCTTGAAAACATGCCGCGTACTGTATTGGTGTTATATCCGCTTATTTTAATTCTGGGACTGGCTGCCCCCCGCATGTTGTATCGCTGGTTGAAAGATCACCATCTCAACCTTAATCGCCTTGATAGCAAACGTGCGCTGTTGATTGGAGCTGGTCAGGCCGGAGAGCTGTTGGTTCGTGACCTGCAAAAATCAGGCCCTTATGAAGCCATTGGTTTTCTTGATGATTCCAACAGACGACAAGGGCAGGAAATCCATGGAATACGTGTTATTGGCCACCTGAATGATATCGAACACGTGCTTAAAAAATATGATGTTGAAGTGGTTTTGTTGTGTATGCCTTCTTCAGCCCATCGCGTTATTCAAAACGTGGTCGATACCTGTCAAAAACATGCCATTACTTGCCGCACCCTACCCTCTGTTGCCGACCTTGCTGATGGAAAAGTAGAGATATCTCGCCTCAGACAGGTACAAATTGAAGACCTGCTGGGCAGGGATATTATCGATAATCTTGATAATTCTAACATTCATCATCTGCTGACAGATCGATGCATACTGGTAACCGGAGCCGGTGGTTCTATCGGCTCGGAGTTGTGTCGCCAAGTGTTGCAACACAAGCCGGCAAAGCTTTTACTGCTTGATCATGGTGAGTTCAACCTCTATTCCATTGAAGGAGAATTGCTCAAACGCTCCAACAACAGTTGCATTCTTGAAGCGCTGCTCGGTGATATTCGTGATATCGAGCGCATGTCATGCTTATTTGAACGCTTTAAGCCAGACGTCGTATTCAATGCCGCCGCCTATAAACATGTACCACTGGTCGAGCAAAATCCGGCTGAAGGTGTGAAAACCAACGTATTGGGCACATGCCAATTGGCAGATTTGGCAGTCGAGCATGGTGTGAAGAAATTCATTCAAATTTCAACCGATAAAGCAGTGAACCCCACTAATGTCATGGGAGCAAGCAAACGTTCAGCAGAAATTTACTGCCAGAATTTAAATCGCCGCAGTGAAAATACCGCTTTCATCACCACCCGCTTTGGTAATGTGCTGGGCTCGGCAGGTTCCGTTGTACCTCTTTTTCGGAAACAGATTGAGGCTGGTGGACCTGTCACAGTGACCCATCCTGATATCACCCGTTATTTTATGACCATTCCTGAAGCAAGCAGTCTGATTTTACAGGCTGGCAGCATGGGTGAAGGCGGAGAAATTTTTGTGCTTGATATGGGGGAACCCGTCAAAATTGTTGATCTGGCCGAACAGATGATCCGTTTAACAGGCTTGGAACCCGGTCAGGATATTGAAATCAACTTTACAGGCTTACGTCCGGGTGAAAAACTATTTGAAGAACTCTTTCACGATGCGGAAACATTGGTTGCCACATCACACCCAAAAATCATGTTATCTGACAGTCGTGAAATGAACTGGTCTGATATCCAGCAACTACTTGAAGATTTGCGTATCGCTTCTGGTAAACGCGACATTCAATTATTGCATCAAAAACTTCAACAACTGGTCCCTGAATTCACCCCGATGAAATTAGATAGTTGATTGATCAGCTATGTCCGCTCCCGCCTCTACTATTTCAGCAACACAACATACAAACCATCACGTAACATACGTTGAAATCGCTGTCTTTGCGCCATTGGCTGGTACATTCACATATCTATGGCCCGATTTTTTGGGTAAACCCATCACTGGCATCCGTGTCCAGGTGCCTTTTGGCAAAGGTAAACGCATTGGTGTAATCATCAATTATGTCACTGCAGAGCCTGATCATGAAAACAAGTATAAAAGCGTATTGGATCGACTGGATGAGTCACCTCTGCTTGATCAGGCCAGAACCAAGTGGTTAAACCGTGTTGGACGCTACTATTTAGCCCAACCCGGCGAATTATGGGGTAGTGCCCTGGGTTGGGCCGCTCAACATGATACCCGCCGCTTCCGTTGCCCTGAACCAACAACATTAAATCAACAATCAACATTATTAACAAAGCTTTTTCAAACGCGTGCAGCCATTTCATTAAAGACAGTGTTACAGCGATGCGACGATAGCCCTGGTATGCGCCACCTGATTAATCAAAGCTGTGCAAGTGGCCTGATTGAAGAAGTTGTACATGATCCATTGTGGGTAAAAAAAGACCAAGCGTGTGGAGATACGCCTCCACCCAAAGCGACAGAAGCACAACATACAGCGATCACTTCAATCACAGCTTCCTTAGATAAGTTCCAAGCATTTCTACTATTTGGCTGTACGGGTTCAGGTAAAACGGAGGTCTATCTTAAGGCTGCACAAACGGTTATCGCATCCGGTGGTCAAGTGCTGGTATTGGTACCGGAAATTGGCCTGACACCCTTATGGTTAATGCGCTTAAGAGAGCGTTTCAAGCAGGTGGCTTTATGGCATTCGGCCATGACGACTAAAGAGCGTTTGCAGGTACGCCAACATTTGCAAGATACCGACATCTTGATTGGCACACGTTCCGCCCTGTTTCTACCCCTGCCCAAGCTAGCATTGATCGTAGTTGATGAGGAACATGATGCCAGTTTTAAACAGCAGGAAGGCATGAGCTATTCGGCCCGTGATATGGGAGTATTATTGGCTCAGGAGCTCAATATACCCATTGTACTGGGTTCGGCCACGCCAAGTCTGGAAAGCTGGAAACAGGTGATAAGTGGTGTGTATCAACGTCTCAACTTGCCACAGCGAATTGCATCAAACAACGCTCCCATTGCCTCAAGAATTATTGATATGCGACAAGAGGAAGGCCCTGTATCAACAGCCTTATTCACCGCCCTGCAAGAAAACCTGGCAAACAAAGAGCAATCCATTCTATTTTTAAATCGTCGTGGTTATTCACCCGCACTTCAATGTACTGCCTGTGGTGATGTGCCGGAGTGTCATGCCTGTTCGATGCGTTTAACGCTACACCGCAGAGCTGGCCAGTTACGCTGTCACAGCTGTGGTTTCCGTCGCCGAGTGCCGCAAACATGTGAATGTTGTGGTGAGGTGGCCTTTATGCCTCTGGGCGAAGGTACTGAAAAATTAGAAGAGTGGTTGACTGAAAAACTACCTGAACTGCGTTTTGCACGTTTTGACCGCGATGTCATCACCAGTCATGCCCGACTAGAGAAAACACTAACGGATTTTGAACAGGGCCAACTGAATTGCCTCATCGGCACGCAGATGTTGGTCAAAGGTCATGATTTCCCCAATGTTACGCTGGTTGGTGTCATCAATGCCGATCTGGGTGTCAGCATGCCTGATTTCCGGGCTGGTGAACGCTGGTGGCAGCAGATGACACAGGTAACCGGGCGTGCAGGCCGTGGTGAAAAAGCCGGTCAGGTCATCATTCAAACGCGTATGCCTGAAGCTGAATGGTTTCAGCGTATCTCTGAATCACAGGCTGAATCGACCATGAATAATGAGCTGCAATTAAGAGAAATGTTGAGCTTCCCTCCCTTTGCACGTTGGGTACGCATCGTTTTCTCTGCAAGAAAGTTAGAAAGAGCCAACCAGATTGCCAAACAATGTGTCTCATTATGCAAAACCTTAGAGAATGTCAGTATCAGTGGCCCAATGCCATGCCCCATGGAACGTATTGCAGGTCAATTTCGTATTGAAGTGCTGCTGCGTGATCCATCGCGCAAACTGCTACCGTGGAAACTGGAAGCGACTTTATCTGCCATGCCCACATCACGCGATGTGCGTATCCGTATCGATGTTGACCCTCAGGATATGATGTAAGCTATTTTAGCAGTGTGTGGTAAACCCATGCCGGCTTACGCTTATTCAGGCGAATCTGGTACCAATCCCCTTCTTGTTTTAATACGATCACATTTGTTCCTTGTTTCAGCTTGGCAACAACGGTGGCATCCGAACTCGGAGTACTACGCACATTGGCAACATCCACAGATATTTGATAGATATAAAACTTTTTACCGGTTAGTGCCACATACGGACGCGTTACTGCTTGCGAAGCAGTTGCTGTTGATGGCGTTGATAAAGTGGCCGTTGTATCAACATTCAACACATCGCTGTTTTGCTGTTTTGCTTTGACTTGTTGAGGTTCATATTGAACGGTCTTGGGCAACGTTTCCTGTTGAAGCAACTTGGCAGCTTCATCGTGCTTAGCCTCTAATTTAGCTGACTTTTCCTCAGCTTGCTTTTTGGCTAAAAGCTGGGCTTTCACTACGCTATCTTGTTTTAATGATTCTTCTTTTACCTTTATCGGCTGGGAGGATGTGGCTGTTTCAGGCTTCTGCTGGACACGTTTTGCAGCGTCGGTTTCGATCTCCTGATGAGATGCATTTAACGGCTCATCGTATGCTTTATCTTCACTGCTGAGTTTCAATGCCTCTTCTAGAGCCTGAAGGCGATCAACAACCCGCTCTAGTTTGCCATCTTCTTGATAGTGTTGGGCAAGATCGAATTGACTACTGTTTATTTCCGGCCATGCAAACCATAACACCGATGAAATCACCACAGTGGTAACTACAAATACTTTCGTAAATAGCAAACCTATAGAAGACTTTGTCGACGAATGATGATGATGATGAACCTGACCATCAGGAGAATCATCAATAGCTTCTAAATGATCAAGAAAATCCTCGAATTCCTCCTGACCATCATCATCAAGTTTCTCGATTAGTTGGTCACGCTGTTTTTTGCCTGCCATGCAAACTTCCCCTCATCATTCGCCACGCTTATGACGGCGAATCATGCACGTTTATGACTCTCTGACCAGCCAGTATTTCCTGCAAAGCATCTCTAAAATCTGGATATTTAAGCTGGGATAACAATTCCTTATGCAGCAATCGATTGGATACCTTTTTATTATCCTGAAAGAAAGATAACACCGAAGGCGATAACTGTTGTTCCCCTTCCTCCTCGGTCAAGATAACCGGCTCCGGAGCGCCAATCAGCTTTGCCACTTCACATACATATTCCGCATGCGGCAAAGGCAAATCATCCGCCAGATTCAGTACACGCCCTGATCGTGGATTTTGCATGGCAGCCATTAATGCGGCCACAATATCATCAATATGTATGCGACTGGAATAATGCGCTGGATGCCACTCTACGGCTTTATAATTCCCTGCTTTTAAACGCGCAAACATATTGCGTTCAGGCCCATAGATACCTGCCAAGCGAAATACTTCTGCAGGTAACAATGATTGCAGCCATGCTTGTTCGGCCAACAAACGTTGGCTACCACGTGCACTTGTTGGCTTGCAGACCCAGGATTCATCTACCCAGGCACCCTCCGCATCGCCGTAAACACCGGTCGTGGATAGGTATGCGGCCCAACGCAGCGTTGAACACTTATCAACGATCAAGGGTAACCATTGCAATTGTGACGCATGCATGCCCTGCTCATCACGACTAAGTGGAATAGAATCCAGCACCGCATCAACAGATGCCAGCAACGCATCGGGTAAATCTGCCGGAGAAGATACGACATAAGACGCGATACCGCGTTTATCTAATGCGATTGCACGCTCTTGATTACGTGTCGTAGCAAACACCTGCATGCCATCGGCCAAACAAGCCATCGCCAGCTTTTCACCGACATAACCGCAACCTAAGATTAATATGCGTTGTATAGGTTTATGCGTCACAATATCTGATGACGAAGATGAGTGAAGGTATATAGGCCTGTATTATGCCCATCATCAAACTCAATCCGAACTGCGTAGTTACCAATCAATTCAATATGCGTTACACGCACATCTTCTTTACCTGTAATGATTTTGGCCTGCTCAGGTGTATGACCCCTGCAATCAGCGCATGGGCATTGCACCCGCAACAGTTCATGCGCATAGCAACTTGTGGAGTCATCATCCCAATCGATTTCTAAACGGGCATCTGCATTAAAATTACGAATAGCGGTAGGTGTCATTGTGTACACTATCTCCATCATGATTATTACGAGTTTCAGCATATCACTTTACGCGACAAAAAATCTTACAGTGAATCCAGCACCTGTTCCAGATTGGTATGATGTAACACCTTTCCATCTACCCGTGCAATGGGTGCGTGCGGGCACAGGCTCTGGCAAGGCAGTGGATCAAAAGAAATAGACCTGTCCATCAACGCTTCTCCCATCGCCCTGCCACCATAGTCCCCGCAGCGAGGACCATGGCATATACCCAGACGTTGTTTTTGTTTGTCCATTAGCCCTGGCTTGATGGTGAACCTGAACGTTTAGCGGGTCTGCGGTTACGACTCGGACGACGGGGTGAGCTTGGGTCACGACGACGATGATCCGGTTTTCTATTCTGACCGGCTGGTTTTGTCGCTTTTTCATCTTCAGGTGATGGTTCAAAACCCTCAATCATCAACTTAGGAATACTTGTCTTGATCAGACGTTCAATATCAGCCAATAGTTTTTTCTCTTCGCCACAAACCAGTGACAGAGCTTCACCTGTATTACCAGCACGGCCAGTACGGCCAATACGATGCACGTAATCTTCCGGCACATTAGGCAACTCATAGTTCACTACATGTGGCAGATGATCGATATCCAAACCACGCGCAGCAATGTCCGTTGCTACCAACACACGAATAGAACCTTGTTTAAATGCAGCTAAGGCTTTAGTTCGTGCTGTCTGGCTTTTGTTACCATGGATAGCAGAAGCCTGAATGCCATCGCTCTCCAGCTGAGTGGTAAGTCTATTGGCACCATGTTTGGTTTTGGTAAAGACAAGCACCTGCTTCCACTCACCTTCTGAAATCAATTTTGATAATAGTGCCCGCTTTTTCAATTTTCCTACCGGATGAATGACCTGCGTAACCTGATGGGTAGTTTCATTGCGTGCGACTTCAACAAATACCGGAGAATTCAGAAAGCCACTAGCCAGCTGTTTGATTTCTTTTGAAAATGTAGCTGAAAACAGCAAGTTCTGACGCTTTTGCGGCAGTAGTTTCAAGACACGGCGAATATCATGAATAAAGCCCATATCCAACATACGATCCGCTTCATCTAAGACAAAGAATTCAACTTTTGACAGATCCACTTTGCGCTGATTGGCCAAATCTAATAAACGACCGGGGGTGGCCACTAATATATCAACACCGCGATTGAGCTTCTGAATCTGTGGATTAATGCCCACGCCACCAAATACCACGGTTGAGCGCAGTGGTAGATATTTACCATAAGTAGCAACGCTTTCAGCTACCTGAGCAGCCAATTCACGTGTTGGCGTCAAGACCAATGCCCGCACATGGCGGTTATGACTTTTACGTTCCGGGTGATTGTTCTGCATCAAATGCAGCATAGGCAAGGTAAAACCTGCTGTTTTTCCTGTGCCTGTCTGAGCACCAGCCAATACATCGTGGCCTTCAAGAATCACCGGAATGGATTTTTCCTGTACCGGTGTTGTGGTTGTATAACCTTGATCCTTCACGGCGCGAAGTAATTCGGCCGATAAACCTAGTTGTTCAAATTTCATTTAGTTTTTTTGTCCATCGCATCCGACCATGTTAATACATGTGTAATAAATCACTGATTGTGCTGGATGCTGAATTATTTTCCCGAATCGCCGGTCATCAGTGATTGGCCGGTAAGAAGATAAAAGGATGATCCCCCTATCTGGAGGCGGCGCACACTGGCGATTATTAGAAAAAACGCAAGTTGTGCCCTGCCAATTGTAGGACAATCGCATTAAACGTAATGTATGCTTTACGCGTTTTTCATCATTCAGGGTCATAGGAAGTACACCCAACTGCAATACAGCGACCGGCTGGGTTCGGCCCAGAGTGTGTGAAAACGCAGCTCTGGGGTTAATGTTCATCTCAACCAAGCAAAAAGCCCAAGATAGAGTCGTTTTTGTGTGTTCACTGAGTTTATATCGATCTGAAGAAGAATATGGGGATTTCCA
>NZ_RCFQ01000028.1 GCF_003665155.1 Mariprofundus sp. EBB-1 | reverse complement strand
GTGGAAACGCAGTTGAAGAATAATGATCGGCATAATTATGAGTATGACGTTGACCTGAATGGGGATACGGCTCCTGCTCGTGTAGTTCGTATGGTTGGAGATGATAAGCGGGTACTTGAAGTCGGAGCGGGTCCGGGTTCAATAACCAAAATGTTGAAAGGCGCAGGCAATTGTCAGGTGACTGGGCTTGAAATCGATGACGCGGCTATTGTGAAGTTGACGCAGTTTTGCGAAAAGGTTTATAAAACTGATCTCAATGATCAGGCATGGCCTGAGCAACTGTCAGGTGAAAAACCTTTTGATGTTATCGTAGCGGCAGATGTGTTGGAGCATGTTTATGATCCCCTGGCAGTATTATCTGCAATGGCCGGATTGGCAGGCTTGCATGGGGAGGTTGTGATCTCACTGCCTCATGTGGGTCATAATGCTGTAATCGCATGTATTCTAGATGAAGATTTTCAATATGGTGACTGGGGACTGTTGGATCGGACACATATCCGTTTTTTCGGTTTGAAGAATATGCAGCAGTTGTTTGCAGATGCAGGGTTGAAAATCGTGGATGCACAGTTTGTTATTACCCGACCGAAAGATAGTGAATTTGCCGGGAAATGGGCCGCTCTTGCGGGAGATGTGAAGTCGACTTTGCAAAAGCACAAGCACGGGCAGGTTTATCAGGTTGTGATTCGGGCTGTTGCCAGTTCGCGTACCGACACTGCTATTGATTTGATGTCGGTTCCCGTTGAAAACGCAGACAATTTATGCTCGTCTCAAACTGTAGAGAATTTTGCCAGGCGGATTGCAAGAAAGTATTTAAGTGATGCAACCAGAATGCGTATTCGCAGTATACTTGGTCGAAAGTGATTCTTCTGCTTGTGGTTTATAATATGAAAGGTGTGGTGGATTAGAATGGATATGGACAAACGCGCAAAGCTGATTGCAATGTATTTTCCTCAGCTGCATGCAATTCCTGAAAATGATGAATGGTGGGGCGAAGGGTTTACTGATTGGGTAAATGTGAAGGCAGCACAGCCTTTGTTTGAAGGGCATAACCAGCCACGCATCCCCCTGGATAAAAATCATTATGATCAGTCCGATATGGATACACTTATCTGGCAGGCTGACTTGGCTAAATCCCATGGGATTCATGGTTTTTGCCATTATCATTATTGGTTTGATGGTAAACAGCTATTGGAAACACCTACAGATTTGATGTTAGGGAACAAAGATATCAACATGCCCTTTTGTTTATCGTGGGCAAATGAAACTTGGTCAAAACGCTGGGATGGCCGTGATCACCATATATTGATGAAGCAGACTCACCCTCCATGTAAGGAACGCTGGAAGCTACATTTTGATTATCTGATTCGGGCATGGAGTGATGAACGCGCAATCTGTGTGGATGGAAAACCGGTTTTTGTTATCTACAGACCACAAAATATTCCGGAAATTGAAAATATGCTCGACTATTGGAAAGAGTTAGCTGTAGCACATGGTTTGAAAGGATTGTATTTTATCTTTCAGAAACAGTATGAGATGCCTAAGCGTGAGTGTCTGAAAGGGTTTGATGCAGCCTTCCAATTTCAGCCTTTTGAGGCCATTTATTCTCCGGAATTTGACCCTGGATCTATACGTCATAGTACGTGGTTTAAAATGATTCGCAGGCTTCCCGAGGGTGCTCAGGACTTGCTACGGGCCTTGCGATCAAAGTTTGTGAACGAGCTGACATTCTATGATTATGACCGTGTATGGGCGGAGGTTGTTAAGGTTCGTAGGGAACCTGATTTGACCACTTATCCGGGGGCATTTGTCGATTGGGATAATACGGCGCGCTATAAGAATAAAGCAACAATATTTAAGGGGGCATCTCCTGAAAAATTCACCTTCTGGTTAGATAAACTGTTGCAGACTATGCCTGAACGAGATATTCCTGAGCCGTTTGTTTTCATTAATGCTTGGAATGAATGGGCTGAAAGTACTTATCTGGAACCGGATGAAAAGAACCAGTTCTCTTACCTTAAGGCAATAAGTGATGTGGCAGGTTCGAAGTTATGATGCAATTACAGACGGTTATGAGAATGAATATTACTCTTTCGAATTCAGGTATGCTGAAAAATGTTGTTCATGAAAATTCGCTGGAAGCTTGTTTGAATGTAAGGTGGCTGACCGATCTGAATCAGGGGCATTACAGCAAAGCACGGAGAAGAGGGAGGGGTATTATCGGTAAATCAAATCAATCATTAGATGCGTGATAAGAAAGTCTTCGGTATGGATAAGGATGTCAGGTGGTAAACTTTTGTTTTAAAAAAAATAAAAAACTGTTGCCAGTTGTGTTTTTACACATCCAGAAAACTGCCGGATCGTCAATTGTGGATTTGGCGCGCAAATACTATGGTGATAGTGTCATCAGTCATGGTGATTATAGTGGGATCAGAGCTGAATGTTTTCAGAAGGTCAACTTTGTTTCCGGTCATTTTGGTTATGAATTTGCTCGCCATCTTATGCCCGGTAGATTCTCTTTTACTTTTCTGAGAGATCCTGTTCAAAGGGTCCTTTCATTTTATCACTATTGCAAAAAACAAAACCCTAATGATTTTGAGCCTTATCGTTTGGCTCAAGAGCTGAGTATTGAGGGTTTTCTTGAGTATGCATTAAAGCCTAACACGCTTAAAACAGCGGTGTGTAATAATCAGGCGTGGCAACTGGCTCATGGGTATGGGCATGGGACTGATCGGAATTATTATTCATTTGGTGAAGCGGAGATGCAAGACTTGGCGGTAGCACACCTAGAAAAGCTTTCTCACGTTGGATTTACAGAAACGTTTGAGGATGATAGAAGTTTTATCCTTACCAAACTTGGTATACCTGTTCCGGAAGTTAATGAAATAACGAATGCAAGTGGATATCGCCCTTCGGTTAACGATTTGTCAGGCTTGGCAGTAGAACTTTTGGAAGAAGTGACGAGAATAGATCAGACATTATATAGTTATGCATGGTCGATCAGGAAGCCGTAAATGAAAAAAGCTGAAAAAAGTCATAAGTTGTTAGAGGCCAGACGTGCTATTTAATTCGCATGAATTTATATTTCTGTTTCTTCCAGTGGCATTGTTCGCGTTTTATATTCTTGGTAAACGTTTCGGACATGAAATTGCTATGCTGTGGTTGGTTCTGGCTTCGCTCTTTTTCTATGCTTGGTGGAATCCTTTATATATATGGTTGATTTTACTATCTATGCTATTTAATTACGGTATGGGTTTAGCTTTGTCTGGTAGACGGGTGAGACGAACGCTGCTGACTATTGGTGTAGTGGCTAATATTATGTTGCTAGGCTATTATAAATACGCGAATTTTTTTGTGAATACTGTCAATGATGTAACTGGGGCATCATTTAATTTAGATAATATTATTCTTCCTCTTGCGATATCATTTTTCACCTTTCAACAGATTGCTTATCTGGTAGATGCCTATCAGAGAAAAACAGAAGAACATAGCTTTTTACACTATGCTCTTTTTGTCACTTTCTTTCCTCAACTAATAGCAGGGCCAATTGTTCACCATGGCGAAATGATGCGGCAATTTTCAAAACCTGAAACATTTAGATTTAATGCTGGAAAAATGGAGTTAGGTCTTGCCATTTTTAGTTTAGGACTCTTTAAGAAAGTATTCTTGGCGGACGGAGTTGCGCGTTATTCAACGCCGGTATTTCAGGCTGCATCTGCAGAAGAGAGTATTACTGTTATTGATGCGTGGATAGGGTCTCTGGGGTATTCCTTTCAGCTATATTTTGATTTTTCAGCCTATTCCGATATGGCTATTGGAATAGCGTTGATGTTCGGAATTAGTCTGCCGATAAATTTCATGTCACCTTATAAGGCAGTCAATATTATTGATTTCTGGCGCCGGTGGCATATGACTCTTTCCAGATTTTTGAGAGACTATCTCTATTTCCCCCTTGGTGGTAATCGCAAAGGAGAGGTGCGCCGCTACACCAACTTGCTAATAACCATGCTGCTGGGTGGTTTGTGGCACGGAGCCGGTTGGACATTCGCATTTTGGGGCTTATTACATGGTGGCTATCTTATTGTTAATCATGCATGGCACCATATGCGCAGATTGTTGGGGCATGATTTGGAGAAAAGTACTTTTTTTGGGCGAGTGCTAGCAAGAGGAATTACTTTTCTGGCGATTGTCATAGGTTGGGTTTATTTCCGTGCAGAGAGT
Organism: Mariprofundus sp. EBB-1; assembly: GCF_003665155.1. GTDB lineage: Bacteria > Pseudomonadota > Zetaproteobacteria > Mariprofundales > Mariprofundaceae > Mariprofundus. Next base: position 37,341 of record NZ_RCFQ01000028.1, on the reverse strand, counting down.
TTTGAGTCGGCTAACCTTATTCTATCTACCATGTTTGGCCTGCAGCATGTATCGATATTAGGAACAACATTATTCCCAGGTAGGATGTTGTATCAGGTCTTTGTCTGGTTCGCAGGTCTTTCTGTGCTTGTCTGGTTGATGCCTAACGTACTTCAATGGACTGGTTATGTTAAAGAACAAGAGATATGGAATAGTAAGTGGATTCCACATCAATTACGGGCTTTGGTTCAGTTTCGGAGAACAGTCTTATGGGCACTGTTTGGTTCGGTATTGATGATCGTTTCGATTTTAAAGCTTACACATATCAGTGAATTCCTGTATTTTCAGTTTTAGGTGAAATGTGAGTAGATATCTTAAAGTATATATAGGCGCTTTTTCTACACTTCTTTTTTTAGTGTTGTTCAATGCGGTTGTTGATCCGTATGGCCTGTTTCCTCTGGTGAAGATGGAGGAGGTTAGTTGGCCAAAGCCTGAAATGGTAAACAGTGTGAAAATGCATAAATCATTCAAAGTGGCTCAAGTTAAACCTGAAGCCGTTGTGTTAGGAACATCTCGGGCAGCTTTTGGAATTGACCCTAGTTCCGATGCATGGTCCGGCACTGTTCAGCCCCGTTATAATCTTGCTCTTGCGGGGGCAAATATATTTGTTACGCGTCGTTTTTTAGAACATGCGCAGATATTACATCCATTGAAACAGGTTGTATTCGGTTTGGACTTTTTTGCATTTAACGTCTTCCGGCAACAGGCACCTGATTATCGTGGCGATTTTTTAACTGTAAATGATGACGGTAGCCAAAATCGACATTTTGATATGAAAATTATTGCGGCTTCTTTGCTGTCAATAGATGCTTTACAGGCCTCTTATAAAACAGTTACTTCCAAAAATAAAAATCCAATTATGACCAGTGAAACGGGAATGTTTGTTGGGCCGATATGGAAAGGAAAAGAACATCAAAGTTTCATGAATATGGAAAAGATTTATTTTCAATATGTGTATCTTGCAGGTAGAAAGAGAGAGTACGCATTTAACAGGCCGGATACAGGGGCATCGAGCCTGAAAGAGTTTCGTAAAATTGTAGTGTATTGTAGAGAGCACAACATTGATCTGCGATTGTTTATTTCCCCACCTCATGCAAGACATCAGGAGATCATCAGAGTCTTGGGGCTTTGGCCTATCTTTGAGCAATGGAAGCGGGAGCTGGTTCGGATACTTAAGGAAGAAGAATATAAAAATCCGCTGTGGGATTTCAGTGGCTATAATTCAATGACTACGGATGATATTTTATCTGAAGGTGAACATTACTACAGAGATTCGACTCACTATCTTCCAATCTTGGGCGATATGATTTTGTCGCGCATATTTAGTAATAACGATCAGAGTGTACCAGTTGATTTTGGGCGCGAATTAACACCTGAAAATATTGAAGAGAATCTACGAGTGATTCGTGCTGAACAAAAACAGTATCATGTTGATTATCCGGACAGTGCAGAGGAAATTGCATCGATGGCAGGAAAGTATGGTTTTGATCTGCAGGATCTTATCATCAGGCTTGATGAGGAGAGAAGCAAGGCAAGATGGTTTCGCGCAACATCCAGAGGCACTCCTATTTCTAAAGCATTGAGAGACCATGAGCGAGGAATGGTATTGGAAAAGCTCTGTGAGGTGCATGGGATTACTAAAGAAACATTTACTACTTGGAAGAAACTTTATGATCGTCACATGTGAGTATATAAATGAACACTCCTGTTGAACATGATCGCTATTACACCTATCTAAAAGAGCGCTCTAGATTAGGTGCCTTCTATCGAAACTATTATCTGTATCCTAAAATTTCATCAGGCCTTACCGGTGAAGTTTTAGATTTTGGTTGCGGAATTGGCGATTTCCTCAAATTCTTCTCAGGTACTGTCGGAGCGGACATCAATTTTCATAATGTTGAGTACTGCCGTGGATTAGGCTTGCAGGCGGAGTTGATCGAGAACGGACGTACCCCATTCGATGATTGCGCTTTTGACAGCATCGTGATGGATAATGTGTTGGAACATATTCCTCAGCAAGAGGTTAATGGTGTTATTCACGAGGTTTTGAGGGTGCTACGTCCCGGAGGAAGATTGCTTGTCGGTGTGCCGGGAATGAAAGGGTATGCTTCCGATCCAGATCACAAGTGTTTTTATTCCGAAGAAGATCTGATCGCGCTACTTGCGCATTATGGCTGCATTAAATGTAGATCATTCCATATGCCACTGCATATGCCCTGGCTTGAGAATAAATTGTCACAGTACTGTATCTATGTGCTGTTTGAAAAAAGTCAGGGTTAATGATTTGTTGTCATCAATTCAATGGCTTGGTGGGTCAGTGTGATGCCTAAGTTGGATTGTCGGCTCCCTGCAGTGCTTAACAACTTCGATCTTTTACGCCTGTTGCTGGCACTGGTAGTGGTCGGATATCACCTTTGGGTTTTGACTCGTGAAACCGTATTTTCCATGCTGCCGAAATTTCTGAATGCTGAATTGGCGGTGGATGGCTTTTTTGTCGTCAGTGGGTTTCTTATCGCCATGAGTTTCGAAAAGTCACGATCAATCAAACAATATTTCGAGAAGCGTGTATGTCGAATCTATCCTGCATATTTAACTGTGATTATTTTGCCGGCAATACTACTTGTGATTTTTTCTGTGGTTTCTGCAAGGGAGTACTTTGGTGGAGAATGGGTCAAGTATATTGTTTCCAATCTTTTTCTTTTGAATTTTCTGTCACCCGAGCTTCCAGGTCTCTTCGATGAGAATCGGATACAGGCGGTTAATGGTGCCCTATGGACAATTAAAATTGAGGTAATGTTTTACTTGTTGTTGCCATTGTTGGTTCTGCTGATGAGAAGATTAGGTCACTGGCAGGTGATGCTTACAGTCTATGCAGGTTCGATTCTTTATTCTGCAGGAATGCAGTGGATGGCTTCACATGAAGGCGGTTCATTTTATCTTATACTTGAGAGGCAACTTCCCGGCCAACTAGCTTTCTTCATGGCAGGGTCTTTACTATTTTTCTATTTTGATCGATTCTACTCTTACAGGTTCCCACTCCTGCTTATCGCTGCATGTGGTTTTTTAGCTGCCCGCGAATGGCAATTCCTTTATCCAATCTATCCAATGATGCTGGCAATCCTCGTTATTTCTTTTGCCACGACACTAAAATATTTAGGAAATTGGGGGCGCTGGGGGGACTTTTCATACGGTATCTATATCTGGCACTTTCCTCTTATCCAGTTACTGATAGCTACGGGTATAGTCGCCGCATCTCCATACCTAACATTATTAATTTTGTTTGGTGGGGTGTTTACTATGGCATTTCTCTCATGGCATTTTATCGAGCGGCCATTTCTTAATAGAGCGTCCCATTATAGGCAAGCCGAAAAAATATGAATTTTCTTTTCACCGCGCCTCATTGACCCAATGTTGATGTTTGCAATGGGCTTGCGGTAGCTTAAGGCTCTCTTATGAGTGAATCTTATATATCTGTCATTATTGTAAACTATAACTGTGGATCACTGCTTACGCAGTGCGTTCATGCAGCGTTGTCTTCTACTGTTCCTGTTGAAGTATTTGTATCTGATAATGGCAGTGCTGATGGTAGCATCGAGCATCTTAGAAATAAGGTCTCAGATGATCGGCTGCACATTATTCTTAATAACGAAAACCTTGGTTTTGCAAAAGCATCAAACATTCCTCTCCCAGTGACGGCAGGTGACTATATCCTCTTTCTTAACCCCGACTGTATCATCAAACCGGATACGATTGAGTCTATGCTAGCCGAAATGAAAACACACCCTGAAGCTGGAATGGGCGGGTGTTTGATACTGAACTCCGATGGTTCTGAGCAATGCGGGTGCCGGCGTCGCGTTCCAACACCGGCACGTACGCTGACCAGGGTCTTGCATCTTGATATACCATTTCCATTTTTGAGGGATAAAGGGATGCTTTTGCATCTGGAACCATTACCTGCTGACTCGCAAGAGCAGGAAGCAATTTCCGGTGCTTTTATGTTGGTGCGGCGTGAGGCTATGGAAGACGTTGGCCTTATGGATGAAGGGTACTTTCTGCACTGTGAAGATCTTGATTGGTGCATGCGCTTTAGACAAAAGCATTGGAAAATTTTGTTTGTACCTGATGTTGAAGTGACGCATGCCAAAGGCGTATGCAGTGAAGGGCGGGCAGTTCGTGTCGAGTGGCACAAACATAAAGGTATGGTCCGTTTTTATAAAAAGTTTTTTCGACACCAGTACCCGCTGCCATTAATGTGGAGTGTGATCGTTGCTGTTTGGCTACGTTTCAGCCTTTTAGCGATAGTGCTAACATTCCGTCAGTTGCTGCGTTAAGCCGATGTTTGCTCCTTGAATGAATATGTATTGTTTCATTTTCATGATTGGCCATTAGCATTCGCGAGCACATTCAATATTTCTAACATGCACCCTTAGCTCAGCTGGATAGAGCGTCGGCCTCCGAAGCTTGAAACGTAATGTCTATAATGTCACGCTATTCTACATAAATATCTTTAAAAACAATACATTATGGTGTTTGTGATTTGGTAATTCGATGCTATTAATGGCATATGAAATTGATTATTTGGGCGCAAGATGGGCACAAAAACCTGACTATTGTTGTTGTAAATTTGAGATCTTTTTGAAGCTAAAAGCTACAAGTTGATATACCTGATGCTGCATTTTTGCTGAGATGATTAATAACCCTTCTGTATATTAATCATATTATTGACTTATATGATTAATATATCCAGCCTTATTCATCATGAAATGGAACTGGCAACATAAAAACTGGCCCCACTTTGAATATGACACTTCTGCTTTGCAGGCGCTTGAAGATTCTTTCATAAAGGAGTCTGCAAAACTTATTGGCGCATCTGAGATTGTCGCAGAAGAACAACGTCAGAGGTTTACGATTGATCTCATGAGCGAAGAGGCGCTGAAGAGCTCCCGTATTGAGGGCGAGATATTGAATCGGGATAGCGTTGCATCATCTCTGCTGCGACAGTTTGGGTTTGCTCTGGATGACAGGATGAGTCAGGCAAATGACAAGGAGCGAGGGGTTGCGGCCGTCATGCTGGATAACTATCGCTCATATGATGAACCGTTAACGCATGAGCGTCTGTTTGAGTGGCATCCATGCATAGTAACAAGATCTCTGCTGGTCAGGGATATCGGCATCTATCGAACCAGCCCTGAGCCGATGCGGATTGTATCCGGATACGAAGGTAATGAGAAAGTTCATTATGAAGCTCCACCTGCGGATCGCGTGCCTGCTGAAATGGATACGTATATCCAATGGTTCAATAATTCGGCACCGGATGGCAATAACCCATTGCCAGCTCTAACTCGCGCTGGTATTGCACATGTCTACTTTGAAGCGATCCACCCCTTTGATGACGGTAATGGCAGAATTGGCCGAGCTTTGAGTGAAAAAGCTCTGGCACAATCAATTGGTAAACCAGGGCTTTTTGCTCTCTCGCATGTTATTGAGAAGGAGCGGCCTGAATATTATAGGCAGCTGGAAATAAATCAAAAGCAGCTGTCGGTCGACAACTGGTTGTTCTATTTCGCCAGGGCCGCTCTTGATGCAACAGCGCATTCACAAAAGCTGGTACGCTTCATCGTAGAGAAGGCCCAACTGTTTGACCGTGTTCGTGGTCAGATTAATGAGCGACAGAAGAAGGCTCTACTCCGGATATTTGCAGAAGGAATGGACGGTTTTAAAGGCGGCATGTCAGCAAAAAACTACATGCAGATTACAGGCGCACCGATTGCAACGACAACGAGAGATTTGCAGTCATTAGTTGAGTTGGGGGCAATGGTTAAAACGGGGCGACTTAAAGGGACTCGATACTGGCTCAATCTCAGCGAAGAGTTTGACACTCCCAGACTTGAACACCTGAATACTTAATTCATCAATGTGTAAAGTTATGGCGATTGCCCGTGCAACGCTTACCAGAATTGCAAATATCCCTGGCTATAACACTAACACAGATACAATTGATACATTGTGCAAGTTCTTTGAATGCCAGCCAGGTGATTTGCTTGAATATCATGAAGAAGAGTCGTCCTAAGCTTTTTCAAGTTGATCTATTCTGGATTTGTTGTACTTAGCTTTTCGAAAAGAGTCTCGGCCAGTTGATCTGCTTCAGTTTCAATCGTATTCAGGCGATTTTTAGTTAAATTGTGGAAGCGGGTAACTGGTATCATATCTTCCATGAGCTTTAGTATGTAGAGGCGTGGGCCATGTTTTAGTGCGATATGAGCGATTTCATGGCAGATGATTTTTTTGAGAAACTCTACGCCATCTGATCGTTGATCCGCCTCTTCAAGCAGTTCGTCGGTGAGAATAAGGCGCCGTCTTTTGAATGGAGAAAAAATAAACGCATTTGGGTGTTGTGAACGTAAAATATAGATTGAAGGTGCTGTGATTTCAGCAATTTTGCTAATCTGTTCAGTCATTGTTTCTATGAAAGGGGCGATAGTTGGCCTGGCAAGAGTCAGTGGTTCCATGTGCGGGTGTTGTTCCAGGTGCCAAACTATCCAGGCTGTTTTAACTGCAATAATCAATATAGTAATAGCGAAGATGGTAAGAAGTAGCTGCATCGGAATTAAGAAGCCAGCTGTTGAAACTGCATCCATAAGGCTTCGGGCATTTCATAGGGCCTGAAACTACGGCAGGGAGCATCAGGAACCGAATGAATCGATTCGAAAGGGATGTCAATATATTCACCTTGTTCCATATTAAAAAGGGTGAGGAGTAACGGCCCCTGTTCACCTTCTCTGTAAAAGATATAGGGAATCATCATATTACCATCTTCAGATTGCCAAATCATAGACTGACGCACTGCTTGAGCAATAATACGAGCTCTTAATTTAGCACTGCTTTCAAGCTGTCTGGTGTGGTCTTCAAAGAGGGCATGGATACGACCGGCCATAGCCAGATTAATGGATATATCATGATTATCGCCTACTTCATTTCGTCCACGCCAGCGTAGTAGAAGCGGATCATATTCTTTACCGATTTTAAAGGTGTTATCATTATCTTCATATAGAACCAGATAAGAGGATAGTGTCTCTTCACTAAATAGCTCTTCGAGTGGTTCTTTGATGTCCCTGATATTTTTGTGTCCGTATTCCTTCTGCAATTGCCGGGCAAGGCTCGACACGCAGATAGGATCATGTCTAAAACCGTTATCAATGGCCCGTAGCAGGCCTTGAAGCATTACATGTAAACGTTTATCAGAGCGACCGGGATCTCCTATTGTTTCTAACCAGAACTCAAACATGCTGCGAAATGTTTCAAATCGTCGTGCCATCACAAAGCCACTTTTATTACCTTCCAGACCGAAAATATCATCCATGTAACTTAAATGTCTGCCTGCCATTTTATAGGCGGCTTCTTCGCTGCTGGAGTTACCTTCAGAATAATACTCCTGAGCCAGACTTTTTCGGGTGATGCGTTCAGCTGAGATAAGGTGAGATGGTAGGTTTTTTACTGGACGTTGTAGTCGGATAGCTAGCAGAATCAGTCTTAAGTTATGATTGGTCTCTTTTTTCTTGCTGCAAAGAGAGTCGGTAAAGCCACTCGAATAGTGATCATCATCAGCAGTTGGCTGAAAAAATAACATTCTGTCTCCTCGATATGGTTTGATTACAGCATAGTGTAATAGGCTAATGGACAAATATGATTGTATCTATAGTTAGAGTCTATAACTCAACCGCGACATCGCAATGAATGCAGAACCAGCATAAGAACTCGAATGATGATCGATTTTGTCCATGCGTTATCTAAGCTCGACATAATATTTATTCGGGAGCTGACTATGATAAAGGACCAACCAACCACCACGGTATTGCTTGTCGATGATGATAAGGATGTTCTTTTTATTCACAAACGTTTTCTAGAGCGAATGGATTACAAAGTGATCGTCGCCAACAATGGGTTGGATGCGCTTGCCAAATTCAGAAAGAACCAGGGAAAAGTCGATATGGTTGTCAGTGATTTTCAGATGCCGGAAATGGATGGTATTACAATGATTGGGGAGATTAGAAAATTTAGTAGTGATCTACCAATTCTGGTTGTTACCGGTTACGTAGATGACTTTCTGCTGAATAGCTTGATCAACTACGATGCGGTGTTGGCAACCAAACCTGTAACTTTCAGTGTTTTTTCGAGCTTGGTGGAGAGCATTTCAAAAGCTCAAGGTGCAATCCGTCAGGGTGGTGAAGCTCTGCTTTCTTAGTAAGTGAGAAGGACTGTTATTTGTTCAAGGAGATTTTGAGAAAAGTTCTTGGTCCTCATTTTTTCTGGTCGGTGAGTTAAAAAGACTATTACCGAATTTAAAAATAAACTCTCTTGCTGGTATGGACGATTCCCATGATATGGTAGTGAATTATTTGCAGGGGATTGAATTGGCAGGTTAATGGATATCACAGACAGTTATATAGGCTGTGATAGCCAATGTTTAATTTGTTGTGCGCAACTCTACTGAGGTTTCAGCGAATTCGGTGGGACGCTGGTGAGATGGTCTTGAAGATGATCCTGTAGGGGAGCCTACCTCATTAATCTTAATGCCGCGGGTTTTAGTTTTGATATCCTTTGGTGCCGTGGTTACCAGGTAAACGCTACCAGCATCTTTCAGATGTAAATCACCGGATGGTGATGTGCTGGCATAGACAGTGATTGTCTCATTGCCAAAAGGTGGGGTTACCTCCATTTCAAAGCGATCATGTCCCTCCGGAATTTCGTACATAACTCCACCTTTAAAATAGTTGTCTTTGCGGTAAGGATTAGGCAGGAGCTGAATATTATTTTTGGCTGCATCTCCATAAACAAGTCTGCCAAAGAATGGTTTGTTGCCTTGTAAATAAATGTGTACCACTTCGCCTTGCTTATAAACCTTATTCTTTTTGTCTACCCATATTTTCACATTGAGCGGTGCCGTGGGATCATTAACAATTTTTGCCTCTACCTTTTTCATGATAACCGGGTCGGGTACAACTTCAGCGCGGATTCGCAATTGCAGGCAATAATCCATTTTTCCGGACTGTTCCCACTCTTCGCTAAGTCGTGTGATCAATTTAACCTGAGCATTGGAAAATGATTTGATAAGATCAGCCTGTACCTCGGCATCTTTGACAAGCGTTGATGATTCGAGGTGGGTGCCAGCCTTTTCGGACGCATCGCGTTTGGCATTGGTTAAGGCTAACCCATCAGCCTGAATGCGAGTGGTATTTGGACTGGTGCAGGCAATGCCTTCAGCCTCTACAATGGTAGATTGACCAGTAGCGTAGGAGAAGGGGATAAACCCGAAGGTTAATAATATTAATAGTGATAATCTCTTCATGATTGCCTCTCAGATTGCAGTGTTAATTCAGCCGTTAATGAAAACCAAGCAATAAACCTTTTACGCTTAAATCTTCATCTAGTTGTGGCCAATGGATGCCCTCGCCATTACCCAGTAGTTCATAGTTATGAAGTTCTTGTTCTGTCGCATTGGACAAACTTGAGAACCATGCAATGGGTACTGAAATTGTTCGTCCATCTGCCAGAGTTACCATAAGCTCAGATTCGGAAAAATGTACTGTCTCAGCTGCGGGATGTACTTCAATTGCTAAAGTGTTCATTCCATGCCTCCAATAATTCAGCTTTATTCTGTTCAACAAGTCTCTGCAGCTCACGAATTTCTTTCGGAGGAAAACTCGTTGAGCTGGCTAATGAAATCTGATTCAACCAAAACTTTGCCAATGCACGGTCTCGCTGGATATGTATATGCGGAGGTTCACCCGTTTCATTGCTATAGAAGAAAAAACGATATGCTCCTATTCTCAATACTGTGGGCACATACATCTCCCGCTTACATTCATTATTTTCAGCTAAAACTGCGTGCTTTTTTGTTGTTGGTCAATTTTTTACTTTGGATAATCTTATTATTGCAGAGCCCCCGTAATTTGAAATGCTGCCCAGTAGTAGGGATGATGGTACTTGGCTTTGGTGGATAGCTGGGCATTTCTGAGAGCTGAACGCTTATCTGTCTTGCCCAGATTAGCATAGAAGCCGGTCATAAGATCAGAGGTGGCGGCGTCATCCACCTGCCACAAGCTGGAAACGATGGAACTGGCTCCGGCGTAGAGAAAGCCTCTTGTGAATCCAACCACATCATCACCGTTGGCAACCTTGCCGAGTGCTGTTTCACAAGCGGACAGCGTAACCAGATCAGCGTTGAGGTTGAGATCGTAGAGTTCGCCAACAGTAAGCATGCCATCGTTTTGATCATCTTTTGCTAGTAGCAGCCCGGACTGCAACGGTTTCTCGGCATCAAATGTACCGTGGGAGGCAAAGTGGAGATAACGGAAGCTGTTACCGTAAGATTTCACCGCTGTTTCGGTGGCCTGGCCTCTGACCAACAGTTTCGCGCCTGCTGTTTTACCGGCAATCATCTCCGCTTCCTTCTGGGCAAATGGTAGATCGTATTTGGCATTACCCAAGTCAGGGTTGCCGAAGGCCAGTAGTGTGCCCGCCTTGTTATTATTATGTTTTAGGAATTTCATCACAGATGCCGAAGGTAAAATGCGAATGTTGTACTGATCAATCAGAAAACCTTTGGCACTGGTGAGAGCTGAGAAGGGGAGATAGTGCAATGCACCATGCGGAACAATGGTGAGGTTCGCTGTATTGATCCCTGATATCACAGGCGCAATCAGACGGTTGTAGAGACGATTACCGCTCTGCTGGTAACTCTTGCCCTTCGTATCAAGAATAGCCGCCCTGAATGCAGTTACATCAGTCTGTAACCCTTTACCATTCAGTTTCACACCACGAATGCCATCTGCGGTTACAATAAAGGCAAATAGATCATCTCCTGACCCATAGTATTCGATCAAGGTTTCACCAGCTGGTAAGAGAGATTGAATCTCTTTTACGTCAGGTGCTTTCACTGTCACAAGGGATGAAAGTTCAGGAGCCTGTTGAACTAAAGCATTTCTTGCATGGATCGCCACGCTACGGCTGTTGGATTGTTGATCTTTATTACCACTCAATACATGTGCTTTGGCCTCGGCAGTATCTAGCTGAGCTAGCAGCTTATTCTGCTCCGATACGCTGGTTACATCACCACCATCAAACTGCTTCTTGCTAGCTAGGATATCGATCAAAGCGCGCGCTTTACCCCGCTCGGCATAGGCAAAGGCCTCATCATATTGTTTTTGATCCATGAGCAGCTGGACCAGAAGGGCATATGCATCCAGTTTTCTGCCGATAAAACTCATTTTGCTTTTTTCAGATGCCATGGTGGCGCGATTCGTTTCAATTGCAGTTACAGCTTTTTTTAATGTTTCAGATGCACTCGTGCGGTCGCCCTTTGCAATTGAAACTCTTGCCCAGTCAAACAGCAGTTCCCAGGATTCCGATACATCTGTTAACCCCGAATATAATTCCAACAGCTTTTCATAGGCTATCTTTGCTTTTTCAATTCTTCCTGATTCAAGATAGGCTTTTGCTAAAGGGTAAGAGGCCTTTATTTTGGCAATGTTTCTTTTGTTGTAGTTTGCGTCTACACCTTCAAATACATAAGCCCAGGGGTTAACCGCATTTGCAATCAATGCATCTGGAATCCTTGTACCAGCCCATTCCAGATAGTGAACAGCTTTCTCATAATCTCCGATTTCTAGATAAATCTCACCTTTTGCTCGCCTTGTGAAAACATAGTAACTCTCCCGAAAAATTGATTCGAGTTCGTCCATAGTTTTCAATGCTTGCTGTTTGTTGTTCAATCGAACGTATGCTTTTGCTTTGATGACAAATGAGTCTGTTTCCATTAATTTCATTATATCTACTTGTTCTCCATACTCTTCTTTACCTTGTTCATATAGAGATATCGCGGTAGAGGCATGTTTTATGACCGCCTTGTAATCGTTTTTAGCCAGATCAATTTCAGCCATCGCATATGCAGTATAAGATTTTATGCCGATCTCATCCCAGTAAGGTCCGCCAGTTATCTCTCGATTCATGAGGTTATCGGCACATTCGTAGAACTGATCTACTTTCATGGCTTCCTTATAGGCGCGGCATAGCTGAGCATGATCCCATTCGCCTAGCGAGGAATAGGATCGTTCGCCCAAGTCACTGATGGTTTTTTTAGCGGTATTCATACATCCTGTAAGCAGTACAGTGATTAGTCCAAGTGCAATCCAGTGATTATTCATAATTTCTCTCTTTTATAGTATCTTGTTGCCAAAGACAGAGGGCAGACTCTCTGTGTGTTTATGAATCCAATCGGGCAAAGTTTTTCATGTGTTTGCGTACTTTCATGACATAACGCTGGGTCTCCTCATAGGGGAGATGGGCGCGCAGATGTTCATAGACCTGCTCATAGGTCATCGTGTTGATAATGGCAGAGGCTTTTTTGATGCTGCGGCTGCCGGGAATAAATGCCTTGGCCACATTGCCACCGCCGGTGTTGTAGGCTGCAATCGCACATAGCATGCGGGTTTTTGCATCCTTGATGCGACGCATTTCACGCACCTGCAACAGCTTTAGATAGGCGCTGCCCAATTCAATATTGTTTTCTGCATTGTAGAGGTAATCAGCCGATAGAATTTTCTTCTCTTTGAATACATATTCATAAGCATCCAAGCCACCGGAGCGGGGTACCAATTGCATCAGCCCATAGGCAGGTACATGCGAGCGGGACATGGGATTGAAATAGCTCTCGGTTTGCATAATGCCGAAGATCAGTGAAGGAGGGATGTTATAGCGTTGCGCCATCTCTTTTACGCGTTTTAGATAAGGCATTGCACGCTTTTTGACATGATCAGCAATCAATGCAACAGAGACAGACACTACCTGTTTCTTTCCTTTAGGGGTCTGGATTATTTTGCTTTTAATTGGTTGTGATTTAATAACCTCTTTGGCAAATTTTGAGGCACTTTTTTGTGTGACGGTTTCCCCATTAGAGAGTTTGAGTTGTCCTTTTAATGGATGGATATCCGCAGTGGCTGTATCCGTGATATCAAGATCAAAAGGCGGAGTCACTTTCAAGGCGGGATCTTCCCTGGCCGGTTCAGTAATAACCAGTTCAAGGCGTTTCTGAATGCGTTCTTTTACCTGCATGGATTCAGGTAATTCACCGGGTTCAAGTATGATATCTACCTGCAGTTCACCTTTTTCAAAATCGATACTGCTGCGTGCATCGCGTTTTTCGGAATATTCAACCCACTCTTTTTTTGAAGGGGTTTTACTATTCTCTTTACCCCAGGCTGCATCTATTTCTGCAGCATAGCGATTCCATGCTTGATCTATTTCATCGCTATATGTTTGCCATGAATTATCTATATCCTTTGATGCATCATCCCACATATTATCTATTTCAGCAAAGGCATCGTCAGAGGATTGATTCGCGTTATCAAAATCATCAGCATGACTTAGAGGCATAGGGCTGGCGATTGAAAGCCCTAGAATTATGAGCGCTATAGCCCGTTTCACTGCTGGCGCTCCAGGCTTCCCAATTTACGTAGTACCAAGAGAAGATCAGTACCAGAGATTGCTTTATCGCCTGAGAAATTGCCTTCAACCAGATCATCCGTGGCCATCAAACCACGTGAGATTGATAGAAATGCGGCATTATAGGCGTAGTGGTTGGCGTTAAGATCCGGGAACGGGCTCTTTGTGCCCATAAAAGCATGCGAGAGCTCCTCTTTTTTGGTATAAGCAATCAGAATCTCTTCAACCAATTTGGCTAGCTCAAATCGGCTGACATTGGCATTCGGATTGAATAAACCTTTTGTGTCGGGAGCGACACTGGTGATTTGAATATTCAGAAGTGTATCAATGGCGGCTGAATATGTGTTGCCTTTGCAGTCTGAAGGCAGGGCAATAGTGCGGCTTCGTTTATCGAACAGTTGCTGTACTTCGATATCATCAACCAAAACCGCTGCGAGTGTGGCACGGTCAATCGTTGCCCTGTCCGCTAAATCGCCAACCCAACCCTTGCCTGTACCACTGGCTTGAGCCTGTCGGAAAATGGAGGCCAGTTCCTGAGAGGCTACGGCAGCAAGTGGACCGCCACGTTCAATAACTTTATTGTAGTTCAGGCGTGCAGATCTCTCTTTGCCACCGGCGACTGAAGCGCGTGCCATCAACAGGTAGAGATCGCTGCGAGAAGTATCCATGTTTCTGGCCTTGAAGAAGTTCTGTTTTAGCTTACTAAGCCAGTGATTTGGTTTGGCAGCAAGATAATATTGTCCTTCAACGAGCAGGAACTCGAATTTCTCAGCTTTGGAATTGCTGACATCATCCAGTTCTTCAAGCGTACCCTTTAGTGCAGAGTACTGCTTTAGTTGCAATTGAATCTGAGCTTTTCCCAGCCAGGCCTGAGCACTTTTTTTATCTTTCTTAATGGCTATATCATATTCTGTCAGTGCTTTGGTAAACTGCTTTTGTGCAACATATCGTTCGGCTGCTTTATTGTGATGTGCTGAAGAATCAAGCGATGAGGCATGTGCTAAGCCAGTCATCATGAGGCAGAGGCTGGTTGCGAGAATGATTTTTTTCATAGGGTCTCCTTACGGGAATCTGAAAAGATGCCAAGGTCATGTTTATTCAACTTTAGCAATCTCATGAAATGGAATGACGCGGTGGGTATATCAGATGTAACTCTGATACTGCTCAATATCAGGTCAGTAGAGTGTTATAAAACAAAAGCGACGCGAGCCTGATGCAAGGTGTCAGCCATACCTGCGGCCTGTCCGATTTTTGCTGCATCATCGTTGCTGATGATAACATCTGTTTTATCCAGAATTTTCAAGGCTTTAATGGTTAGCGTACGTTGGCCAAGGCGAGGTAATTTAGATGCATCGGAGGCAGAATTATCATAGGCAACAATATTATTCTGCTTGTCAGCGCTAACCATCGAACCTGAATAGATTACGTGATGTTTCTCATCAAGAATACGGGGATGCAGGGCGGTCCTTAACCCCTTGCCAGAGGCATCAATGATAAGACCAGATACAGGGGATGCTTTTTCTGATGGTGCAGCATGCGACGTTTTTGCTTGTGGCATCGACGTGACTCTATTGCGATCTACTTTGGTGCCATAATTTTCCAGTAGGGTGGTGGCAATGTCCTGACGGTAATTAATTGCCATGGTTA
The DNA here is from genome assembly GCF_003665155.1 of Mariprofundus sp. EBB-1. Lineage (GTDB taxonomy): Bacteria > Pseudomonadota > Zetaproteobacteria > Mariprofundales > Mariprofundaceae > Mariprofundus. Next base: position 22,155 of record NZ_RCFQ01000028.1, on the reverse strand, counting down.
CTTCTACCAGTCCATCATCCATATAATGGGGTTTACCAACGACCGATGCGTTGCGTAGAACTGAACTTCTTAACTGGCCGTGAATAGCATCACCTTCAGTAACATTATCTTTGACTAATGTTTTTGATTTGATGCTGGTACCCATAACGATCTCTAACAGATTACGCTGTGCATCAACCTTTGCTGCGCGAATAGCCATAGCACGGCCACGAGCAGGTTGATTGGCATATCGTGGTGGGACTACACCGTACCCAATGGCATTAATCTCACCACTGCCCCAGTTTAAGTTTCCAATGTTTTTATGATCTGCGTTCTGAAAGCTATCCATATATGGCTCTGCTGTAGCATTCACAGCGAATATCGATAAGGCTGTGGATAATGCCAAGCTGGCAATAAATTGATGTTTTATTTTCATATGAATCCTCTCCCTGTAAGGTTTTATTCAGTATAGACTAAGACTTTCTAATTTAATACTGGCAATAGTTCAAGTGCGGAATAGCTGTATTATGGGGTGACACCGGACAAAAATGGTATCACCGAAAGGCTTCTTGTTTATACCATTTTTGTCTCTTTGTATGTGCAGAGTGTTGGCAAAGGTGCTGTTTTCGTCTATAAAGTTGGATATACAATTAAAAAGGGAGGGTTCATGCAGATAGCGTTGCGATGGAGGAGTTTGGCTTTGCAGTATCTAGTTGTGTTGTTGACGATGATGTCACTGGCTTCATGTGGAGGAGCAACAAAAAATATGGCAATTGCGATTCCTGCCATCAATACACATGAAGATAAAAGCGCACAAACAGATGTCAGCTCATTGCCACGTTCGATTGCCGTATTGCCTTTTATTAACCGAACCGATGAAGATGCAGCGTTCGAAGTAGTGCGCCGCACTATCTTTAATCACTTCGCCTCCAAAAACTATCGTAGCCTGCACTGGAAAGATGTGGACAGGCGCCTGAAAGCAGCAGACCTGTATGCAACAGATAAGCTCGATGCTGCCAAGGTGGGGGATCTCGCATCAACACTGGGGGTGGATGGTCTGCTCTATGGTGAGATTACCCATTATGATAAACACTTCTTTGTGCTTTATGGTCAGGTGGCGGTGGGTGTGCGTCTGCGTTTGATCGATCGCAACGGTAAAGAGATCTGGTCTGGTGAAGATATTGTCCGTACTCATGCCGGTGGTATCTCTACCACGCCGATTGGTCTGATTATGAATGTGATCTCTGCAGCGTATCATACCCGTGATATCAACCTGTTCCGTGCCGCTGATGAGCTGGGTCGGGAAATGATGCCGAATATTCCGGAACCTGCTCGTTTGAAAGGAGCCTTGCCACCGCAGATTAAACAGGTGGTGCATGATGGTATTGGTCGGGTACTTCATTACGGTGATACCCTGGCTGTCGCCATGGAGGGTGAGCCGGGTAAGCGCGGTTTTGTCCGTATTGATGGTTTCAAAACCATCGATCTGGTGGAAGAGCAGCCCGGTTTCTATACCGCCAAATATAATATAGCTCCCGGTGATAATATTGATGGGGCTGCTGTCGTGGGCGTGCTAAGTGATGATTCCGGTATTCAAAATGAATGGATCTGTCCGATCGGACTGCTTGCCATTGATAATAAGGCACCGGAAGCTCCATCTGGCATCCACAGCCAGACGGTTCAGCATGGCCTGAAACTGAACTGGGATATTGCCGAGGAACAGGATGTAGTCGCGTATGAGGTAATGGTGTCTGATCATGCTCAGGGCCCGTTTGCTAAACTGGCAGGTAGTAAAGATAATCATTATACAGACAGTTCGGCCAAATCATTTGCCAACCGCTATTACCGTATCGTGGCTATTGATCACGCAGGCAATCGCGGTGAATCATCCACGGTTTCAGGTGGCGTACTGGCTGATGCAAGGCTGGCTTCAGCCATGGAATTGCCGGAAACACTACCTGCCGTCATAGAAGGCATTGCAGTACTTCGATCTGGACGAAAATACAATCTCTCTGGTGACAGTTCTTTACCCGCTACCTCTATTTTATTGATTGAACCTGGAGTCATTATCAATGCTGGTAGCAGCGGTAGCCTTAAAGTATTTGGTGAACTGCAGAGCTTTGGCAGTAAAGAGAATCCTATCCGCATCAATGGTGGTAAACAGGCTTTGGTGCTCTCCAGTGAGCATCCTGTGAAATTGCAGGGGGTGATTGTGGATGGTGCAGCTATCGCTATTACGGTTACTGCCGGAGCTCCTGAGATTATGGATTCTACCTTGATGAATAATCGCTATAGCGCTATGGAAATATCCGGTGTCAGTCGTCCGCTTATTTCAGGCTCAAGACTTGAAGGTGCGACCTCAGGCGGAGTGCTGATTATGGGCAAAGCGCAACCTCGCTTTAAAAGGACCAGCTTCAAAGAGATGAAACCGTTTCATATCCAAAGTATGTCACCATATCGCATTGATGCGCGGGGTAATAGCTGGTATCCGGCTCCATCTGCTTCAACCATTATGGGAGATGTAGATTATTTCGGTGGAACGGGAGCTACTCGATGAATAAATGGAGATATTATATATTAGGGACGTTTTTTTCGGTTATTTTATTTATGGGTACAGCAGCCTGGGCGGAGAAACCCGGTGAAGTGATTGAATGGAGTGGTAGTTCAGGCGGAGTGAACTGGAGTTCTGGTAAAGTATTTGCCGAAGGTATTGGCGTCCCCCCTGATCGTGCTAAATACGCTGCTCAGAGACATGCTCTGGCTTGTCGTGCTGCAGTGGTTGATGCACAACGCAATCTGCTGGAGACAACAAAAGGTGTTCGGGTGCAGTCGAAAACACTGGTGAAAGACTTTGTTGTTGAGAGTGATGTGATTCGCACGACTGTTGAGGGCGTGGTGAAGGGTGCCCAGATGCTGGATAAAAGCTTTGAGGCTGATGGCTCCTGTCGGGTTATGCTTGGTTTTTCTCTCTCCGGTGATTTGGCCTCTGGTCTCTATAAGCGTGCATATCGGGGTAAAACAGACTCCGCTGATAGCGCCGCAATAAAGCTTGCAAGGCTTCTACTGGGTCAATTTCCTGATCTGATCCCTGCTGTTCAGGCAGAGCCGGTGCCTGTCCAGGCGGATTGGCGTGTGGAGATTGGTAAAATGAATCGTCGTCTGGAATCCTTGGAAAAATTGATGAAAGTGAATCCTGAACGCGTGGCGGCAGGTGTGGCTAAAGGTGATCCAACTGGTCTGATCATTGATGCACGAGGCTCCAATTTCATTCCTTCACTAGCTCCTAAAGTGCGGCGACTTCGTGGCGGGGTGATGTATCCGGGTAACAAACATCAGAACGAAGCGAAGGAGAGTGGTAAGCTTATTTCATTGTTTATGAATGACCTTTTATTGGCACAAGGCCACCCCAGAGTTGGTGAGCGCCCGCTGGTACTCAAGGCTCTGCGCACCTGGGGTAAAACGCGCACAGAACTGGTTTTGGGTAATTCATCTTCCGACAAGCTGAGTAAGTTGATCAAAGATGGTTTTCTGGAAACTGCCAGTGTGATTGTGGTACTGGATTAGATCGTTGCTGTAGTTTACAAACTACATCGTCATTGACAGGGTATTGTGATAGATGTATTAGGAGAGTTTATGCTGAAAATATTAACTATACTTATTTTGTTGACTGTTTCAATGACGCCAGTTGTACAAGCGTCTGAATACCCAGATGAATTTTCAGAAAGTACAATAGCAGAGCTTTTCGAACGATCAATTCATACCCCTAGTCTCAGTGAAAAAAAGATGCTACGTAGTTATGTGGCAAAGAAGTCACCGAATTCTCCGGAGGGGATGTTTTCGCAAGCTGCCGTGGCCGGTTATGAGGGGGATGAACAGCGGCAGGTGGAGGCATTGAAAAATTGTGTTTCCCGCTATGGGAATAAAGCAAAAGCCTGTATAGCAAATCTTTTTTACCATATTGATGTTGACGAAGATTATTTATCTTTAGCTGAACAATCTCTTCAGGATGATCCATCTGCTTATGGGTATTGGTTATTTACCAATGCAGCTTTTGAATTTAAAGCGCCGCAGCAGGATGAGTATATACAACGCTGGAGGGCCCGAGTGCCTGCAGATGTGATTGATTATATTCGTGCCAGCGTGTTGAGATCCGACAAAAAGTATGTTGAATCAGCAGAATTATTCTACAAAATATTCAGCAATAGCCATGAACATTTTATTGTTTCTAGTTCATATGAAAAGTGGGTTGGTATTCAATTGGATCACTTGATGGGTTCATCACTATCTACTCAGGAAAAAGCTGGTCGAATTACCGAACCATTGCAGGGAATCATTCAAAACTTAATGAGTTCGAAGTATGGCAGAGAATCAATTAGTGAAATGATGATAATGCTAGCTGAACGTTATGAGAAGAGATTTAAAGCAGAGTCTGATGCTCTGAGCCTGTACAAGTTATCATTGAATTTTCATCCGACTGTTGAAACTTATCTGGCAATGGCTCGATTAAAGAACTCTTTTTCTTCTGGATATCAGCATCTGGAAGCACTGGAAATTCTCGAGCGGGGATTGCAGATGTTCCCGAATCAGGATCAGATGGAAGCTGCTATTGCAAAGATTCTATTTGAAAATGGTGATCTGGATAATCATGAGCAAAGGGCAAGGGATTATTTTCAACGCAGTATCAGACATGCTTATATTAATAAGGACAAGGTTAAACATCTCAATAGTCGCGCTGATATGGCGATTGCTACACTCGATTTTGATGAGATGTACAAGACACTCCAGTCATATATCGGGCTTGGACATGATGATCAGTTACATTTTATGATGTATAGGAACCGTCTGGCAGCTCAGGATTTTGAGCAGGCACTTGTTCATTTGGATCGCCATTGTTCATTGAAGGGGGGAGATACAGTCAGGTTGTACAAATATGAGCGCCTCGACCTTCTACGATATATGGCTAATAAGAAGAAAGTGGATACGTACACTAAAACTCACCCCTTTCTGCAGAAATGGGAGAAACAATTTGGTCAGGCACTTAAAATCAATGTGCATTTTAGCTCAGGTTCGGACGTCATTCCTCAGTCAGATTATTCCAGTCTTGATCAAGTGGCGAGATTGCTGACAGATGCTCAGGCACAGGATTATATTTTCGCAGTAGACGGACATACCGATGGACAAGGCTCCTCTGCTACAAATCAAAAGCTATCATTGCGCCGGGCACATTCAGTTGCGAATTATTTTATTAGCAAACATGGTATTTCAGCTGGTCGCTTGCAGGTGCATGGTTATGGTGAGTCTTTTCCTGTAGCCAATAATATGACTGCAACTGGCCGCTTGCAGAATCGGAGGGTTGCATTGTCGCCAATTGGTAAGGTAGGAGAGCCTTCAATATCGTATAGCACTTTCATGGATTTTAGTTACAAGAGCATTTCTCCTGATGGCCGTTATATAGCTTCTGGTACCATGCCGACATTGATTTGGGATATGGATAAACATGTCGCAGTCCGTTCTCTTGGGCGTTCAGGGTCCAAGTCATTTTCTCCGAATGGTAGGTACGTTGCAACTATAAGTCGTTACACAAACACTGATGCTTCTGTGAGTTCGGCTGTGATTGTTTACGATACCAAATCTGGACTTCCATTGATTCAGCAACCCGTCATTTCTTCGAGAACGTCAGGTATAAGCTGGGCCCCAGACAGTAGTAAGTTTCTCCTTGGTGGTTTTGGACTCTCTGGGATGTGGGTTTTTGATATGGAGAAAAAGAGGCCTGTCAGATGGGTGAATGCATGGGCAAACCAAGGTGCAGGAAGGGCTGTTTGGGGAAAAATGGGTAGGTATATCTTTAATGTGGCTGGCATAAGTGGAAAAATAAGTGTTCTAAATGCTCAATCCTATGATCTTGAACGAGAAATTGATGTGCCTGGAACGTGGATTTTCAATCTTGCTATCAGTGGGGATGGTCGCAAACTCACATATCAGGATAATTATGATCAGCAACATTTTTGGGATATCGATACATGGCAGGAGATGAAGGCAGTTAAACAGGTGAGTTATGCAGAAGCTATTGCTGATTCGTCTCTTTTTCTGATGAAAATGAAAGATGAGTCGTATGTCCATTACAACTCAGATACAGGAGAAATCAAGCAGAATCCGCCGGTTAGTAAATATATGCAAAAGGGGATTAGTTATAAGGAGGCCCCGCATGGTAACAGAGCATACCTCTTTGATAAAAAGGCAGCCTCCATCAAGTTGTTGGATACTGAGAGTATGACTATCAAGGATCAGAAAACATTTGAATCCTCTGCTGCCTGGAATAGCTATGCTTATAAGGAGCGTGGTCTTCTAGCTATTTTTGATATGAAAGGTGTCAAAGTGCTGGATACAGCAAGTGGTCGCGTAGTTCATCTATGGAAGAGTGAAGGTGTTTCTCTCTCTACTCAGCTGGAACAAGGCTTTTTGACATTAGAAGGCAAGAGTTTTTATCGTTACAATATAGTTGATTATACCCGAACACATGTAGCTGATGCTGAGTTTAATGTGAAGAGTTTCACTTACCATCAGGGAGTGCTTGTAGTGGCAGGCTCTGTTAATAATGAATCTAATGAAATGATCTTCGAGGTTTATCGATTGTCAAATAGTGAGCGAATGCATCGTTATACCGTTCCTTTGCGTACCTCACATTTACGCTACAGAAAGACAACATCTGATAATGGTTTGACTGGGGTCGAGTTCTCACCTGATGGTACAATCATTTATTTTGCCACTAAATGGGTTGAGAAAGGTTATGGATGGACCCGTTCCAAGTATTTGCGCTCTCTCAATCTGGCCAATGGAGATGTAAGGGATGTTGTTCACTTCAAGAATAATGGTATTAGTGATATTGAAATAAATAAAGATGACCCTGAGGCGCCAATTTTGTTGGCGAGCGATGGGCAGAATGATGGCAGAGTCTACCAATATACTCGAGCGGGCGAATATAAAGGTACTGCAAAGTATTCGAAATGGGAACTCAGAGAGCAGGTGGATGGTATGCAACTGGTTTATGGTAAATCCTATCTGGAGCTGAAAAAACTAGGTAGCAGCTCCAAGCGAACCTTAAGTGTGGATTATACTATTACCAAAGCACATATGTTCCCAAAAAATAATCTATTGGTCATTCTGTATAAAGATAATCATGTTGAATATTTTGACCTTAAACAGCTGAAAAAAGTTTTGAGCATTGTACTCGAAGGGGATGGCGAATGGTTTGCCTATAATGGTCAGGGGTATTTCACCAGTTCGATATATGGGGCTGATAATGTTTATCTGGGTATTGGCGATACACAGTTAAACATTCGAGATGCTGCTGCCCATATGGAACGACCAGGATTGATTGCCAATCAATTGCGTTCTGTAGCATCTGATGAAGCAGGGAGCACTGGAGAAGATGACCATACATTAGCGCAGCAAAGTAAACAGATGTTTCTTTCACACTATAAAACGGAGCTGTTGTCTCTGGCCAGGGGAAAATCGTCAAGTGGGACTTATCTCATGCGCGTGAAGGTGAGTTTGAAGGATAAAGGTGCTGACAAACCCAGGGTTGCTTATATGCATAACGGCAGGACTTTTGCGTTGCGAGGCATTAAGATCAAGAGTATTAAAGAGTCCGAAAATAGTTACCTTTTTGAACAGGAGTTTAAGCTTGAAGAAGGGACTAATGCACTTCGTGCCTGGGTTGATATTGATGGGCTTCGTGTTAGTCCCGTTGAGGCATATATAGAGAAAGTAGCCAAGCCTGTTGCTTCACACTCTGCAGCTGGTAGCGATGTTCATCTATGGTATTTCGGAGTTGGTGTCTCTGAGTATGCAAAAACAGAGATGAATCTGGATTATGCTGATGCCGATGCTCAGTCACTTGGCGAAGCGCTGAAAAAACAGCAAGGAAAGCTCTTTCGTGAAGTCCATGTTAAGGTACTGAAGAATAGCGATGCGGATGCAAGAAGTATCAAAGTGGAGATGAACAAGTTTCTGCGCCAAGCATCGAGTAATGATGTGATCCTGATTTTCCTGGCAGGTCATGGTGTCCAGGATTCAGATCAGTCACTCTACTTTATGCCCAGCGATGGGGATTATGCTGTACCATATTCAGGTATTGATGTTGCCGAATTTAACCGTTTTTTACGCAATCGACCGCGCAATCAGAAAGCGTTACTTTGGATTGATATCTGTCATGCCGGAGCTTTGGGGAATAAGGATTGGAAAACACGGGGCAGACTCTCATCTGCAGATGTCATGCAGGAACTGGCGAACGGAACGGGCATCGGTGTGCTTGCATCTTCAACAGGGCGTGAATCATCACTTGAGTCGCGTGACTTTTCTGGAGGGCATGGTGCCTTTACCGCGGGTTTGTTGAAAGCTCTCGATGGTGAAGCCGACCGAAAATCAGGCAATAATGATGGCACGGTCAGTCTGCTGGAGTTGCAGAGTTATGTCTCACGCTATGTACCAACGATCACTGATGGGCAACAACACCCAACGAGTCCTGAGATGAGTAATCTGCGTGATTTCCCAGTGGCATTGAGCTTCTAATTGAGAGTGATGTGCATGGTTAACTGTTTGCAAGCTCTTCTTTTACACTGGCTGGTGAAGAAACGTTGCCTGTTGACTGGGTTCATGGCGAGATTGCGGTGAAAGGTGTCGGGTTTGTTCCAGAGAGGTTCCATGGCTATAGGGACCCAAATGCATTCAGACTACACGTACGCAAAAGTGCGAGAATCAATGCTAAAAGAAATATGTGGGAAGCAGTATTGCTATTGCAAGTGGATGAAAAGCATCGGGTAAGAGATTTGATTCTGGATGATGATCATTTAGGCGCAGAGCTTGCCGATGAAGTGAAGCATGCAGATGTAATGAGTGAGCGTTTTAATGCCGATGGTTCCTGCGAGGTGTCAGTGAGTCTTCCTCTGCGGCGATTGGGCGAAATAATTGGTAAGCTGAAAGGTTTTGACAGGTTCATGGAAAATGAATCGGCTTAGGCCGATTTAACAGATTAAAAGTAAGATGTGACACTTTGGGGTGCTAAACTGATTGTTGGCGGGGCTCATGGGAGGATATGGTGAATCGTATAGGGTGGTTTTCGTGTTGCGATAAGCTGGATGTTCGAAAAGATAGTAATTGGGAGTGTTTATGAAAAGTAACAAGGGATTCAAGGTCGTTAGCTCGTTGTTGATGTTGTTGTGGGCTGGCCCACTGTATGCGGGTATTAGTACCACAGATGGAAAAAGTGAGATCTGTGCGACAGGGATTAGTATTGGCGAGCAGAAAAAAGCGATGGTAGCTTCAATTATAGATGGATTGAGAAATATTCAAGAGATAGAGAACCCAGCAAAGAAAGTTAGTCTAGATTCTGAGCCTGAAACCTTAACTGTTAATAATGATATGGTGATGCGGTCATTACAAAAATCTAATGGTCATAGGTTATATTCTATTACGCAAATGGACGAAGATTCAGTGATATTGTACGATAAGGTTGTGTTGACTCTTAGGGGAGCTAAGGAAAATTATGTCGTAAGAGATTCTGAATTAGTTGCGCCGTCTGGAGAAAAAATAAACTTTTCTGCGCATAAAGTGAACGGTAAACATTACCGTTATATGCTGGAGGGTTTCACCGGTGAAGTGGATTTCACAATTTCAGATGATGGGATAATTGAATCAACACTTTGCAAATCAACTGCATTCAAAGCAATGCCAACAGGGTTGTTTGTGGATGCCCGAAAATTAAAACTGAAACCAGGGTCTGCGTTTCAAATAGTCGATGATCACGGTAAAAAAGTGTATCAGGGGGATGTCTCTCTTTATTCAGAATCACTTTCCGGAAACTCAAAGTTTGAAGTGATAGACAATAAAGAGACTGCACATAATCCGGGCTGGAATGCTGCACTTGTAGAAGCAGTTCGAGTAGTGAACGGAAACAAACTGGTCATCAGAAATAAAGATGCAGAAAAACTGGCTTCGTTACTTGGTATGAAAGGCGCTCTTGCTAAAGGTGCGGTGGCGGTGGCGGTTCAAGGTCCTGATGCCACAGGCTTGATTATTGATGCCACAGGTACAGAGCTTCGTACAGCACTTTATCCTCGAATCTTGGATGAAAATGGTCATGTGGTTTTTTCCAGTGCAATGGTAGTCAAAGAAAAAGGGAACAGTATTAATGGTTATGCACTTTCAATTTCTGAAGCAAAAGAGATGCCTCGTGTTGGTACTAAGCCTATGGTTATCAAGGTGATGAAATTGAGTGATGAGAATTCCGATGTAGTGATTAGTCATGCCGATGCAAACAAAATTGCCAAAAGAGGTGGAATGAAGGAAGCCCTGCATCATGCCCGTGTAGTTTTTGCACTAGGTGATCCTAAGTCACGTACTCGCTAGTCGGCGTGATGAAGGTAAGCCAGGTTGAACTGGGAAATTATTCCAAAACAGAATCCAAACAGATCGCCAAAGGTTTTGGGGCATGAGCAGGAGCCGTTGATTATCACAACGGGCAAGATAATCCTGTGTATCGATTGCAGTGAAACAAGGAAGTGAATACGTGAAAACAATTTTAGTTGGACTGATGTTTGGATTAATAGGCCTTATGCCGCCAATGGCGATAGCGGATGAAAAGCTTGAGATATTTATGCAGCAGGGGCATACCGATAGTGTGTCGGCGCTCGATTACAGTTCAGATGGTCAATTTATACTCTCTGGAAGTTGGGATAAAACAGTAAAATTATGGCATATCGACTCTGGCAGAGTTCTACGTACCTTTCACTTGGACTCGCCTGTGAAAGATATTAGCTTTACTAGTAGTCTGAGAAAATTTGTAGTAGGGAATTCTAAAACTTCAACGCTAGATATTGCTACTGAAAATAAAATGATCGCCGATAAAATAGGCTTTCCATTGGCAATGAGCTTGGATGGAAAGTGGGCTTTAACAGAAGGGAACGCCCCCCACGAAGCTGAAAAAGGTGCAATTCTGGAGCTCTGGAATATTGCGTCTAACACGAAAATTAAGGGGTTTATCGGGCATGCTGCTGAAATAACCTCCGCACGTTTTAGTGCGGATGGAAAAACCATTGTTTCTGCTGATAAGGATCAAAACATCAAGGTTTGGAAAGTTCCTTCCGGGGAAGAAATTGGCAGTTTATCGACAGGCTTATTTTTTGGAATAAATAATGATACAGTAAATGATGTGGCGATCAGCCCTGATGGTGCCTATGGAGTATATGGGAATCAGGCTGGCGAGTTAAGGATTTGGGATGTAATTACCGGGGAGTCTATTCGTATTCTTAAGATACCGTATGATAGGCAGCGTGGTGAGGTTGCAGTTGAAGGGGTCGAATACGCTTTAGATGGAAAAAAGGTATTAGGATTCAATGATAAAGAGTTGTCGGTTTGGGATGTTGATTCAGGGAATGTTGTAAAGCATTTTTTCGCTGGAAATGATTTTATTGCATCTGCAACTTTTAGCCGTGATGGCAAAAGTATTGCGATAGGAACGGCAAATGGTATTATACATCTTAGTGGCCTGGGCGTTAAGCAAAGTGAAAAAATACTATCGGGTGTCTCATCTAAGAAAAATTATTCCGATACCAATGTTGAACTTCTTGGTTTTAACTCAGATGAAAGGACCCTGAGGTTTCTTCAAGGTTCAGATCTAGGATCCTGGGATCTATCTACTGGCGAGCTGGCTGATTACCGAGGTTCTTTTTCAAAGGGTTCTGCGACCTTAAGTCAAAATGGAAATTTAATATATCAAATTAGAAACTATAATGAACTCTGGTATACAAATATAGCTACTAATAAGCAAGAAAAGTTATTTAAAGTTAAAGACTACTTTTCAGCACTATCCGTTAGTGCTGATGGTGAAAATGTTGTATATTCCACACTTGAAGACTTTAGTGTAAAAGTGTGGAATTTGAGGTCTGGCAATAAAGTTCAAACATTTGGGGCCAGTTACTTTGGCTTGGGTGAAGGTCATTCAGAGCGCGTGACGGAGCTAGTTTTTAGTCCTGATGGAAGATATGTGGCCTCTGGAAGTGATGATCACACAATTAAATTATGGGACGTATCTACTGGAGAAATAGTTCGAGATTTTAAAGGTCTACCCTGGAGGATAAATAACGTCTCATTCAGTGAAGATGGAAAAAAAGTATTAGGTTCCGCTCTAAAAATGTTAATGCAATGGGATCTGGAAACTGGACGTGAAATACATTCATACGAAAATATTGATTTTATTGCATATAACCCAATGCGTGACCTGGTGCTTTTACAGGAAGATATTAGAGGGTCAGGAAGTTTAAAACATTTACAGGTTATGAATGTTTCTAATGGAAAGAAATTGCCTTTTTTTGAAGGCGATTTAAGCAATGTGAGTTCGGCACTATTTAGCCGGGATGGAAAACAAGTAATAACGGTAGATGCCAGATCATTAATTCGAATTTGGAATGTTGAGAATGGTGCGGAAATTTTAAGCATGATTAACCTGAATTATGGAGAATGGATCTCTATTACTCCAGAAGGTTTTTTCAACGCTTCGTCGCCCAAAGCATCGCAAAATTTAAATGTTCGTATCGGTAATGAAGTCTATGGAGTTGATCAGTTTTATGATCGTTTTTATAGGCCTGATTTGGTCGCAATGGAACTGACAGGTGAAAAGAGTGGCCAAGTAAAACTCGTTGTAAAAAAGGTTGATCTTCATCAGGTGGTAGCAGCAGGTGCACCACCAAGAGTTACATTTGTCTCACCATCATCAGATAAATCCTCCGTGCGTGATGTTGAAGTGGTTGCATCATTGATTGAGCAGGACGGTGGCATCGGCAGAGTTGAGTGGAAGCTGAATGGTTTGACAGTAGGCGTGATGGAGCCTGGGCGCGGGATTACGATTAAAGGTACTGCGCCTGTTAAAGAGGGCATTCGATTATCGCGGACGCTTACACTTGCACCGGGAGATAATACTATCGAAGTGGTGGCCTACAGTAAGATGGGCATCGCTTCCAACCCTGCAACGCTTTCGTTGAATCTAAAAGACGCGATTTCCGAGAAGCCAGCTTTGCATGTGCTTGCTGTGGGCGTGAACAAGTATCGGGATAAAACCCTCTGGCTGAATTATTCGGTGCCGGATGCCAAATCATTGGCGGATTCGATGAAGGCATCGGGGACGTCGATTTTCACCCATGTGGATATTACACGGATTTATGATGCCGATGCGACGAAATCAGGAATCGAAGCTGCCTTTAAGAAAGTGGCCGATACGGCTAAGAGCAATGATGTATTTGTCCTCTACCTGGCTGGTCACGGCATCACTATGGATGGCCGATATCATTTCCTGCCGGTGGATTTCCGCTATGTAAATGAGGATTCAGTACGCACTGCTTCAATTAATCAGGGAGATCTGCAACGCTGGATGGCCGATATTCCAGCCATGAAAAATCTTGTGTTGCTCGATACCTGCAATTCCGGCTCATTCGTGGATGCACAGGTGGTGACGCGTGGTCTGGCTGAGAAAACCGCCATCACCAAACTGATTCGTGCCACGGGTCGCGCGGTGATTTCCGCCTCATCGGATACGCAGGTGGCATTGGAAGGATATAAGGGGCATGGCGTATTCACCTGGGCATTGCTGCAATCGTTAAAGAATGCAGATAAACAGAACGGCAACAAAGATGGTGTTACATCAACTGCTGAGATTGCCTCATTCATCAACAGTACCGTACCGGATTTGACCTACAAAAAATGGGGCTATGAGCAGGTGCCGCAGGTGAATCTGCATGGACGGGAATTCCCTGTTGGAGTGGTGCAATGATAAAGGTGTTGGATAATCACGTGGAAGATAAACTTATTGAGGCTGTAACTAGCCATTTTCCTGATGTGCAGGCAATATATCTCTTTGGTTCATGGGGTACTGAATATATGCGAGAGGAGAGTGATGTGGATATCGCACTGTTACTCCCTCATAAAAAGGCCAAAGAGTCGAAGTCGCTGCAGATGAGTCCGTTGCAGTTTGAACTGGAGAAACTGTTCAAACGAAATGTGGATCTGATCAATCTTCGACAAGTTTCCACGGTATTGCAGAAAGAGATTATTTTGGCAGAGCGCAGAATGGATTGCAGAGATGAAAATGCCGCTGCTGAATTTGAAATGATGACGGCATCCTATTATCAAAAACTTAATGAAGAGAGGGCATCCATTCTGATTGATGCACAAAGAACGGGAGTATTTTACCAGCAATGAATGATGTTGTATTCAATAAGAAAGAGAGCCTTGAGCGATGTATTGCACAGATTCGCAACTATTACGCGGCACCATCGGATATTGTGTTTGAAAAAGACTATATGAAACAAGATGCTATTGCCGTGAATTTACAGCGTGCATGCGAGCAGTGTATTGATATGGCCAATCATGTTATCAGAGTAAAAAAATTGGGTTTGGTTAAAGCTAGCCGAGAAAGTTTTGAGGTATTAGCACGTGAGCAGCTGATTTCAGAAGAACTGGCAGCAAAATTAACGGGTATGGTGGGATTCCGAAATACACTGGTTCATCAATACCAGACATTGGATATTGAGCTGATGAAAAGGGTGATTGAAAACCACCTTGATGACCTTTTAGGCTTTAGTCGGATCATGATGGATGCAGTTGCAGCTTAATGAATAAGATGAAAACACTTTTCTCATTGCTACTGACGCTACCGTTAATTGCTTGCTCCGATCAACAGGGAGAAATAGTTCATGATGATCTAATTCCATCTTATGATAAGGCATTTATCTCTTGTGCTGATGGGGTGTTGCATCTTACAGGCAAGGCGATAAAACCGGCGAATATATCGGCTCAGCGCTGGGCGGTGATGGCGTCACGAGTCAGCCACGCAGATGCTCAGGATATATGTGCCGGTGCTTTGGAGCATGTGAGACTGGGAGCGAAGTCGGGTGTGAGTGATTTGTATGAATTTCGAACGAAAAATAGTGATTTTTCCCCTCCAGTTCAAATCACTTCAATCTGTCAGGCTACGGTACGTGATGGTAAAGCACGTTTGGTTGATGAGCAGATGAGCCTGCAGAGCTATACTATTTCAGCTGACATGTTGGCTGAGCAACTCCCCGGCTACATGTTTGCATGTGATACCGTTGAGCAACCGAGCGGATAGTGCTGCTGAAATAAAGTTTTCTATTTTTGTCCTGTTAGCAGGTATCTTTTGCCATGTTGAGCCTGTTGTCTAAGTTTCTGATTTTTAGCTTGAATTGATGTTTAAAAGATATTGTCTATATTAAAGGTCCTTCGATGGGAGTGAAATGATGAAAAGTATTTTGGCGTTATTTTTATTAATGATGATGGGTTCATCGATAAGCTCTGCAGAACAAATGACGGGCATGGACTGGAAGCGTGGCGAAATATCAGCAATTGGTATTGGTGTGCCTCCTGAGCGTGCTATCAGCAAGGCCCAGGGAAATGCTCTGGCTTGTAGAGCCGCTAAACTAGATGCATTGCGCAATCTGCTGGAGACCTCCCAAGGGGTTCGGGTCGATAGTGTTACGTTGGTCAAAGATGCGATGGTAGAGAGTGATCTTATTCGGTCGGCTGTAAAGGGATTGGTGAAAGGAGCCCGTGAAGAAAACCGCAGTTTGATGTCTGATGGATCATGCGAAGTGAGACTTGTGATGCCTGTTGCGGGCCAAATGTTTTCAGCATTAATCTCTGAAGAAGAATATTATAAAAGAGTGGGAGATAATAGGTCTAGCAAGGTTGATTTCTCTGAACGAATGCAAGAGCTGGCTAGCTATTTGGCTGAGTATGGTTTAGTTGGAGAGGCTCATGCTGGAATTGTGCCGGAGATAAAGATTGAAGATGATTCGCAGTTGAAGCTGGCTAAACAATTGATGGAAACTTTTTCTGAAAAAGGAGATCAGCTCGCTTCTACGTTAATGCAAAGCGCAATCAGGGCATACGAAGAGGTCAGTGGCTTTACCGGAATTGTAATTGATGCATCTCACCTACCAACTTTTAGTGCAGCGATGTTGCCTTTGATACGGGATCATGAAGGTAGAAAATTATATCCTAACAAAAATACTACATATGAGGTGGTTCGAAATCGAATGCCATTCTCCTACGAAATGAATGTGAACGATGCAATGACGAGCGACCGGGTTGCCAATAAACCTTTGGTGATTAAAGCCACTTCGACGTACAAATCTAAACGCTCTGATTTGGTGCTTGATGAGGCTGGCGTAAAACGATTCGTCGCAGTGATTCAACAAGGTGGTTTGGATAAAAAGGCCAAGATTATGATTGTGTTGGCTGATTGATCATGGTGAATAGGTTAATCTATTTTGTGGGGCTGTTTGTTTTGTTATGCCTCAGCTCAATTGCGCATGCTGAGGTATTGTCTGAGGGGGATTTAGAAAAGTATTTGAAAAATGAGAATAGAGCTGTCGTGGGAGGAGGGAAGTTTATCGATTATGGAGAGTATGATCACGCCAATCAGTTGTTGTCTCGAGCGATTATTCTTTTCCCTGAGAATTCGATGCTTGCAGCACTATATGGAAAATCACTCTATTTCACAGGCAACAAAGATCTTTCTGAAACATATTTGATGGATGCTCTTTCCTTTAATCCTGAAAATAGGATGGCACAAAGCTTTATAGAACATATTCGACGGGTAAGAACACTCACTGAGAGCGAGGAGGCTCAAGAGTGGGATAGTATTATGAAAGATAAAATAGGTGATTTGATCGTGTTTGTACTGAGCATCTGGTTGGGCACCTCGTTTAATTCTATCTGGCGTTATTTTCTGAGGAAGTGGCGCTGGCATCAGGCGAAACGCAGTTATGTGCAACAGGATTATGATGATGTGGTACGTATCCTGGAGTCTCATGTGATCGAGATGGAACAGGAGTCGATCAATAAATGTTTACAGTTTATGCTATCAAAGAATCACGACGTAGATACAGTAGGTAAAGTATTGACAGAATTTGTAGTGCGGGAAGAGGATTTGAAGGTGTTGCTACGTAGCCTGGAACTGCTTGAGACAAAACAAACCTGATTACCGGAGATTTGAATAATGCAATGTCGTAGCAAATTTATAGTTATTGCACTGATGTCACTGTTAATCGGTTTTTCAGGGCTTGCCATTGCTGAAGATAACAATGGCCTGGTTACCATTATTAAGGGTGAAGCAAATAAACGTTCTGTTGCTGGGCATTGGAAAGGGTTAAAAGAGCAGGAAAAGGTGATTACCGGTGAGCGGGTACGTACTTTTGAGAAATCTCTGGCAGAGATCGTCATCCATGAAACGCAGAAAATTCGACTGGGGCCTGAAACTACCGTTGATTTTCAGCGGGTATTTGAAGAGGGTGAAAAAAAGGTAAGCGAGCTTGATCTGATGGAAGGTGACCTCTGGGCTGAGATCGAGAAGCTGGATGAAGACTCCTCTTTTGAGGTGAGCAATAAACTGGCTCATGCCACGGTACGTGGCACAATATTCAGTCTGCATGCAGATAAAAACAGTGCGACCCTGAATGTTTACCGGGGAGCTGTAGAAGTTAGTGGTGAACAACAATTACAAACAACCGTGCGGCCTTCATTGCAGCAGGAGATGAACACACGACATGTGAATGAACCTGTAGAAATAGCAGGGCCACATGAGGTACAAGGGCCGAAAGAGGTTACACTGAAAGAGTGGATGCAGATTATTAAAGCGATGCAGCAGATTGTTATATCTAAAGATGGTTCATGGCAGGTGCATGACATTGATAAAAGCGAGCGTCAACAGGTTCACTGGGATGAGTGGAGCCAGGCAATACAGCGGCATTGATGTGATTATTTACGATGCGTTTTTGAAAAGCGTTTCTCTTGGTTGAGAAAAAAACAGTTCGATTAAAAAAATGGTGGTGGTTTTTGCCACTGTTATTTCTCTTCCTTGTTCCATTGCTGTTTACCAAAACATGTTTAAACAATGAACGCGTTCGCCAAGAAATCCTCTCTTATGCACAACAGCAAGGTCTAGTTCTCTCTTATGGGGAAGTGACTGCATTCAGTTGGTGGGATGGTATTGCGGTTGATTATATGCATCTGGAGAAAAATGGTGCTGGCGTTGATTTAACAGATATATCTTACCTGCTTGTGGGTGATCTGCATGTGGCAGAAGCCATGTTTTCTGTTGATGCCTCAATGTTTGATGCCAATAAGGACGCATCAATAGATACAATGTCCATTGATCCGAGCTTACTTGCCCTGATTCCCGAACGTTCACATATTGATATGATGCACATTGAGGCAGGTCGGGGCAGTTATAAGGGCTCTGTTGAACTGGTTGTTCATGCTAAACAGGAAATGATTAACGTTTCACTGCAGGGGCAAGGGCAGTGGCAAGAGGATGAACAACAGGAACCTTTAACCGGCTCTGTGCAAACTGTATTCAGTCTTGCCTTGTCACAAGGGCGTTTAGATATGCCCGAACTGGCTATAAAAAATGAGGCGACGGAGCTCATGGTTACAGGTTTACAGATAGAAGCGATTTTCTCTCAACCTGATGTGTCGATTACTCATATTTTAGTAAAGAGTGATGTCGATCCCTATATACATCTGTTAGCAGAATTAGCTCCCCAGCTCTCCCGTTTCCAGCATGTTGAGCTAGATGCCGATGATTTCAGGTATGGTATTAATGAGGCTACTTTGCTCTTAAAACTGCTCCTGCTGAAAACGGCAAATGATGGTGTTGCTGAGCTTACCGGTCCGGTGAAATGGCGCATGCAGAATAAGATATCCCTGCTGGAGAGTGATGATCTCGCACTCAAACTTTCGATACCCGATCCACAAACTTGGGGAATCACAATACCTGAAGAAATTCAGTTCACTGGTCATTTACGTGGTGGTCTGAGTGTTGCAGAGAGTGGGGGAATGGCCCTTAATAATTTTGATATGAACAGTTTGATAAAGCTAGGTGAGAAACGGTGGCTGGCTGATTTTATGGCTGATTCGCTAAAGATTGATAATGACCGCGTGATACTGGGCAAGGCAGATATCAAGCTGATAGGTGATGAGTCGACGAGCATAGCAGGAGAGCAGCTTAGAGCAGGGAAATACCTTTTGACACTATCCCGGACTACATTGGATTTAAGCGATCTGAAAAAGCTTGACTGGCAAACTTCGGCCGATGTTGATGTTGCGATTCAGGGTATGCCCGCATTGGTTGGACACCTGGACTCAACAGGGATACGTCAGTCTGATCGAACCGAGTTCACTACTCTGAATCTAACGCTAATAGAGGGCGAAGTGAATGCTACAATTCAGGGCACACTGCATGATAGTGGTTTGGCCCATCGCTCAAGCCGGATGCAAGGCTCTCTGTCAGTGGGCAGTCTGGCAGCGCTGAAGTATTGGAGTGATTTTCTGCCCGATATGGAGGGGGAAGGGAGAGTGAAGTGGAAGTCTGAGGGGCGTGGTTCAGACAAGGTATATTTGCAGAGTAAGATGAATGTCTCAAAATTTAATTTGAACCTTAACGGTTTGAATCTACAGGGTGGAGAGCTTGATTTGCCGTTCAGACAGCAGTTGAATTTATCAGACTTTAGTTTGAAGAGGGGGCGCATGATGAATGGTGCAGATCTGAGCCGTGTTTCAACTAAATCGCTGCCCGGTTCGTTAAGTTTTAAATTACTGGCCATGGAAGGTTTTGAGCTGACGGATTCACAGTTAGCGATGCAATTCGATGATGGTCTACTGTTGGGTAAAGTGGAGCAGGGAAAATTTTTAGATGGTAATGTGTCCGGTTATTTTCAGCTCTCCATACCAGACAAAGAGATGTCTTTTCCCAAAGCTTTTGCACGTTTCTCGTTGCTGCATGCTGATAGCGCTCGGCTCAACCCCGATTGGCAGGCTGAAGCAAGTCGATTAAATATCTATGCGACCATAAAAAGTGATGGCAGGGATCTCTCGGGTCGCTTGAGTGTACCTGATATTCAGCGTCAGAGTTTGGATCATTTGATTGATTGGCTTGACCCGGATGCAACTAAAGCATCATTGCAAAATATAAAGCAGATGATGGAAAAATATCATTATGCGCCTTCCTCAACCGATGCAAGGCTGCAAAATCAATATGCCGATGTTGATGTGGTGCTAAAATCAAGTGGTGGCAGTAAAATGCATATCCCGATTCACAATCTATCCGTAGGCCATTTGATTGGGCAATAGTGGTATATTGAACGGTCGGTGAAGCCAGAACCATTTTTGTCCAGTTTTAAGGTATGCTGCTCTCTATGCTTTTTTATCACTCCAATCTGTTGAGAAAAGAGTGGTTATCATGTCGATATTGGTCTATAAATCGATATGTAATCACTTAGGGCAGGGGTTCAGGCGCGTTTTATCTCAGCAATGATACATGATATATGTTTGGAGTATGATCAGGGAAAGGTGTTAATAGTTACTTTTTCTGTGTAGCGATCTGTGTGTTGGATAACAATAAAGTTTCGGGAGTAAGTCATGATGAAAATCGGGATAAGGAAAATATCACAATATGCGATGGCATTATCTCTGTTGGTAACGGCAATGCCCATGGCGGGCCAGACGTGTGGATATTTTAAAGATTGTTTTTCCAATGTACGCGGCACAGTGCATGACCGGGAAGACAATACGATTCAACTCGAAGGTGCGAAGGTTGAGTTGCTTGATGCTGATAATCAGGAGCATGTTGTTCGAACGGATGAGTATGGTGATTACACCATTAAAAATATCAGATCTGGCAAGGCAACACTGACCGTTAAAGCAAAAGGTTATCTGAAAAACCAGTTGGAATTGAATATACCTGATTCGGGTACCAAGCAAGTTGATGTAGGCATGGAAAATCGTGAAGGTGGAAGAGTGGTAAGTCTTAAGAAATGGTCACAAGAAGCGACCGACCATTTGCTGAAGCTGGTTAAAGAGCAGGGCTATAAAAACAGTAAAATGATGTTTGTGTTCTGGGATGAAACTTCCAATTGTGCTATGCCATTTGTGGTGACTAAATTTATGACTTACATGAATCAGAAAATGACTGTCGCTACAGATATTCGCATGGTTAACAGGGATGAAAAAATTTCTGAAGCGATCAACAGTGAGATCAAGACTCAGCGAAAAAACCATTCAGATTTTGATAAACGTACACTGGTTCGGTTGGGTAAGAAATACGGAGCCAATGTGGTGGTATATGGTAAGTTTGAGGAAACAAAAAGTGCATATGACGCATTCATGACTGGTTTCGATGTCTCAAAAAACATTTCACTGCCTGGGTTCTCTGAAACGGGGAGAATCAATCGTGGTGATGTAAGTTGTCAGTAAGCTTACTTCGAATTGCCTTTCTGTTTCTTCTCTTATCTGTAGCTGTTACAGATGCTTCAGCAAAGAGTGTGCATGATCTGCGAATGCAGCTGCTTGGCCCTCAGGGGGTTTTGACCAGTCAGGTAGTTGAAGCAATTGAAGGTGATATAAAAACGGGACAACGCCCTTTCTTTGCAATGTCTGAAGTGAAGGTGCAAATCAATGGTCGGACATCTACTGATCCTTCGATTGCCAAACGTATTGAAGAGGTGGTGCTGACTGCATTGACCAGACAGGGGTATTTTCAAAAGGAAAATGACCGGACGGGTGATTTAACCGTTAGATATATCGAGAAAGTGCCTGATAATACCATGTTCTTTCATACTAATCGTATTATGGGGAGCATCCATGTTGCGGTGACACTGGACGCCGAACATAATTTTGAAAAAGGTCCGGTTTTAGTCAAAGACTCGTCGGTTGAAACTATTGCTCTGCGGGTGGGGTTATTTGTTTTTGTAGCTCTATTGCTACTCTTCTTCGGCAGACAGTCAGGTATGATTTATGATTTCGGTTTTCGCGCCGTAGCTGGGCTGCTGGTTGTGGCAACAGGTTGCCTGAGTCTGGGCGGTTTGTTGTAATTGCACAGATGTTTAAATGGAAGGGGATTAAATGTTAAAGCTCGGCAGTAGTTTTTTAAACGGCAAATATACGATTGAGTCAAAGCTCGGTCACGGTAGCTTTGGCGTTGTTTACAAAGCTCTTGAGAAGTTCTCCCAAAAACACGTTGCTATCAAAGAGATTACCGATGATGACTATAAGGAAGCACTGCTCTCCGAGATCGAGCTTATGGCTGGTCTTCATCATCCCAATGTT
>NZ_RCFQ01000027.1 GCF_003665155.1 Mariprofundus sp. EBB-1 | reverse complement strand
CCATCAACGCCGTTGGCACCTGCAGGACCAGTTAAACCAATTGGGCCTTGTGCTCCTGTTGCACCATCAACGCCGTTGGCACCTGCAGGACCAGTTAAACCAATCGGGCCTTGTGCTCCTGTCGCACCATCAACGCCGTTGGCACCTGCAACTCCGGTTAAACCAATTGGGCCTTGTGCGCCTGTCGCACCATCAACGCCGTTAGCTCCAGCAGGACCAGCTTTAAGCTGAATTGCTGCAATTGCAGTTTTATTTGCTGCAATATTTTGAGCATTAAGCTGCTTACTTATTTTAATTTGATTGATTTCAGAATCATGTCGATTTTCGCGAGTTTCATCTGCCACAACTACGCTGCTGCTAAATGCAACAATCAAAGCTGCATAAAATATTCTGTATTTCATATTCCCCCCCCCCTTATAGTAGCTTTTGTATTCATGTGAATGAGATTAATCTTCACGACTCAAACACACGCCTTTCATTTGCACATCACCCAAATGGGGTATATTTCTATTTTTAATTCACTTATTTTGAATTAAATGCAGATAATAAGCCTAGAATTGGGGCGAAGGTGATTTTAAATCACATTTCATTGTCCATATAAAGGAATGAACACAGATTTATACTTCACTCCGATATTCTGGAATTCGCTAAAAGGTATCAAGTATTGAATGTTGAATTGTTTGTCAGTGATTGTTTGGGAACACTGTCCCTGAGTCTTCAAGCGGTAGTGTTATCCGGTGGCAACAAGCCAAGCAACTGAGCCAGGTTATCCAGCCCCTGTTGAACAGAATCATAGGTGTTATTAACAGTGTCTTTCACATCCCCTTCAAGTGCTTGCATGCCATCAAGAATACCACGTGCCTGTTCAAATCCCTTTTCGATACCGACTTTTATATTTTCAAACAGTTGTGCTCGGGAGGTTTGTTGCGCAATCGGCAGATCAAGTTGTTTACTTTCCGCTCGACCAATCATTTGACTGGCAAAAGCCAGGATACGATCCGCCGTAGCTTCCGGGCTCATGTCCATGCCTGACTGAGCAGCCTGTTCAATAGCACCATCACCAAGATGCGGAGCAAACATCGCGTTAATTTTTTCTGTCGCTGCACGTAAAATTAATTCGGTAGGATTGTCTCTAACACTAAAAGTCATCTGACCTGCTACATGTAGTGACGCGGGTGGTTCAGCGGTTTTGTGTTGTACTTCTGCCTTTTGTGAAAAAAGTATCGCATTGGAAGATTGAATACCTGGAATTATAACTGCCATTTCAACCTCCTGAATTATATATACATGCCAGAAACTATCTGGATCATACTATCTATCGGTTAAATGCCAGTGAACTGAATGTTTCATGTGCAAGCCGGTATAAAAATATGCTTGAACTGGCAACTTAATCATAGAGTCTGTGCAATCAAACCAAGGTTGGTAGAGAGGAAGAGGCTATGAAGAAATGGGTCATTACAATCGGTGTTTGCACCTTTTTATTACAGGGTTGTAGCACTGCCACCAAATTGGCTGGTCAGGCCA
Source organism: Mariprofundus sp. EBB-1 (assembly GCF_003665155.1). GTDB lineage: Bacteria > Pseudomonadota > Zetaproteobacteria > Mariprofundales > Mariprofundaceae > Mariprofundus. The sequence goes on along the minus strand of NZ_RCFQ01000027.1, from coordinate 41,315 downwards.
TTCGCAGTGGCATGAAAGATATCGAGATTAGTGTTACCAATGGCTACGATATTCATCAGTTTTCTCATAGTCGTATTGCTGTATCCACCGATATCACCAATATCAGGGGTATGAGTGTTTCTGCTCCCGGTTCCGGTAACGCAGCCATTTCCAATAACGTTTATACCGATATGATTATGACCGAATTTCTTAAGCAAGGTTTTGATGCCCGCGCCATTGCTGACTCTTTCAATTTTAATGATGCCTACTCACTGGGGGGCTATCGTGATCAGGGTTTCCAGATTATCGTCAAAGGCAATTTGAAACTGGCAACCTCAAGCAGCATGTGGGGTGAAATGACCGGTGGCGAGGCGTCTTATTCAGGTGTTAAAGAGTTTACACTGAAGGGTATTGATACCAATAGTGGGAAAGTGATATTTATCGTTACCGGTGATTATGGCAAACCCAAGGAGGCCAAGGTGGTAGCCAGTGACATCGCCGATGCCTTCAACGACAAAATCAAGCGCCGACGGTAGTTAGCCTCTTACCTGAGCATAAACAAAAACGGGGAGGCTCTTGAGAGCCTCCCCGTGGTAAATATAGATAAACCGCTTGTTTTAAAAGTGGTACGCGACGTTGGTGGTTAAACCCCACATGCGAGCCTTGGAATCGGCTGCGAATACGGTGCCGGCTTTCATAGAGACAGGGAACATGTACTGTGTCCAATCCGCGCCGATTGAAAGGTTGTTGTCGAGTTTGTAATCAAAACCAGCACCAACACTCAGGCCTGTTTTGGTCTGGGTCTGGGTAGCAGTGTTCAGCTGACCTTTGATGCGTGCAGTAGTAGCACCGGCCAGCATGAAGATATCCAGGTTGGATGCGACCGGATACTTGGCTTTGGCCAGATAGGAGAAGAGCACAGGGCTGGAATAGGTGGAAGTGCTTGCACCTACAGTCTTTTTATTCTTACCGCTCATGCCGAGACGCAGTTCTGCTGCGAAATATTCATTAAAATCAGCACCGAATTTAACAAAGCCACCAAATGTCTTCTTGGTCTGGTCAACGCCAGCTGCTTTATGTTCTGTGCTAAGAATGCCGACACCCATACCTGTGTAGTAAGAGATCTCCTGTGCATTTACGTTGCTGGCAATGCCAACGGAAGCCAATGTAATAGCCGCAGTAGCGATGATCTTTTTCATATTTTATATCTCCTGAATAAGGCCGCGAAGCAGGGGCCTTTGTTTGAATGTCGGGGCACTATAGGAAAGGATTCTTAATTTAACCTTAAAACAAGCTAAGCTATCTGTAATTTACTGTTTATAACTTTCCATCATGGGGGAAAAAAACTAGGCTTCATTTTGTCTTGTACTACGGCAAGATAGTTGAAAGAGGGGCCTTCATACATGCCATTGGTTGAGCACACATCTTTACCTGCATTTGAGAAGCTACGTCAGCGCGGTGAAAAGGTGCTTACCTTGAAACAGGCGCTGCAGCAGGATATTCGCGAGTTGCATGTTGGGCTGTTGAATATGATGCCCGATGCCGCTCTGATCGCCACCGAAATACAGTTCATGCGGCTGGTCGGTAGCTGCAACCAGATTGTGCAGTTTTATGTCCACCCTTTTACCGTTGATGGACTTGAGCGCAGTGAAGAGAGTCAGGATTACATCACCCACTACTACAATAGTTTTGATGAGATCAAAACGATGGGCTTGGATGCACTGATTGTCACTGGAGCCAATGTCAGTAACCCTTCTCTGGATCAGGAACCATTCTGGGAACCACTGAAGGAAGTGGTTACATGGGCGCAGGAACATGTCACCTCAGTGCTCTGCTCCTGCCTTGCCACGCATGCGTTGGTAAAACAGCTCTACCACATTGAACGTGAACCTATGCCCGCCAAATTATGGGGCGTTTATCCGCATCGGATTATGCATCAGGAGCATCCATTGTTGCGTGATATCAACACCCGCTTTGATGTGCCACATTCACGCTTTAACGCGATTTATCGCGAACCATTAGAGCGATCCGGTTTAACCATCCTGATTGAGAGTGAGGTGGCCGGGGTGCATATGGCGGTCAGCCCTGATCAATATAGTATGGTTTATTTTCAAGGCCATCCGGAGTACGACACCAACAGCCTGCTTAAAGAGTACAAGCGCGAGGTGAGCCGTTTTAAGCGCGGTGAGCGTGATGATTATCCACCTATGCCCGAGCACTATTTTTGTGATGATGCGATCGTTATTGCTGAGCACTATCGTCAGGATCTTCTTGATGCGCTTAAGCAGGGCTCTGAATTACCTGGCTTCCCAGAGTCACATCTTGAGCCGCTACTCGATAACACCTGGCGCGATACGGCCAAGTCGATTGTGAATAACTGGTTGGGGCTGGTGTATGAGAAAACAAATTTTGAGCGACAACGCTCGCACAACAGATCTGCCTGATGCAGGCAACAAAGAGGAGAAAAGATGAAAACTGAAACGATTGCCATCCACGCGGGTTACGAAACCGATCCAACCACCAAATCGGTTGCCGTACCGATTTATCAGACGGTGGCTTATGAATTTGATAGTGCCCAACATGGAGCAGACCTCTTCAATCTTGCTGTACCCGGTAACATCTATACCCGTATTATGAACCCCACATCAGATGTGTTGGAAAAACGCTGTGCAGCACTTGATGGTGGTATTGCAGGCCTTGCTGTGAGTTCAGGCAGTGCGGCGATCACCTATGCAATCCAGACCATTGCCAAATCGGGTAATAACATTGTCACCATCCCGATGCTCTATGGCGGCACCTACACCTTGTTTGCCCATATGTTGCCAAGTCAGGGCATTGATGTGCGATTTGCCGAGAATGATAGCCCGGCAGCACTTGAAGTGCTGATCGATGATAAAACCTCTGCAATCTTCTGCGAATCTATCGGTAATCCGGCTGGTAATATTGTTGATCTTGAAGCTATCTGTGCGATGGCCGACAAACATGGTATTCCGGTGATTGTGGATAATACGGTGGCACCATCGCTGATTCGTCCGATTGATTATGGCGCATCGATTGTGGTCTATTCATTGACCAAATATATGGGTGGGCACGGTAACTCGCTTGGCGGTATGATTGTTGATTCCGGCAAGTTCCCATGGGCTGAACATGCAGATCGTTTTCCAATGCTGAACGAACCTGAAGCAGCTTATCATGGTGTGGTTTATACCGAGGCACTGGGTGAAGCGGCATTTATTGGTCGTGCCCGTACTGTGCCGCTGCGCAATACAGGTTCAGCCCTTAGTCCTATGAATGCTTTTCTGCTATTGCAAGGTATTGAGACGCTGACACTACGCATGGAGCGTCATTGCGATAACGCTATCGTTGTTGCGAACCATCTGAAAAATCATCCGGATGTGGCTTGGGTGCAGTACGGTGGATTGCCCGATTCGCCTTACCATGCGCTGGCGCAAAAATATTGTGATGGGCGCCCCTCCGCACTGCTTACCTTTGGCGTGAAAGGTGGTTTTGAAGTGGCTGAGAAGTTCTATGATTCACTCGACATGTTTAAACGTCTGGTGAATATCGGTGATACCAAATCACTGGCCGCTCATCCTGCCTCCACTACCCACCGTCAGCTTAGTGAAGATGAGCTGGTCACAGCGGGCGTGACGCCGGATATGTTGCGCCTTTGCATCGGCATTGAGCATATTGATGATATCATTGCCGATATCGATCAGGCACTGGCTGCTGCTACGGCTTAATCGACGCGTGTTTGATCTGAAAGGGTGCTGGGCAGCTAGTTGTGTGTGAAATACGGCTGGCCGGGGCTAAGGACGTAAATGCAATCATTCAGATAGGTAGCCATACGTTTAACAAGGCATATGGCGATATTGTCAGGCCTGATGATATGGCGACTTATCTGGAAAAGATGTTTGATCATATACGCATTGCTGCGGAAATTGCGGACGAAACTGCTTTCTATTGGGTAGCAGAGCGTGATGATAGTTTGCTCGCTTATGCAAAATTGGCGCAAACGCCCAGACCAAAGCAGTTGCCGAACGCCAATATGATGGAACTGGTTCGCCTCTATGTTGTTGAAGATGAGTATGGCAAAGGGATAGGCAGTGATCTGCTTAGAGCCGCCAGATCAAACGTCATGGCATCAGGTTGCTCAGGATGGTGGCTGCGTGTTTGGCAAAAAAACGCATCAGCTATCCGTTTGTATGAGCGCCATGGTTTTAAGGCTCTGGGCGTTGAACCCTATCTAATCGGTGAAACTGCGAATCCGGTGGTGTTGATGCATGAGCCATTGTGATGACTATTGGGTTTCTGTTTTCTTGACGTAGACCTTACAAAGAGTTTAAAGGAGGCTGTTATGGGACAATGGCAATTACAGGATGCGAAAGCTCGATTAAGTGAAGTGATCAAATCAGCCCATGATGAGGGGCCGCAACTGGTTACTGTGCGAGGAAAACCATCTGCTGTTGTAATCTCCTTTGAAGAATATAAGGCGATGAAAAAGCAGCGCCCCGGTTTCGTTGAGTTCATGCGGAGCTCTCCACTTGTTGGTGTTGAACTGTCAGACTCTCCAGTTCGGGGTATTTCATTGTGAGCTATCTGGTCGATACAAATGTGTTATCGGAACTGGTACGCCCAAAACCAGATCCAGCCGTTGTTGCCTAGAAAAGATCTTTGAAAAAGAAGTCATGTGTCCCGTGTTTTAAGCGTGGGTGCAAGTTAAAGAACTGACCCTTGAAATTCTATAGCCCTTGATGCTCTTTTCTAACGGTAACGGGTAACAAAAAAAGGGAGCCGAATGGCTCCCTTTCTGTTTAAGTCGAGGACGCTGCCTCGACAGATTAGTTTTTAGATTTATCTACGATCTTGTTGATCCAAGGCATCATTGCACGCAGCTTTTCACCAGTCACTTCGATTGGATGAACTGCGTTGTTACGACGTGCAGCAGTCATGCTTGCGTAGTTAGTTGCGCCTTCAAGGATGAACTGTTTGGCATATTCACCAGACTGGATGTTCTTCAGGCACTCACGCATTGCTTTCTTAGACTCTTCGTTGATCACTTTAGGGCCAGTAACATACTCACCATACTCAGCATTGTTAGAGATAGAGTAGTTCATGTTGGCGATGCCACCTTCATACATCAGATCAACAATCAATTTCAGTTCGTGCAGACATTCAAAGTATGCCATTTCAGGAGCGTAACCCGCTTCAGTCAGTGTTTCGAAACCAGCTTTAACCAGTTCAACAGCACCACCACAAAGAACAGCCTGCTCACCGAACAGATCGGTTTCAGTCTCATCCTGGAATGTAGTTTCGATGATACCAGTACGGCCGCCACCGATTGCAGATGCGTAAGAGAGGCAAAGTGCTTTAGCACTACCTGTTGCATCCTGATGGATAGCGATCAGATCAGGGATGCCGCCGCCGCGTACAAATTCAGAGCGAACAGTGTGGCCAGGCGCTTTCGGTGCAATCATGACAACGTCGAGATCGGCACGTGGAACAACCTGATTGTAATGAATGGCGAAACCATGCGCGAATGCAAGTGTTGCACCCTGTTTCAGGTTTGGCTCAAGCTCATCACGGTACAATACAGACTGGAACTCATCAGGAGTCAGTACCATTACGAAGTCAGCGCCAGCAACAGCATCAGCAACATTGCTGACTTTCAGGCCATGAGCTTCAGCTTTAGCGACAGAAGAAGAACCTGCACGCAGGCCGACAGTAACGTCTACGCCGGAATCATTAAGGTTGGTTGCATGAGCATGACCCTGTGAACCGTAACCAATAATTGCTACTTTTTTACTCTTGATGATCGAAAGATCAGCGTCTTTATCGTAATAGACGTTTAAAGCCATGATGAACTCCTGTGAGATAAGTATAAAGGCGGCGCAGCATATACGTTTTTGTATTAGAATTCACCTGTAAATTCAATCGATAGTTAAAGCCTATCCATAACTAAACGGACGGCTTTCACCACAGAGGCGCGAAGACACAAAGGAAATATAATCAAAGAAGAAGTTTGGGATGAGCATAAGGTGCTAAGAGTAGGTTGATAGATAAACTCAAATTGATTTTTTCTTTGTCCCCCAGGGGATACTCTCTTGTTTAACATCACAGGCATTTCCTTTGGTCGCAATGCATTTGATGTCTCTATGTCTTCGTGGTGAACAGTTTTGTTATTGTGTATCCAGCCATGATTCAATCAAGGCACGCATCTCATCGAGTCGCTTGTTATCCGGTGCTTCAAAACGCATCACCAGTGCCGGTTGGGTGTTGGAGGCACGCAACAGGCCCCAGCCATCGGCAAAACGGATACGCATGCCATCAATATCAATAATGTCATATCCCAGCGATTTGAAATGGATGATGGCTTGATCAACGACATCGAACTTCTCTTGGTCACTGCATGCAATGCGAATTTCCGGTGTGGCTACAGTGATGGGTACATCAGCCAGCAGCTCTGAAAACGTGGAGCCCGTATCGGCAAGCATCTGCATGATACGGGCACCGGCATATGCAGCATCATCAAAGCCGAAAAAACGATCTGCAAAAAATAGGTGGCCGCTCATTTCGCCAGCCAGCAGGGCGCCGGTCTCTTTCATTTTTGCTTTGATTAAGGAGTGTCCGGTACGCCACATCACCGCTTTGCCACCGGCTTGTTCAATGGCGTTGTAGAGCATTTGTGAGCTTTTAATTTCAGAAATAATGGTAGCGCCGGGATATTCCAGTAACAGACGCCGCGACAGCAGTAACAGCAACATATCGCTCCAGATAATGGTGCCATGCTCATCAACGATGCCGATACGATCACCATCACCATCAAAAGCAATACCAAGGTCAGCCTTGTGGGCACGTACGGTGTTGGCCAGATCAACCATGTTTTCTGCGATGGTCGGATCGGGATGATGATTGGGGAAACGACCATCCGGTTCACAATAAAGCTCAATGACTTCACAACCTAACTGTCGATAGAGCGGGGCGGCAATCATGCCTGATGGACCGTTGCCTGCATCAATGACCACTTTAAAGGGACGAGAGAGCGGGCAATCATTCACAACAAATTGGGTATAACTGTCGGTGATAGAGAAGGGGGTGCAACTACCGGTGGCTTTGTCAGTGCGGAGATCTTGCTGCATCAGCTCCTTTAAGCGTTGAATATCATGGCCGTGCAGACTGGACGTGCCAATCATCATTTTAAAGCCGTTATATTCACTGGGGTTGTGGCTGGCAGTGACATGCACACTGCCGGCTGCTGAGAGTTGATGCACCGCATAATAAGCCAGAGGGGTAGGCACGATACCGATATCCATCACATGCAGACCGGCATCGTTGAGTCCGCGTATCAAGGCTGTTTGTAGACCCGGGCCAGACAGCCGCACATCACGGCCAACAATGACCGGGCGCGATTCGTTGGCTGGTAACATGGTGGCAAAGGCTTGACCAAGACGATAAGCTAGGGCTTCTGTGATGTCGGTGGCGGCAATGCCGCGAATATCATATTCACGGAAAGCGTGATGTGGAAAATCGGTTATGGTTGTCAATCTATCTGTCCAGTGGTTTTGATCGTAGTTTATTTGGGAGCCAGCATGGATGTTGGATCCAATAAGCGATCCAGTTCATCGGCGGGCAGTACATCAGCTTCAAGGCAGAGCTGGCGTACGGTTTTACCTTCGTTGACAGCCTGTTTGGCAATTTGAGATGCACGATCATAGCCGATCACAGGAGCCAGCGATGTTACCATGCTCATACTCCATTCAATTTGCTCGGCACAGCGTTCTCTATTGGCTTCGATACCTTGAATACATTTGTCGGCGAACATGTGCATGGCACTAGCTAACAGCCGTTCAGATTCGAGAAGGTTATGTGTCATCATTGGCAACATCACATTCAATTCCAGCAGGCCGGTGCTGCCACCAATGCTAATCGCGGCATCGTTACCCATGACATGAGCGCAAACCTGTGCCATCGACTCAGCAATCACGGGATTCACTTTACCCGGCATAATGGAACTGCCCGGTTGTACTGCTGGAACGGATATTTCACCGAGACCACAGCGTGGTCCCATATTTAACAGGCGTACATCGTTGGCGATTTTCATCAATGAGACCGCCAGTGTTTTTAACTGACCGGAGAGCTCAACAGCAGCATCCTGAGCTGCTTGAGCTTCAAAATGATTTTCCGCTTCCTTAAAATCGATGCCATAAGCTTCAGATAAGGCGGCTGCCATGCGCGCTCCAAATTCCGGATGCGTATTCAGACCTGTGCCTACAGCAGTACCACCCTGCGCCAGTTCAGTGATGCGTGGCAGGCAAGATTTCAGGCGCTCAATACCCAACTCAATCTGGCGTGCCCAGCCGGAAATCTCCTGACCCAGTGTTACCGGGGTGGCATCCATCAAATGGGTGCGGCCGATCTTGATGACATCGCGTGTGGCTGCAGCTTTTTCGTTCAAGACCGCAAGCAGGTGTGTGGCGGCTGGAAGCAGTGCATGTACCAATAGATCACTGGCAGCCAGATGAATCGCAGTGGGAATCACATCATTGGATGATTGGCCCTGATTGACATGATCATTGGGATGAATCGGTTCATCTGCATTAATTTGCGCACAACGGTGGGCGGTTACTTCATTGGCATTCATATTGGTTGATGTGGCAGAACCGGTTTGAAAAATATCGAGTACAAATTCGGCATCCCAATCACCCAAAGCCACTTCCAGGGCAGCCTGACGAATAAGCTCCATTTTGGCGCGATCAAGGCGACCTAAATCAGCATTCACGGAAGCAGCAGCCATCTTAATTTGCGCCACGGCTTTAATGAATTCACGTGAAAAACGCAAATTGGATACCGGGAAATTTTCTACAGCACGTGCAGTGGAAGCACCATACATGGCGTTGGCAGGCACTTGCATTTCGCCCATGGAATCACGTTCGGTTCTATAGTCATGATTGTTTGACATTATTTCTCCCTTTTAACACACAGCAGCGTTAAATCATCATCCCCGTCATTGCGACCAAAGGCATCCAATTCTTCAAGTAACAGACGTGGTAGTTCACTTACCGGGTTTTCTGTATGTGCCATTAGCCATTTTCTGAGTCTGGCTTCACCATACATCTCTTTGCCAATGCGGCCGGATGTTTCGGTCACACCATCGGTATAAGCCAGCAGTGTATCACCTGGATCAAATTCCGTTCTGACCACGTCATATTGCAGGTTTCTAATCAGGCCAAGCGGAGGTGAAGAGGCTTGCATGGATTTGATCGTGCGCTCACCGGATGCGTCGGTTTTTATCAATAAAGGTGGCACATGACCTGCATTTACCCAGACCAGTGAATGGGATTCAGGTTGCAACTTGGCCATGAACAGGGTGACAAAACGACCAGAAGTTAAGGTGTCGCACAGGGCTTCATTCAAATAGTTCGCGGCCTCTTCAATAGGCCAGTTTAGTGTAGATAAACCACGTAACATCGCTTGTAGGTTGGCCATGGTCAAAGCAGCTGGATAACCCTTGCCGGATACATCTGCTACCATCAGCCAGATACGCCCATCATCGAGTTTAATATAATCGTAATAGTCTCCACCGACCGTATAACAGGTTTGTTGAAACCCCTTCAAGGTATAATAGGGGATGACCGGTTCATGTTTGGGCAACAGACCTTGCTGAATTTCGGCTGCTAAAGCTAAAGAATCTTTTAAATCTTCGCGTTCCTGCAGACCGTGCATGGCGGTATTTAAACCACGTGCTAATTCACCAAAATCATCATCAAGTAGAACCGGGACACGGCCTTCAAATTGACCGCTGGCCAAATGACCCAGGCCGGTTTCCAGTGTTGAGGTAATTGTTTTGAGTGTTTGTGTGATATGCCAAACCAGAACCAGACTGGCGGTGATCGACATGGCCAGAAGTACAATGACTTGAGAGAGAATGAATACAGTTTCATTCTCATTGCCATCTTGGGCTAGCCAGATGTAACAGGCCAGAATAATTGTTGGTACAAGGCCTGTGACGAGAAAAACGATCCATGGCCTGTGTGTTGATGCGGTGATGTGTTTATGAGAATAGGTGTCGGATAACAGGCCGGCAAATAGGCCATGCCGCGACAGGCTAAGACGCAGCTGGGAGGAAAATACGATGGAGTGCGTTACAGCAAGTGCCGGAGCTAAAACACCGGAGGCAAAAGAGAAATTAAGTGCTAATGTGATGAACATGCGCCAGCTGAGTAGATGATCGTTCAGTACCGCAAACAAAGGGATACTGATGATCAGATAGATGGCGAACACCCATCCGGCAACGGTATAAGATTTTAATGCCCGCCATGGAAAGTCTGATAGAACCGTTTCAATGAAAGAGCGATGTTGTTCCAGATCATCACACTGATTAAAGCACTGCTGTAGTGGCATATAGGTCCACCATGCAGCACCGCAGATCAACAGTAAAAACAGGCCGGTATCAATCAGTGACAGGGTGTTTGTTAGGCCAAGCTCAGTCGCATTGCCGTTTAATTGCATCAAGCTCTGACCGAGTAGAAAGAGAAACAGTAGTGGCCACAAGCTGAGCAGATATGACCAGAAATTTTTGTCAGCAGACTTCATCGGCTGACTCTATAATGAATCTGTTTTATTACATAGACCCTTTCACTGCGAGGCGTCAGTTCGTGCATTTTTCGCGGTGAAGGGTCTATGTGATTAAATATATATTGCCGATGGATTTATTTAGCCACCTTGAGGTGTAATTTTTTCTTCACTTTAGCTAACAGTACGGCCGCTTCTGTTTTGCGACCAGTCGAATATACCGGACGATTCGCTACAGCAGGCAGTGCCATAACTTTTTCCAGTAACGGTAATGCCTTTTTGTATTTGCGTTGCTCCACCCAGTAATCAGCCATGAAATAGTTGGCATCCATATCATCAGGTGCAATCGTCTGTGCTTTGCTCAGGTATTCCAGTGCTTTATCTTCATCACCGAAACCGATTGGCCAGCCGGGTGTCATATAGAAGAAGCTACCCAGAGTGGTATAGACGGAGCCGTTCAAGGCATTGGCATCAATTTTCTCAGCTTCCAAAAGCAGGTCGCGTCCTTTTTCCATCTGTGGCATGGCATTGGTAATGGATGAGAGACCACCCATCGCACCGGCATATCCAGCCCGGATAATCGCTTCCCATATTTTGGGTTCAGCACGATCTGCATGTTTGGCGCTCAGTGCCTCAGCTTTAGCGACCAGAGCCTTAAAGGTGGCCTCCTTGGTGTCGTCTGCAGCTTTGTAGTTGGCCGAAGCCCACTGATGTTGTAACTCCAGTACGGTATCACTTACTTCGTCGGCATAAGCGGGTGTAGAGAGCAATCCTGCCAATATCATGATACTCATCATCCATTGCGTTATCTTCATTACTGTACTCCTTGGTAGTGTGGTTTCATGTGGCTATGGGGTTATTTTTCGCCCTTGGCGAAGGCACGAGCGATACGGTTTTGCGCAGCCAGTGCTTTATCTACCAAGCGCGGGAACATGACATTGATGTTAACAAACAGCGCTTCAGGAAAACCGAAATAGATATCTTTGCGGTTATTGTTGATCGCTGCGATAATTTTTTTCACGACATCTTCAGGGGCGTCCATATTCATGCCGGTTGCTTCACCCATGCGCATCAGTGCATCGGAATTCATCGGTGTTTTTACAGCACGTGGTGCGATATAGGTGACTTTGATGTTGGTGTCTGCCACTTCACGGCGCAGTGCTTCAGAAAAACCACGCAGGCCGAACTTACTGGCCGAGTAAACAGCGAAATAGGCAAAACCAATGGAGCCGAAAATAGAGCCGACATTGACGATGCGACCGGCATTGTTCTTCTGCATCACGGGTAGAAATGCACGCGCTAACCACATAGGAGCCAGCAGATTCACATGTAGCATCAGTTCTATCTTTTCAGGGTTTTCATCTTCATATGCAGCAAAACTGTTAATACCGGCTAAATTGATAAGCAGGTCAATACCTCCCAGCTTTTCCAGACATTGGTCGGCGACTACAGTACATCCGGCGGCAGATGAGAGATCACCTGCAATAGCATGGGAGTCCGGCAATTCTGCGTGCATAGCATCCAGGGCTTTTGCATTGGCATCCACCATGGCCAGATTGGCACCGAGTTTAACCAGTTCTCTGGCCAATATGGAGCCCATACCACCGGCAGCGCCTGTTAAAACAACACGTTTGTCCTTGATTTCCATTATCCCTCCAGCGCAATCATCGGTAGAGAACGGAATATATCGCCATACAATTTATAAACCATGCCTGCACAGTGAATAACTGCCTGCTTGTCTTCATCATGGTCCAGTCGGTTCATCAGTTTTTCGTAAAAATCAACATGGCCAACATCCAGCGAGCCGTGGGAATTCAGATAAGAGAAGGCAGTTTTTGGTAACCCCAGTGCCTGCTCGATATTACCCGCCGCGTGTGTTGCAAGTGCTACGCTGGTGCCTTCAAGCACCAGTACCATGCCGAAAAAACCAACCGGGTTATTGCGATAGATGGTATCATAGGCATAGGCGACCATCAGTTCAGTGGCAGCAGATGGTGTGCCATTGCGCACTGCTTCTTTGTCTGCGCCACAGGCTTCGATATCGTTGAGAATCCACTCCTGATGCCCCATCTCTTCTTCGATGTATTCACCGACAGCTTCACGCAGCCATTCCAGCCTTGCAGGCAAACGGCCGCCGGTTGCCATCAATAAGGGTGTGGTATGTTTAACGTGATGGTAGGCCTGCGTCAGGAATGCAGTGTAGCTCTCCAGACTTAATTGCCCCGCACTACCCATCTGAATAAATGGGATGGATATCAAATCATTGCGCGCATCTTCTGTTGCTGCAACCAATTCATCATAAAACGCCATTCAGGTCTCCCGGTTTCCGTGTCGTAAATATATCTGTTCTATTTGTGCTTCATATTGTTGAAAAATAAACTGGCGTCTTGGTCGCGCTGTTCCTGTCCATAAGCCATTGGCGATGCTAAAGGTGTCATCCGCCAAGATCCAAGCCGAAATGGATGCATAATCGGGTAATTGCGCATTGGCGCTATCAACTGCCTGTTGAATCATTTGGTCAGTTACATCATTGCCTGTATTGCGGGCAACGATGATGGCTACATTAAACGGACGCGCTTCACCAAAGACACAGCACTGGGCAATGACCGGTTCAATACAGAGCTCCCGTTCGACCCATTCAGGTGAGACGTTGCGGCCAAAGGCTGTGATGAAAATATGTTTCTTGCGGCCACTCAAAAACAGAAATCCCTCATCATCCATATGCCCGATGTCACCTGTTGGCCAATAAGTATCGGCGAATGCTTCATCGCCTAAATAACCGGAGAACAGGCCTCCGTTGACGAGGATTTCACCATCATCCGCGAAGCGTACCTTAGCATGCGGTAATATGTGACCAACACTGCCCGGTTTGTGATGCGACGGGCTGTTTACAGCCACAACGCTAGAAGCTTCAGAGAGCCCATAACCCTCATAGACAGGCAAACCGAGCGCAGCAGCGCGCTGCAATAGTTGTTCTGAAACAGGTGCTCCACCCACGGCGATAAAGCGCAAGGTGTGTGGCTGTGGTGCTCCTGCTTCGATAGCAGCAACCAGCGCATGCAACATTTGCGGAATCATAATGCAGGTTGTGGCGCGCGATTGAATCAGCATGCCGACAAAGCGTTGCACATCAAGGCCACTGGAGCCACTGAGTCCAACGTCTGCTAATGACGGTGATACCACGGTAGCGCCACTGAGAAGGGGGGCGTAAATGCCGCCGATATTTTCCAGCAGGGTTGCATAAGGTAGCAGGGAGAGGTGTCTGTCCTTTTTATTGGCACCGGTGACGTGTGCCAGAGAGCGCGACACGGTCTGCATGGTAGCAGCTTGTAAGCAGACGCCCTTGGGTTCACCGGTAGATCCGGATGTGAAGGTGACTTTGGCACATGCTTCAGGCAGCTGGATCTTTGTAAGATGCAGCCGAATCAGATGTAGGGATTGACCGGCTAAAGTCAGTGTTACAGGCGGTTCCTGTTTTATGTCCAGGGTCGTCAATAGTTGTTGCAGTTGTTCGCTATGTGTTGTTTGGCAAAGCAGCGCATCAATGCCTGCACTACGGAGCAGATGTGCGATCTGCTGTGGGGTGAAAAAATGAGGGATCGGAGCCAGCATCACTTCGGCCTGCAGACAGGCCAGATCAGCAATGCACCAGGCTGGCCCGTTATCAGCCAGTAGGGCGATAGCGTTTAAATGATGTGTTCCCAGCTCATTTGCGAGTTTGGTTACGGCCTTGCTTACATCAGCATACGTCAGTGATGTTGTGCTGTTTTCAATAGCAATGGCAGCCGGTGTTTCCTGTGCATATTGGGAAATAGCTATACTGAGCGGATTCATGCGGACTGCTTGCAATGGGCTGCATCTATGCCTGCTTGTTCAGCGCTGGACCAGGTATCACGCATATTTTCCCACAAGGCCTGTAAATTGCTATGCCCCTCTTCGAGTGAACCGAAACAAACAACAGGATCTCCATTATAATATGTGCCCCATTTTTTCAGGTCGCCTTCAGGTAGTCGTTCTTCATCTGCATGAATCAGCTGTTTAGGTGATAAACCCAATTTAACAAACACATTGCGCAGGCGTTTGGTGCCTGTAAATACAACCCAGCGAAAGCCTGCATTATAAAAATAGGCCGTTGCTCCAATAATAGCCATGCGGGCATCGCCCGGGAATGCTTCAGCCAGATTGCCTACTTCAACAATTTCAGAACGATCTACAGGCTGACCGAGATAGCTTGATATACACTGTTCAATGGGGGCATCCAGATAATGTTCCAAATAAAGTGGTGCTTTCGAGGCTTCTTTGTAGCCCATTACAGATCGATATTGCTGATGTTTATCGCGCACGAGCATCATATTGGGCATGAAATGTTGAATATCGGCACCATGAGCCTTGAGAAATACCTCGGCTACGAATTTGATCGCATTGTCTCTTTCCGGGTGATCACGGTGCAATACACTAAACATAATATTTCATACCCTGTTTGCCGAGATTTTGCGGGAGGGTAGGTACTTTAATCGTAAAAGGCTGTGATGCAAATCACATCAAAATCTTTTTCTATGTTTTGAGAATCAGCAATCAATAATCAATAATCGCGTAACATTTGCTCGATTTCAGACAATGAACGTTCAAAGGCCGGACGTTCAAACAGACGGTCCATATAGCCTTCAAGGTTGTTCCATGGTGCTGTATCGATTCCAATAGAAGGCAGACGCCACAAAATAGGAGCCAGCGTTACATCAGCCAGTGTGTATTGCTCACCGATGAAAAATTCCTGACGCGCAAGGTATGCATCCAATGACGTAAGATAGACTTTGATTTTGGCGACAGCATCTTTTTTCTTGCGGCTGTTCTGGCTATCTGCGTACAAAGGGTAGAGTTCACGCTCTAACTGTAGCACTGCTAAACGCATCTGAGCACGTTCTGCTGGTGAACCCGGTTTCAATGGAGGGTGCGGATAACGCTCATCGAGGTATTCGTTGACTACAGATGATTCAAAAAACACGATGTCACGATCGATCACCGTAGGTAGTTTACCATACGGGTTAATCTTCATGAAATCGGCAGGGAGGTTATCAGCTTCTAATTCTTGCGTTTCGACGGGCAGTTCTTTTTCTGCCAAGACAATACGGGTACGATGCGAGTTTGGACAATGGGCATCAGAATACAGTTTGATCATCAAATCCTCCAGGTATTTGACAAGCCGAAAGCCTTGCCAAAACGGTCGCGCAGTGTAGCGGGAAGTTTGAAAAAATAAAGCCTAATATGAATAAGCGTTTCGCCAGTATGATGATGTCTAAGTAATGTTGTGAAGTGTGAGGCTTTTGATACATTGCGGCGCAGTTTTTTAATCGTCACTATTCATCGTTACTGCCAGAATAAAAAGGGATAAGGCTGCGGTGCATTGGTGAATCATGTAGCTTATAGTGAAAATACCTAACAAGGACAATGTAATATGTGGTTTAAGAATATTCAGTTTTATGCGTTTGAGGATGATTTTAAATTGACCGCAGCGCAGTTGCATGAGGCTCTGCTGACACGCAAGGCACGTGATTGCGGTCAGATGGAGATGGCCTGTGAGGGCTGGAGTAAGCCTCTGGGTCATGCCGGGCAGATGTTGGTGCATGAGAGCAATGGTGCATTGATGCTGTGCATGCGTCGTGAAGATAAGGTATTGCCGGCTTCACTGGTGCGTGAACAGGTGGTTGAACGCGCTTTTCAGATTGAAGCTGAAGCAGGGCGTCCGGTGGGGCGTAAAGAGAAGGGTGATATTAAAGAACAGGTATTGCAGGAGTTGTTGCCAAGAGCATTGGTACGGGCCAGCCATACCTATGCATGCATTTTACCGCAGAAAGGGTGGCTGATTGTCGATTCCTCCAGCGCCAGTAAAGCCGAATCCTTGATTGAGCTATTACGTAAAACGCTTGGCACATTCAATGTTGTACTGCCTGCTACCAATGAATCACCGGAAACGGCGATGACGCGCTGGTTGATGAATGATACTGCTCTGCCTGAAGGGTTTGAGGTGGAAGATGAATGTGAAATGCAGGCAGGAGAAGGTGCGGAAGGCGTAGTGCGTTGTAAATATGTTGATCTTTCATCTGCTGAAGTACGCGCCCATGTTGCACTTGGACGACGGGTGAAAAAGATGGCGATGAATTGGCGTGAACGTATGTCATTTGTGTTGCATGAAGATATGTCTGTTCGCCGTTTGAAATTTGATTCCGCTATTCTGGATGAGGCGGGTGAATCCGGCGGGGATGATGTGGCCAGATTTGATGCGGACTTCACCTTGATGGTGGCTGAATTTGGTGAGTTCTTACCTGAACTGTTGAGCGCATTGAATACCGAGGCAGAGGCGTAGGCTCAGCATGGCAGTCTATGCGGTAGGGGATATTCAGGGTTGTTATGAACCACTGAGAAAATTGCTCAGGCAGGTTGATTTCAACCCTGCCGAAGATGTGCTCTGGTGTGTTGGGGATCTGGTCAACCGAGGGCCAGACTCTTTGAATACATTGCGATTTCTAAAAGCCTTGGGTGATGCTTGTATCTGTGTGTTGGGTAACCATGATCTACACCTGCTAGAGCTGGCAAGTGGATCCAGCAGCTATCGGCGGGATACACTGGAACAGGTACTTGATGCTGATGATTGTGAAGAGCTGATTACATGGTTAAGGCATCAGCCTGTGTTGCACCATGATACGGATTTAGCTTGGACAATGGTGCATGCCGGACTGCATCCGCAATGGACACTGCGTAAAGCGAAAAAAAGAGCCATGAAAATTGAAATGCAGTTGCAGGGCGAACACTGGAAAGAATTTTGCCATCAACTGCATCATGTGAAATTCCCGATTTCTGAACCGAAGAAAGCGGATCCTACCCGCCCGCTATTTGCTGCTGCCGTATTCACCCGCACACGCTATTGTAGCAGTGATGGCGTGTTTAACTGGGATGTACGGACCGGTGAAAGCAGTAATGAAAAAGAGAGACCATGGTTTAGTCATAAGCGATTGAAGTGGCTGGGCGATACGCATGTGGTCTATGGTCATTGGGCTGCGAAAGGTCTGGTGGATGATCAGCCACATGTACTTGGCTTGGATACAGGTTGCGTGTGGGGTAATGCGTTAACGTTAGCGGAGCTGGAGAAAGGCGGTCGTTTTAAAATTGTAGCGCAAGAGAAGCTTGATGCTGTGCAAGATGCTCTGACGCTATAGAGGTGCTGTGTTAATTTCAGGGTGATTGACAAGGTTCAGTTGCTTATCTCTTCCTGTTCTTGAAACACTTCGCCGATTTAGCCTTCAAATGTGGCTGTAATTGGAGCGTGATCGGAGTACCAGTGGTCGGTATAAACACCAATATCTTTGATTTTTTTGGCCGTTTCGGGTGTGCACATATGATAATCAATACGCCATCCGACATTATTGGCACGGGCCTGGCCACGATTAGACCACCAGCTATATTGCTCTTTTTCTGGATATAATTGGCGCAGCACATCTGTAAAGCCGGCTTCGATCCATTGCGTAAACCATGCACGCTCTTCGGGCAAGAATCCTGAGTGTTTTTGGTTACCGCGCCAGTTTTTCAGATCAATGCGTTGGTGGGCAATATTGATATCACCACAGACAATAAGTTCACGTCCATCGCTTTGTAGCCGTTGCATCAGCGGCAGGAAGCGTTCTAAAAACGTCATTTTTACCGTTTGACGCAGTGCTGAACTGGAGCCTGATGGAAAATAGACACTGATGACAGAAAGTTTGGCACCATTCGCGCCCAGAAAATCCCCCATGACAAAACGCCCTTCGGCATCCATGTCTGACCAATCAGTGTCGGGGTCGATAGCAGCCAGGCCGATGTGCACAGCTTCGGGCTTTAAACGCGAATATAGTGCGACTCCGGAATAACCCGGTTTTTGGGCAAAGTGATAGTGATGATGAAAACCGTCAGGCATTGCTTCTGGCGGGATCTGATGGGCATGGGCTTTGAGCTCTTGTAAACAGAGAAAATCGGCGTTCTGATCTGAAAACCACTCCCAAAACCCTTTTTTGGTGGCGGCACGAATGCCATTGAGGTTTGCGGTGATGATTTTCATGAGCTAACAGTAACGGTAATCGTATCTTGAGTAAAAGTGATGGTAGGAAATCAATCGATGTCGAACCGATTAAAAGTCGTTGGATAAATGATCGAACCTCGAATCGGGAGGGTGAGGCTTGGACGATTACTTCACAGGCTTTGGAGCGTCGATTGTCCAGATATGAAAGCCGGAAGTAGAGCCTGAGCCAAGTTGATGCTGTGCGCGAAGGGCTTTAGCAATTTTGCGATCTGAATGAAAGTATATTTTACCATTTTTGTCCATTCTAGCTGCACCATCGCGAGCTTCATTATGCGTCAACTGTGTCAGGTTGCGACCGTTGATATCTATACTCCATATATCCCATTGGCTCTTATTGGCATGGCGAAGGTCAGGTCTGGCACGGTTAGAGGTGAAGTAGAGTCGCTGGCTATCCTTGCTCCATGATGGTTGGACATCCACGCTTCTGCTGTCGGTAATCTGGATGAGCTCGGAAGAATCATCCAGAGAAATGCGAAAGAGGTGCATGCTACGGCCTGTTTGCATGGAAAATGCAAGCCACTGACCATCAGGAGAGATTGAGGGATTAACACCATTGGCTAGCACCTGCTCTTCGCCATCTGCATTGAAGCGGACAATATCTGTACGAAAGCCGTCAAAAGTCCAGTTGTTGAAATTATCGTCTGCTTTATGACGGGAATGGGTGTTCTGATGCTGCTTGTTTCTGCGCTCCAGCGGTGTCAGCCGAACCGCAATAATTGTATTATTTTCAAGTAGAATGGGTTGCGTGATCATACCATGCAGGGCTTGAATGCGGCGCTGCATGCCTTCGCCATCGGAGATCTTTTCCCACAACGCTAATCCACCGGCGCGTTCCGATAAATAATAGACATGTGTATTGTCTCGCCAGCCTATGGAATCAAAGGCTCTGTTATCGTCGGAAATGCGATTGGCAGGGTCACCATTCTCACTGAAATGGCGGGAAATCCACGATGTATTGCGTTTGCTGTTCAGGGTGATCAAAAAGCGGCCATCGGGAGACGGGCGGGCATACATTTCTGTTTGGCCGGGTTCCAGTGTTAATAATTGCGCTGCATCAGCAGGCTGATCGTCATGACTGGAGACGGATGCTTGAGCATTGCGATGCTCACCCATCCAGTCACTAATGCTGTTGGCAGAGGCTGAATGGACGCCTGCAATCAGAAAAGAGGAAATCAAACTTATTATTAGTCTATTCATTGTGCGCATCAGGTTATTCTCCTTAGTGTATGCGAGCCGGATCACATCTGTCGGGTGGCGCGCATAATGAGGGGTAGAATTGGATTGTCTGTGACCCTGCTCACACATATTTACGTTGATCTGTTGTTACACCTCAAGCGATAGCCCATTGGTTTTTAACCATACTTTGGCATGGCGATAGTCCGGCATAGTCTGCTCAACGACATGCCAGAATTGTTTGGAGTGATTGTGATGAATCAAATGGCATAGCTCGTGCACTATGACATAATCAATAACCCATTCAGGGGCCATCATTAAGCGCCAGTTGAAATAAATGCGGCCATCATGATGGCAGCTTCCCCAGCGGCTTTTATAGGTTTTCACACCAATGGAGGCAGGGGCTACACCAATTTGCGTGGCGAAGTGATGACTGCGTTGTTGAAAATGTTTTTCTGCTGATGTCTTGTACCAGCTTATGATCAGCTTTTTGAGTGTGTCGGGAGCATGACAGGGTACCTTGAGTTGATCGTCATCAATATGAATGGCTGTTGTCTTGTTGGATATATGGAGTCGGTAGGTTTCACCGCTCAGTTGAAAAGCTTCACCAGTCGTAAAGTTTTTAGGCTGATAGCAGGCTCTCACTTCTTTATTGAATTGTAGCTTTTTTTGTATCCATGACTGTTTTTCACGCACAAATTGGTGGATCAGATCAGCAGGTGTTCGGCTTGGAGCAAGCACATCCACCTGATTGTTGCTTCGAATGACAATGCTTACGGTTCTGCGTTTCGGGCGGCGGATAATGGAGTATTTCAGATCCATTGCTGTGTCGATTGGCTATGCAACAATTTGTGTCAGTTTGATGATGTGATGGCTACGGCAGTATTGACAAGAGGCAGTAATATTACCGGCTTCATCGGCCAGTGAAGCAAGCTGCTCAGGTGAAAAACTCTTCATTGCCTGGGTCATCTTTTCAGGGCTGCAATCACAGTGGTAACGGTATGCATCCGTACCCGCCTGTTTGATATGTAAATCGTTGAAATAGGTCAATATGGATGCCGTGGATGCTGTTTCAAGTACGCCGTTGGGGATCTTTGCCATACTTTCGACAGCCTTAAACCAGTCATCATCACTACAGCCGGGCATGGCTTCGATCATAATAGCAAGGTCACCGTGCAGAACGATATCGGCTCTGATTTGCACGGATTGATGGAGGTAATGAATAAGATGGTCGGCTAAAAAATCAGATTCATGTTCAATGCTGGAGACATAAGGTTGACCAAAACCCAAATCACGCACGGTAGAAAAGCGAACTGGTTTGCCGAGCCAGCCAGATAGCGTTTCACCATCGTCGTGATGCAGAATGGTTTGGCCATCAGCCCAATTGATGAAGCCGCGCACATCGCCCTGGCGGGCTTCTGTTAATAGCATTTGAACAGGAGCTGAACTGGTAGTCGAATTGAGTTGCAGCACCTGACGGGTGCCACCTTTGCTGATGGAGAGCAGTAAGATGGATGCCAGCAGGCTTTGATCAAACAAGTGCGCAATATTGCCGTTTAAGCCATGGATGCGATTGGCTTCTTCGAAAATATGCGTAGCGCGAATAATGACCCCGCGCGCGCGCGCGTCTGGCAGCAGAAAGCGAATCAGCTGGTCGGATACTGTTTTATCGGAATATGTCGGCTCGCAATCGGTCTCATCCGGCACAATATTATCCGGGGTGGTTAATCGATCTGTTTTTGTAGCCATGCCTGAACCTCTGTTAATGAATCGAAACAAGATAGTGCACCAACATCGGTCAGTTCCTGATAAGAGAAACCATCACAGATGCCTAAAGGGCGGCTGCCTGCACGTGTGGCTGCTTTCATATCGGCAAGGCCATCGCCAATCATGACCGATGCTGATGGTGCGATATTCAGTCGTTCACAGGCTAGTAGCACAGGGGCAGGGTCAGGTTTTTCCGGCCGTCCCGGCATTTTACCAATGACCGTTTCAAAGTAATGGCTCCAGCCTAAGGCCTGTAGCTGTGCTTCAGCCCGAATTTGACTTTTGCTGGTGACGATAGCGCTTGGAATATGCGATGCTTTTAACCATTCAAACAGTGATACTGCACCTTCGAGGGGCGTGATGTGATCAAGATAATCTTCATCGTGAATCTCTAAAAAACGAATGCCCGCTTCTTCTTTACGGTCACCAAACAGACTGATCATACTGCAATCACCCTTGCCTGTATGTCGCTTGACCTCCACATCATTCATGGTCGGCAGACCAAACTCTATAAAGGTCTGGTTCAGGGCGCGAATGATGGGTGGGAAGGCATCAACAATGGTGCCATCCATGTCCAACAGGACGCCTTCTATGCGATGGCTATGCATGTGTGGGCTTGTTGCTTTGTAATGCAGCAAAGGCTTTTAACATCTCTTGCCGCAAAAGGGTGGCAACCGGACCGGGATGACCTGTGCCAATAGCTTCTCCATTCATGTGGCAGACCGGCATGATGGCATTGGTAGTGCAACTCATCAGACACTCTGTGAGGCCTGCTTCATCCAGTTTCCAACTGCGTTCTTCAACAGCAATATCCAAGCTTTTAGCAATGCGCAAGGCCATGCTTCGGGTGATACCACCAAGCACCTGATGATCAAGTGGATGCGTTACCAGTGCGCCATTGATGACTGCAAAGCAATTGGTAGTACAGCCTTCAAGGATATGCTGTTGATCATCCTGCCAGAATGTTTCATCAGCGCCGTGCTGTTTGGCTTCCTGTTTCCCGATCACACTGGCCAGCAAGGCGATAGATTTAATATCGCAACGTTTCCAGCGTATATCATTTAAGGTAATGCCATTCACACCGGTTGATATTTTTTCATCACTAGGCATGGCTAAGTCACGTGAGGTGATCACCATGGTTGGTGTGAGTGCTTGCGGTACCAGATGCGAGCGTGGCGCTACGCCCCGTGTGATTTGAATATATACCAATGCGTTGGCATAGGGGTTCCGTTGATAGGTCTGCTCAATCAGGGATAGCAATGCATTCCGGCTAACCGGAGGCGTAATGTCTATGGCCTGACAGGATCGTTCTAATCGTTGTAAATGCGCATCCATATCGAGGAATGAACCGTTGAAACAGGCAATGACTTCATACACGCCATCGGCAAATTGAAAGCCCCTGTCCTCAATATGAACTACGGCTTTTTCCAGTGGCAGGAAGTGGCCATTCACCCATGCAATCAATGGGATTACTCTGCGGTGCCGGGCTCACCTGTGACATCATCGAGCAGTTCATTGGAGCTGTCACTGATCCACAAGCGTAAACCATCCCATTGACGACTTATCCATGATGCCTGTTTGATGGATTGCGTCGCCACCATCGGGAATGAACGCATAACTTCAGCCTTGGCATTGTCACCACCAATGACAGCTTCGATAGTACCCAGTTTTTGTCCTTCACGGATTGGTGCTTTCAATGGTGCATCATAACGCAGGCGAAATGAGAGCTTAGCTTTGCTATTTTGTGGAACTGTTACCCATATTGGCGCGGTAGGTTTAAGCCATATGGAATTTTTAACGCCTTCAAACACTTCAACCTGACGTCGAATTTCACGTTCAGTTGGACGGACGGTAATGAAATTTCTAAACCCATAGCCCAGTAGCTTTTTGGATTCTCTTGCCCGAGCCCGATCAGAATTTGTGCCAAAGACAGCAGTGACAAAACGGGTATTGTTTTTTTCCGCTGATCCAACCAGACAATAACCCGCCTCTTTGGTGTGGCCTGTTTTGATACCATCAGCATCAGGGAAACTCCATAACAGACGGTTGCGGTTGGGTTGGGTATGGCCATCAAAGGTATAATCTCGTTCACCAAAGAGTTTGTACTGTTCCGGATAGTCACGCCATATGGCTACACCAAGAATACTCATATCCATGGCTGAGCTATAATGGGATTCGGCTGGGAAGCCGGTGGCATTGGAAAAATGGCTATGCTGCATGCCCAGAGCTTTGGCTTTTTCATTCATCCGGTCGGCAAAAGATTCTTCAGATCCATCCATGTGTTCGGCAATGGCTATGCAGGCATCATTGCCGGATAAGGTGGCTATGCCGTGCAATAATTCATTTACAGTTGGGTTTAGGCGGGGTTCCAGAAACATGGTGCTGCCACCAATTTTCCATGCTTTTTTACTGATTTTTATGCGTTCATTGATATCGAGCCTACCCTCTTTGACCGCTTCAAAGGCCAGGTAGAGTGTCATCATCTTGGTTAGACTGGCCGGTGGTAGTTGCTCGTCGGCATTGTGTTCGGCAATGATCTGTCCGGAACGAGCATCCAGCATTGCCCATGATTTGGCTTCTAATGTTGGTGATGTTCCTTGGGATGAAGCGAACGCAGTGGAACTCAATATTGCGCTCATGAACACTGTTGTTAGCAATAAAGCTAAGAAAACTGATCCTGTTCTATGTTGTTGTTTGCTGTTGCAGTTAGCTGCAAACGATGTGATTACCATTGCCAATCCCCTTCAGGTTCTGCATGCCATTGAATATCTTGTCCCAGTGCAGGCCTGATGATCTGTAAAGTTTGAGCGTGCAACATTAAACGTGCATGTGCTTTTCCGCCATAGCGCATATCACCGAGAATCGGGCAATCCAAAGCAGCCAGATGAATACGCAATTGATGGGTACGTCCGGTATGTGGAATGAGTTTGATTAGTGCTCTGTTCCCTTTGCGTTCTATCACTTCTGCTTCTGTTTTGCAGGCGCGGCCATGTTCCGAAATATGATAACGCCCGCGCTGGTCGCGTTCACTATCAATGGCGAGCGTGATGGTTTGTTTGTCCCATGCAGGAGCAGGTTCAACAACAGCCAGATAGGTTTTAAACGTGCAGCAGTGCCATAAGGCTTGTAAATCCTGCAGTTGTTTAGGGCTCGAGGAGAACAACATAAGCCCTGATGTGCCACGATCCAAACGATGTACCGGACGCAAGTCGGCAGAAATCTTGGGCGGGAGTGCCAAATGTTGAGCCAGTTCATAGGGTAGCGTGCCACGGCTACGATGCAGGGCTTCTTGAGCATATTGATTGCTGCGCTTATGCAGCAGGTACAGTGGTGGTCGCTGCCAGACGATTTGCTCGGCGGTGAAGGGTGTGAGTTTCTCTTTTTCTAACAGAACCACGCGTAGTTTATCTCCGGTATAGATGCTGCGACCGGCAGTTCTGCAACGTTTCTGATTAAGATATACGCCACCCTCATCAATAGCGCGGCGGCTGCGGCGGCGTGAAAGGTGTAATAACAGTGCTAAGGCCTGATCTAAACGAAGGCCATTTTCTTTGTCGCTCACTATCGCGCGCAGATCCTGGTAGTTGGCAGTGGGGTGGGTTGCATCAGGTTTCATGCGTACGGCTCTAGTGCATCCAGAATATCCTGATGTGAATGGCACAGTTGAATGGAATGAAAGGCTTTGTCGGCCGATAACACCAGTTGATCAGAAAGTGTGGCGATAATGGGTTGCCACATATCACCATAGAGAAGCAGCGGGCGTGGTTCCAGCACACGAATAGCAATGAGATCCCATGTCATGGCCAGTTCGGCCAGTGTGCCAAGGCCGCCGGGCAATACTAACCATGCGTCAGCCTGTTCAATCATGGTTCCCATGCGATCAAAGAAATTTTTAGCGCGAATCTCTTCGCTTAGGGTGTTGTTCGGTGGTGTGGGAAAACGCTCCAGTGTGATGCCTTGAATATGGCCGTTACCGGCATGCATACCTTCAGAAAATGCAGCCATCATGCCCTGATGCCCACCGGTCATACCATCCCAACCGGATTCGGCGATCTGCTTGGAGAGTGCCGTTACATCCTGATATATCGGTGAGTCAGAGCCAATGCGGGATGAGCCAAATGCGGCCAGACGAGGGCGTGTTGTCGATTGTACTGTACTCATTCAATAATCACCATGGGCTTATCAAAGCCTTTCTGTTGTAGTGATAATACTGTTTTTTCAATATTTACCATGTCTTCAAAGGGGCCGATACGCACACGATAGAGTGTTTTCTCAGCGATATGCACGGCAATAATATGGGCGGCCGGAAAGGCGGTTTTTAATTTGGCTTGCAAGCGGCCGGCATTTTCTTGTGAGCCAAAGGCGCCCAGTTGCACAAATATTTTTCCGGATGGTGCCGTCGCTGGCAGTGATAAGGTGTCAGGGCTGGATACGGTGATGGTGTTGGAGCGGTCTGCTGCTTTGAGTTTAGCGCCCATAGCCAGTGTTTTCGTTGCTTTACTCGGGGGGATTTCAAGCGATTGGACGCGCACATGGGCCGTACCCTGTTTGGTGTAACCGAGGGCATTGGCAGCAGCATAAGAGAGATCAATCAAGCGATCTTTCACAAATGGGCCGCGATCATTCACACGCACAATCACGCTACGACCATTGTCCAGATTGGTCACTCGCATCAAGGTGGGCAAGGGCAGTGTTTTATGTGCAGCCGATAAGGCATGCATATCATAGGTTTCACCATTGGCTGTGAGTAGTCCATGGAATTTGGTGCCATACCATGAAGCCGTACCGGTCTCATCATAACGGCCTTCACTTTTCAGGGGCGTGTACCATTGGCCGGCAACACGATATGGCTTGCCTGTTTTGCTAACACCGCCTGCGCCATCGGGCAGATGGGCCTGGCCATTGGGCACCGTGTCTGGCGCTGAATCCTTAATGGGTGAGACATGGCCTGAGCAGCTTGCTATCACAAGACTCAACAGAGAAAGCAGTAGGGTGGGGGTGATTAATCGACGGCGAATGTTGTTCTCTCCAGCATGGCCGCGATTTCTGTGACGGCCATGGCATAATTAAAGGAAGGGTTGTATCGCATGATGACTTTAAAGTTGTAATGTACCAATGCGAACCGCATGCCTTGTTTGGTTTCCATTTCGATAATGCTGACTTTATCACTATCGCGCCAGGGTTGTGGAATGGCGTTAAATATCTCAGGCATGGATTGGCGTAGATCTGCCAGTGTTACCCAGTGTTTTAATTTTCCCTTAGCAAGCTGTTGCCATTCAGGCGTTAGCTTGGTTTCCATGGGCAACCAGAAAGCCGAAGGACGATTGTGTTGCCAATGGTGTCGTTTAAAGTAATTGGCTACGCTGGCAATGATATCGGGTTTGGAGTGAAACACGTCACGGATACCATCACCATCTTCATCCACAGCGTATGCGCGGAACGAGGTTGGAATGAATTGTATGGAGCCAAAAGCACCGGCATATGAGCCTTTGAGCGTGCTCAGTTCAAACTTGTCCTGACGGCTGATTTCTATGATGGCACCGAGCTGTTTGCGAAAGAATTCAGCCCGACGCGGGAAGCCGGTAGAGAGGGTATAGAGTGAATCAAGCACGGGGCGTGTGCCGTGGGCAACACCGAAACGTGTCTCAATACCGAGGATGGCAGCAATAATGACGCTATCAACCTGATATTTTTCTTCAATTTGGTTAAAAATGTGCTGATGTTTGTGAAGATAGGCGCGGCCTTTATCCTGCATACTCTGTTTGATGAACAGCGGTCGATACTTTGCATAAGGCTGAGCTTCCCACTGGCCATTCATGCGTTGAACGATCTTTGGCTGAAATGTTGCCTGTTTCAGAATGGCACGAATTTCAGTTACTGGAACGTTGATTTCTGAAGCCAGTAGCGTGCTGAGTGCTTCGCGGCTGACATACTGTGTGCCATCCGGATTCTTGTTCGCTGCATCAGCAAATGTCGGCATGAGCGCGGCCAAGCATGCAAGCAATATGAGTTGCCGAAGTGGTTTGAATGAGACGTGTGTAAACGTTGCCAGAGGGCTGCCTGAATGATTCATGTCCGAAGCTTAACGGTGGATGCGGGAGACAGAAAGGTAAAAGAAAGAAACAGTCGTGAATGCTAGTGTTTTAACACCAAGTGATGCCTTATAAGTTGTAAAAAAATTCATTGAACAATAGTGGGGAGCAGCAACTGTTCAGCATTACTCCATCAAATAAACAGCCACGAATTACACGAATGAACACGAATTAAAGATCCTACTTAATGGTGTGGTCGGTTGTTATGTGTTGATGGATCCGATTACAGATAAGCATGAGCTACTTTATTGCATAAGAAAGTAATATGCCTTCTGTACATTCGTGATAATTCGTGGCTAAAGATTGATAGATTTTGATTAAAGGTTTATTGAAGAGATTAGTCAGAAATAAACCAGAGTCGTTTCTTTGGTTCCTCCCTTCACTGGGCGCTCTATTGTTTCACAATTCTCCTGTCCGATAATGATCTTTTGGGTTGATCTATCTATGACGTCACAGCCTTGTATTGATATGTCCAAAGAAGTATCCAAGGCTTCCAGTATGTCTCAAAAAATACTATGCCATGTTTATATTGAGAGAAAGTGTGAGAGTGCTGAATTTATCAATGGTATGGAGGTTTCCATGCACATGTCATGCTGGCATAGTGCGGCCGCTTGAAGGGTGTGCCATGCATCGAATTGCTTTGCATATTGATGTAAATCAACGTTCTACGTTCTTTATTGATAGTTTTTGTGGGGATTGTTCATGAAAAAGCTCTATTTGTTTGCGGCAATGATTGCCGTTTTCGGGGTGTCCGTTGCCCATGCCGGTGTTGTTACCTCAGCCGGTTCCACAACTGTGCAGCCAGCCATGAAAGCATGTGCTAAGGTGTATAAAAAGAGCCATGCTGGTGTACATATTGTGATCGCCGGAGGCGGCTCCAGTAAGGGTGTGAAAACGGTTGCCAAAGGAAAAGTGGATATCGGTCGTGCTTCACGCTCTGTGAAAGCGAAAGAGATTAAAAAATATCCTGATCTGAAGATTCATAAAATTGCTACGGATGGTGTTGTCTTGGTGGTCAATGCAGATAATCCGCTTGCAAGCCTGACTTCGGCTCAGGTTGAGCAGCTCTTTAAAGGTGAAGCTTCCAACTGGAGTACTGTGGGTGGTCATGATGGAGAAGTGTATCTGGTATCGATGGGCGCTGAACATGGTACCTACGAGTTGTTCACCAAAAAATTCCATCTGATAGGTGTAGCAGAGGAAGATACGATTACGTTTGATAAAGGTCAGGCTTGGGTGGCATTTTCACAGGATGTGGCACTGGATAAAGTAGCCCATGATGTCAACGCCGTGACCTTTGCTTCTGTTGGTGTGGCCAGCGATTATGCTACTGGTGGTAAGGTGAAAGTGCTTACACTTGATGGCATTGAAGCGACACCTGAAAATGTGGTGTCCGGCAAATATAGTGTATCGCGCCCGCTATTGCTGCTGAGTAAAGGCGATCCTGTTGGTGAAGCCAAAGATTTTATTGCCTATATGCAGGGTGCTGAGTGTCAGGCGATTGTGAAAGGTATGGGTTACATCCCGCTTAAATAGTCCTTTTTCCCGGCTACATAAACCAAACTGTTTGTTACATTATTAGGAGATTTAAATGCGTTATATATTTTGTATGCTGATGGCTTCAGTGATCACAATGGTGAGTACGGCTGCTTATGCTGATGACTCAAGATCGTTGAACTTCATTATTCTTGAGAAAACAACAGCCAGCTTTGATTATGATCCGATTATTTTTGGTGGTTTCAGTGCGTTTATCCGCGCTATGGATGGAGCTAAGGTGGCACTATTGTCACACTCTGCAAAGTCTATGAACGGGGATGTGATGAACTTGCAGCAGGATGTGTTGAAAGAGGGGGAAAAGGGTGAGTTCGATGATGTTGGTGTGAACTGCCAGCTTACCTTTACCTATGATGGGCCGGCAGATGATGTGGAATACCATATTGCTGGTGATTGTCAGATTCATGGCCGTTTTCATGGTGAATCCATGACATTAAAAGCACACGTGCCAACAACCGATCTGGCTGATGCGGCCAAGACGGGTGATATCTGGATTGAAATCTATGAAGATAAAAAGTCAGGTATCGCATTTTACGCCAACGCCAGTAATCACTGAGTTGTTACGCTTTTTTGGTTCATCGCACACGAAGCGATAAGTCTCATCGTATGGCGACAGGAGGAAGTACCTGTGGTGCGAAGCAAGAGAGACGAAAGGAAAAACACCAGCCACGAATTACACGAATTAACACGAATTTCTATAAGCTAATTCGGCTAAAACCATCTTCATTACTCTCTACAATACAGCCATTCATTCCCCAACTCTCTAGATTATTTATCTTGTTCAAAATTCGTGGGGATTCGTGTAATTCGTGGCTAACGGTTGATCGATTTTGATTAAAGCCTTATTGAAGAGGTTGGCTATGAGTTTTCAGTTTTTCGGCCAATTGGCTTAGTCCATACACGGCTTCAACGCGTTTTTCATTCAGACAGGATTGCAGGGTGGCGTCGTTGTCAGACAGGCTGTTTCTTGAAAATTCCTGATGCCACAAATGTAATAATGGTGTGCCATACAGATTTCTTCGTGTGAGTCCGGCATGAAATAAACGCGCTGTAATATCCGAGTCTTCACGGCCCCAGCCTGTGAAGCTCTGGTCATAGCCATTAATGGTTTGCAAATCCTTCAACCAGAAACTCATATGACAGCCCCGTAGGCCGCTGAGCTTACTGTTTTCGATGCCAATCAAGGGTGGGATAAAAGCGGGCCAGATACGATTGATCGATTTGCTACGTCTTAATGACAGCAGTGTGGCTGTTGTAGTGAGATCATGCAGGTCAATGTCTTGTTGTCTTACTTGAGTACTGAAACCTTCACTTAATAACAGCCGAGAGCCGGTAAGAAATGATCCGCGTTTACATAGCCTTCGATGTGAGGCAATCAGTGCAGGGAATGGGATACAATCACCATCGGTAATAAGCACATAGGGCTCTGACACCGCTAATAGCGCACGATTGCGTATTTCCGAGAGTCTAAATCCATCATCTTTATGCCAGATATGATGCAGTGGAACAGGGTATGCTGCACGCATGTTATCTATAAGGGTGCGGGTTTCTTCACCAGAACCATCATCAGCCACATAAATGGAAAAGTGTTGATCCGTTTGAAGACGATATCCTTCAAGCACACATCTTAAATCATCAGGCTTGTTGTAGGTGGAAATAATAACCGCAATACTATCAGGCATGCATGGCTTTCCATGCACTTTCAATCATGGCGTGTATATCATATTTGGCACGCCAGCCGCTAAAGGTTTTCCAGGCGGTGCAATTTGCAATCAGCGTTGGTGCATCACCGGGGCGAGCGGGGTGGGTGTTATAATCAATGGTGCAGCCGGTGAGTTGTTCTACGGTATCAAAGACTTGCTTCACACTGTATCCGCTACCCGAACCAAGATTGAAAGCTTGAAAGAAACCAGCTTTTTGTTGGCGTAATTGTTGTGACGCTAATAAGTGAGCCTCGGTCAGATCCCGAACATCAATGTAATCCCGAACGGCAGTTCCATCTGTGGTTGGATGGTCTGTTCCATACATACTGAATGTGTTTTTACCTGCTGCCAGCAACAGGTTTGGGATCAAGTGTGTTTCTGGATGATGGTTTTCAAGTAGTACTGGATCTCCGCAGCCGGCCACATTGAAATAGCGCATGCAGATGGCGCGAAGCCCGCGCTCTTTGCAGGCAGCTTCCAATAAAGCCTCTCCAACATGTTTACTTTTGCCATAGGCAGATAGCGGTTGGCATGGCGTCTGTTCATCAATAGGAATAGATGCAGGAACCCCGTACACCGCACATGATGAGGAGAAAATGAACAGGCTATCATTTTCCAGCCCCTCAATAGCATGCATGGTCATGCGTAAATTTTGCGATAAATAGCTCCATGGCGCATGCATGGATTCTTCTACAATACTTTTTGCCGCAAAATGGAAAATAACATCCGGCTTGAAGGCGCGAATTTTAAGCACGGATTCAGGTTTGGTTAAATCCTGTTCAATCAGTTCAACACCTTCGGGAATCACATTACGGTGGCCTGTTGAGAAGTCATCGAGTACAGCAACCTCAATCCCATGCTGCCTTAAAAGGTGCACCATATGGGCACCAATATATCCGGCTCCACCTGTGACAAGGGCTTTCATTGTTCAGCTACAGCCAACAGATCAGCGCAAATGAGTGCATCGATATTGCCAAGTTGGAAGGCTCGTACGGCATCAGAGGCTGAGCATACGATGGGTTCCTCATGCATGTTAAAGGATGTATTGATCAGTGCTGGCACACCTGTTCTGGCATGGAAGGCTTTGAGTATGGCGTAAACCTCAGGATTATCCTGTTGCCTCAACACCTGAGGGCGTGCGGTGCCATCAATATGAATAGCCGCCGGAATCTGCTCTTTGGCGATGCTCGAAGCATCGTAGGTGATGGTCATAAAGCGGGCAGCATAGTGTTCAGGTTTCCAGCTCGGGAAATACTCGGCTGCGTACTCTTCCATAATAATGGGGGCAAAAGGCATAAATTCGGTGCGTTGAAGTCTGTCATTGAGCCATTTGTTAATCGTTGGATCGGAACAGGAGGCAAACAAGGTCCGGTTTCCCAGTGCGCGCGGGCCATATTCCATGCGTCCTGCAGCACGCGCAACAACACGACCATTGGCAAGTAGCTCCGCTGCCTGGTCGGCTAAATCATCAGGTTGTGTATAGCTTGCTCCGGCTGCTTCCATTGCCAGTTTGGCCGAAGCCACTTCAATGTCGGGGCCAAGGTATGCTGATGCCATAAATTGTGGGATCAGACCGCCCTTGTTGTCTGCATAGGTATTCAGCGCTGCGCCAACTGCCAGCCCACCATCACCCATATTGGGGTGAATATAAATATTATCTACATTATCAAGTTCCAGAATACGCTGGTTCAATTTAACATTGGCGAATACGCCACCAGCCAACGCCAGCTTATGAATGCCACTCTCTTCAACCCATGCATGGATAAAATCGCAGACAAGCTGTTCAGTGAATGTCTGTAAGCCTGCCGAAATATCTTCGCGTGACAGCCCTTGTGAGAGTGATTGGTAAACAGTGGTGGTCTCTTTTCTATTTCCAAGCATCGCCAGTAAGATTAAATCAGCATCAAAGGTGGTGTGTTTACCTCTTTCGGTGACATGTTCATGTAAGCGAGAGCAAAAAGGTTCCGGATTGCCATAGGCCGCTAGTCCAACAATTTTGCCTTCATGGCGCATGGGTTTAAAGCCCAGGTGCGCGGTGACAGCCGAATAAATATTACCAACGGAGTGCAGGGCAGAAAGCCAGGAACGGGATTCCATCTTGCCTTGCTTACCGGTCCAGACAGAGCCGCAATGGCTCTCCCCATGCCCGTCAAGGGTGATAACAAGCACCTCTTCATCTGGCCATGGGCAGCAATAATAGGCGCTGGCGGCATGGGCCTGATGGTGTCTGGTTTCACTGCGTGGTAAGGATGCTACAGATTCAGGTACCTTGCGAGAGGAGCAGGCCTGAATAGATGTGCGCAGTGGTAACTCAAGAAGTTTACCGGTTAAATATTTTTTAAAGGGAGCATCGTCGGTTAGTGATCGTGCCTGCTTATAATTCTTCAGCATATCCGGTAGATATTTGATGTTCGAACGCTGTGCAAGGGCAGTGAAGTCAGGCGTTGATTCTTGCATATCAAGCATCTGCTTGAGTGAGAGGAATGGATAGCTGTAATCATTCTTTTTACGGCTCAGACGTTCTTCTTCTGTGGCTGCAAGCACCACGCCATTTTCAACCCATGCAACGCCGGAGTTATGTGCTGCTCCTGCATTTGGATTGCTTGATGAATAACCGTGAATTCCAATGATTTTCAAGAAAATTCTCCTAAAGATAGATAAGACAACGCGTGTGTTAAATCAGTGATAGCATCCATCGCGTTGAACGCTGCTACAATATCTATGTGTCTGTTCATGGCGTTTTCGAATATGACTTAAGATGTGCAAAAATACGACCGAATTTTATTTTGGCCATCATTTTCAGTGGAATATGACGTTCATCATCGGTCATCCACAACAGCATCTCACCTTTATTGGTGAATATGCCTGCTGTTTTCAGTTTGGGCCTTACCAGAATACAGCTTACTTTTTCACCCCAGGGCGCTTTCAGTATCTCTTTGCGAGGCAGAATGTTCACTTCAATTTCATACTGTTTGCGTGAATCAAACACCGGGATATTGATGGTTTGACCGGGTGTGAGTGTTAACCCGCGTACGGTAAGAAACGCATCAATCACACTCAAGTGACCGGCAGGTACATCAAAGTGTTCGGTGATTTGATTCTGGGTATGGGTGATTTTGTTCTCTTTCCAGAGGTATTCGGTGCGCTTTTTGGCTCTGTATTTGCGCTCATGCAGGTCAGCATCAAACAGGGTGCTTTGCATCTTACCATCAACGCAGAGCCCTTCCGCAGTGATGTAATCCCGTACTTTTCTGAATGCATCAAGGAATTTATTGGTGCGGGCAAGTGTTTTGACTTGCCAGCCATTGTTACCGATAGCGGCGATATCCAGTGTGGTAGAGCCTGCATTAATGAATTCCCAGCCAATGTTAAATGTGAGATGTTCACCAATGTAGGGCATGCATTGGTTTGTCGCGATCGTTGCGACTGTTTTAGCAGCCTTGCGTGTTGAGGATGGGGTGAGAGCTGTAGCGATGTTTGCTGTGCTGACTGTCTCTGTTGCTGCGGTCGCCTCAGCGCTAAGCGCTGTAACCGTCAGGCAACAGGCACACAGTATGGCAAAGCCGAAACGCAGCATATGTGTATTAGTTGCCTTGCACCAACGAGAGTAGAAACAGGGCGATAGAATTATCCCAGAATATTAAGCCGGCCATGCCGATCATGCCGGCGGTTAAGCCGGCTGCATGCTTCCATTCACGATGCTGGCTTACCAGTTCCCAGGAGAATGAACCACTGAACACACTACGGTTCCAGCGTGGCAACAGAGCAGGAGTATTGGCCATGAAATCAGAATAGGTAGCGCCAAACATTTCCGTTAAATTCTTCTCTTCATTTTTCCAGGTGGGCATATAGATGATGAAGAATGCAATGGTGACAATGATAAATGCGGGCAAACTATCACCGGTAATGCAGAAGCCGGTCGCAATCAGGAAATGTCCGAGATATAGCGGGTGCCGTACCATGGCGTATGGGCCGGTTGAGGTGACCTGGGCCGATTTGTGGATATGGCCGGAAGCCCAGATACGCAGGGCTTCTCCGATGACGACAATAGCCAGACCGATAAGCCAGCTTGATAGCGTGGGATTGGCGAAGACAATAATAGCCAGTCCCATGAGAATGCTGGCTGGAATGCGGGCGCGTAGGAGCATGGTGTGCATCTTCTGTGAAAATGTATGATCAGAGCTCATGTAATATCCTTGTAATAGACTCAGGTTTAATCGCATCCATGCAGACAAATTGATTACATGTGCGTTTGAAGCAAGGGCCACAGGCCGGACTGGATTCGATATGCCAATGCTTCACTACCTTTTCTGGGTTTTGTGGTTCTGTTGCTGTTTGTTCAACCGTGAAGGGAGCCGAATTCCATGATGCAGACGGTCCCCAAAATGTGATGGTTGTTTGATTCAATGCTGCGGCCAGATGTAGCAGGCCGGTATCTGCGCCAACCACAGCTTTAGCTGCTTGAATCAATGCGACCAATGCTGACATATTCAATCGTTCGGGCAAGGCGTAGCCATTGCTTTGTGCTGCAAGGTGTTGCGCTTGAGTTTGTTCTGTCTCGTTTCCCCAGCTAAACAGGGGTGTAATGCCTTGATCATACAGGCTTCGGGCAATATCTATCCAGCTCTGTTCAGGGAGCTGTTTTGTTTTCCAGCCGCCGGCGGCATGCAGAATGACATAACTGTGCGCTTTCAAGTCAAGCCGTTGAAGCAGTGTGGTATCGGCGCGGCAATGGCTGTGTGCGATGTCGATTTGTGGTGCGCGGTAGGGAATTGCCTCAGTAGGGGTGTCTGATGATGCCTGAGGTGGTGCAAACGATGATGTGAACGGAGCCGCAGCAATACGTCGATATTGCTGCACCACATGCTTATCCTGCGGGTGAAAGCGGATATTTCTGGTCAAGATCATGCTGGCTTTCTCGCGCAAAAAATGTGGATCAAAGGCATAGACGGGTGAACCACAAGCGCGTGCAAGCACGGCTGATTTGATCAGGCCTTGCAGGTCAATGACCGCATCAAAACCAATTTCCCGAAGCGCTTTGATGGCTTTCCAGGCAGAGCGCACAGGGTGATCACCTTTGAGCGCAACCTGATGCACAATCACATTGGCCGGTAAAATATCTGTGACGAACCCATAACGTTGATCCACCAGCCAGTGGACTTCACTGACCTGCTTGCGTTCAAGTAAGTCCTGCAGGGCAGGCAGGGCATGAATAATATCACCAAAGGCGGATAGTTTGACAATCAGGATCTTCATATCAGTGGTCAGCAAGCATGGATCTGCATGCATCCAATAGCATGGTCGGTGTGATGTTGGCCATGCAGGGATGGCCGCTGACACTGCATTCGCGTTGCAGGCATGGACTGCAATCTGCCGGTTGATACAAGACGTTTACACGCGGGCCCGAGGGAGCCGTGCGCGCAGGGTCCGTGGCTCCGAATGGTGTTACCGTTGGAATACCTAAGCCGGCGGCGACATGCATCAGGCCTGAATCATTGCACAGCATGAGTTTAGATGCGGAAATCAATTGCAGGGCTTCGGTCATATTGGTTGATCCTGCCGCATTCCAGTGCGGGCTGGTGATGTCGGCTATGATCTGCTGGCTAGTGGCATGATCTTCCGGCATGCCCAGCGTAAGCGGTTGCGAGCCTGTGTCTGCCAACTGCTTAACCACCGCATGAAAACCATCCGGTGGATAACATTTGGCCGCCCCGAATTGGGCGCCCGGAGCAATGCAGATGACCCGTTCCGGATCCAGACCATGTTGCTGCATGAGCTTCTGCCCGGCTAATTTGTCACCGGCAGGGCTTGAAAGCGTAACTGCCGTGTCTTCTGTCGGGATATTCATCTGTGCGGCAATATCGAGATGAAACAGACGGTGGTGTTGATGTAAGGTGTCTATACGATGGGGCAGTGCCCGACTCAATAACAGACTGCGCCACTGGCCACGATAGCCGATGATCTGCTTAATCCCTGCCTGACGGCACTGCCAGGCGGAACGGAAACTGTTGGGGAACAGGAAGGCGGTGTCGGCAGCAGGAATGCTCGACTGATATTGGGCATGGTTTAGGCCAAGGTATGGCAGCAGCTCTTTTAACCATGCTCTGCCGCATACCGAAATCTGCGCAGTTCCGTGCTGAGCATAATAGGTTGCGATGCTTTTCAGTGCGGGTTGGGCCATAATGACATCACCAATCCAGTTTGGCGGCATCAGTACCAGATGTTGATCTTTTGTCATGCGCTACCGGATGTGTGTGGAAGGCTGGTTTTGTGGGTGCAGACAAACAGATGCCATTCGCGATTAATATACGGGTTTGAAAACGGTCTGATGTTCAGTCTTTTTTCTTCAATAATATTGAAGTGCCGTTGTAATGTGCGATGAATGCCGGTCAGTGAGTAGTAATACGGACGCGTTTTTTTACACAAGAAAGGACAAAACTGCATGGCCCAGTAATGCAGACGGGATTCAATGGGGCAGTGTGTGCGAATAGATAAGATAAGGGTGCCATTGGTTTTTAGCAGGCGCTCGATTTCATGCATGATCAATTCCGGATTGAGCGAATGCGAAAGCATATTCAGGCAGAGAATGAGATCATAACTATTAGCCGGCTTGGAAATGCGTTCAGCCACTGTTGCTAAATATTCAGCATCTTCAGGCAGTTCACCGGGAAACATGCGTCTGAAATCATCGATTAACGGATCAAGATAGGTTTTGTGTTTCAGATTCAACAGGCGGGAAATGCAGCATGGACCGCCGCCGATTTCAAGTACGGAAGCATCTTCAGTGTATTGCTCGGCATAGTGTTGGATGGTGGAAAGGGTGGTGTTTTCAAGGCGCTCTCTTTCAGTACTCAGGCTTTTTTGACTCCAACGATCTGAAATGAGTTTGAGTGAGGCTTGCCAGCGCAAGCGGGAAACGGGCTTATGTTTGCTCATGCTTGCTCCTGTTCATCGAGGTATAACCAGCGCCGATGAATCCATAACCACAATTCAGGACGTTGATCAATGGCCTGCGCATAGGCTTCGTGCAATGCTGCAGTACCAGCGAGTGCATCCTGCTCGCTATCCGCATGTTGTGGGGGCAATGTTATGCGTTTAAATTCAATGCGGAAACGAAATTGATGACCAATGCGATGCACGATGCCGGCAAACAGGGCTGAATGATTACGTCGGGCATAGGTTGCAGGCAAGGTGGTAGAGCGGGCAAGATGTCCCATAAAAGGCACTGGAACACCATTGGAAAGGTGTTGATCCACCATGATAGAGACGCTCTTCCCCTGTTTCAGTGTTTTAGGAATCCAGCGCATATTTTCACGGCGTTCATGCAGGCGATTGCCAAAGCGTTCTCTGCACTGCTTAAGAAATGCATCGAGCGGCGGTTGACGCACAGCCCGATACATCTGATCGCCGGGAGCATTCACCAGAGATATGGATAGGGCGCCTATCTCCCAATTGCTGAGATGACATGCCGTAAAAACAGTACCGTGGCCAGCTGCAGCAGCTTTGTTGATCTCTTCCAGACCGACGAATTCGATGCGCGATGTTAAAAACTGTTTGGAACGCAGAAATACATGCGGCATCTCAAAGGTAGTGCGACCAAGTTCGGCAAAGGATTCGCGACTGATACGCTGTTTCCATGCCATGCTTTTTTGTGGATAGAGACGATGCAGATTACGCATGGCAATCTGGCGATGGCGGCCATCGATGAGATAGGCCGCACGCCCTAGACCCGCTCCAATGGCTCCGGCCAGTCGAACCGGCAGACAGCGAATCAGATAGAACAGGATTTTAACCATGAATGCCATGTTGGCAGAGAAGGGGGTGTTACGCGCTCAGGCTTTTGGCTTCATCAATAAGCATGACAGGGATGTCATCGCGAATCGGATATTCGAGCTGACAGCTGTCACAAACCAGACCACTGTTTTGCTCATTGTAGTGTACATCGCCCTTGCATTTAGGGCAGGCCAGGATTTCCATCAGCGCTTTATCAAGCATATCTGTCTCCAGTGTTGTGTTGCTAAGTTGTTAAAAAACAGAGGCTAGCGTCATGCACACAGAGCCTCAACAAAAATGCAGCCCGGTAAAGGGCTGCAGATGTGATCAGGAAAACATCAGCCACGAATTTCACGAATTAACACGAATTAAAAATCTATGATCATTGCCTTACATGGTGAATGTGTTGGCGCAAAGAAATTACCCTGGGGGATTCATCTAGTCACAATTCACCTTCTGGCTTGCTTGTGGTCTTGTCTGTTAGTTAACGATGGGGTTAATAGACCGTGAGACAGCTGAAATTAGTACGTGATCAGAAAACATTAGCCACTGATATTCTATAGCAGTTTCTCTGCCTTATTCGTGTGTATTCGTGAAATTCGTGGCTCGCTTTTGGTTTTATCTGCTAGTTAAAGGTGTGGAGCTTAGTCATCGCCGCCGAGCATGCCGAACATCGCAAGCACGTGCTGGAACAGTAGAAACACATCCAGGTAGAGGGTCAGTGCTGCGGAAATATACTCGTCATTCGGGTAATCGCGCAGAATGTTCGATGTGTCATACAGGATGAACGCTGAGAACAGCAACACACCAATACCGGACAGGCTTAGTGATAATAGTGGTGATTCAAAGAAGAAGTAGTTGGACAGGCCCAATACGATCATGGCAATCAGCCCTGTCCAGACGAAACCTTTTAGAAAAGAAAAGTCACGACGGGAAATAAAGGTGTAAGCGGTCAATGAAACAAATGCTACGGCAGTGGTCATAAATGCTTGTGTAACCAGCGTACCGGATTTTGCAGCCACCATGCCTACCAGTGGAGAGATCGCCATGCCGGTGATGGCGCCAAAAGCCAGCAGGGCGATGAAGTTGATGCCCGGAATGTGGCGAACGCCCTGTACCAGAAAGATGCCGCCGATCATGACAAATAACATCATGAAGGGATGTTCCTGCGGGAAAGCGAAGCCCATGGACATGTATGCGCCGATGCTGCCGGCAGCGATACAGAGGGCAAGCATGCCGTATGTTTTACCTAAAAAGCCGATGCGATCATCAGCTACCTGGCTGGTTGTCATTGTTGCTACGTTCATAGTTGTTGCCTCCATTGTTGCGAGTGTTGAAAAAAATGTAAGCTGAAATGTACGGGTGCAATGATGCAGGTCAAGCAGCGTCGCCGGCACGGGTTAGTAATCTAAGAATAGTTTACCGCAGTCCCCCAGGGGAGTCTCTCTCTCGTAAACTCGATTCACCTTCAGTACGCAGAGTAAAGCAACGACATTTGATTTATAAGGATCGGTTTATAGTGTTGGCTTTTCCTTGAATGATGGGCGAGTCCCCGAATGCCTCTTGAGAGTCTGTGTCACCATCTGAAGCCGCGTTTCTAGCTCTGCTATATTGATATAAGGCAACGCGTCTTAAATACTATTTTTAGGTTTTACTCTGCGTAACTTTGCGTCCTCTGCGGTGAAATGCCTTTGTTCCGGATGTGCAGGCGCGGCCGGTGAATGCTTTTTTCGGTTTTTATCCACATATTATGAAATATGCTTGTCGTGGGTAATGACTTCAGCATCTATGATATCAGAAGAGCCTGATCTGTTCCCAGGGTTTGTCTGATTAATTTTTTGAAATGGTAACATGCCAATCACAAGGCGGCGAAAGGGCGGAAACAGTAGCAGAAAGCCCATGCTGTCGGTGATGAAGCCCGGTGTGAACAGGAGTAGGCCTGAAAAGGCGATCATTAAACCATGCAAGCCGTGTTCAATGGGTGCTTCACCATGTGCCATGCGTTTTTGCGCATCGATCAAAGTACTCATGCCTTGCCAACGAATCAGGAAGCCACCAAGGGCGGCGGTGAGTAGGCACAGGGCAATGGTCGAAAGACCACCGATGCCGCTACCAACTTCAATCAGTAACCATAGTTCAAGCAGCGGGATAGATATAAATAGTAGAAATAAAATTCTTAACATAGGTCATGTATAGGGATGTTTGGCTCTACATTCAAGGCTGATGATGTGTGATGTCAGGTCAACCACACTAAAACAGTTAAAAGCTTTCACCTCGGAGTACGCAGAAGGTGAATTGCACTTGTGCAAGAGAGACTCCCCTGGGGGAAAGTTTCGCAGAGTAAAGGCATTGTAGGATTGAGCTGTGCAGATAGATATGGGATGCGCTGCATGGAAGTGGAGTATCCGCCGACAGGCATAGTCAAAAGCATTCACCGGCCGCGCCTGTGAAGAAGGTGAATACCCCAGGGTATATTCTCTGCTGTATCCAGCATTCACCTGATGGCGAAGCAACGACCCCATGGATGGGGGAGGTAGAGCGATGCAGGATGCCAAAGCCGAGAGTGGCTCCCCTATGGGAATGTGGTGAAAAAAT
>NZ_RCFQ01000026.1 GCF_003665155.1 Mariprofundus sp. EBB-1 | reverse complement strand
ACTACTGCCAAGTCAGCTGAAGCAACTGAGTGAACAGCGCATCAAGCCATAACATCCTGAGCTTCTGTATCCCGGAAGCTCAGGATGGAAAGCGACTGGATGCGGCTTTAGCAACCCTGAGTGGCCTGAGTCGCAACCACATTCAACAACTACTGAAGAGTGGCCACGTATGTAATATTTCTGGCAAAATCATGCAGCAAGCCTCCTTACGTGTTTTTGAAGACGATACATATAATGTGCACATCCCGCCGCTCGAAATATTGAATCTCGAACCTGAAGATATACCACTCGATATTCTGTTTGAAGATGAACATATCATTGTCATCAATAAGCCCGCTGGCATGGTGGTACATCCGGCCCATGGCCATGATCGTGGCACGCTGGTTCATGCTCTGCTGTTTCATTGCGACACATTATCAGGCATCAATGGCATGCAACGCCCGGGCATCGTCCACCGTCTGGACAAAGACACCTCTGGCAGTCTTGTTGTGGCCAAAAGTGAAATTGCTCATCGTCAACTCAGTGAGATGTTTGCAGAGCACAATTTAAACCGCCAATACATTGCCTGGTGTCGAGGTAACCCCCGCTGGCGACAGAAATGTATTGAACTACCTATTGCCCGCCACCCTCAACATCGTCAAAAAATGGCTGTGAATCCCAACGGCAAGGAAGCGATCACCAATGCTCAGGTAGAACAACTGTTCGGTCCGTTTAGTCGGCTGCGTTTAACGCTACATACCGGGCGTACCCATCAAATACGTGTGCACCTGTCACACGAACTACTGCCAATCCTTGGTGATCCGGTCTATGCACGCAGCTACAACCCGGCCTCCAACATCCCTGACCCAACACACAGCGCCATTACTGCACTCAAACGACAAGCGCTGCATGCTGAACTGCTCGAATTTGAACATCCTGTCAGTGGTGAAGCGTTAAGTTTCCGTGCGCCTCTTCCTGAAGATCTAAACCGGCTCTCTCAGTCACTTCAAGAGAACTATGGCTAATCTTTCGGTAACCCGATCGGCCTTTATTGAATCTAAACTGTTTAACCGATACGGCATCCGCGGCATTTTCACTACGCGAAGCGGTGGCATCAGCCCCGCTCCATTTGATAGCCAGAACTTTGGTTCAGGGCTGGGTGATCCGGATGCCAATATAGAACATAACCTGCATAGACTGCTCGACTCGTCTGATATTCCAGGCCCACCTCATCAGGCCATTCAAACGCATCAGATTGCTACACTGTGGTGTAACGGCCCCGGCTATATGCATAGCACTGAGGCAGACATCTTATTAAGCAGTCAGCACAACACACCACTTGCAATCCGCACCGCAGACTGCCTTCCTATCCTGCTTGCAGATCCTGCAACCGGCATTACTGCAGCTGTACATGCTGGCTGGCGAGGCACAGCCTCAAACGTTGTTCAACATGCCGTCCAGGCCATGCTCAATCGAGGAGCCAGCAGTGCACATATACTCGCCTCACTTGGCCCATGCATTGGATCCTGCTGTTTCAACATCGGCGCAGATGTTGCTACTGCGTTAAAAAATAGTGTTATTGGAGCAGAAAGCTTTGTAAACGACCACGCAGATTTGCGTCAGATCAATCGTTTACAGATACTTGATTCCGGTCTGAGCGAGGGCAATATTGAATGCATCAACGCTTGTACAGCATGCGATAAGGCGCAATTTTTTTCATTCAGGCGAGATGCCGGCGTCACGGGTCGTCACATTGCCGTTGTCGCCATCGCATCTAAACCGTAAACTGCGCCGATGAACTTCATGCGCTTACCTATATTTCCATTCATCATCATTGCTCTTCTCAGTGGCTGTGCTTCTAACGATAAGGATTTCAGCGATAATGCTGATCAAGAGTACGCCCACGCCAAGCAATTGATTGAAGAAGGTGAATTTGGCATGGCCACCAAAAGACTGGAAAAATTCGATTCAAAATACCCTTACAGCAAACTGGCCATTCAATCAGAGCTGATGCGTATTTTTTCTGCTTACAAAGGCAATGAGTTTGTCCTGTCTGAAACCATGAGCCTCCGCTTTATTGATCGTCATCCCACCCATAAAAATGTTGATTAT
The DNA here is from genome assembly GCF_003665155.1 of Mariprofundus sp. EBB-1. GTDB lineage: Bacteria > Pseudomonadota > Zetaproteobacteria > Mariprofundales > Mariprofundaceae > Mariprofundus. The sequence goes on along the minus strand of NZ_RCFQ01000026.1, from coordinate 42,524 downwards.
GCCAAATACATGCTGGCCATGAGCTACTATCAGCAACGGACTTCAGCAGAAAAAGATATCAGCATGTATAAATCTTCGATAAGTGCCTTTGAACGCCTCATCAAAGAGCATCCGGAAAGCGCATATGCTGAAAGCGCGCAGAATCGACTACAATCGCTATATAACATACTAGCTGAGCATGAACTGATTATTGGAAAATATTATTTCGACCATGATCGTTTTGTTGCATCAGCTAACCGCTTTCAAGAATTGGTACGCTTGTATCAAACTACATCTTCTATTGAAGAAGCCCTGTATTATCTAGCTGCATCCTATGCCAAGATGGGGTTAAAACGAGATGCGCGTCAAACAGCCATGATCCTCAAACACAACCACCCAAATAGCCCATGGAGCTCAAAATCTGAGCAATACCTGTAGCTGCCGCACCTTATTCTATTATAAGCACTCTATCATTCTCAGATAATGCGTTTTTTCACTTCACACAGGAATCATATTCTTACCATCAGCATCTTTATGCTGTTCAATCTTTTAGCCTGCAGTGATTATGATAAACAAGCCATCAATGCCTTGCTGGATGCGCGCGATATAGCCGTTAGCACCCATAATATCAGAGGCTACGATGCTTTGCTGCTACCAGACTACCATGATAAATCCGGACAAAGTGAATTTGATATCGTTAGTAAAATGAACAAACTGTTCGCTCAATTTGAAGAAACTGAAATGACATCCAGCAATCGGGTCATCAGGATGCTTGATGAACATAGCGCCGAATGTGAACAGAGTTACTTGCTCAGGGTCAAAGCAGATGGCACCTGGCGACAGCTAAATCAGCGCGAACGCATTACCTTAAGCAAAACAAGCGATGGCTGGAAAATCAGTGGCGGCTTATAACCATCTAGGACGCAGGTTTCACAAAGTATAGATAACAACAGAATTTACCGCAAAGGACGCAAAGTTTCGCAGAGTAAACCCCTTTATTTTAATATATTAGGTTTCCTGCCTAGGACTTACTATAGTTATCTGGTGAATACATCTACTTTTACAAGGGTCGCCTTTGACTTACCTTGCGAAACTTTGGTCCTGAAGGTGAATTACACTTGTGCAAGAGAGACTCCCCTGGCGGACTGCGGTAGAAAATACTGAATAAGCTGTAAAACATAGGGTATTTTAATGCGATTGCCCTGGGGTACAAGGTGATTGTGCTTGCGCAAACACGGCCTGTGAAAAGTCGCAACCCAGATCAACCCCACTCATCCGCAGGAAAATCATCAACCATAATAGCCTGCCTGACAGACTCACGCGACTCTGACAACAAATCTGCTTCTTGCTGATTCAAGACCTTCTCCTGCACTAATATCTCAAGCCATGCGTCATATGCCTGATCAGACCTGTAAACCTGCTTTTGCTTGCGTAACTTGCGCTCTATCGGTTCAACCTGCATCAATATTTTCATAGCATGATGAAGTCGCCCTATTACATCATCCTTTGAATCTGACACATAAACACCAGCCACCAAACGATCTCTCGAAACCGATGGTTCGATCAGCATCTGCGCTACGCGGTGTTGTAAGTGATCATCAGGCAGCCTGCAACGGCAACCCAGTGGAAACACCCAAACCCTCATTTTCCAGGCCAGCAATCGCACAGGAAAATTCCGAATCACACCTTCAAGCGCCTGTTGCACCTGAAACAGACTGTATTGACATACCCAGTGTACTAGCGGCAAGTCACCTTCCGGGCGACCGTCATCCTCAAAACGCTTCAATGTTGCTGAACTTAGATAGAGGTAGGCCAGCGCATCAGCAAATCGACCGGATATGCATTCTTTACGTTTCAACTCCCCTCCTAAAACCAGTAATGCCACATCAGCCATCGCAGATGTAGCTGCACTGAAACGGGAAATCTGTTTGTAATAACGGGATGTTTCACCATCCACGGGTGATGGTGCGAGCAGGCTACCTGATAGCCCAAACAGCAGTGCCCGCGACACATTTGCTATCGTATATGCAAAATGCCCCATCAACGCTTGATCAAAACGCGCTACACCTTCATCTCCATCCATATCAGCCGCTGTGATTTCATCCTGTAAATAGGGATGACACCGCATCACTCCCTGACCGAACACAATCAAACTACGCGTCAGAATATTTGCACCTTCCACCGTAATCGCGACAGGTATCGATTGATAGGTGCGCCCCAGATAATTTGATGGCCCCATACAAATACCACGGCCACCATGTACATCCATGGCATCATTAATGACCTGTCGCATACATTCAGTCAGATATCGTTTGGATATTGCAGTCAATACAGCTGGCTTTTCCCCTGCATCAAGGGCTGAGGTCGTCAATCGCACCGTGGCATCCATCATATAGGTCATACCACCAATGCGAGCGAGGGCTTCTTCCACCCCCTCAAAACGCCCGATTGGCGTATTAAACTGTTTCCGCAGACGTGCATAAGCACCGGTACTGTCACTAGCCATTTTACCTGCCGCACTACTTAATGAGGGCAGCGAAACACCACGTCCAATTGACAAGCGTTCAACCAGCATGCGCCAGCCTTTACCAATCATATCTTGTCCACCGATGACCCAGTGCATGGGAATAAAGACATTGGTGCCACGATTAGGACCATTTTGAAAAGCAATATTCAGCGGATCATGACGACGACCAATCTCAATCCCGGCCGTGCTGGTAGGAACCAGTGCACAGGTAATGCCAAGATCTTCTTCCAAACCCAGTAGATGATCGGGGTCATAGACCCTAAAAGCCAGACCTAGCAACGTCGCAATGGGGCCAAGGGTGATATATCGTTTTTCCCAATTCAGCAACAGACCCAGTGTTTCTTCACCTTCAAACTCAGCCTTACAGACAATACCTGTATCCGGAATTGCACCGGCATCTGATCCGGCATCCGGATTCGTCAGGGCAAAACATGGCACCTCTTCACCACTGGCCAAACGCGGCAGATAATGGTTTTTCTGATCATCCGTGCCATAGGATATCAACAGTTCAGCAGGCCCTAAGGAATTCGGTACCATCACGGTAACTGCTGTTGCCCCACTTCGGCTGGCGATTTTCTGAATCACGCGCGAATGTGCATATGCGGAGAAGGCCAGCCCACCATATGCTTTCGGGATAATCATTGCGAAAAAGCCATTCGACTTAATAAAGTTCCACACTTCCGGGCTTAAATCATGCTCTACATGATTAATCTGCCAGTCATCCAGCATGGAACAGAGCTCATCGACAGGCCCATCGAGAAACAGCCGCTCTTCTGCAGACAATACCGGCGCTGGCATATCCAGCAGTTTGCGCCAATCCGGGTTACCCTGTAACAGCTCCGCATCCCACCATACGGAACCGGCCTCAATAGCATCTTTTTCTGTTGCTGACATCGGCGGCAATGATCGCCTGATATAAGCTTTCAGTGGCAAGCTAATCCACTTTTTACGTACATCATCAACACAGAACAGCACATACAAGGCAATAATCATAAGCATGAGAACAGTCACTACGGCACCGCTCAACTCACCATTGAACAGTAAAACAAGATCGAACAGGGCAAAGCCTGCCAGCCAACTGCGTAAAGAGAGCTTCTCTCTGGTTAATAAAAACAGCATTCCCAAGAATAATAACGCAATAAAAATCCAGAACATCGGTGACCTCCTAGAGCTTGTTGGTCTTTAGCATATGCCTATTTCTTTCAAACACCCAGAAAAAAAGGGAATCCGAATAAGGCAATCGCACTAAATTATCCTTTGTTTTATTATCATGATTCAGTATTTTTTCACCGCGGAGTACGCAGAGTTACGCAGAGAAAATCAAAAGCATTGTATTACAGCACTCAATATGAATGTAATGGAGCAAAAAGAACGATCATTGAAACATGGAAAACTATTGTACCAATGAGAGAGCACCAAAATCACATCTATTGTTTGGTTTTACTTTACGTAACATTGCGTCCTTTGCGGTAAAAAATTCAACATTTAAAAGTGATATGTCAGCGAAGCTGCGGCCAGATGAATGGTGGTTTTATATGTACCATTACGTAGCGCATTGGTGCCGGTGGATTGGGTCTGATGGCGATCCATTAACCAGACAAAGGTGTATGCCAGGTCAATCGTTGCCTGATCCGAGAGATCAACACCGTAACCAATATGCACCGCCTGCCTGTCATTACCAGGTAGCAATGGCGTGAATTCTGGAGCACTGATAGGCGTAGGGTCATAGGTATACCCCATACGGGCACGCATGGTATCCGAATAAGCCCATTCTGCACCTACACGCAGTGCCCAAACTGCTTTCCACTTTTCTGGCACACTTAATGAAGTACCAATAGATAAGGTTGGACTATATGTGAAAGCCAGTTTATCAAATTTCTTCCAGTTCACCCAATCGGCATCAAAGCTCACTGTCCATTGCTCAGTTGGATGCACCGCAAGACCGATATTCAGCAGATCAGGCATAGTCACAGTGATTGAATTATTGGCAGTCGATGCCGGAAAAAATGGAGCTATAGTAGTCGAACTTCCGTTCGATTTAATTTTAACACTTGAGCGATAACTAACACCTGCATTGAACAACTCGCTCTTATAAAGCGCCGCCACATTGTATCCCCAACCTGTGCCTTTGAAATTTTGTTTCAAGGCTGTACCGTTAAAGTCAACCTTGTACATATCGACAAAATCGACACCGGCGGCAACAGCAAAATGATCACTCAGTTTGAATGCAACATTGCCATTCACGTTCACGGCCTGCAGACGTCCATATTCAGCCCCGCTCGCAAAAGCTGCTGTGGTCGGCCACTGCATTTCCAAACCAAATGGTGCGTTGATGCCAATGCCGGCAGTAAGGCCTGAAGCAGTACCAATCGTCAGATAGGTATGAGGAACAACAATGGTTTTCTTATCGGCACTGGCAGATGTGGCTGCAGGATTAAGATTGCTGGCATTAGGCGCAAAATCAACCGATGGCAACACCACAACACCACCCACGGTCACAGCAGCGCCCTCCTGAAAAGACAAACCAGCCGGATTAAACCAGTTGGCTGAGGGATCATCTGCAACGGCAGTAAAAGCATTGCCCATCCCCATCGCTTTAATCCCCATTTCCGGGATTTGAAAGCCTGCCGCTTGCGCAGTTGATACCCCTGCAAATAACACCGCAGATAAAACAATACTTTTTTTCATCATACTCCCCTCCATTCTCCTGATCTTAGTGTCTCCTAATAAAGTAATATAGACGAAAAAAGTGATTATGCAATTTGTATTACTGAATAATCGAACGGATCAGATGTGAGGCACGGCCATTCACATAGCCAATGGCATACGCGACAATACCATAATTAGTTATCCATGTTCGACTGTTGGCATCACACGCCCATGCTCCCATATAGGTTGCATAATTCGCATCGCTCGGAGCAGGCGCCGTGCATGGACAATCAGGCAAGGTGCCACCTACACATGCCGTAGCAGCCGTACCGCCATAAAAGTTACCAGGATCCAATGGATAAATTTCTACATCTATGGCCGGGTTAACCGCATCTACCGCTGTAATCCATACAATAGCACCGTTGAGTGGAATATCGTTCCCAACCACCGGTACTGCTGCATGTGGCAACGGTGGAATAGACGCGGTGATCACGCCATCCGTGGCAATATCCAATTTGATATAACGCGGCAATTTCGCACTGATGCGATACATCGATGGCTGAACCCGATTGGCATCCCCCTCAGAGAGCGTAACATCCAGACAGTTGGGAAAATTGAGATAGCTCTCCATACATAGATAGCGGCTTCCCATCGGCGAATTATCAAAATACATGACCTGGCCGGCAGTATATACTGTAGCATCGGTATCTACTGCACTACTTCCAGCCACACCCGTTGGACCCGGATCCCATGTATAATTTCTCAACTCCAGATAATCACCTATCGCACTCGCATTCGTGGGCACGAGAGGCTCTCCAAAGGGAGCTGCAACATAGGTGCCTGCATAGGTGTGATTATCAAACTCCGCATCATTGGCAATCGCCCATGCCATATAATTGATCGCGCTCTCAGCATAATAATAGGCCTCAGTCGAGGTTTGTGCGGAAGCACTGGTTTGAATGCCCGATTTGCTGGCAAAATACATCCCCACCGACATCAGGGTTAGCAGGCTGAGCATAATCAACGACGTCACCAGCACAAAGCCGGACTCACCATATTGCGATGGCTCTTTATTTATCGTCACGCGCATCATCAATTCCTCGGCCATGTTTTAAATGATAACGACAAGGTGCGGCTCTGATGCTGCTCATTGTCATAGGCCGCAGTTAAGACCACATTCACTTCACCCGTAGTCGAAATTGTGATGGCCAGACCATTGGCTTCATCCATACCCCGAATCAACTCTTCAAACTTCCACGCACAAATATCAGGCCTGAGCCAGGAGATACAGCCAGCCCCATTGTTTGGACAAGTCGAACTCGGTCGCTGATACTGTATTATACCGGTATGTCCATCCATGTCCTGATAGGTCAGTGTTTTACTGGTCGCATCCCAATAAGGATAAGAGGGAAAACTAGCCGGGTAATTGGTTGGTAAACTCACACTTTTATTATTCGGACTGGCACACACACCAGTAGGTTTTCGCGCTCCGGACACCAGATCTGCGGGAAAAGAGGGGACAGGTGCAGTCACCACTATCGACTCTCTTAAATCAGCCTGCATTAAATGCGAGGCCAAGTACAAATCCCCCATGATTTCAGTCTGTGAAGAGATCACTCTGGACACATTACTATTCGACATAAATATCATCGAGATGCCTCCGACAATCATCAGTCCCATCGACATACTGATAAGCATTTCTATCAGTGTAAAACCGCGCTGTTGACCTTGGTTTCGGCCGCACATTTTGGCCATGTATAGCCCTCTTCTCTCCATTATTTCACCATCGACAGATGTGTCAGGTGAATAGAATGGGATATCGCTTTATGCGACCATGTTACCGTCACCAGTTTGCTTTGCGGTTGAGCCAGAGGCGTTAGCGCATAATAGCCCTGCTTGGTAAAGGTCTGAAACGTCGATAAATTAGCAGGCAAAGGGCCTGTCACGGCTGCTCGGGACACATTCATTGTATAACTAATGGCAATACCCGTAGCGGGTGTACATGTCACACTAAACGGATACGTCGGAAGCACGGTATTATTGAGCGTTGCAACGCAATCAGTGCCAATCACCGGCGCGTAATCCTTGGTAGATTGCTGCCAGGACTCCAGCACCTGTTCAGCCAGATGCACTGCCGTGAGGCGTTCCCTTGATTCTTGCCCACTGGTCATAGTCGAAACAGTAAAACTACCCAATGAGAGTACAGCTACCGATACAATAACCAGGGCCACAAGCACCTCAATCAGCGTAAAACCCGCCACATCAATTCTATTCATCAATGTAAATACGCCCGACCAACTACATTTATGGTGATAATTTTACTGGAGCCACCTGATGTTAATGTAACGCTGCCTGCATTCGCTGTTCCGCGACTGCTGAAAGTACGCCGCGTGGTTGGCGAAACCGTTAAATTATTGGCAAATTGGCTTAAAGGAACCAGTTCATTTTTACATAGGCCACATGAGCTGCTGTTCGTAGTATCCGCATCAAAGGTATATGAGGAGGATGTAAAATTGATGCTCACGCTGCGGTTATCCGCCACGGCCATAATTCTTGCCTGCTTCATTTGCGCCAACAGTGCCTGTGCCGCCGAGCGTACAGCCTGCTTCTCACGCCAGTCTGAAAAAGATGGAATACCGATGGCCGCTACAATCCCCATAATCGCCATTACAATGATCACTTCAAGCAGTGTAAAACCACGTTGACGATCCAGCAAAGCAGAGCTTGGTAAAACTCCGGCTTGCTTGCCCTGATCGCTTCCGATTAGATTCGGGATAATGCGCATCTTATCTTTTATCGCCAAAATCGTTATCTCCTTAAGTATTCTCATGGCCTTGACCGCCATCATAGGATATATGCTTTTCTCCAGCAATCTACCAAAATTGAATGCTCTGTCTGAATATCAACCACCGCTGGTATCACGCGTTTACAGTACCGATGGTGAATTACTGGCTGAATATGCCGATGAACACCGTATTCTCACCCCTTTCAAAGAGATCCCTAAACAATTAAAAGATGCATTTCTGGCTGCTGAAGATCAACAGTTTTACGAGCATCCCGGCATCAATCCGGCCCGTATTGCTTCCGCGGCACTGGCCAATCTGCGCGCCGGGCATACTGTGCAAGGTGGTTCAACCATCACCCAGCAGGTGGCTAAAAACTTCTTACTGACATCCGAAAAGTCCTATGTTCGTAAAATACGGGAAGCCATTCTCGCCTACCGCATAGAACAGGCCTTCTCCAAAGATGAAATTCTCTATCTCTACCTCAATCATATTTACCTTGGCCGTGGTTCTTATGGCGTGGCCTCTGCCGCATGGCGTTATTTCCATAAAAATCTGGATGAACTTACGCTGGCCGAATGCGCCACTTTAGCAGGCCTGCCTAAAGCTCCTGGCAGATATGCACCGCATATCAACCCCAAGAAAGCCCTTCAGCGACGTAATACGGTGCTCTCTTTGATGAAAAGCAGCCATGTCGCCAAAGCCAATGCTGTGCGTATCGCTTCTCGTGAACCAATGATCATTGCACCGTTAGAAGCCAGCAAACTCACTGATGCCTATGCCGATCAGGTCTATCAAGAGTTAATTGATCGTTTTGGCTTAAAAACACTACGCCGTCAGGGCCTGACCATTACTGTCCCATACGATGCACATGCACAGGCCGCCGCGATTGATGCCGTTCGCCGCAATGTACTGGAAATTGAACAGCGTCAGTTTTACCGTTATCCGACACATCATCCGCGCGACACATGGCCTGATTTGTTAAACACCTGGCGACAGGCTGCGGGGGCGAACCCACCGCCACCATCAAGTACAACATTAATCCCTGCCTTGGTTGAAAAGGTCGATAGAAAAGGCACCATGACCGTCAATGATGGCAGCCGCCAATGGAAAATTAAGAAAAGTAACTGGCGCTGGAAATCTATCAAAAACTATAAAAAAGACGGTGCTGACGAAGCGACATTAGCTGCTCTGAAATCACGCCCACGCACATGGATAGCCGGTGATGAAATACGTTTGCAAGGCTTACGCAAACAAGGCGTCCGTATATCCCAGGAGCCATCTGTCGAATCAGCCCTGTATGCTATTGATATGGAGCGCGGAACCGTATTAGCCAGAGTCGGTGGTTATAATTATCAGACCAGCGGTTTTGACCGTGTAGGCAAAGCATTACGGCAACCGGGCAGTGCCTTTAAACCATTCCTTTATACTTCTGCACTTGCAGCAGGTTCTACTGCAGCCACCATTGTAATGGATACACCTGTTATCTTTGATAACAATAAGGGCGATGACTTTTGGCGCCCTGAAAATTATAAAAACAAATTTGCAGGCCCGGTACCACTACGCAATGCACTCGAACATTCCCGCAACCTGGCCTCGATTAAAGTATTACAAAATGTAGGTATCAATAATTTTTTAAAGGATCTGTCTCAATATCCATTAGGTCACACATTCCCGGCTCAATTGGCACTCGCTCTCGGTGCAACCGAAGTAACACCGGAAGCATTAACGGAATCCTATATTCTTTTGGCTGACCAGGGGCGCAAATGGAAGCCGATTGCCGTACAACAAGTACAAGATCGCACAGGAAATACGGTACACCGAGCAGTGGCAGGTAAACGCTGTCAGGTATGCCATGTTGATCCTGTGATGAGTATCAATGCATCCATGCAACCCGCTGAACAGGTGCTTGACCCTATCGACGCATTTCTTATCACCAATATCATGAAAGGTGTCGTTGAAAATGGTACCGGCCGACGTGCCCGTGCGCTCAATCGCCCCTCTGCAGGGAAAACAGGCACCACCAATAAACAGGTAGATGCCTGGTATATGGGCTATACACCGCAAATTCTTACTGCTGTTTGGACAGGTAGAGATACACCGTCCCCAATGGGACGTAGTGAAACAGGTTCCAAAGCAGCACTTCCAGCCTGGCTTGATGCGATGCAATCCTTTCACAAGGGTAAAAAAGTGCGTGACTTTGTTCCACCACAAGGCATTGAATGGGTCGCTATTGATCGCAAAACAGGAAAGTTACCCGGACCTGACAGCACCGATATTTTTATGGAGGCGTTCCGTACAGATACTGCACCGACGCAAGAGTCTCCGGCTACCAGCCCTGAAAACAGCCCACAGAATCAGGAAAAATCCAGCTTCTTCGAACTGGGATTGTAGAGAGATATCTCAGGTGTAATGAGGCTACTCTGGCAATCTACCAGAGCACGTTTACTGCTTACCATTCACCCCTGACAGGTCGTCCGTATTTTCCGCTTCAGGCGGTGGCACGTGTTCGGTTACCAATTTGTATTCAATCGCATCATTGAGCGCCCGATAGGTAGCTTCCAGTACATCAGTGGAAACCCCAACCGTGCTCCATTTACGCTTCCCATCGGTGGATTCAATCAACACACGCACTGCTGCGGCCGTCGCCTCTTTACTGGTTAATACACGCACTTTAAAGTCAGTCATAAACATCGTTTCAAGAATGGGATATGCGTCAACCAATGCTGCTCTCAATGCTTTGTCCATCGCATTGACAGGGCCATTACCAAGTGCTGCCGCATGGGTCATTTTCCCTGCAACCCGTACCTGCACCGTAGCCTCTGATTCGGTATCCAGATCATGACCGCGTTTTTCGTCATACACACGAAAACGAATCAACTCATAATGGCGTTTAAATTTCAGCATTGAACGGTACAATAATAACTGGAACGAAGCATCTGCACCTTCAAAGGCATAACCGATCGACTCCAGATATTTGATGCGTTGCAATGCATCAGCTACAGCTGGATTACCCGCATCCAGGCCCGCATCAGGATCCAATTTCTGCAGTTTGCTCAGTATATTACTTCGGCCTGCCTGATCCGACACCAAAATACGGGGTTCATTACCCACCAGTACGGGATCCATATGTTCATATAAATTACTCTGTTTACGAATAGCTGAAACATGGATGCCACCTTTATGGGCAAACGCATTCTGGCCCACAAAAGGCTGATGCAACCACGGCAGACGATTGGCCATCTCATTGACAAAGTGGGATAGCGAGGAGAGCTGACTCAAGCGTTCAGGTGACACGCCGCAATCCATCCCCATTTTCAACTGTAATACAGGTATAATCGAAACAAGATTGGCATTACCACACCGCTCACCAATACCATTCATTGTGCCCTGCACATGACTCACGCCAGCACGCACAGCAGCCACCGAGTTGGCCACACTCATTTCACAATCATTATGCGCATGAATACCAAGCACTTGCCCCGGTAGATGCTGTTTTACCTGTGAAACCACATCAAAGACCGGAAATGGCGTAGAACCACCATTGGTATCACAGAGCACAACCGCATCTGCACCGCCCTCAACAGCAGCTTCCAGCACATTCAAAGCGTAGCTCTCATTGGCTGCGAAACCATCAAAGAAATGTTCAGCATCAAAAAACACCGTATCAAAATGCTGTTTAAGGAAAGCCACCGACTCCCGCACCAGATGCAGGTTCTCCTGCAATGAAATACCCAGCGCCTTGGTAACATGCACATCCCAACTCTTGCCAAAAATACAGGCTGCATCAGCGCCACTAGCGAGCAACAGATTCAAGCCACGATCATCTTGCACGGCCTGCCCCGGTCGTGCCGTACAGCCAAAGGCCACCAGCTTACTTCGCTGCCAATCTCGCCCCCTCATCTGTTCAAAGAACAAGTCGTCTTTGGGACTGGCCCCAGGCCATCCACCTTCAATCCAGTCTATGCCGAATTCTGCCAAACGATTGGCAATACGTTTTTTATCTTCGACTGAGAAACTGATACCCGCGGTTTGAGCCCCATCACGCAGCGTTGTATCAAACAATGCTACGCTGGATGGTAGTTCTTTTTGTGCATCGATATGAGAAGAGAATTGATGTTTCATAGAGGCGCAGCATTTTACGCTTGAGAAAAAAAAATGATACCGGTTTCATTCACCCTTCAATTGTGCTGAAATCCGATTTTCAATTTATTGATCAAGGAGCAACAACATCATGCGTGCAATCATCATGACTGAAGCAGGTTCAAGCAGTGTATTGAAACTCACAGAAATCGAGCGCCCGGAATGCGGTGAAGATGAACTATTGATCCAGGTCATGGCAGCCGGCATCAACCCGGTCGATACCAAAGTGCGCATGAATGGCCCCATGATCAAACAGACAGGGCCAACGATTCTCGGCTGTGATGGTTCCGGCATTGTTGAAAAGATCGGTGCCAATGTCACACGCTTCAAAGCAGGCGATGCCGTCTATTACTGCTACGGTGGTTTAGGCCAACAAGCCGGTAACTATGCCGAATATATCGCCGTGCCCGAACCTTTCGTTGCCATCAAGCCGGATTGTCTGGATTTCATTGATGCAGCCGCAGCACCGCTGGTACTGATCACAGCCTGGGAAGCGCTATTTGATCGCGCCCGCATTCAGGGCGGTCAAAAGGTCTTCATTCATGCCGGAGCAGGTGGTGTGGGACATGTTGCGATCCAGCTAGCCAAACTGGCCGGATGTGACGTTGCCACCACTGTCAGTAATACAGAAAAAGCCGATTTTGTTCGCCAGCTTGGCGCAGACTTGATTATCAACTACAAGGAACAGGATGTCTGTGAGGCACTGTTAACATGGACGGATGGTAGCGGTGTTGATGTTGCATTGGACACCGTGGGTGGCGAAGCATTTAATCAACTGGTCAATGCCACCCGCATCTATGGTGATATTGTCACTATTCTTCAGGTGCCTGAGAATGCCGACTGGAAAAACATTCGCCTGCGCAATATTCGCGTGACACAAGCGTTAATGCTTACCCCGATGTTGATGGGATTGACAGATGCCGCCGAACATCATGGCGACATTCTCGATCAATGCGCCCAATTTTTTGATCAACAGCAGCTCTCTGTCTTTGTCTCCGATACATTGCCACTGGATAAGGCGGCAGCAGCACACGATCTGCTGGAAGCCGGTGTCATCACTGCCAAACTGGTATTAGAGGTTCAGCAACCTATGACGGAAGACGATGATGGATAACCCTCAACCTAACGACAATAACCGCACCCAATCTGCCATCAGAACCACCACCCTGGTTTATGCACTGCAGGCGGCATCATTCCTGTTGTTTTTCACCTTTATTGCTGCTCTCATCATCAATTACCTGAAAAGGGATGATGTTGCAGATACGTGGTTAACATCGCACTTCAGATGGCAAATAAGAACCTTTTGGTTTGCTCTGTTATGGGCTGGATTCGGAGTGATAACACTACTCATCGGCATTGGTTATTTTATCCTTGTCGGCGTAAGCATTTGGATCATCTACCGCATCGCCAAAGGCTGGCTGGCCTTAGCAGACAACAAACCGATGTATCTCGATGAGTAACAAACACTTCCCCACTGAGTAACGATGGAAAAACTAAAAAAAACAGCGTTGAATTTGATGCGTTTAGTCCTGATATCATTGCACATTGGAAGGCATACACATCTCCAACTTGGGCTTTCTTCTTATATCATCTATGCTTAATACGAAGTATCGGGCAGTTGATTCAGATCTCTGTAATAAGCATACATGGGCAATGAATCTTACAGATCAGGGGGAAGAACATGTTTCTAGGCATTATGGTTACTCTTGCAGCGTGCATTATTATCCTGGGTATTCGGGACTACACACAAAAACACCATACTATTTTACGCAATTTCCCAGTTATCGGGCACACCCGTTATATTCTGCAAAAGGTCGGCCCGGGTATGCGACAATACTGGGTAACCAATGATAAAGAGGAGCAACCCTTCAACCGTGATGAACGATCATGGGTTTATCGCACCGCCAAAAACATCGACAATCATTTCGGTTTTGGTACAACAGAACAACAATACGGCATCGGCTATCCCATCATTAAACATGCCGCATTTCCTTTTCCTGAATCCAAAATCGTTTACCCCGATGGTGATAAAACAGCTATCCCCTGTCTGAAAATAATGGGGCTGGCACATGGTCGCAAACGTCCATTTCGACCCAAATCCATCATCAATATCTCGGCTATGTCCTATGGAGCACTCGGTAAACACGCGATTTCCGCACTCAACCTCGGAGCTGCACAGGCAGGTGCATATCACACTACCGGTGAAGGAGGCATTAGCCCCTTTCACTTGTTGGGTGCAGATATTGTCTGGCAATTAGGTACCGGTTATTTTGGAGCTCGTGATGCATCACAACAGTTCTCCATCGATATGGTTGTTCAACAAGTGAAAACACATCCACAAATCCGGGCCATTGAAATCAAACTCTCTCAGGGTGCTAAACCCGGTAAGGGTGGTGTACTACCCGGCACTAAAGTCACCCCTGAAATTGCCAAAATCCGGGGCATTCCTGTTGGTGAAGCCTGTATCTCTCCTGCCTCTCACAGTCAGTTTCATGATGTTGATTCGATGATTGAATTTATTGAAAAGCTTGCTGATGCAACTGGTTTGCCTATCGGTATCAAATCCGCCATTGGAGAAACAACGTTTTGGGAAGAGCTGGCCGAAAAAATGGCGCATAATAAGGTTGGCCCCGATTTTATCGTTATTGATGGGTCAGAGGGTGGTACCGGTGCTGCCCCTCTCACCTACTCAGATCATGTATCACTGCCATTTAAGGTGGGGTTTTCAAGAGTATACCAAACCTTTCAGAAAAAAGGGATTGCCAACGATATCGTCTGGGTTGGCAGTGGAAAGCTTGGCTTTCCCGATCGTACTGTGGTTGCCCTCTCATTGGGCTGTGATTGTATCAACATTGCCCGGGAAGCCATGCTCTCGATCGGCTGCATTCAGTCTCAGACCTGTCACACCGGCCATTGCCCAACCGGCATCGCCACCATGGATCCCAGAAAAATGCGTGGTCTGGTGATTGAAACCAAGGCCATCCGCTTAACCCAGTTTCTACGGGGCTTCAGAACAGAACTCAATTCACTGGCGCACACCGCAGGTCTCGAACATCCAGCCCAATTTACGCCGGATAAAATTGAGGTGAGTAGTGGTGTAAATAAGTTCCAGGAGCTGGGAGATATTATGGGTTACTGCCCCGACCCTGTTCCCTTTGATGGTATTGCCTCATTAAATGATTCACCCGACAAACCAACGAAGGTCAATTAAACAGTACTTTAGACAGTGCTGATGTATTCAGCATTTCCGCGCAGGGCACGGATGCCCAGCCACAACCGCTCAGGATAAAGATATTGGACTGCCAGCGCCGTCACCCGGTGAGCAGCAGAAGCTGCGAATCAAAGCGGGTAATAAGGGATCTGTTTCATGTCAATACATCCATGTATGGCACTCTTCAGGCATGAGATGTGCAAGTACGCTCTCCTGCGAGCTTGTGAAAGTAGAAACAAAACCACGCTTTTATTTCTACGAACTGATTTTTGGCAGGAGCCAACACATCAGCATCTTCTTAATGTTTTTTCTGAATTAGCGCATCCATACGAATATTCAAATGCTGATGACTAAGCCCTCTCACCAGTTCGCTGAAAATAACTTTGACAGAAAACATCACCGGAACCGTAAGAATCAGACCAAAGAAACCAAAGTAATACCCACCCAACATCACGCCAAGCATAACTGTTAATGGATGCAAGCTGGCAGCCTTTGCGACAATACGTGGGATCACAAAACCATTATCCACAGCCTGCGCAATCATCACTACGGCAAGCGCTAAAATAATATTTAATGCGCTGGGATCACTGGAGATCAACACGGCCACAACAGGTGGTATTTTAGCCAATGAGATACCAAAGAAAGGAATCATATTGAGCAATCCAACTATAATCCCCAACAAGGGGGCATAATCAATACCAGCTATCCAGAAACCGATAGTCGTCACTGTAGCCATAATCACCGCTTGTATGGAAATACCGCGAATATAACTTTGCAGTTGAGTAGCAGCTCGAATATAGATCAACCAGCCCAGTTCAAAATGACGATTCGGCAACAGCTGCATCGCCTGATTCCGCAATGTTAAAAAATCACATAACAAGAAAAATGTCACCAAGGGAATCAATACCAGAGAGGTTGCAATATGGGAAAAGAACGTAGTCATACTATCAATCGTACTTGACCCCTGCTCTCCTACTTGTTTGAGAATAGAGTCTGTTAATTCCTGTGCATTGATCGATGAAATTTCATGACTAACCAACCAGGTGTTTGTATTGGTTAACACAAGCAACAGTTGTTGATCCAGATGACTGACTTGCTCAGATATCTGTTTCACTTGTGTCATCAAGAGTGGATACAACAGTGCCGCGACAAGAATCAGTCCAATCGTTGCCAGCCCCATCACAGTGCCTGAAGCTTTGGCTGTCGGCCATCCCCGCTGAAGAAAATAGTCAACTGCAGGCGATAGCACAGCAAACAGTGCAAGCGACACACAAAGTGCAAAAATAACCGGATTAGCAACAAACAGAATACAAAAAACCGCCAGCAAACCAGCCAGAAATACACCTGTAGCCAAAATAACAGGGTGATAGCTTGATCCTGCCCGTCGATCGCTATGGCGACGCTCAATCATCTGGAAGACTCCTCCTTGACCACACTGGAGAAGTTCTTATTGGATTCTAACAAACGCCCGGCCAACATTGCTCCCAAATTTTTCAACAAAATACAAGCATGTTTAGGCTGACTATTAATCCAGTCATTCAAGTCAGTACGCAATAAGAACACCAGTTCACACGGTTCAATAGCTACTGCATCTGCTGTACGCGCTTGTCCATCCACCAGTGCAACTTCACCAAACAAATCTCCCGCTTTCATGGTGGCCAGATCAACTCCTTTACTACGAATAGCGATACTGCCAGAGCGCAGTAAAATGGCTCCAGCACCTTCATCTCCAGCATGGAAAACCGTTTCGCCCGCATCATATTCACGGGGGTGCATTTTAGCAGCAAACCAACGGATTACAGTCGGAGAAAACCCTTGAAACAACAGGCTTGATTCGCACTTCTTCGCCGTATCTTCAACCCAATCATCCTGCGGTTTAAAGTAGTTGTGCCATAATGCACTGGGGTTTAATTTCCCTGTCATATTTGAACTCCTGACCAACAATGATTGCTCAACTATTTAATATTCTTTGCGGATACTGCCAAAGAGAACAATCTGAACAAGTTTACTTGTCTCGTGAGCATAGACTAATTTTCTGATTTTGCAGTATGCATGCTTTCTTTCAAAGGAAACGCTGAATCATTCAGTAGTTCCCTAACACACTATTTATCTGTCATTTCCCACACACCATCCCATTCATCTGCTGGAGGGTTTTTCTTAAGCACCATACAACGTTCAATATACATCTGAGATAGACCATCATCTGGATGGTGCTCTAAGGCACGTTCAAATTTGCTGATTGCTTTATCCCATTCTGATGCCCTGTAACAAGATAAACCTTCGGTGAAATAGTTCACCGTATCCATCAAATCAGGGAAACTCTCTTCACAATGATGATCCAGCACTTCATAGATATCTACCGGTAACGATTTACCCTTTACAACCACGCGATCAACCGGCCTGATTTTGTACGTGCCTTTTAAGGCCTTATAGGTATTCTCACTGATCAGAATTTGTGTTTTATAATATTTACAAGCACTCTCCAATCTAGCCGCCAAATTCACGCCGTCACCAATGATGGTGTAATCCATTCGGGTCGGTGAACCGATATTGCCTGTAATCACATGACCACTATTCAAACCGATACCAATATGCACGGCAGGTTTGCCAGCAGCCTCGCGCTCAATATTCCATCGACTTAGTGCCTTCATCATACTGATCGCCACACGCACCGCCCTGTCTTCATCATCTTCATGCTTCAACGGTACACCAAAGGCAGCCATAATCGCATCACCAATGAATTTATCGAGCATGCCCCCCTCGGCACGAATACACTCCACCATTAAAGTGAAATATTCATTCAATAAATTAACTGTCCCTAACGCCCCCAGCTCTTCTGTAATGCTGGTGAAACTACGAATATCAGAGAAGAGAATGGTTGCGTTCGTCTCTTTGCCACCCAATATATCTTCTGATTCATCCAATAAATTATTGGCGATACTAGGATCCATATGCTTGGACAGCGTCGAGCGCATACGTTTCTCGGAGCTAATATCCTCAATCATCATCATCTTGCCCAAGCGCTGTTTATCTTGATCAAGCAGATGCACAAAAGTCAGGTTGGCAAATATAGAACCACCTTCAATATTAAGCTCCACATCCATGGCAAGATATGGTTCTTCCTTGTCATTTAAACGCTGCAGTTCTTCAACAATCCAGCCATTCCCATTCACAAAGAAAACTTCAGCTTTTTGACCGATAAGCTCAGATTCATCTGCAACATGCAACATATTCAAAGCCGGCGTATTACAAGTCACAATATAGCCATCTTCATCGAATGTAATCACACCATTAGACATACTTTCCAGCATACTATCATTATAGTTTTGCATCTTCTGCACATCATCAAACAATTTGGCATTTTCCAAGGCAATAGAAATTTGCGCCGTGAATGCCCGCAAACGGGACTCGTCCTCGGACGAGAACGGGCCACCCTTTTTATTCAGCACCTGCGTAACACCTATCAACTTACCTTGCTTGTTCACCACCGGCACACACAAAATGGAACGGGTGAAAAAACCGGTCTGTTTATCAAATGCAGGATTAAAATTCAGATCCGCATAAGCATGCGGAATATTCATGGTCTCTCCGCTGGTAAACACCTTGCCTGCGATACCCAGATGATTGGGGAAACGAATAATGCTGGACTCAATACCCATGCCCACCTGCGACCATAATTCATCTGTTTTCTCATCATTCAAAAACAGGGTGGAACGCTCGGCATTGAGCATGCGTGTTGCTTCTTTCATCACCCGTTGCAACAGCACGGTAAGATCGAGTTCAGCAATCACATTCGAGACCAGATCAAGAAATTCCAGTTCTTTACCATGGCTCTTTTTAGCCTGATCCACCAACTGAGCATTCTGTAAGGTTATCGCTGCCTGGGTAGTCATCGACTCCAGCAAGGAGAGATCGTTAGTAGTAAATTTACCTTTCTTTTTATTCAGTACCTGAGCCACACCGATCACTTCACCTTTTACGGTTCGAATCGGTGCGCATAGAATATTTTTGGTCACATAACCTGTTTGCTCATCAATATCACGGTTAAAGCGCTCTTCTTTATAAGCATCAGGAATAATTTTACCCTGATCGGCATGAAACACCCAACCAGCCACACCACTACTGTTCAGAAAACGAATTTCTCTCTGCACATCACCATGGGCAATGCGTGAAAAAAGCTCACCCGTGTTGGGGTCATTGAGAAAGATAGTGCCCCGCTCTGCATTAATTTCAGTCGTTGTCAGTGCCACCAATGCATTCAATACATCATCAATGCTATCCATGATAGCAATGGTATGGGTAATATTTAGCAACATCTCCATATGACGCATTTTTTCGCCATCTGAACCTGCTATATCATCCCTTTGCAAGGGATAGTCGGCCATTATTGTTTCCTCTCCAATGCTTCTCTGAGAGCAACAATCGTATCTTGTAATTGCATCACTTCAGCACTGGACTTCATATGCTCAGCATGCCCACGCTGTATGCTTTCATGTATATTTACTTCCAGACGAGCCCTGAGCTTTGCAATATTCTGTTGGTATTGTCCAACCTCTTTTGCACACTCCTGCTTCATCACAAACAACTGTTCCACATGATCGGCATGCAGCGCATCCATTGTCTGGCGAATTTCTGAGATCGTTTTTTTGAGCTGCGATACTTCTCGTTCCAGTGCCATACAGGCATCGGCAGTGCGTTGTGCCGACGCTGCATTATTAGACTCAAGTACATCCCGCAAGGTCGCAATGGTCTCTTTCAACTGAATGTTTTCTGCCCCCAGTAATTCTGCTGCATTGGCATGCAACGACACTGCTTCATTCATTTGCCACTCCACATTCGCCCTATGCACACGTGTTGCTTCTTCAGATATACAATCATACTTAGTAATAGACAGTAATGCTGGATATGTCCAGCAATAACTGTCTTTAGAGCAACAATATTTACCAAGAAAAAAGGGCAGTGCTCGAAAGCACCGCCCTTTATAAACAGAGAAGCATTCAGCTTCAGACAATCATGCCTGCACCCACAGTATTATTGGTAAAGGTATCGATTAGAATAAAGCTGCCAGTGAAACGGTTGTCTGCATATGAATCGTAGTGCAGTGGCTTCATCAGCTTGAACGTAATCTGGCCAATCTCGTTCATCGCCAGCTCATCCGACGCATCCTTATTCAAGGTATGGATGTCGCGACGAAAATCAATACTGGCCACCATCGCTTTCACCGTATTGGTTGTATGCTTCAGAAGATACTTTTTGCGCTCAGTCAGCGGCTCATCACCGATCCAACAGACATTGGCCGTCAGTTCTTTGGCGTCGAGCGCCTTATCTCCAACGTGGGTCAACATATCCCCACGCGAGACATCAATCTCATCATTCAAGGTCAACGTAATGCTCTGCGGTGCAAATGCCTCTTCCAGATTGCCATCAAAGGTCACAATCTCTTTTACAGTAGAGGTGTTACCACTTGGCACGGCAACCACTTCATCACCCACCTTCACCGTACCCGAAGCAATCGTTCCCATAAAACCACGGTAATCCGGCAAATCTGCTGTTTGAGGACGATTCACCAGCTGTACAGGCAGACGGAATGGCTGCTTATCGATATCACCAAGTGCTGACAGTGTTTCCAGTGTCTCCAGTAAGGTATTACCTTCATACCAGTCCATCTTATCACCACGTACTGCCACCATATCACCATCAAGCGCTGACATCGGCAGGCAGATCAGATCATTGATACCCTGCTTGGCACAATACTCCTGCATATCCAGACGAATCTTTTCAAACACCGCCTGATCATGGCCAACCATGTCCATCTTGTTCACAGCTACGATGAGATGCGGAATATTCAACAGTCCAAGAATATGGGTATGACGTTTGGTTTGTGCCAACACTCCATTACGTGCATCAATCAAAATAATGGCTGCATGGGCTGTAGAGGCACCGGTCACCATATTACGCGTGTACTGCTCATGCCCCGGACAATCAGCCATGATAAATTTACGTTTTGGCGTCGCGAAATAACGGTAGGCCACATCAATCGTAATGCCCTGCTCACGCTCAGCTGACAAACCATCGGTCAGCATAGCCAGATCAATCTCGCCAGCCGAGGCAATATGTGTTGTGCCCTTCTTCTTGCGCACGGC
This sequence comes from Mariprofundus sp. EBB-1, assembly GCF_003665155.1. Lineage (GTDB taxonomy): Bacteria > Pseudomonadota > Zetaproteobacteria > Mariprofundales > Mariprofundaceae > Mariprofundus. Next base: position 21,089 of record NZ_RCFQ01000026.1, on the reverse strand, counting down.
CAAAAGCTGATCTTCAAAAGCACCTTTGGTATCCACCAACAGACGGCCAATCAACGTCGATTTACCATCATCCACGCTACCCACCGTCACCAGACGCAGCAGCTCAATTTCCTTAGCCATTTTGATATTCAATTTTGTCATCACAAACCCTCATAAACCTTTCAAACACTTCCATAGAAGCTCCATCTCCACCCAGGAGGGGTGGCGAATCAGCGCTGCTGATTCGTAAGGCAGAAGAAAATCACACTTTTCTTCTGCCGTTAAAGCAAAAGGGCAGGAGCCCTTTTGCGGATCAAACAATCAGAAATAGCCTTCTTTCTTCTTATCTTCCATGCTGTTGGAACCGTGATCGATGATACGGGTCTCACGTTCCGAACGACGCGCTGCTGCAGCTTCAATAACAATCTCATCCATATTGGTTGCATCCGAACGCACTGCACCTGTGCAAGGGCCGCAACCCAAGGTCCGGAAACGGGACATCACCATGGTAGGCTCTTCACCTTCAAGCAGCTGATCTTTGGTTTCTTCATAATACGGAATAAGGAAATCTTTGCGTATAACCATTGGACGCTCTTTAGCAAAATAAAGAGGAACGATTGGAATATTCTCTTCGCGGATATAGAGCCAGACATCCATCTCGGTCCAGTTGGAGATCGGGAATACACGTACGGATTCACCATCGTGAATCTTGCCATTATAGAGACTCCATAATTCAGGCCGCTGATTTTTCGGATCCCACTGACCAAATTCATCACGCATGGAAAACACACGTTCCTTCGCACGCGAGCGCTCTTCATCACGACGCGCCCCACCGAAGGCCGCATCATATTCACCCTCTTCCAGCGCATCCAGAAGCCCCTGTGTCTTTAGCGCACCACAGCAACGCGCCACACCATGTTCTTTCGGGTTCATGCCCTTAGCAATCGCATCTTCATTGCGACGCACAATCAGATCAGCGCCAACTTCTTTGCAGTAGCTGTCACGGAACTCATACATCTCTTTAAATTTATAGCCTGTATCCACGTGCAACAGCGAAAATGGCAACGGCGCAGGATAAAAAGCCTTGCGTGCCAGATGCAGCATCACACTCGAATCTTTACCCACTGAATAGAGCATCACCGGATTACGAAACTCAGCCACCACTTCACGTATGATATGAATCGATTCTGCTTCCAACGCTTTCAGCTGGGTCAGTTTATGCTCAGATATTTTATTGTCAGACATTTGTATCTCCTACCATTATTACGCGTATCTTCATCATCTTTAACGTAAGCTTATCATCCACGCTTTTATGAACCACTAAGCCCAACGCCTACCATTGGCCACCACAGGCTTGAAACAACAACGAACAGGATCAATGCAGCCAGCGAAAGCATGCCGCCAAAACGTAGCATGGCCAAACGCTGCACAAAACCCGTTGCATAAATCATCGCATTCGGTGGTGTTCCCATCGGCAGCATAAAAGCAAAACCCGCTACAATACCAACCGTTAACGCAACCGTTAACGGGTCAATACCGGCAGAAAGACCAACCGGAATCGCAATGGGCAGCAGTATAGCGACCGCAGCAGCATTACTCACCCCTTCTGTCAGCAACAGCGTTGCAATCGTCAATACAATCATCAATGACAGACCAACCAGACCGGCCGGGAAAAATTGCATCGCTACCCACGCCCCTGCACCACTGACACTCAAAGCAGAGCCTACTGCAATAGCACCACCATACATCAGCACCACACTCCAGCTAACATGCTGCTCAATTTCATCCCAGCGCACCAACCGCAATGCAAACATAGCTGCCACACTGAGCAGAGCTATCGAAGCCAATGACAGCGCATGGCCGGCAAACATCCAGGCAATCACTGTCACCAATAACAATCCGCCCATCAACCAGCCACGCGGCTCTAAATTACCCACTTCCAACTGACGACGCTCGACACACTGACGTGCCCGATCAACATTCACACCTTCAAAGGGTGTAATCACCAACAAAATCACTGCGGCCAGCAGCAGCATCAGAATCACCACAGGTGCTGCTGCCATTGTCCAGTCCATAAAGCTAAAGGATTGCCCGCTAATCTCCTGTACCATACCCAGCGCCAAAGGCCCGCGTGCTCCACCGAGCAGCGTCATCACTCCACCAATGATAGCTCCCCAGGCCACCGCAAAAAATAACGATTGGGCATAACGATCACCGATTTTCAGATCCAGACTGCGTACAATTTCCCATGCAATGGGTAAAAACACAGCCGCCACCGCATGCTCCGGCATAAAAAATGCCATCACAGCAGGGAGAAACAACATCGCCATCAGCAACTGCTTGGGCCCGGAACCCACGCGGTCAATCAATGCCAGAGCCATGTGCTCTGAGAGGCCGGTTACGCGCGCACCAGCTGCCAACATAAAGGCACCAAGTATAAAAAACAGCGCCGATGAACCAAACATGCTATAGGCCTCTGCTGCATCCAACACCCCGGTCAGCGGCAATAGAGCCAACCCCAGCAACGAAGTCGCTGCCAACGGGATTAAACCAGACACCCATAGCGCAAGACAGAAGAGGAAGATCAGCAATGCATTCCAGCCGCTATCAGTTAATCCGGCAGGAATATCCTGAGCACCTGCCCAGAGCCCCAGAGCAGAGAGTATGATCAGTGCGAAATAGGGAATCCCCTCTTTGGCCAATAGCAAGTGCATCGGCTTGTTCAGTGTTTGCTGATAGTTCTCATCCACTTTGCCATTGGAGCGCAGATAACGACGCAAAGCATCCATCCAGCCCGACACATGACTACCCATACTTGAAGTAATAACCTGTTCTGAAAGATAAGGATCTTTACCAATCAGCAGCCCACTCTCCATCGGCGTTAATACGCGTCCCATATCTCTTAAACGATGCGTGGGTAGGCCAGAATGCTCAAGCAGCTCATATTGCACCAACAGCGCATGCTCGACGTCATCCAGGCTAGGTAATGAATTGTCACATAACGGCGTACCCGGCAGTGGCCTGAATGGCAATAACATCGGTACAATGCCCTGTTCAATTAACTTTTTCATACCATCAAGTGTAGATTGCAGTGGCTCCAACCCCACAATCAGATGGCTAACCACAGCACCTGCACGAAACACAGAACGAGCATATTGCAGTGCGCCATAAATCGCATCCTGTCCACCGGACGCATGCTTACCCGGACACACTTGTGCGAATCGCTCTGCATCATTGATCTCAAGATTACAGACAAACACATCAAGGCCAGCTTCATACAGTTCATCAATCACTTGTACATCAAGCGGTGCAATTGTTTCCAGCGCAATTTGCCGGTGTCCCAGATGTTTACGCAGCAGTGCAATCACGGCCACCAACTGTCTCAACCCCACATCATCGGAAGGGGAATAACCATTGTACAGATACACCGTTTCTACTTCACGTTCAGCCAAGGCAGCACGCACCGCCTCAACCAGCTCCAGTGGATCACGCAGTGGCGGCTGATCCTCATTCGTCATCGATTCGTACTGACAATACTGACAGGCGTTACCCGACTGATTAAAAAAACCACAGCCCATGAACGGATGCAGAATCAACAATCTATCATGCAGCGACGCAAAGCTGCCCATGCGGGCACCACTACGTGTTTTCTTCTGATAAAATACAGGAGCAGGAATCAGCGTCACTTCAGACACTTCACCACCGCAATGCAGCAACGTTTTATCACCCTTCTGTTCTAAAGAAAAACTACTTTGCTGTGTATAAGGTTGGCCAACCGGCACCGTGCACAACTGGCCGGTGGGTAGTTTAATATCCAGTACAGTCTCAATGGCATTGGCCTGCGACACCCATTGGGATGCATGCTGCAAGCCATCAGGCAACGCCACGCCACGACTAACCAGAGAGAGCTTGGTACGCCCCGGATTAGCAAATGGATGCAGATCAGTACTGGATGACATCATCAGTGAAGCCTATTGATTACTTCTATCGACGTTTAAATCGACGAAATTTTCTCCACTCTTATTTTCCACTGGCTATCTGAAATCTTCTCTTTGCTGTGCACTGTCTGCCCCTGCTCTTCAAGTGATAGCGGTACATTCTCAATCGGTGCACCATCATCAAGAATCACATCCAGCAAAGAACCAACAGGCATCATGCTCATCTTAATTTTGGTTTTCACAAAATTCATCGGACACGCCACACCAGTCAAATCAAGCAAGGTAACATCCGAACTCTCAACGACTACTGCTACTTCTTCAGTCACAACAGCTTCAGGCGTTTCCGGAACCGCAGCAAAACGTTTCTGAGCCACTGCTAACCAGGCCGACTGTACTTCACGTAATTTGGTCACACCGGCACCCGGATCGGCCAGATCAATACTCATCATCGCACCCTGCACGGCATTAAAACCAGCCATCACATCGGCATCAGCACCGGCATTAGCGATTAACAGACCAAACACCTCAGCATCTGCTTCCGGTGCTTCGCCATAAGCGACAAGAAAAGCACGTGCTGCTGAGATAACAGAACGGCGCAGAGCAGTCTGTGCTTCAGCCCAGAACATGGCATCAATATGTGCGCGTGCAAGCAGCATTTCATACTCTGCCTCTGAGATCAACGCATCAGACATCGAGAGTACCGCTCCGGCACACTCGCCCTTCTTATTGCCCTTGGTATTAAACGCTTCGTTTTCGCTCCAGTCGTAAATCAGACCATCGACTTCACCAGCATCGGCTTTAAACGGAGCTAGAATTTCAGATAAACCTTCTTTGCCCAAACGCGCAGCCCAATCATGGGTGGACTCATTTTCAAGACGACCGGATTTGTATGCATTTAGCACAGCAATACCCGCTTCCGGTGCATATTTAGCTGGTACCGGGTCTGTCGCAAATGCCAGGGCTGAACCACCTACCCCTGAACCACCCACATGCAATTGATAGTGCGGTACAGCCTGACCTGCCACTTTTTTGGCCATACCATGGAAACCGAGATCGGCAATATGGTGACGGCCACAAGAGTGCTGACAGCCTGATGCTTTAACCGTAATACCGGCCAATGTTGCATCCTTTTTCAAGTCAGCCATCAAAGGCTGCAGTGCTTGTGCCAAACCACGGCTGGAAGTAATACCCAGACGGCAGGTTTCTGTACCGGGGCAAGCAGTCACATCAGCGATACCACGGGCATACTCAACAGCCAAACCGGCATCAACCAGGCTGCTCACCAATGTTTCAACTTGATCAGCATCAACGTCGGCAATCACAAAGCCCTGCTCAGCGGTAACACTCAATGCATGCGTACCTGCTGCACGTGCTGCATCAGCAACCGCGTGACACTGTGCCGGTATAAGGTCACCACGGAACAGATTCAGCAAGACCGCTTTTTTACCATTATGCTGATCAACCACACCGGTGTCAGAACTCGGTAATGCAGCAGTAGGTTGACGCCAATTTGACGCAACATAATCGCTATCACCAACATGCGTGCTTTCAATCACTGCGCGTTGTTTTTTATACTCTTCAACAAATCCTTCTGCACCGAGCTTCTGCGCCACGTATTTCAAGCGTGCACGGGCACGACGTTTACGATCAGAAAATTTAAAATGCATACGCATTAACGCTTCACCGACAAGCAGAACATCGGATTCAGGAATAAAGTCTTCCAACAATAGCGCGCTCATTGGCTGGGACGACAAACCGCCAGCAGCCCACACTTTAAAGCCGTTCACACCATCTTTCACTGTAGCAATGAAACCTGCATCGTGCATACCGGAAAGACCGCAATCGGTATCACAACCGGAGAATGTTACTTTAAACTTGCGTGGAAATTGCTGCGCCAGGGGATGACGTAAAAAATATTCAGCAAAACGGCGTGCATGTACCGACACATCGGTATTTTCTGCTGGACAACGCCCAGCTAAAAAACAGGTCGTGACATTGCGTACTGTATTACCACACGCCTCGCGTGTAGTCAGCCCTGCGGCATCCAGCCTTCGTAAAAAAGCCGGCACATCATCCAGACTTACAAAATTCGCCTGAATGTCCTGACGTGTAGTGACATGGGCAAATTTCTCAGGAGCCTGGCTCAGCGTACCATCAGTTGGCATACAACCGGCATAATCAGCCACACAATCTCCGATCACATCCAGCTGATCCGGTGTAACATTACCACCCGGCAATTTAACACGCACCATCTGCACGCCTTCCTGACGTTGACCATATACACCCATCTGTAAACGAAATGGTGTAAAGCGCTCTTCAGACATGGTACCAGCTTTAAAGGCCTTATAACCCGCTTCGAACTCATCGACATCGGCCGTCTGTGCAAAATCAAATGTTGTCATCGTTTAACCTCTTTTCACCACAGAGGACACGAAGCACACGAAGAAAAATAAAATATCCCTTCATGCTCTTCGTGCTCTTCGTGGTTAAGTCTTTTACTCGCCGAACTTCAGTTCGCAGGCTTGTTCGTAAGTTTGTAGCTCAGTAATGGTTGGATTATCACCACAAAGAGGGCAACCCGGATCTTTACGCAGTTTCAGTTTCTTCCATTCCATGCGCAGCGCATCGAACACCATCAACTTGCCAGCCAGAGAATCACCAATACCAAGCAATTCTTTTACGGCTTCAACAGCCTGAATCGTACCCACTGCACCAGCTAAGGCACCCAAAATACCCGCTTCCGAACAAGAGGGAACCAAACCTGCTGGTGGTGGCTCAGGATAGAGACAACGGTAACATGGAGCGCCCTTCACCTGATGTGGTTTGAACGTGGCAACCTGACCTTCAAAACGGAACATCGCACCGGAAATCAACGGTTTCTTTTCCATATAGCAGGCATCATTAACCAGGAACCGGGTCGGAAAATTATCACAGCCATCGATGATCAAATCATACTCGGAAATAATCTCACGAATATTGTCTTCGGTCACAAAATAGTTGTAGGTATTGACCTTCACATCAGGATTCAGTGCTTGCATGGTTTCACGCGCACTCTCCACCTTGGGCATACCAATACGATCCTGATTGTGAATAATCTGACGCTGTAAATTGGATGAATCCACCACGTCCGCATCGGCGATACCAATGGTACCAACACCGGCTGCAGCCAGATAGTAAGCTACTGGCGAACCAAGCCCACCAGCACCAATCATAAATACTTTGGATTCAAGCAGTTTAGACTGCCCTTCAGCACCCACTTCCGGCAAAATAATATGGCGCGAATAGCGCTCAATTTGTTCTTCTGTAAAATCAATCATAGATAACTAAACCTCGTTTACCGCAAAGGACGCAAAGGACGCAAAGGAAAAACCTATCTGGTTTTCTCTATGTCTCTGTGACTCTGTGGTTAAGTCTTTTTAAATTTCGATGCCTTTAAACAGATCCGTAGACATATAACGCTCTGCCATTGATGGCAGAATCACGACAATGCGTTTGCCTTTCATTTCAGGTTTAGCTGCCACTTTAAGTGCAGCGGCAACAGCAGCACCAGATGAAATACCACCAGGGATTCCCTCTTCACTGGAGAGACGGCGTGCCATTGCAAATGCTTCGTCATTGCTGACCTTTTCAACACCATCAACAATATCCATATTCAAGTTCTTGGGAATAAAACCAGCGCCAATACCTTGAATTTTATGAGGACCAGGAGCTTCACCGGACATCACCGGCGAATCAGCAGGCTCTACCGCAATAGCCTTGAAATTCGGATTACGCGCTTTCAATACTTCTGCCGTACCTGTGATCGTACCACCTGTACCAACGCCAGCCACCAACACATCAACATTACCATCGGTATCAGCCCAGATCTCTTCTGCCGTAGTCTGGCGGTGAATTTCAGGGTTGGCCGGGTTATCAAATTGCTGCGCCATAAATGCGCCTTCAGAAGATGCTGTTATCGCCTCAGCTTCAGCAAGCGCTCCTTTCATGCCTTTTTCAGCAGGTGTTAAAACCAATTCGGCACCCAGTAGTTTCAACAATTTGCGACGCTCAAGACTCATTGATTCAGGCATCACCAAAATACAACGATAACCCTTGGCTCGTGCAACAAAAGCCAGTGCAATACCGGTATTTCCCGATGTAGCTTCAACGATCACGCCACCCGGTTTCAAACTACCGTCAGCTTCTGCCGCTTCAATCATGGCTTTACCAATACGATCTTTGACTGAATTCAAGGGATTGTAAAATTCACATTTTGCAATGATTTCAGCATCAAGATCAGCACCAATGCGATTTAAACGAATCAGAGGAGTGTTCCCCACTGTTTCGGCTGCATTATTGTATATCGTCATAACCCACTCCTTTCACCTTAACCTTTATCAGCACAAAGACAGCAAGGCACAAAGCATTCCATTAAATGGGTTTTCTTTGTGTCTCTGTGCCTTCGTGGTAAACGGTTTTAACCTTCGATAACGTCCTGTTCAATCGGAGAGACCTGAACACCCTCTGAAATCAACCACTGAATTGCAGCCTCAACCACATCATCAGCGCCGTCAATTTCCAGACCAACCAGACCCATGCCATCTTTGACTTCAGCCATTCTGATATTGGTTACAACATCAAACTCTTTGGCCAATTTCCAGATAAGCGGCTCGCGAATATGACTTTGAACAAATGTCAGATAGACGCGGGATTTCATTAAATACCGCCTGCAATTGCAGGAACGATGGATAGTTCATCACCATCTTTCAACTCAGCATTACGGCCACCCATAAAACGCACATCTTCATCATTTACATATATGTTTACAAAACGACGGATTTCACCGGTATCATCACATAGACGCTCTTTCAGGCCAGGGTGAGCTGCTTCCAGATTATCAATCATCGCGCCTACATTAGCGCCTTCAATCGATACTTCATCAGCACCAGCAGTCAATTTACGCAAAGGGGTTGGGATACGTACAGTTACACTCATTTGTTTCTCCTATTTCTATTCATTTTTCAAACTTCAATTTCACTTAACTGATTCAGGTTACCGCTGGATAGCTTGAGAACAAGGCGGGAAAGCACAGCTTACTACTGTAAGTCATTCGAGCCATCCATGGCTCTCTCAGGCAAGCTAAAGCTTGTGCAAACGGCATCCTGCCTTTTTGTGAGCATTTTCAACACTGTCTATAGAACGTCAGTAGTGAACTGAGTCAGTTACACATTGACGCCGTCGGCTTCTGCTAACAGATCAAACTCTTTCAAGCTTGCTTCAATAATACGTGGCTTAGTAACCGCATCAGCCACAGCTTCCATTGTCTTCAAGCCATTACCAGTAATACACAATACAATGGACTCATCACGCGGCAACTTACCTGATTCAATCATCTTCTTGGCACAGCCCAGTGTCACACCACCAGCCGTTTCAGCAAAGATGCCTTCAGTTTCAGCCAATAGCTTCATGGCTGCAACCACTTCATCATCCGAAATATCTTCAGCCCAGCCACCGGATTCATTGATCACCCGGTTGGCGTAGTAACCATCAGCAGGATTACCAATCGCCAAAGACTTGGCAATCGTATCGGCATGCACCGGATGAATCATATCCGTACCATCTTTCACAGACTTGGCAATCGGAGAACAACCCGTTGCCTGAGCACCATATACTGCTGTTTGGTTATCTTCGATCAGACCAAGTTTGATAAATTCCTTAATTGATTTATCAACCTTAGTACATAAAGAACCTGAAGCCATCGGCACAACAATATGTTTAGGCGCTTTCCAGCCCAGTTGCTCCATCACTTCATAACCCAGTGATTTGGAACCTTCAGCATAAAACGGGCGCACATTCACATTCACAAATGCCCAACCATATTTACCGGCCACTTCCGAGCACAAACGGTTTACATCGTCATATTTACCTTTGATACCGATGATATTGGTACCAAACACACCAGCACCAAGGATTTTACCTTGCTCCAGATCATGTGGAATAAACACATAGGATTCCAAGCCCGCTGCCGCTGCATTGGCCGCTACCGAACCAGCCAGGTTACCGGTTGATGCACAAGCCACGGTTGTAAAGCCGAATTCAACAGCTTTGGATAAAGCAACAGATACCACACGGTCCTTAAATGAGAGGGTCGGATAACAGACTGAATCGTTTTTAATATAAAGCTCTTTAACACCAAGCACCTTCTCAAGGTTCTTCGCACGCACCAATGGTGTAAAACCATTCTGAGCCCCTACAGTCGGATCACCATTGATTGGCAACAGCTCTTTATAACGCCACATGGTCTGTGGACGCGACTCAATCAGCTCCCGGGTAAAATACCCATCCAGCTTTTCATAGTCATATACCACTTCCAGCGGTCCAAAACAGAACTCACACACATGCGTCGGCTCAATATCATATTCCTGACCACATTCGCGACATTTCAAAGCACGTACAATATTCATTCATCAAACTCCATGACGGTATTCAGAGAAGCGTAATGATATCTGCAAGCAAAAAGCAGATATAAAAAAACCTCCGCAATGATGGCGAAGGTTGAAAGAGAGAGTACACGCGAACGTGCACCAAACCGTAACAACCCGCATCATCGCTCCCTCGAAGTAAACTTCTCAGGCAGGCATTGGCACCATTCTCCTCGGATTCCGTATAGGTATCGTTGGGCGGTTGCCGCGGTCTCGTAGGGCCTGCACCCTCCACCGCTCTGAATAAACCGGATTTAATATGTGCGCGAAGTATCGTATGCATTTCGTAAAACGCAAGTACCAAAGTTATTCGCACACCTTCATCATCTCAATACAACGCCATTTGACACCCTGCAAGATACACAGAGAAGATGTGCCTTTTTCATATCGCTAAGAAGTCAGAGTGAATCGATAAACTAATGAAAGCAATCATAAAACTCGAAAATTTACTCCACAATATCTTTCACATCTCCCTGCATCATGTTAAATAAGGCTGGTGCAGCTTTGCTCCAATCACGCTCACCCATAATCAAACCCGAAATTTTGCCATCCCTGCCTATCAAATAGCTCGTTGGTAGAGCTCGAATCGAATAGGCATTGCGCACATCACCTTCAGGATCAAGCAAGGAATTAAAACCGGGCTTAATCTCCTCCATAAATGCTTTCACACCGTCCTGATTACCGCGATCCACATTCACGCAGAGCAAGACAAAGTTTTTATCCTCCAACTCTTTGCTCAACGCGTGCAATACAGGCATCTCCTGACGACAAGGTGCGCACCATGTTGCCCAAAAGTGTAGTATCACTGATTTACCGCGTAGAGAAGAGAGCGTTCGCATGTTGCCATCCACACCTTTCAGAGAAAAATCCGGCGCCATCATACGAACCTTCGGTTGTACTACACCAAATATTTCCATCGGATCTGCATAGATCAACGCTGAATGCAGAAATAGTGCACACATCATCATCAACATCCGCATCCAGTTCATCCTCCCTCTTTTCATACCACTCAATCTAACGTGCATGCGATTTCACATAACGCGCAATCGCCTGCCACTGCTCAGCAGTCGGTTTATCCACACCACGTTCTTCCATACGCTTTTCCATCAAATAGAGCATGTTACGCCAGCCCTGCCAATCCAACCGGCCCGGATGCGGTAACACATGGCAACTGGCACAATGGTTGGCATACACCTGTGCATCCGGGGAGTTTGCATCAGGAATTTCAGCACATGCCAAACCGGGTAAAATCACAGAAAACAGCAGAATCATCATTACTTTTCTCATGATAAACGCCTAAAATCCCAAGTGGCTTGGGCCATGATCGAGCTTTTGAGAACGAATGCTTTTCGCTGTTGGCAACTCAACATACCATGTCAACGATACGCGCCAATCCGTCTCCATTTGCACGCCATTGAGCCTGCGATAGAGCGGCAGACTCACTTGTGCATTGATAATATTGAATGGCATCGGTTGCCACTGCACCCCTGTTGTCGCAAACAACTGCGTTCCACCGTAATTGTTGGTATCCCACAATGGCGTCATAAATGGTGAAGCAGCATTGCCCTGTACGGCATGCCCGGATGCACCGGAAAGTGCTGCATTGGCCTGCCCTTTCAATGTACCATCCCACGTCCCATTAAGTTGAAGCTCAAGCACGGTATCCACACGCGGCTGATACATCAGATAGGCATCCACTTTGCCTCTGTTACCATGCCGATAACCTTGGCTATTATCATGCAAACGCGCCGTGTACATACCATTAAGCCCCCACCACATGGGCGAGTTTGAACCCTGATACAACAATCCCAAGGTAGGGTCATAAGTCCCCGTTCCCAGCTGCATACCATAAGGCAAAAGTTCATTTTTACGTACTGCCATTGGATGTTCACTATTTCGTTGACTGATAGAACCGGTGGGCAGACTCAAACCAGCAAACAGAGAAACCTGACTGCTCGGAATCAAGATATCATCGGCCCACAACAGGTATTTGGCCATCAGCATGGTGTCACCCACACCATGTGATTTCATGGTAAAGCCGGGCACACCGGCCATCGCTGGCATGCTCATCATAGAGCTGAACTTCATATCCATTCGCTTATCCACATACATGCCCATCACACCGGCAAAAAAGCGCTCACTGAAACTATAACCGGCAGAAATATTGAGCATGCTCATGTCCATACGTTCTTGCACAGCCATATACTTCCCTAGCGCAGGATTTCCTAGCAGTGAGCCACCATCAACAGTCGTTGTACCACTGCGCAAACCTTGCATGTGCATCAATTCCGGATTGATCTTGAAACGAAACTCATGGGTTTCCGGCACACCTCCACCAGCAATATTCATCGGCATATTACCACCACACTTGCCACAGCAAATACCCATATACGCTGCGGCCTGCTGCGGCAATAGCAGTGCAAACAGCCCCAACATCAAACGCACTAATTTTATTCTTTTCATTATGATATCCACCCTATTACATTCATTATTCATGATCTGGCACTGTAACAACATCACGTTGAGAACAGATACCTGGGACCGTCGTTTAAAACGATGATCCGGAATGAAAAAATCAGACGCGTGGAGGTGGAACTTGAACCTGAATAGCCCTGGCTATCAGCACCACAGGCAATCGTACTGCGTGGGTCACAACAGAGCGGTCGGTTTTATGTCTATCTATAGAAAAAGCGTAAGGAGCCAACAAATGCGGCAAGGCATCAATAGTGCGATGACAACCACAGCCGCACTCCATGCGGTTCAAGGGTAAATATGCGGCCATCTTCACCACACCTTGATACTGCACAGCATCATGATCCACCTGTTCCACTTGCATGTTTGCTGACACAGGAATCTCACACGTTGCTGCCTCACCCATCATCGGTACACTGCTGACAAACAGCAGCGTGGCAACAATAAAGAGAGAAAAACACTTACGCATAGAGGCAATCATGGAGTAAGCATTTCCAGTTGCAAGATTTCATATAATTTACCGACTACCCGCGCAAAGGAGCTTAATATGAAATACTGGATCACATTTGTTTTACTCATCTTCACATCAATGTCAGCCCAAGCAGCCGAATTTCAATGGATCGATCAGAACGGTACCACGCATCACCTCTCAGAAATGAAAGGCAAGCCAGTTATATTGCATCTGTGGGCCTCATGGTGCCCACCCTGCCAATCAGAACTACCTGAGTTCTCAGCCTGGTTTAATACTCATCAGGGCATCACCACCATTCCAGTTTCACTCGATGATCATATTAGCGATGTCACAGCATTTCTTACCGCAGAAAAGATCAATATACCGGCTCTGCTCAGCGATTCAGATCAAGCCCGACAGCTTGGCGTGCGTGGCCTGCCAACCACGTTGCTTATTGCCGCCGATGGCAGCATTAGCCAGCACCATCTGGGACCACAAGATTGGACAGACAAATCATTCACTACAGCACTCTCACGCTAAGAGCTAAACACATAAAACCCAACATATTAAAATATAAAGGTTTACTCTGCGGCAAGGTGAATTGTGCTTGCGCAAGAGAAAGCGCCCTGGGGTGAACTCTGCGTACTTTGCGGTAATTGCCTTTAATGTTTTAGTCCGATTACCCTGATGCGCGCAACTTATACCCTTCACAGTGCGGCGCTCCCGTAGCATGATGTCGCCAATATATTTAAGGAGTTCACATGCGCACTTTATTACTGATGATCACCATGATGTTGCTATCCACACAGGCCTTAGCGGGCGAAGCCACTACTATGGACAACAAAACAGCCGAGCAAATTCGTAAAGCACTACCGATGGTTCCTATCGTTGCGATTAAAGCTTCACCCATGCCTGGACTATATGAACTACAGGTTGGCACCCAAATTCTCTATTCCGACAACACTGGCCGCTACCTCATGCGCGGTGGCCACATCCTCGATATGCAAGAGCAGAAGGATCTCACCCAACAACGACTTGAAGATATCAACCGCGTTGAATGGAGCTCCCTTCCATTGGATAAAGCCATCGTATCCGGTGACAAAGATTCGAAAACAAGCATCGCTATCTTCACCGATCCTGATTGCCCATTTTGCAAAGGCCTCGAAAACACACTCAAAGAGGTTAAGGGCGTGAAAATCTATACCTTCCTCTATCCACTTTCTCAGCTGCATCCTGATTCCCGCAAAAAATCCGAAGCCATCTGGTGCAGTAAAGATCAGCATAAAATGCTGCAAAATGTCATGCTTGATGGCCAGTTGGCTGATGAAAAGTCACGTCAGGCGGCCGACACATCATGCAAAACACCTATTGATGACATTGCTGCAATAGCCAACAAACTAAATATTCATGGCACGCCGGCTCTTATTGCTGGTGATGGACGGCGCATGAGTGGCGCACCAAGAACGGCTGAAGCGCTCAATAATTGGATCGCCAACAAATAAAACACAAACATTTTACCGCAGAGTACGCAAAGTTACGCAGAGAATGTCAAAAGGTAACATGAAAGACACGCTCTCTTCTCAACACTCTTTGATACACGCTATTGCCTTTACTTCGCGCTCTCTGTGTCTCTGCGGTAAATGATTATATAGCTTATAAACTACTTCTGAGGAAACACCATGCGTGAAGCGATCTAAAATGAAACTTGTTGTTGCCAGCAATAATGCAAAAAAGCGTAAAGAGATTTCAGCGATTTTAGGACTGCTTGGTATCGAACTGATCGATGCCGAGCAGACTGTTTTCATCGATGTCATTGAAGATGCAGATACATTTGCAGGAAATGCACAAAAAAAGGCTGAAGCCTTTGCCAGAGTCAACAACTGCCCTGCCATCGCTGATGATTCAGGCCTCTGTGTCGATGCCTTAAACGGTGCGCCGGGTGTCTATTCAGCGCGCTTCGCTGGTGAATCAGCCACAGATGCCGACAACAACCGCAAACTATTGGCCGAACTCAAAAACAATCCCAACCGATCCGCCCATTTTGTCTGCGCACTGCATCTGGCATGGCCGGATAGCGATAAAGCGTTAAAAGCTCAAGGCAGCGTCGCAGGCCACATGCTTGAACAACCATCCGGCAACAGTGGTTTCGGTTATGATCCGCTCTTCTTCTGCCCTGAGCTGGGTAAGGCCTTTGCCGATGCTACAGCCGAAGAGAAATCATCCATCTCGCACCGTGGACGTGCTTTAAGACAACTGGCAAATCAGTTAAAAATGAAGTCGTAGAAACGCATCATTAAAACCGATGTTTAACCCCTCCACGTTCAACCCAGATTGCCAAAAGTGCCCGCGCCTCAACAGCTTTCTTGATGAGATCAAAACAGATAAACCGGATTATTTTTGCGCACCAGTACCCGACTTTGGGGATGAAACACCAACACTACTGATAATAGGTCTTGCGCCCGGCATGCATGGTGCCAATCGCACCGGCCGCCCATTCACGGGTGATGCCTCCGGTGAACTACTTTATCAAACCCTGTTCGATTTAGGACTTGCCTCTGCCCCAGCATCCACATCTGCCAATGATGGTCTCACATTACACGGCGTACGCATCACCAATGCAGTCAAATGCCTGCCACCCCAGAACAAGCCCAGCACCGCTGAAATAAAAAACTGCGTTCCTTACCTCATTGCAGAGATCAATACCCTGCCGAAATCTTGTAATTTACTAGCTCTCGGAAAAATAGCCCACGATGCAATCCTGCGAGCTTATGACCTGAAATTATCAACGTTAAGCTTCGGCCATGCTGCCCAACACACACTCCCCGATGGCCGCACACTCATCGATTCCTACCACTGCTCGCGCTACAACACCCAGACCCGCCGCCTAACCGCGGCAATGTTCAAAGATGTCCTCACCCAGGCAACTTCAACCAGCCACCAAAGCCAGCTCAAACAAGCAGTTTAAAATCCGGTCATTCCGAATATTGGAACGTTGGCTACATATCTGAGGGTTCCAGACACATTCATTGTGCACCTACAAATCATCAATTCCTTGATGCCAACAGCATTTTTCGCCGCTATACTACCTGTTAAGCTTACCAAGCCTTGGAGGTTCAACAGATGGAAATCACTTCCCTAACCGGCATTATAATTATGATTTCGATTGCTATCACTGCTTTCCTTATTGGTTACCTGGTCAGCGGCAGACGCAAGGGTAACAAACATCTTGAGACGGAATTGGCAGCAAGCAGGGAAGAGCTGAACAAATACCGCTCTGAAGTTACCAATCATTTCCAGAAAACTGCTTTCAAGGTCAATGCATTAACGGAAAATTGCCGCAATGTTTATGAACATCTGGCCCAGGGAGCGCAGGAATTATGTAACAATGATGATACTCCAAAACTGATGGATGAGCTGAACAGAAGCCCGGATCTCGATGAAGAAACACCAATCAAACCTGAAGTGGTTGCAAGTAAAGCTGACGCCGATACGGATTCAGCTCCGAACAACGAGAGTCCGGAGAACACAACAGACACACAAACTGTCGAAGATAAAGATACAACGACAGACGTGGAATCGGATCAGGGTAGCAATGCGAGTGGAGACTCAGGAACTGATGAAAATATCAGCAATGAACCCATCAAGGCTACAGAAATAAGTACCGAGTCAGATAAACAGAAACCAACAGCCTGAGTCCATCTCAAGCGGCCTTTAAACGCTGTTTATCCAATAGCTGCCAGTGTTCCTGTCCCGCCCTCACGAACGCAGCAGGAGGATTGGATCAGCCCTGATCCCACATAGATTACATCAAGCATCAACGGTATTGTGAAGCGTTCAAACAGCTATAATGAGATCATTAACTCCCGGGAGGCCTGACATGCAGAAAATATTTTACCCCGTTCTATTCGCTCTTTTATGCCACGTAAGTCCTGTTCATGCTTTTGATTTCAATCCGCTGGGGTATATAAAAGGTGCAGTGGAAGCGGTAGCTGAAGATCGCAGCTCATCGGATATCGGCAAAGACACCAAAATCAAAGCCAGCATTGTCTCCAAGATCACCGATCAGATGGGCTCCGATGTCGTTTCAGTATCTTCCGATGTCTATGAACAGGATGTTATGCTTACGGGAATCGTTGAAACCCTCAAACAGAAGCAACAGGCCAGCGGAATCGCGAAATTAGTGAAAGGCGTTAAAAAGGTTTACAACGAAATCATTGTCCACAAGAAAAACGATAAGGATAAAGGCGCTGTCGAAGGCTTTGTAGATGATACCGTCATAGAAAAAAAGACCAATGCCCTGCTATTGGAAGGCAAGAATGTGAATGTCACCAACTTTCGCTGGCGCTCTGTCGGAGGCCACGTGTTCCTGTTTGGTCGTGCCCTATCCAAAACAGAGCTAAACAAAGCGATCAAGATCGTAAAAAGCATAAAAGGTGTTTCGAAGGTAACCAGCAGGGTCAAGGTCAAAGCAAAATAATTCGGCTTTGTCAGGTATTACTTTGAAGCGAGTTCGCCAAACCAGCAGATGAGAGATATCAATGTCCGAATGATTACAACGCTAACCATTCAGGACTCTGTTCCCTGATCATACCAGACCAAACCCCAAGGGCGGATTCCGGCCAAAAAGCGACATTCGGAAACCTTGCAGTGATAGTCTATAATACGTTCAAGATGATTTTATCATATTCCTTGCTTGCTCTTTCACATCCAACATCAAGGAAAATAAGAGTGCATATAGGAACGCAATATGCGTGAAACAATCGATAATTTAAGAAGAGAAACTGAGACAACTCTCAGGATGCTGTACGCGTTGAAGCAATTTAGGTTGTTTGTCTCAAGACAGAATGATGTAAATAAAATAAATGAAAACCCAGATTTCTGGAAAATATTCGAGGTATCTGTCAGAACAAATCTCTTCATAGGAATTAGGCGCTTGTATGAAGGTAAAAATGGAACATTCAATTTCCAGCAAGTAATAAGAAAGTGCCTTGAGAATATGGATGATTTTTCTGCCGAATCACTTAGATGTAGAAAGATAGCAGGTAGTTCTAATGCAAATGAATGGATTGATTCGTTTATGGAAAATGTCTATGAGCCAAATAATGATGATTTCAAAAATCTGGCTATAATTGTCCGTAAAAGATCAAAGCGTATGAAGGGTATATATAGCGATGCTGCATCAAAAATATATGCTCACGCAATACATTTAGATTACTCCTCTATCGCAGAAATTACAGATCAGCTCAGTTTCGATGAAATGGAGACTGCATTAGAATCAATTTGGCACTGCTATAACCAAATATGGCGAATGTACGAAAATGGAGAACGGCCAGCATTTGAAGTCTTAAAATACCCTTATGAACAAGAAGTATACGACAGTTTGATTAGGCAGCTAGGCTAATCAATGCATAGTAAAGAAAGAAACTAGGCCAGCCCAGTTTTCGTGAGTTGCCAACGACGAGGTTCGGCCGTAATGCGACCGTCGTGAAGGCCAATCTCGGACACTCGCGAGCCCTTGAAGTTCGAGTCCTGCTCGGAAGTAGTACCAGGCACTATTTCATCCAATCTAGTTCATGCATGGATAACCCACAGATTTAGGCTATAGTAGAATATTAGGGGAGATATGGTTCATGTATCCGTAGACCCTCGAGTTACTGGGACGGGGGAAGTATGAGGGTTAAAAATGTAATAATTAAAAATTTTAGGTCGATAAAACACATAGATCTAAATTGGGATCCAGACTGCCTTGTTCTGGTTGGCATTAATGAATCAGGAAAAACTAATATACTGCGAGCTATTTCAATGCTGTCTGACCAATATGTCCCAGACGTTAATGATGAAAGAGAAGTTATGCCTGATGAAGCTCCTGTTGAAGAGTCCTATGTTAGATTTATTTACCCTTTTGATGGTGAAGCATACAAAGAATTGGATAAGTGCATGTCTCTTATAGTTGGCTCACCTTCTTGTGGAAAAGTAGTTACTACAATTGACGGTAAAAACCACACTCTCCTAGATGTTTGTCGGATGCATAAAGGAGGCTTATATGAAGTCGACATTATTTCCCAAAGCAAAAGCCATAAATATTGGAGTATGCCCAATAGTCACAAAAACTATGATGTTAATACCAACTGGAAGAAGCCCTCAGCTTTATGGCCTGCAGCTTATACGGTAGCAAAAAGTAAGCAGCCAGAGGAAGTGGCATCAAATCAATCTGAGCTCATATATTTGGGCGACTTTGATTCCGGTGCAATCGCAGATGCCTATCTAGAAGATGTGGATTTTAAGTATCTATGGGATGTGATAGGCATTAAGATAGTTAAGCTAATTGCTGATGACCATCCTGATTGTCGAGTGTGGCAATACAGTGATGACAACCTTATGCCAGGGGCTATACCACTAGCGGCATTTACAGCAGACCCTAACTCGTGCCTTCCTCTTCGCCATATGTTTGAACTGTCTGGGTTTGAAGGTACAACAAGTATTCAACAGGCTCTCAGTAAGGCTGGAGAGAAAAAAAATGGTATGAGCAACCTTCTGAAGCGTGTGGCACGAATAACTACGGAACATATACGGGCAGTTTGGAAAGATTATAAAAACATTCAAGTTTCCTTGGCGGAAAATGGTTCTAATATTGTAGCTAATATTCAAGATGAATTTAATGCTTATGACTTCTCAAGAAGGAGCGATGGATTTAAAAGGTTTATTACTTTCCTGCTGATGATTTCGGCAAAAGAACGGGTGGGCACATTAGAAAACGCTGTTTTAATAATTGATGAACCTGATATTGGGATGCATCCATCAGGCGCAAGGCACCTTCGTGATGAACTTATTGAAATATCAAGTAGCAACTTGGTTATTTTTAGTACGCACTCAATCTTCATGATTGATAGAGAAAACGTGGATAGGCACTTGATTGTCACTAAGAAAAAAGAAGAAACAACAATTGCAAGGGTTGAGCAATCGAACATTGTTGATGAAGAAGTGATATATAATGCTCTTGGATACTCGGTTTTCGAAAGCTTAAATGAAAGAAATATTGTGTTTGAAGGATGGCGGGATAAAAGGCTATTTAAGGTGGCTTTGAATAAGCGAGGGTTAACTGCTGAAGTTAAAGGCTTAAAGAAAGTGGGCTGTTGTCACGCTAAAGGAGTGAAGGATGTTGGTAGGATTACTCCGCTTATAGAGCTAGCTAATCGAGCATGTTGGATTATTGCTGATAATGATCCGCCATCGCTGGAGCAACAAAAGAAATATGAAGGTTATGGAGAATGGCTTGTCTATTCAAATTTAATCCCATCCACTCAAGCTAAAACAGGCGAAGACTTCGTTAAGGCAGATGCGATTAAAAAAGTTGCTGATTCTATTGCCCGAGTCCAACACGGATGGGTTAAGATTGAGCTGTCTGATCTATCCATATCAGCAGGCAAGATCGAATGGCTTAAACAATGGCTACGCAGTAATAATTGCCCACAAGATGAGGTCGCAGGATTTTTAAATCAAGTTAAGGAGCATTTATTTAATAACCTTAAATCCCCTCAAATAGAGGATGAATATTTTGATCTTTTAGAAGCATTAGCTATAAAGATTGGCTAATATGGATAACCTAAATATGGGGTTATTAAATCATTGATAGAACATCGGATTGTATCTCTGATCGTCCGCTATTGGCCCAGAGTGTGTGAAAACGCAGATCAGGTTTCAATGTACATCTGCAAATGCGCATGAAAGTCAAAATATCTTGGGTTTCTAAGTTATCCGCTTCAATTTGCTCTACGAAGGTTTTTTTGG
>NZ_RCFQ01000025.1 GCF_003665155.1 Mariprofundus sp. EBB-1 | reverse complement strand
AACCATTGAATCACTCGCACTATTTCCAGAACAGTCACTACCTGACACGGCTAGGGTGTGAGCGCCCAAAGCATAAGTTCCTAGTGCTGAGTTAAGAGTCACAACGCAGCATGTATCTGAAGCCGTTGCCTGAGTAGACACATCAAAATACACACCAGAAGTACTGGTTGCTTCAATTGTTTGATCAGCGCCTGCACTGACGGTTGGAGCTGTTGTATCCTGTACTGTAACCGAAGTGGTTGACGAGGCCGTATGACCATTGCCATCATCTACGGTCAAATAAATATCTATTGTTCCAATAGGAAATGAAGCGGATGGATTCACTCCCGTAACAGTTGTATCAAAGATACCATTCCTATCGCTATCCCACGTCCAAGAATAAGTCAGCGTATCTCCATCAGGATCAGATGAGGCGGTGCCATCTAACATAACGTTGGCACTTGAACCGCCAGTACACTGTGCTGTCTGCGCAGCCCCCCCACTCGCTGTTGGAGCGGAATTAATAGGCCCTCCTCTAAATAAAACAGCCAAACCAGCGCTTACCCTTTGTTGGCGAAATGAATACTGCAAACCGGT
This sequence comes from Mariprofundus sp. EBB-1, assembly GCF_003665155.1. Lineage (GTDB taxonomy): Bacteria > Pseudomonadota > Zetaproteobacteria > Mariprofundales > Mariprofundaceae > Mariprofundus. The sequence goes on along the minus strand of NZ_RCFQ01000025.1, from coordinate 44,843 downwards.
AGAAGAATCACGTTGGATGCCAATAGATGCGCTACTACCCTGATTTCTCACAGTTCCTGCATAAGCATATTGAAACAATATATCATTGCTGCCTTCGTGAAGAATTACCTCAAAGTTATTTGTTCCTGAGAAAAAATAGAAAGGTGGCCTATATTGTACAATAAATGTCCTATTTGGTGCAGTACCTTGCGTTTGATAATGTACCTGGCCATACCTAGGATATAGATCATCCCAAAATGGAGCGACAACAGTAGACGGCATCCATGGCGTAGGAAGGTTTAACTCACTATACCTACCATAGTTGCCCGTATTGAACGTTAGAAACCCATTAGAACCAACGTTTACGCTTGTATAATTCACACCGTAATAATTAAAAGTAAATCCAATAGGCACCATCCTAGAAGAGTCATCATAAAGACTGATAACAGAGCCAACTAAGGAAATATCCACATAATTATATGAAGGACCTCCAACTTCATGGGAATCAATAAAAGAATACCCTCCTGCATCTGGTCCCCCAGTTAAAGCAATGGCCTCTTGAGTCACACCGACAATAAAAAAAGGAATAGCCAACAAACATTTCAATGCTTTGATTTTCATATTTAGTTACCTCGCCACACTTATTATATCAATGTCAACTGGAGCTCCATTTGCATCTTCATAAAATAAGTGAATTGTTAAAGGTAAAGTGCCATCGAAACTCGAAAGACTTGTGTTTAGTTGCCAAGTATTGGCTAATGCCCCCCCTGCAATAATAGCGCCCAATTTAAGAGGGAGAGTAGTGGCAGCATTGATTTGCCATGTCGAATCATTCTGATCCACTGTAATGTAATTAATGTTTTGAGCAGATATATTCGATAAGACCAGATTTATTGTTATATCATTACCACTTGCTGTAGGTTGTACTGAAAGTATTTGGTGTGATGCTAATATATCAACTGCGTAAGCATATCCCGCTGATGTAAATATCAGCAGCAAAGCAAGCACCCCGTTTAAAAAGTAATGTTTCATATTCCCCCCCCCTAAGATCCTTCTTCATTCATCAAACATAAAATCATGTGAAAATTCAGTTTCACAATCCCAATTAAAGCAGGAAAGAAAGAAGTTCGAATCACCCATATGGGGGAGATTTTGAAATTAGTTGCAATTAATTCTTGCGAATTTGAAAATATGATCTAAAACTATGTGGAGATGTTACAAAAACGACAGCCTGAAGAGGCACGCTCTTTCAGTGAATTACGTGAAACGTTAATTCATAACATTTATGCATTGATAGATAATCAGCAGCAATGGCCTGAAATCATTCATACGCTGGATGCTATGATTCAGCAGTCGCCTGCCCACACCTTTGACGCAGAATTATCTGCCATGCTACCGCACCTTGAACGTGCTGATATGTTAATTGGTAAAATGGATAAGCTGCAATTAGATCAACAACACAGCGAAAACATCCTTAATAATATACCGATGGGTATCATTATGATGACTGAAGAGAGGCATATCATTTCAGCCAATCATCGCGCGCTGGAGTTATTGAAAAGCATTAAAATTGAGCATGGTGTAAAACATGTCTGTTTTACCAATAAAAAAGATCAAAGCACCTTTCTCAAAACCATTGATGAAGTATTACATCAACATGTTGATGGGCAATCTTTGCGTCTGGATGACTTGAATCTCTGGATCAGTAAACACAGCGAAAAACAGATCGTTATCTACTTATCCGATCACACTGTGCAGCATCAAATCTGCTGTGATGCACTCCAACAGATGTATGCCTTAACACCAAAAGAGACAACGCTGGTATGCGAGCTCTGTAATGGGAGAGCAAGCCTTGAAAGTGCCGCTTTGTCCATGCATATCGGTTTAAGTACTGCTCGCTCACACCTCAAAAAAATATTTCTCAAAACGAATACGCATAGCCAGACTGAATTAATACAGATGATTATGCTCAACCCGGCGGTAACGCTGTTTCATGATAATAAAAAACCAGAAAAAACATTGAACAGAGATCACCTTTTGGCGCATTTACCATCGGGTAGAACAATCTCATATGCTGAATATGGCCCGCCGAATGGTAGCCCTTTATTAATGTGTCACCCGGTTAGCGGTAGTCGTTTAAGTGCTCCTGCGAATAAACAGATTCTGAATAAGTTAGGCATTCGATTAATTATTCCTGATCGGGCTGGATTTGGAGATAGTACGCTTGCATCCGGGCACATCATGCAGACCTGGTTAGATGATATGCGCCTGTTTATCCCTATAGTATCCTCATCCAAAGTGACTGTATTGGCATACTCATCCGGTGGCAGTTTTGGCATGAATTTAGCTTCCGAATGCCCTGATTTGATTGAAGCGCTTTGTCTGGTGAGCTGTGGCGCACCTATCAATAAGCAATCAGATATTAAATCCATTTTGCCAATCAACCAAATGATTATTCATCTGGCTCGAACCAACCCGAAAGCCGCCAAAAAGTTTATTGAATTAACGCTGAAAGTTGCATCCAATGATCCAGACAGCTATTTCAACAGGATTAAAGATCATCTACCCGATAGTGATCGCACCCAACTCGAAACAAACCAACTTCAACAAAACCTGACTCAGGCGTTTAACATCGCTAGCCAGCAAGGTTTTGATGCCATCGGCAAAGAACTACTATTTATTCTTAAAGATTGGCAGCTCTCTGCAGCAGCAATCAACTGCCCTGTAAATATCTGGCATGGCAAAGAGGATAATCATATCTCTATCGAAAATATAAAACTGTTTTCACAAGGTTTCAGCAACACCGTCAAACACCAGTGGATCGACAGGCAAGGCCATTATCTGCTCTTTTCACATTGGCATAAGATTCTGGAAGATATTGCCAGCTAAACTAAAAATGCCTGAAGTGGCTGCTTTTTTTTACCCGAACAGGTCAACAGCACCCGCTAGAAAAGATCATCAATCTTGTGACGAATGATTTGATATAGTAATTTGATACTCATATCAGCCCCGCTATGCGTTGGTTGGAGTGCTAATATTTGATTAGTCGAAGAGGCATCTGCTGTGAACACATAAGCTAATGATGTAGCCAGGAAAAGGAGAACAAATCCACTGTATATTATCAATTGTCTCATATAATCTCCTTTCTCTTTTTATCATGCTAAGTCGAACTGAATGCTCCTTGGTATATAGTTAAGCAGATATTTCTGCGATGCGAATCCCCCATATGGGGTAGATTTTAGAATTATTTTGATGGCAATAAAGGAACAGGCAATTACTTCACAACAGTCTAGCTGTTCGGGTTGTTTGAAAAACAGGTGAATTCTCACCTTAACTTTCCATGCACATTCAAACATTCGGGGCTTTACGTTTCTTTGCATGGTTTTTACACAGCGCATACACACCACAACAGTTCACACCGTAGCATTCTCACCCATGAGGGAGACCATCCCCCCAGGAGAATAAAATGAATACATTTATTTCTACTACCATTTTGAGTGCTGCACTACTTACAGCTCCACTCGCCCAGGCTGCATCCTATCAGGATCGCAGTATGGCTACCGGCGCCGTTGTCGGCGCAACCACGGGGGCAGTGGTTGGTTCAAGCCAGAATCAGGCCATTGAAGGTGCTCTCTTTGGTGCCGTTCTCGGCACCATTGCCGGCGCATTTATCGGCAGCCAGCAGCAGGCTGTTTATGTTACAGAGCAGCCTCGCCATCACTACCGTCCTGTCACATATCGCCACTATCGCCCGGTCACATACAGGCACTACCGTCCGGTCATATACCAGCACTATCGTCCGGTCTCATATAAGTATTATCGCCCGGTCTCTCATCGCCAGCAAAGAGCAGTCTACATAAACAACAGACACCATCGTAGCGAACGCTATGAACATGATCATAGAGACTAAAAGTTGTTCGGCTAACCTCATTTCTCCCTCCCCCCCTCCCCCGGGTTAGCCATTCTGGCAGATGCCTCTCCTTCGTGAGAGGCATCTCTCATTGTACTGCTCAATGTGCTTCTGCCTCACGCCATTCTGAGGATATTAAAAAATACCTACCCCATGATATTATATAAGTTTCATCGAATTTATCAGCGCGCTACATAACAACACTGTGGCTTTGGCGTAGGAGGTAAGTTTCGCCTGATCGATTACCCGGCGCACAAGCCTTTGTTTACAATCATTCCGGTATTGGCGACATACGACTATATTTTTTCGATTCTGCAGGTAGGCGTGATCAATGACTCTGACCTCGTCCTCAAAGCCCGCTACCACAGGAAATTAGCTATCGGCGCCAATATACCGTTGGCGTTTTTTCTCTTTTAAACAGTGTAGATCCACCACAACGAGTCCGTCGATGCAGTTACCGAATTCCGGATCAACATTGAAACCAAGAAAATTCACACCTCCACGCTCGCACAGTTCACTGTATTGCTTGAACAGTGTTGGCACATTACAACCCAGGTGCCCCAATCGACTTTTCAGGGTAACGTAGTCACGTTTAAAATCCTTGCCGCTGAAACACTCCTGCATCTGTGATTCGGCCTCGATATCAAGGCGATATGGTAATCGCGCTTTAAGCTTCTGCTGCTCGGCTGCAAAGTAATTACCGTAGAACCAGACCAACATATCTTTAGCGGCAGCCGGATAGCTGTTACTGATGCTCACCGGCCCGTAAAGATAGCGGTAGTCGGGATTATTGCGCAAAAACGCCCCGATACCGAACCAGAGGTAATCAAGACTACGTTTACCCCAGTAGCGTGGTTGAATAAAACTGCGCCCGAGCTCCAGCCCTTGCTGTAGCACCGGCTGCATGCTCTCTTGAAATTCAAACAGTGTGGCGCTGTAAACATCTGCTGTTTTATAATCATCCTTACGAGTATCACGCAAACGATAGGCTCCTACAATTTCAAGCTCATCCTCATCCCAAAGAATGATCTGCTGACAGAAGCGATCAAAAGCATCCACATCACGACGATTGCCTGTACCTTCCCCTACCGCCCTGAAAGCAACTTCACGCAGCCGGCCAATCTCCCGCATAATGCAACAATCGGGATTGAAATCGAACAGGTATATACGTTTAGCATCTTTGGTTTCCCCGAGCAGCTGGCAATGATGAATTTCTGCTTTGAGTTGCTGACGCTCTTCTGGATGTGCAATGGCCTTGTTGGTAGCAAACACCGGTGCCTTCTGACTGCCTATGCGGTACACATGGCGCTGAAACATTTTAACCCGCGATTTCAGTGGCAGATTAGCGACCTGATAACTATCATATGTGACAGGATTACCGATTGAGATATGCACCGAGCGCCGAGCCTGTTTGAACATCTCCCGGACCAGCCAAAGGGTGGAGAGCGGTTTAGAAAACAGTGAGAGCGCATAGAAAAACATGGAATTCCGGCCATCGATATAAATTGGCAAAATGGGACTCTGGGTAGCTGAGGCTATGCGTAAAAAGCCGCTGTTCCAGCGACCATCCCGAATCCCTTGATGGCTCATGCGGGAAACCTCTCCGGCTGGAAAGATGATCACAGCCCCCTCATTCTCCAGTTGTTTATAAACAGCCTTTAACTGCTCACGACTGCTGCGTCCGCCCATGTTATCAACCGATAGCAGTAACGGTTCAAGCGCATCGATATTGGAAAGCACCTGGTTGCTGACGGCTTTTACATCGCGTCGAATCTCGCCGACCAGACTTATCAGCACGGCTGCATCCAGCGTACCTATAGGGTGGTTGGCAATAATGACCACACGGCCACTGGCAGGAATGCGTTCGCGTTCATTGCCGCGCAATGAATAGCTGAAATCGAAATGTTCCAGAAGCTGATCAACAAAATCGAAACCTTTGAGATGCGGATACGTTGCCTGAAATCGATTCAGCTCTTTCTCATGAAAGAGGATACGCAGCATCGCTTGCAAAGATTTTCGTAGCACAGGCGGTCTGTTCAGCACTTCGGGCAGATGATTGGCCGTGAGTGTATTGATATTCAACATTGAATGCCTCCCAATGAATACCAATAGACTACTTATTTTCGATGACACCCAGATTGCAGCGGCATGTCACGTACGTGACAGCGGATGATCTCTAGCAGGATTGTTCACCGGCAATAAAACACTTCTCCTTTGAGCTGATCACACATCTGTTTTGTCATTACAGTTGCTGCGCGATTCGGCGGTGGCACGCACAGAACGGCCCAGATCGTTCAGACAATGTATCAGCGTGTCGAACTGATGGCGTTCGATGCTGAGGACTTCCGAAGGCTCCAGGCAGCGGATGGTGGCGTTGCGCGGTGCGCGATGCAGTACGGCCATTTCACCAAAGATGTCGCCGCTATGAAGCTGGGCCAATCGGCACACCTGATCATTTTCATGGCGCATAACCTCAACCTCGCCCTTGATCAGCACATAGACGCGGTCGCCAACATCGCCCTGCTCAAACACGGTCTCGCCAGTTTCGTAATGTTCTTGCCTGATTCCACCGCTCTGTTTGAGTGAGAGCTGAATAATATCGCTGGGAAAGATGAAATCGAACAACCAGCTCAGGCCGACTCGAAACTTGCGGTAAATACCGGGCAACTTACCAAGGTGAACCAGTCGCCATAGCACCCAGGCCGGAAAACCTGAGATACACACACCCAATATCTGTGCCACGCCTCGTCTTCGCCCCAGCGATGCCAGTGCGCCGATGCCAAAGAAATTGAACGCTTTGCCTTTTTCTCCACGCATGTCAGCCAGTATATTGCGGGCACAAGAGACAGCCTCTCTCGAGGCGTGCTGGGCTGTTGGTGGTGCGTAGGCTTGCGCTTGGCCAGCTTTCATTGGCAGCGGAACCTGAGCACAATCACCGACCGCCCAAACATCGCTGAACCCTTCCATCTGTAGCATGGGGGTATCCGGCAGGCGAACCATGGGCCGCTTTCGGCCATCCGGTGTACTCTGTTGCCAGCCCTGCTGACGGATCAACGCCTCAACTACGGGATGCGGCTGACTGGGAACCGTGGAAACCAGTGTGCGTGTCCGGATCTCGCGCCCATCGGCCAGAATAGCTGAGCGCGGTGTGGCGGAACGCAGTCTGCAACCGAGCAGGATCTCAATATTGCGCTTGCGCAACTGTTTTTCGGCATAATGCCCGAGCTTGGCAGCCACTTCGGGCAAAATACGATCCTGCGAATGCACAAGAATGAAACGGCATTCATCCATATTGATATTCGGGTAATTGCGGCGGGCACGCCAGATCAGTCCGTGAATCTGGGCAATAACTTCAACACCGGAGAAGCCGCCACCACCCACTACAAAGGTAAGCAATTCGCGGCGAAAGGCCTCACTTTTCTCGCAATCCGCCTCCTCCATGATGCGGATAATGTGATTGCGTAGCGTGATAGCATCGGCCAGATTTTTGAAGGGCATCGCATGCTCGGCAAGCCCGGTCATGCCTTGAAAATTGCAGACGTTACCAAGGGCTATTACCAGATGATCATAGTTCAGCTCCAGCAAATGCGGCTGAAAGCCTGCCGAACAAATCACCCTGCGATTCTCCACATCAACCGACTCCACCTCTCGCAGATGAATCGTTGCGCCGGGCAATATTTGACGGATGGGTGTAGCGGTATCGGCGATGCCGACGCTGCCGGATATCACTTCGGGCAACAGCGGTTGAAAGGCCATGAAATTATCCATGCTGACAAGATCTACCGTTATTTCACCCGGTCTGGCTTTTTTCAGCAGCTGGCGTGCTGTATAAACACCCGCGAAACCACCGCCTAGGATAACTACCCGTTTCGGGCCGGATTGTTTGTACATGGGTACGCTCCTTGCCTCACGATAAACTGAGCTCAAAAAGCGTAAACAACGCTTAAATAGCAAGTCTCCATGATCAGCTATTGGCTCAGAGGTAAAGTTCTATTGTTGCAGAGAAATGATTCAACGCAATGTTTCATCATTGAGAAGCGCATCTTCAGAAAAACATTCAAAAGACCTTGATCAGACTATTCAGAGTCAGATACGTTTTTCAGACAGATTGCTTTTATCCATCGCATTGAGTTCATCATCAAGGCCTGCAATCACCATATCTTTGAGTGTCTGCTGGCCCATGAACTGCTCAATGGCATCATCTGTTGCTTGCATCATCTGATCCACCACAGGCTCTTTTGGTAATCGCCATGGCATGACACCACCCTCTTCATCACCGGAACGTACCGCCTCGAGAATCTGTTTGCCCGATAAGGTCTCCATATCCTGTGCCGGCACATACGGTGGTGAACCTTCGCTAGTATGAATAATGAGTTCACAATCGTGCAGTTTATCGATGATCTCCTGGGTGACATGCAGTGGCACACCGAGCCAGTTGGCCAATTCACCGACCTGCCATTCACTTTCATGGCGATAATAGTGGCGTCCGATAAAGAACATAACCAACAATGACAGTTTCTCGGTCATCAAGGCGCTGATCGCCTTTTTATCCTTGCGCCCTACCCCCAGATGGCCCGGATACTGGCAATAGAATGCGATGCTGGTGCCAAGAAGCAGAATCAGCCAACTGACAAACAACCAGATCATAAACATAATCAGGATAGCAAAACCGGAGTAGATGGCGGTATAGCTGCCTGAATTAACTACAAACGTGCCGAACGCCCAACCCGCTGTCTCCCAGGCAATACCGGCCACAGTGCCGCCAATCAGGGCGGGTAGCACTTTCACCTTGGTGTTGGGCATAAAGATATAGATAAAGGTAAATGCGATGATCACCAAACCGTATGGAATCAATTTACCAATGTACTCCACCACAAACCCCATCATCGGTACGGTCGAGACAACGTCAACCACGGCAGAACTCATCAACGATGCTGTCATCCCAAGCGCCGAAAAGATCAATAGTGGCCCAACGAGAATAACACTGAGATATTCGCTAAAACGTTGGCCTAGTGGCCTTTCATGATCAATGTGCCAGATATAGTTGAATGATTTTTCAATCTTGTGCAGCAAAGATATCACCGTATAAATCAACATACCCAGCCCCAACGAACCCAGCACACCAACTTTAATATTATCTACAAAACTGACGATCTGACGGGCAATCTCAGCACCCTGATCCCCCAGTGCCGACATGGTATTCACCAGCATTGGCTCAAGCTGATTTTGGACCCCAAAGCCTTTGAGCACTGAAAAAGTAAGTGCTAGCAGCGGCACCAGAGACAATAGTGTGGTATAGACCAAACTCATTGCACGTAGTGTGAGCTGGCCTTCGAGAAAATCGCGTACCACGGCAAAACTCACCTGTAACATACGTGACAAGGACAACTTCCAGGCCGGCAGTGAATCGATGTTTTGCGGCCACAGCAATTGCAGGGCTACCGCTTTCCATTCCATCATCAGCTTGTACATCATTCCTCCGCTTCCAATCGTTTCTGTTGAATGCAGCAGAAACTTGAGCGATTTTTACAGATCACCGACTGTAAAACCAGCTAATTCAAAATAAGTGTGCATTGGTTCATGCGATGGGCTTACTTCTGGTTGCGACAATCACCATGCGTCAGATCCACGCCGTAGAACCCCCTCATTTCTAACCCAGCTCAACCCTTACCTTGCATGCAGCTTGATTCACATAAGTATGGCTGCATGTTTAAAACGCTGATCATCATCTCTCTTTTCCTGCTCACAGCCTGTTCATCACCGGCTGATGTGCAAGACACCCGTTTTATCATGGGCACGCTGGTTAAATTCACAGTGGTTAAGGGCGATCACGACCTGGACGATGTGGAAGCAGCGATTTCCGCGGCAGCCAATGAGATGCAACGCATTGAAGATATGTTCACCATCTATGGCAACCACCCCAATGCAGTGAAGTCCTTCAATGCCTCTATGCCCAACACCCCTATCGCATTGCCCGATGAAGTGAATCAATTATTGGAACGCTCGCTATCCATTCAACAACAGAGCAACGGTGCATTCAGTCCAGTTCTGGGAGCGGTGAATCTACTATGGGGCTTTTCGGGAGAGAATCCTCCCTCCGCTCCACCATCTGCAGATGCCATTAGAGCGGCCATGCCGGCGGCACACTGTATTAAAAAACAGCCGGACGGGAGCGATCTTCATAAATGGTCACGCACACATGCTAACTGCCAGCTTGATTTCGGCGCTATCGCCAAAGGTTATGCTATTGATCAGGGTATCAAAATACTTAAAGCCCATGGTATTCAACATGCCATTATCAATGCCGGCGGAGATATTCGCCTGATTGGTAAACATGGAGAGCGAGCCTGGCACATCGGTATTCGACACCCGCGCAAGCAAGGTGATGTGGTTGAAGCGCTGAACTTACAAGGCGATGTTAGTATTGTGACTTCTGGTGATTATGAACGGTTTTTTATCTACAAGGGCAAGCGCTATCATCACCTGATTAATCCTGAAACGGGATGGCCTGCTACCAGCGCACAGAGTGCCACCATAATAGCCAGCAGTGCTACCCTTGCCGATGTCTGGAGCACAGCACTGTTTGTGCAGGGGCAACAAGGAATTAAACTGCAGAATCACTTGCAACAGAAGGTATTACTCATTGATTATAATGGAAAAATTTACGGTTCACTAAAATCCAATCCCGATTCACATTAACCATCTATCGCAACATGATCTGACGGATCAAGACTGAACGTGCACACAAAAATGCACGAACCAAATCATACTCTAGAGCGTGAAACAGTTATTCATCCACTTCAATAATAGGCAATATCGACATCGGCATAATCGGTGCATCAGACATTTTTTTTTCTACCGCCACCTCATCACAATGCGCAAATCGTGAACAGTGAACACATACCGTCCAGACCTTATGGGGTAAACTCTCTTTACTCACCACCCGATAACCGAGCTTGGTAAAAAAACCAGTGACATACGTTAAGGCAAACACTTTCGCGACACCGAGATCGTTCACCCACTGCTCACAACCTTCAACAAGTAATCGCCCTATTCCATGTTTTTGATACTCAGGATCAACTACCAGGGATCGTAGTTCAGCCAGGTTTTTGCCATAAATATGCGCGCATACAACACCAGCAATCTTGCCATCACATTCCGCAACCAGAAATTCCTGTAAATGTTGAAATATATTATCTTCATCCCGTTGCAAAATAATCTTCTTTTCAACGAAAGGTATTAACAGTTTGTAGATATGTGGCACATCAGATGCATTCGCATTACGTACAATAATGTGATGTTTCATGAGGCAAACATGCTCTGCCCACGTTGCAGAAACGCTTCAGCGTGCTGCAGGCCATTCTCATCGGCACCCCCAAGCATACGGGCAATTTCATGCTGCCTGTCAGCCGCCAGCACCGGTTTCAACTCTGTCAATGTGCGTCCATCTTTTTCATTTTTACCAATAACAACTTGATGATCAGCGCAGGATGCAACCTGAGGCAAATGCGAGATGACTAACACCTGTCGCTCTCTACCCATCGATGCCAGCAATTCACCGACACACCAAGCTGTCTCACCGCCAATACCTGTATCGACTTCATCGAATACCGCAACATTTGGCATATCATTGAGTGCACCGCCACCTTTTAGCGCCAACACCAGCCGGGACACTTCACCACCGGATGCGACGGCCGTCAGATCACGCCATGGTTCGCCCGGATTAGACATTACCTTCATGGTGATTTCATCCCAGCCTGAAGCATGCCACTTATGTTCATCCTGCTGCGCTGCAACATCAAAGCGCACCTGCATTCCAGCCAGAGCCAGGCGATCAAGAAATGGACGTAACTGCAGACAAATATCGGTTGCAATGCTTGTGCGTTGCTCTGTTAGCGTACCCGCAACACTACGATAATGTAAAGCTGCTGCTTCTAAGGCCTGTAACAAACTGGCCTCATCCCAACCGGCAGTATCCAATCTGGCCAACTGTTGTTGCCAATCTTCAATCAAGCTTAACAGACCAAGTTCATCACAGCTGTGTCTGCGCATGGATTCATGCAGTGCCATAAGACGTTCTTCGCATGCTTGAAGTTCAGATGCATCAAAGGATTGATCCATGACACTACGTAATGCAGGCACCACTTCACCCAGCAAGGCATCCATCTGATCGATTAATTCGCGGCTTGCGGACAAATCGTGATGAAATGCTTCCACCGGGCCCAAGGCCTGACTGGCCCTGGCCAGCATCCCGCGCACGCACGGCTCAGCGTCATCAAGTAACATTACAGATTCGGATGCAGCCTGCTGCACCTGCGCATGATGGCGTCCACCATCCACTTGCATCTGCAGTGCATCGGCCAGCCCCGGTTCTACCTGCAAGGCCTCAATTCTGGCCAACTCTTCACGCATCCAGGCGGCCTGCTGCTCAGTATCACCGCGCTCTGCACGCAAAGAGAGTAATTGTTTCTGTAGTTGTTTCCAGCCTTTAAATGCCACGGCCACATCGTTGAATATATTGTTATCAGCGCTAGCTGACAGAGCCGCATCTACCACCTGCATCTGTACATCAGCCTGCATCAATGACTGATGTTCATGCTGACCATGGAAATCCAGGCAGATCTCCCCGATCTGACGCAACATTTTCAATGCTACGGGTACACCATTGAGGTAAGCACGCGAACGCCCGTCTTTGCTAACAACACGCCTGAGAATTAACGCATCTTCAACATCAATATCGTGCTCTTCAAGTAAACTGGATATACGTTGATCATCACCTTGCCAAACAGCCGTGACATCGGCTTTCTCAGCACCATGGCGCACCCATTCACTGCTCGCACGGGCGCCAAACACAGCCCCTAGAGCACCCACCAGCATGGATTTACCGGCACCGGTTTCACCCGTAAACACCGTCATTCCGGCATGCAGCTCCAGCTGAACATGCTCAATCAGTGCAAATTGTTTAACCGTTAAAGATACAAGCATTAACTTGTTTCGACCTGTCCAGCCCAGTTTAGCTTGCTTCTAAGCACTTCATAATAATGACGGTCAGGTAGATACACCAGTGAGATATCCGCACCCTTTCGCACAACCACCCGATCACCTTGTTCCAAGGCTAATAATTCCTGTCCATCTAAATTAAGTGCAGCACAGTGATGTGATTCCTGCAAATGCAATGCAATATCAACGTCAGCAGAGAGTACAATAGGACGATTGGATAGGGTATGCGGACAAACAGGCACAACACTGATGGCGTTCAGACTGGGGTGTATAATAGGACCGCCAGCCGAGAGAGCATAAGCGGTTGAACCGGCCGGTGTTGCCAGAATAAGGCCATCACCACGCATGCGAAATACGAATTGATCATTCACATACATCTCAAATCCAATCATGCGGGGATGCACGCTGCGTTCAATGACCACATCGTTCATGGCTTGCCCACTGGCCAGCATGGTCTCCCCCCGCCAAATCTCGACGCGCAGACTGAAATGGCGTTCGGTAACCAAACGCCCGGATATAATTTTATCCACAGTATCAAACATATCGCCAACAGGGGTTTCTGTCAGAAAACCTAAACGTCCCAGATTAATACCCAGAATGGGTGTGCCCGTACCAATAAAATTGCGCGCAGTATGCAATAAGGTCCCATCACCACCGAGCACAATCATTAAATCGATATGCCCCAGCATTTGTACCAGACTCATTGATTGACATGAATCATCCAGATCAAGTCCGTGATCCACGCTATTATCGACAAACACCTCACAATCTTTTGCCAACAACCAGCCTTGTAAATCATTCAACACATTACAAGCACGCTCGTCATTAGGCTTAAGGCTGATGCCAATGCGTTTCACTTCGGTGCACCCACCCAGCCTTTTGGCTGTGTATGACAAAGAAAACATCGTTCCATTTTCGTATGCGTAGATGGCTGAGGGTAAACACCAGCCGAATCATGGCAAGCCATACAAGCTGCCTTACTGGTAGCTGTGCGATGCACATCATCACTTGGTACAGCAATTGTTTTTCGCTCTGTAGTACCTAACAGTAACGCAATCACTACGGCTACAATAATGGCAAGAAAAACGATATCACGTTTTCCAAATTTCCATGTATTCTTTTGCTGCTCTGCCATTTTTACCTCTCTCGTTCCAATATCAGCGATTATTATGCATCTTCAATGGTGATGCCAGCCCTGATTGTCCCTCAATAGCGAATTCTCATCCCATATTTCCTTGCGCAAGCAACAAATCAGAGAATCAAATCTAAATCGCGCAGCAATACTAACGAAACAACGTAGGCTGATTCCCCCAGGCAATGCATGGATAATAGTTCAACATTCTTTTTTTTTATTGTTCTCATGCTAGCTTATCAACCTCATCGGAACCATTCCCCGATTAAATACATGCAAAGAGGATAAAGATATGAACGTTGATCAGCATTTGAAAGTTGCACAGTGGCACATGGAACAAGCTCGTCTACATGCAACGACCCAACATGGTTGTGGCTGCCCTGTAAATGAACACTACCAGAAGATCATTGATGAAGTAGAAAGCGGTGCCAAAATCGAAGAAGAGTTAGCCTGCTCTATCGATAAATAAGCGCGCTTATCTACCAGATGACATCTGCCAACACGCACAATAAGCTTTAGTCATTGCGCCAGATATATGTTCGAAAAGCCGCCCTTGGGGCGGCTTTTTTTATTTACGCACAGGCATTAACCATGTCATTATGGATGTAATCTACTATAACCATAATTTAAAAAAGAATACCTGAGTGTTATAATAGGGTATTATGCGCCCAAAATATTGGGGTTTACCCTCTTATGGAGAAAGTATTATGAAAATATTATTAGATCACAAACTTACGATTATAGCCGGATTTGTACTCACCGCTGTACTGATTGCTGTAGCAACAGCAACAGGTGGCGGACTCAGTGGCGACCAGATGCTTGGTGCTGTTTCACGCTGGGGTCACTTTTTGGCGGGAATCACCTGGATTGGCCTACTTTATTATTTCAACTTTGTTCAAGTACCTTCACTTGGTGGTGTAAGTGCTGAAACCAAAGCGGATCTGTTTAAAGAAGGCAGCATCGTACGTCGTGCACTGTTCTGGTTCCGTTTTGCTGCCATGGCAACAGTCTTCTTCGGCCTGTTGTTGTTGATGGGCTTATGGAAAACCGGTGGTGCTTCTGCAATCAGCATGGATATCATGATCGGCGCAACATTTGGTATTATTATGTGGATCAATGTCGCTTTCATCATCTGGCCAAATCAGAAAAAAGTCATCGGTATAGATCAAGCCAGTGCAGATGAAAAAGCAGCTGCTGGTAAAAAAGCATTGATGGCTAGTCGCATCAACACATTGCTTTCTATTCCTATGTTGTTCTTCATGGCATCAAGCGCTCACTTCCCAATCTTTAACTAAGTTAAACACTACAAAGCACAACTAGCATTAAAGGGTCTCTGGTTTCAGAGGCCCTTTTTTTGTGCCTTGCGCAGTAGTGGGATTCATCATAATGGCAACGTTGCAGCGTTCTAAACATTAAAAATTCTACCGTCAGATAAAGAGCATCTCCCTTTCCTCTGTGTTCGTATCACCCTTATCTATCACGACATAGCTCTCTTATTCTTGTATAGCCGAAGCAACATTCCCGGTGTTTCGCGAAAGAACTTCTGCCTTTTAAAACTCAATTTTCTTCATCCAATAACTCCCTGCACCAGTCAATTGAAAAAACTAGCACGCTTCTTGCTATGACCCAGTTAGAAGATAAAAAAGACCCACCTGTTTCAGGCCGGGAAAACAACGCATTGGATCCGGGAGGTTTCCGTGGATATAGCAACTCTTATCGGAATTATCGTTGCATTTGGGCTGGTTGGTTTTGCCATCGGTAGTGGATTACCTAGTTTTATTGACCCTCCATCGATGATGATCGTTATTGGTGGTACGGTCGGTGTACTACTGGTCGGTTATCCACTAGCCAAATGTATCGGTGTCATCGGCGTTGTGATGAAAACTTTCATGTACAAATTGGATGCAGGTGCCGATGTCATCGCCAAACTTGTAGAACTAGCCCAGACTGTTCGTAAAGATGGCATTCTCGCTCTCGAGAGTGAAGTCGGCAGCATTGAGAATCAATTTATGTCCAAGGGTTTGCAAATGGCCATTGATGGACAGGAACCCACTGCCATTGAAGATATCCTCTATATGGAAATGGATAAAATATCTGAACGTCATTCTGTTGGCGCTGATATGTTCACCGCGCTAGGCACATATGCACCGTCCATGGGGATGATAGGGACACTGGTTGGGTTGGTACTAATGCTGCAAAATATGTCTGATCCTTCCTCCATTGGCCCGTCCATGTCGATCGCCTTGTTAACGACCTTCTATGGCGCGCTCATGGCCAATATATTATTTTTACCTATGGCTGGAAAATTAAAGACACGAAGTAAAGAAGAGTTACTCATACATGAAATCATTCTAGTTGGTATTCAATCGCTAGTGGCCGGTGAAAACCCGCGTGTCATGGAACAAAAACTATTGGGATACCTGCCACCCAAAGAACGCAAGTCTTCATTCGATTAAGGTTGTAGTGAAGGAATAGATATGGCCAGCAAAGAAAAGAAACCGGCACCCTTACCGTTCCCATCGGATCCCGGCGCAGCACTGTTTCTTGAACTCATGATGCAGATGTTAGCGTTTTTTATTCTACTGACATCATATGCAGTCATTGTCGATGATAAACGATTGGCTGCGATCGGCTCATTGGCAGGTACATTCAACCCCATGCCTCGCGGTGCTAATCTATCAGATGGTGAGGGCCCTGCCCTGCCCACACGGGATATCGTAGATGGGTCAACCGCGCCAAAAAGAACCGCCAAAGAATTGACGGAGATATCCAAAGGTCTCGGACTTGATGGAGCCATGACAGCATTACCATTGGATAAAAACACAGTTCGTGTTCGTTTTTCTGAGCACATTGCTTTCAAGCCCGGTAAAGTTGAATTATCTCCTGAGGCCATGCCACTGATTGACCGACTTGCAGAGAGTTTTAAGCGTCCCGAAGTCATTGAGATAAAAATTGAAGGGCACACCGATGACACGCCAACACGCGGTTCCGGCTATCAATCCAATTGGGAGCTCTCCGCCTCCAGGTCTATGAGTGTCTTTCATGCACTTTTTGAGCGTGGCGTTGCCAACACCCGCATGATTGCCGTAGGTATGGGCGATAAACATCCCGTTGCCAATCACCCTGAACTCAATCGCAGAGTGGATATCACATTGAAATTCCGCCCAACCACCGATAAAAATGTCCAGAAGGGCCAAATACATCAGAAACAACGTTCTGTTATTTCCCCTCCGAGCAGTAGTTTCTAATGGCCAGGAAGAAAAAATGGCCGGTAGTATATGCTCCCAATACGGAAGCATGGATGACCACTTTTGCCGATCTGGTCAGTCTGATGTTAACCTTTTTCATCCTGTTGATCTCCATGTCCACGATGGATAAAACCGGTCTATCAGATATCGAAACCTCATTCAGAAATGCTGTGTCCGTACTCAATTCCGGTGATAAAACCGAACTGCAAATCATGCCTCCTTTTGAAATGCAAAAACTTGTTTCTACTGAAGAGCTGATGTTAGCCATGCGACAAAACAGCAAAGCACTACTGCAAAATAGTGTTTTAAAGCACAAGGTAAAAGGTGTTATTATTAAAGATCGCCTTTATCTGCGCATACCGGATGCAGTCTTATTTGATGAAGGCTCCGCAACACTTAAACCCGAAAATACTCAGGCCATCAAAAAATTGGCACAGATGTTAGCCATGTCGCCCGGCAACATCAGTGTTCAAGGCCATACCAATGCCGATATAGATTTAAGCGATAGCCAGTTCGCCGACCCATGGTCACTCTCTTTAGCCAGAGCGGCATCAGTCTTGCATATACTGGAAGATGAAGGGGTCAGTGCATCACGATTATCTCTGGCCGGATATGGTCCTTCTCACCCGGTTTCAACAGAAGCAACACCATTCGGACGCAATAAAAACAGACGTGTTGATATTGTTATTTCTAAGGAGTGATAACAGCACATGAATGTAACCAGACAAAAAGACACGATGAACGTGGAGGATAATCATGGCAGATAGCGAGACAAGCGAAGAGAAAGGTAAATCCGGAGGCGGTATTTTACCGATCATCAACCTGGTTTTATTGGTACTCGTACTGGCTGTAGGCGGTTTTATCGCATGGAAATTGATGAGCATGGAAACGCCACCTGAAGCCCCCACCACCAAAGTGGAACAAACAGATCAAACAACTATCCCGGAAGCTGAGGATGAAACGGATGTTCCTACAGTCTATATGGTCCTTGATAACATCACAGTCAATTTGGCGGATACAGACCAAAGTCGATTCCTGCGCACAAAAATAAAACTGGAAGTGCGCAATGAAGAAGCTCAAGCCAAAGTAAATGCAAAAATTGTAAAAGTGCGCGATCTGGTGATCCGATACCTGATGAGTAAAAAGTTTTCTGAAATACGCACGCCACAAGGTCAATATAAACTCAAAGAAGAGCTTGTCTGGCGCATGAACCAGACTGTCGGTGGTAAGCCAATTATTGATCTCTTCCTTGATGATTTCGTGTCTCAGTAAGCCATCAAGCATGAGCATCATCACCACACATACTGGAGCAATAGATGAGTGAACCCATTCTGGCACCGGAGGAAATTGAAGCCTTAATGGCGAAAATTGATCCATCCGAGCAAACCGAAGCAATGTTTGCATCTTTGCCTCCGATGCCGCAACCCGAACAGGTCGATCTCTATTCTTTCAGTGGCGTTGATGAAGATAGTCCTGAACGATATCCCATGTTTGTTAACCTTCAGGAACGTCTGGTAGAAATGCTGGATGAGAACTGGGATGAAATATTCAACCGGGATATTAGTGTTAATTTGGAAAAGCTGGAAAGCAGCATCTATAAAGAACTCATTACCGTAGATCACCCACAGGTCTATTTCGTCTATGAAGTTGAGGGCAGTGGCCGCATGATGGTCACCTTCGATACAGCTATGATTGTAGCCTATGTCGATGCCATGCTTGGTGGCGATGGTGAAGCACCCAGCAAGCCGGAAGTATTATCCCCTGTAGAAATGCGCTTAAGTGAGCGTATTGCTGACAAATTGGGTCAAACCTTGTGCGCCTTGTGGGCCCCGGTATTCCCACTGGATTTTAAAGTATTTAAAATTGATCACGACCCGCAATTTTTAGCCATGACAGGAGCGATGGAAAAATGTTTCAGCTCCTATTTTAACATCAAAGTAAATGATGAACTTACCTGTCAGATGGGGGTGCACTATCCCCATGCTTTTCTTGAACCCATGTTTGAAATTTTACGTGTAGCAGTAAGTGATGAACCGACAAACACTGATCATGAGTGGTCGGATAACTTGTTGGAAGAAATCTCCAAAACATCCGCCAATGTTTGTTTTGAAATGGGCAGATGCCAGATAGATATCGGTGCGTTTCTGGCCCTTAAGTCCGGTGATTTTTTACCACTAACTACCAGAGCAAATGATCCATGCTCTTTGTGGGTTGAAGATATTCCGTTGTTTCATGCCAGAGCGGGTGAAAAGGACGGTTCTTTGGCTGCAGAAATTTTAGATCCAATTAACAATGGAGGTCAATCATGACCGATAATGCAATAGACGATACCCAGGATGCGCTACAAAGCGGAGGGCAATCTGCTAACCTTGAAACCATCATGCATGTACCACTGGAGATCAGTGTAGAGCTTGGCCGCGTTAAAATGCCTCTGCATCAAATTGCCCGCATGAACAAAGGCATGGTGATAGAACTGAACAAAGAAGCCAATGCAGAAGTGCAAATATTGGCAAATGGTAGTATTTTCGCCAAGGGTGAAGTGGTCTCTACAGGTGATAAATTAGGTGTTCGCATCACTGAAGTCGTATCCGCTTCTGCGCGCATTCAAAGTCTATCCTAAGCTCAGCCAGGGATTCAATCATGGAAACCAGCATGTTATCGCTATTACTCCAATCTATGTTGGGACTTGCTGTTGTGCTGGGCATTTTCGCCTTGCTGGTGTGGGGCATGCGTCGTTTGAACCTTCATCAAGGCGGCCCAAGCCAACGTGACTTTAAAATCATTCAACGCTTATACATCGACAGTAAAAACAGCATTGTCGAAGTCCATCATAAAGATCAACACTATCTGCTAGGCCTATCTCCAGGTGGCATGGTGCAGCTACACAGTGAAATGAACCCGCACAAACAGAATTTGAACGAACAGAACCTAAACAAACAAAATAGAAGCGAACTGACGAACAACCATCTAAAGGCTTCACCAGATGAATAAACAGCTGTTTCTGTTCTTATCCTTATGTCTGGCAATATGTTTACCGGGCTGGGCACATGCTGCTGATCTCCCTACTCTTTCATTCAGTTTAGGAGAAAGCGAAGATCCGGATGCCTGGTTCACTGGTCTGAAGATCATCGCCATGATGACTATTCTCACCCTGGCACCATCGATATTGATTATGATGACGTCCTTTACGCGGATTCTTATTGTCTTTGCCTTCCTGCGTCAGGCCATGGGAACACAGCAAGCGCCACCAAATCAAATTCTGGTTGGACTGGCACTGTTTCTAACCATATTTATTATGATGCCTGTGTGGCAAAAAATTGACACTCAGGCACTCACCCCATACCTCAACGAAGATATCACACAATCCGTCGCCATTGACCGCGCCATCGCACCATTAAGTTCATTCATGTTGAAACAGACCCGTGAAGATGATCTTATACTGTTCCTGGGTGCTGCAAAAATGGAAAAACCGGCCAAAGCAGAAGATACGCCACTGCACGTGTTGATCCCTTCCTTTGTTATCTCAGAACTACGCACAGCCTTTGAAATCGGCTTTCTGATATATATTCCCTTCGTCATTCTTGATCTGGTTGTTGCCAGTGTATTGATGTCGATGGGTATGATGATGTTGCCGCCTGTGATGATCTCCTTACCATTAAAAATCATTCTGTTTGTCTTGGTAGATGGTTGGCATCTAATCACTGCCAATCTGCTTGCCAGCTTTAAAATGTAGAGCTGTCATGAACTCTTATGCCTATCATCCATTGTGGCATCACCTTTGCTCTTAACACATTATGGGACCTGATTCAGTTATTCAAATAGGCAGTGAAGCCGTCAAAATGGTCTTGCTCATTTCTCTGCCCATGCTGGCAGTGGCGCTGGTCGTAGGTATCGCCATTTCACTATTTCAGGCACTGACCCAGATTCAGGAAATGACGTTGACATTTGTACCCAAAATCATTGCCGTATTTGGTGCCATGATTATTGCAGCCCCGTGGATGACAGAACGCATGATCACCTTCACCCGTGATATTTTTAACATGATTCCCACCCTGACCAATTAGCCATACGCATTCACAATGGATTTCCCATGGTTTGATATCCAACATATTATCGTAGCTTTACTCGTATTGCTGCGAGTGAGTACCTTGATAATCCTCCTACCCGTGCTCGGCCACCAACTGATACCTATGCAGGTGAAGATTGGCTTAATTGTATTACTTACGCTGCTTATTTTTCCTATTGTACAGAATCAGGTTCCCACTATTCCGATCAACCCCATTGTTTTTGCCACCATCGCCATACAGGAGATGCTGATTGCCGGTGCCATTGCACTTTTTGCGCAACTGATCTTTGCATCGGCCCAGTTCGCAGGTCAATTAATGAGTTTCCAAATGGGCATGACCGTAGCCAATGTATTTGATCCTATCACCCGTAGCCAACAGTCAGTGCTATCACAGTTAACGATTACTCTGGCCATGTTGTTATGGGTTGTAGTCGGTGCGCATCATATGTTTATTCATACGTTGATTGACTCATTCAGTCAATTTCCGATTAATCATGTCTGGTCATTTTCAGCTTTCATGGAATTAACGGATGCAGCGGCACTGATGTTTATTCTGTCCCTGAAGATTGCAGCTCCTATCATGTTACTGCTCACCTTTGTTTACATTGCACTGGGATTGGTATCCCGTGCTGTTCCGCAGATTCAGGTCTTTTTTGTCAGCTTCCCACTCACTATTGGTTTAGGCTTACTCACCTTAGCACTCGGTATGCCCGGTATCATTTATCTGATGAGTGATGCGTTCACTACACTATCCGGTCAAGTACCATTATTCCTTCGTCACCTTGGTAGCTAATAACGACAATGGTTGCAAACATTGGCTCAAGCGAATGAGAGGTAAGCCAATCAGAGCGGTTGGGTCATCCCCTTCCAGTCTGTCAAATAATGAAATTCCCAACCCCTCGGACTTAAAACTACCGGCACAGTTCAATGGTTTTTCAATTGCCACATAAGTGTCTATTTCAGCCGTTGATAAATGTCGGAAATGTACCTTAAATGGAATCATTTCATAAAACTCAGACTCCCTGCTCAATACAGATAAACCGGTTAAAAAAGTGACCGAGCGCCCAGACAACATCGCCAATTGTGCACAGGCATTTTCAATGCTGCCTGGTTTTCCCAAGACAGTAGAGCCACACACTGCAATTTGGTCTGAAGCAATGATCGTGACATCCGGATCAACGGAAAGAGAATCAGAAGAGAGCAGGCTGTGCGCCTTGCCCAAGGTATTATATTGCACCAGTTCAGCAGCCGGCATTGAACCTGGGCATGCCTCAACAAAGTCAGGGCTTACCTGCTCAAAAACAAGCCCTAATCGTTGTAACAATTCCCGACGATATGGTGAACTTGAAGCAAGGATTAAACGCATAAAAGTTTAAGGAGATGCTGATGAATTGATTCCTGCCAAAAATCAGTACGCAGAAACAACAGCGTGGGTTTATTTCTGCTTACTAATCGGTTGCTCACGCTCCCGCTTTGGCAGCCTACCCGTGACCTGCACGGAAATACTGAATACATCAGCACTTCCTTAATGACCGGAAAAAACTGTCGTTCAATAGCCTTCGGAATCATCGGGTATGATAGCCGGTTCACCTGCGATTCGGTATTCACCGGATGCCCATTGTCCCAAATCATTGGTGCGACAACGCGGACTGCAAAATGGAAAATCATCATTGCTACGTTTAACCGTTTTTTTACATATCGGACAAGAAAATTTTATCGTTGATATTGCTTCATTTGTCATATCAATTTCCAATCGGCACAAGCATCATGGAGTAATCAATATTCTCATTGAAGTCAGCAGGTGGTTCACCCGGCGCCCACCGTTGAAAACGAAGGCGAATTGCCAATTTATTTCCGGAAATATCAGGAATTAAACCCTCTGCCACCGCACTGGCTGGCAAAGCAATAACCAAAAGTCCGAAGGATTTGCCACGTTCAGGTGTGATTTGGCCGCTGCCAGCCACAGCCGTACAGCTTTCCCAACCTACAAAATCATTCAACATATCATTCAAACTATTGATCGCATGAATCAACGGGATAAGCGCCTGATGCAATGGTTGGGTACGCGCATCAGCATGATTCCATATAGCTTTAATACATTGTTGCATACATAGCTTATGCCCCAACCAGTCATGTTTTTTCTGCGTATTGAGATAAGCATTTACCAGCGCATCCTGCGTTAAATATTGACACGCTTCGGGCAATCCCGGTTTAAGAAGGGCAATAACATCATCAATATGATCGCAGGACTGCAGAATATGCTCACGGTATTTGGGTACGTCATCAGCCAGTTTTTTTAGATAATTTTTCATATCTTTAAACAAACCAATCACTTCTGGAATGGCATTTTTGCGTCCATGGTCCCCTAGTAAAGAGGCCCGTAAATCACAAGCAGCATGTAACCAGTTAGAGCCAAGCTGATGGGTAAAAGCGGTGTCAAGACAGGTAAGTGCATCACGCAATTCGATAAACGAACGCATTCGCGGACTTAGTGCGAACGAAAAATGAACCTTATCTGTCATGCTAGTTCCTTCTCTTTTACGGTTTTTAATCTTTCACATGCTCTGGCAAACACTTGGGACTTTCTACATGCCAAGTTTGTGTAAGTACAGACTGCCAATCCTGCCAGCGATTCGTAGCGACGACCACGATTGTATTCGTATGCTTAAACCATGCGGCAATATCCATGGATAAATCCAGCGCCATTTGCTCGCACAGTGCTGCAGAGGGGTTATCCAATAATACCAAGGCTGGCTTGGCCAGATCAATTGCAGCGAGTGACAAACGGATGCCTTGTAAACGATTCAACGAATGCGTTTCATCAGCAAGCGCCACCCCCTTCAATCCCCAGCGCTGCAATGTTTCTTCCATCAACAGCTCTGAAACAGGCGTTTTAAGACCAAACATAAGTTCTTCTTCAATGGTTTGTCCCAACCAACTGCATGGCCAGCGATCAAACATCATGCGTACCACCGGTGCAGATTCTGCCATCGTACATGTCAGACCATCAGGCATATCCACCAACATTGCCATGCGCTTCAACCAAAGTGTTTTGCCACTACCCACATCCCCGGTAAGCACAACAAGCGCTCCGGCATCTGCTACCAGCCTCTGCTCAGCACTACTTAATATCATTCTATTTGATGTTTCAGGCATAATCTTTACGCCACCATTTTAACCGGGCTTATGAATCCAAGTATCTTTAATACCATGTTGTTTTAGTAGGGATGCATTTGCCAGATTGGCTGCATCACGACTGGCAAAACCACTGATTTGAACACGGTACCATGGGTTTCCTTTTACCGTTGTAGGGTTCACCTCTGCATTAATACCTTGGGCTTTGAGTCCTTTCACGGCCTTATCTGCCGCTGCTCGAGTCGCTACAGAGGCGATCACGATTATCCAACCACGCTGTTTCTTAGCAACCGATGGCTGCGATTGAACCGGCTTGAACACAGACCTGTCCACCGATTTCTGAACTACAGGCCTTACCTTCTGAACTACTTGTTTTACTTTTTGGGTAGGCATTTTTTTCTGTTTACGGGATTGCTCGGCGACCAAATGTGTCAATTCAGCGATTTGCTCATCTTTTGCTGACAGGCGTTCCTGCATGGCTGCCAACCGCTCCTGCATTTCGATTATTTTTTTCTCAGAGCGCTGCATCTGAACATCTTCACCCAGCACAGGCTGCGACACATGCCGTTCACTCAATACTGCCTCATCATCATTTCCCATGTTCAACCACGCGACCAATCCGACGATCACGATCACCACAACAACAAAAATGCCAAACAGGCGACTTCCGGACTCTTCACTCTCAGGGGGAACTTCATCTTCAACAAACACATCATCCAAATGTTCCAAATCTGCAGCAATTACTGGTTCATCAGCAATCAATGATTCATTAGCAACCGGCGCTGCATAATCAGCATCATTCAACGTCTCCGACACATCAGCCTTAACAGGTTCAGCATTCACATCAAAAGCATTCGGGATGGAAGGTGTATGTTTATCATCTTCAAAGGGGGGATCTACATGTTCATCACCAGCAATCATGGTATTAAACTGATCATTCTCATCGACCGGATTCGGGATATGTTTTTCACTTTCAAAAGGCGGATCTACTCTTTCATCGCCAGCAATCATGGAGTTAAAAAGATCACTCTCATCGACAGAATTCGGTTTCTTTTGATCATCATTTAAGTCGAACTTATTCAAACTGAATTCCTCGTCATCTACACCGTTATTAGACTTATCTTGCATGGGAAACGTGCCTCCTAAATCTATTTGTGCTGATGATAGTCACCGACAACCATAAAGAGAACCATCAACATCAGGCTCATGAACAAGTAATAAAATAACAGGTGCTTGTGTATTCACTGGGACTGTTATTTATCCATCCGATGTTGTAATTAAACCGCATTCAGCGAGCCACCCACTACTCGCATCAGCGATGCTATCGGCATAAGGGATGTATGGTTTGATATCAAGCACCGGTGTACCATCAAGCATATCATGGCCCTCGATATGCAAGATACGACCACTTATTTTCTTCAATCTAACAGCAGAAAGACCAATACTATTGGGTCGATGCGGTGCACGGGTAGCGAACAGCCCACGGCGCACTTTAGGCCCTCTTGGCGGGACCACTGTCGGATTCCAACCTGTATTCAAGTGCATCCAGTAAATCACCCACACATGTGAAAATCCATCCAAATCTTTTACGGCCTGTTCAAAGTTAAGGCCGGCATTGAGGTGGATTTCAGCGGGTTCCGGATGATCCAACGTTGCTTGCCGGGGTGTAGCAAACCGTTCGTGATAGGTGCTATGCACCACGCCGATAGCCTGCATATCAATATGTAAGCTTGCGTTATCCACCTGATTAAGATCGGCGGCATATGTTTTCGCCTTTCTGCTACGTTTTGAAATGGAACGATCTTGATTCACTACAGTATCAGTTTTGCAGTCGCTCATGCAGGTTCACTTTCTGAAAGTTGATTTTTACTTCGAGGATTGTCTGTTTCAAGCCCTGAATCCAACATGGTCAATGCATCGTCCTTACACTCAAAGCGTGCAGTGCCACCCTTTTGCAGACTTCCAAACAAAATCGCATCTGCCAACGGCTTCTTGATATGCTCCTGAATCAAACGCGCCATAGGTCGCGCCCCCATCTGCGCATCGAAACCATTTTTGGCTAACCAGCGTTTGGCATCCAAACTAACATCCAAATCCACTTTCTTCTCGTAAAGCTGTGTTTCCAACTCTATCAACATCTTATCTACTACATGCAAAATCACCTCTTCAGTCAGTGTTTCAAAACCAATACTGGCATCAAGGCGGTTACGGAACTCCGGTGTAAAGATGCGTTTAATTGCTTCATTATCAGCCCCCTGACGTGATTGAGGGTTAAAACCAATACTGTTTTGCTGCATCTCAAAAGCGCCGGCATTGCTGGTCATAATCAGCACAATATGACGGAAATCGGCTTTGCGTCCGTTGTTATCGGTTAGCGTTCCATGATCCATAATCTGCAACAGGAGATTAAACAGATCCGGATGTGCTTTCTCTATTTCATCAAGCAACAAAATTGCATGTGGATTTTTATTAATCGCTTCGGTTAACAGACCACCCTGATCAAAACCTACATAGCCCGGAGGGGCACCGATCAAACGGGAAACCGTATGCGATTCCATATACTCAGACATATCAAAACGGATCAACTCCACACCCATTGTACGGGCGAGCTGCCTGGCCACTTCTGTTTTACCCACACCGGTCGGGCCGGTGAACAGAAAGGAACCAATCGGTTTTTCCGGATGGGATAAACCTGCACGTGATAGCTTGATACTCGATGCCAGTTGATCAATGGCGTTGTTCTGCCCGAATACCGACAGCTTCAAATCCCGATCCAGATATGACAAACGTTTTTTATCCGAAGCATTGACCTGTTGATGCGGAATCCTGGCCATCGATGCAACCATTGATTCAATATCATGGACATTAATTTGCGTGCGCCGTTTAGCCTCTGGTTTGACACGCATAGATGCCCCAACTTCATCCAGAATATCTATAGCTGAATCAGGCAGATGCCGTTCGGCCAGGTGCCGTTTAGCCAGTTTCGCAGTCAGTTCAATGGCCGTATTACTATAACGCACACCATGATGTTCCTGTAACTTGGATTTCAACCCTTTAAGAATTTCAACCGTCTCTTCCACACTCGGTTCTGGTACATCAACCTTCTGAAAACGACGTGCCAATGCACGGTCTTTTTCAAACAGATTACGGAACTCCTGATAGGTTGTCGCTCCAATACAACGCAACTCACCATTAGCCAGCGCAGGTTTAAGCAGGTTAGATGCATCCATGGTGCCACCACTGGCTGCACCTGCTCCGATAATAGTATGGATCTCATCAATAAATAATACCGCCTGATCCTCTTCTTCAAGTGCTTTTAATACAGCTTTAAGACGCTCTTCAAAATCACCACGGTATTTTGTGCCGGCCAGAAGTGCGCCCATATCCAGAGCATAAATAACTGCATGATGAATCACATCCGGCGCATCTTTGTCTTCGATCCTTAGAGCCAGACCTTCAGCAATCGCAGTTTTACCCACCCCGGCTTCACCCACCAGCAGTGGATTATTTTTGCGACGGCGACAAAGAATCTGCGTGCAACGGCCCAGCTCCTCTGCACGACCAATCAATGGGTCGATCTTTCCATCACGCGCGCGCTGACTCAAATTAATACAATAACGATGCAGCGGAGACTGCCCCTCATCTGCCTGATTGGACTCCAGTGCAGGTGTTTCATCGCCTATATCAGGCTGAGGAAATTCTCTACTCATCGCACCATGAGCCATAAAACTGACAATATCCAGACGGTTAATACCCATTCGATTAAGAAAATGCACAGCATGGGACTCTTTTTCGGAGCAAATGGCGACCAGTACATGTGCACCGGTAACTTCACGTTTCCCTGCCGCCTGAACATGCATTACTGCCCGCTGAATCACCCGCTGCAAACCAATGCTGGCAGTCGTTTCACCGGCTTCAACCGGCAAAATAGCAATATGATCCTGGATAAATTCAGAAAGTTCACTGCGCAGTACTTCTATATCGGCATGGCAACCCAACAACACGCCAAGAGCATTGGGATTATCAAGCAGTCCGAGCAACAGGTGTTCTACAGTCACAAACTCATTACGGCGAATATGTGCATCACGGAATGTATCATTTAGTGTCTCTTCAAGTTCTTCACTCAAAATACCCATAATCACTCCTCCTGGAATATTGAACACTCTTTCTTTCTAATCTGTCGTACCGAATACTCCAACGTACCCGTGTACAACCCCATCGTTTAACACAGCCAATCATCTCACTATCAACCTGCAACATTGATGCCACTTTCTAAAAAGCAAAATTCAGAAAGGTATCATGCATGTAACATGCATCAGTCCTCGCTATCTATTTCGATGATACAACGCAACGGATGTCCACTGGTACGGCTGGCTGTTTCAACCTGCTGCATCTTTGTTTCAGCAATATCTCGCGTGAACACACCACAGCGCGCACTACCCTCATTATGAATCTGTAACATCAGTGTGTTGGCAATTTGTTCCGACTTATGAAAGAAACGTACCAGCACTTCAATCACAAAATCCATCGGTGTAAAATCATCGTTCAGCATAACCACACGATACATAGGGGGACGTTTATATTGAGGTTCAGCTGTTTCTGTCGCAGCCTTGCGAACGATTTCCGGGGTCTCAATTTGGCTCATGCGCTGATAGTAAGCGCAGCTTACTTGATCGGCAATGATGATATGATGAAGCTTTTTTCATGCTAAAAGTACGGAAACCAATCTTGGAGGTTAATCACCATGGCAGAACTGAAATGTATTTTATGGGATGTTGACGGCACCTTGGCCGATACTGAACGTGACGGGCATCGTGTAGCCTTTAATATGGCTTTTGAAGAAGCGGGCCTCTCCCGCCAATGGGATGTTGCAACCTATGGTGAACTGTTGGCTGTCACCGGTGGCAAAGAGCGTATTCGTTTTGATATTGATCGCGGCGGCATGCCTGAGATGCCGTTTGAAGAGATCGCTAAACTGCACGCCCGCAAAACCATTCATTATCAAACACTCATTGCAGATGGACTTATTCCACTTCGCCCCGGTGTGCGTCGCCTACTCGAAGAAGCCTATGCAGCGGGCATCACACTCGGTGTTTCCACTACCACTACTCCGGCAGCCCTTGATGCACTAATTGAGCATTCTCTCGGCAAAGAGTGGTTTGATCGTTTTGCTGTGCTGGCGGCCGGTGACATTGTACCTGCCAAAAAACCTGCACCAGATATTTATCTCTATGCCATCGATAAACTCGGCGTATCTGCAGCCGAAACCATTGCCTTGGAAGATTCCAGTAATGGTTGGAAATCTGTGCGCGATGCCGACATGAAATGTGTTATCACCATCAATGATTATACCGCTGATCATGATTTCACCGGTGCTGACCTGGTGGTATCTGAACTAGGCGAAGCAGATAGTGATGCTATTAAGCTACTTCAAAATCCGCATGCACTTGATATTCACCATGTTGAACTCAAACATCTACAGGCCATCATGCATGGCTGAGCAACACAAACTCAACGATCATATCAGCCTGATTGATACCCACTGCCATGTGAATTTCCCGCATTACAGCGATGATCGTGATGCTATGTTTGAGCGCATGTCTGAGGCAGGTGTTGATCGTTGTATAGTTGTTGCTGTTGACCTGGAACATGTGTCTGAACTAAGGGCATTGTCGGAAGCTCGCGACAATGTCTGGTTCAGTGCCGGTGTTCACCCCAATCATGAAGTAGCGAAAGAACCGACAGTGGATGAACTATTATCATTGGCCGAGCACCCGCGTTGTGTAGCTATTGGTGAGAGCGGTATGGATTTCTTCCGCAACAGTGTTGAACCCGAACTACAGGAGTCACGTTTTCGCACCCATCTACAGGCAGCCAAGGCCTGCAATAAACCGATCATTGTGCACGACCGCAATGCCGATGAAGCAAGCATTCGTATTTTAACAGATGAAGGCGCGGACAGATGCGGTGGTATCATGCACTGCTTCTCCTCCGACTGGCAGACAGCCAAACAGGCCATTGATCTCGGTTTTTCAATCTCTTTTTCAGGTAATGTCACCTTTAAAAATAATCCAGCCTTGCGAGAGGTCGCGGCTCAAATACCTGATGATCTCCTGTTAATTGAAACCGACTCCCCTTATCTGACCCCTGTTCCCTATCGCGGCAAACGCAATGAACCGGCCTATGTACGCCATATCGCTGAATGCATCGCCGATGTACGGGGTGTAAGTCTGGAAACGCTGGCTAAACAGACTACTGCCAATGCGTTGAAACGTTTTAACATCGGGGCTTAACAAATAGACGAAGCAATCATTAGTGAGCTTGTTTATTGCATCCGGCAAGGAGTCAGCACTTCCTTAGTTCTGTTATCGCAAAGCTAAATCAGCAGTTTGATCATCATTGTTCACAATTGATCTGGAATTGAACTTCCCGATAAACTTATTCCGCCATCTTGACTGCTGTATCACAAGGGGATGTATCGACGATTACACGCTTGATCAGACTTTCTCCGATGATAGAGAGGCCTCCGGAAGCAATAGCTCCCACAGTGCGTGCCGCCACCATACCTGTCTTGCCGGCATCTACAGTGATACCAGGCTCCACCAATGTACCACCCAACTTCACAACATTGACCATATTGCTTACGTTCAAGCCTAATCCTTCTCGCGTTTCTGTATTGATTGAGAGATTAATCTTTTCACTGGCCAAGTTCACATGGCCGCTACTAATGACATTCATACGATCCGTTTCAAACGCAATGCCATTGCGGGTATGCATATCTCCATTATTGATGCGAAAGTGCACCACACCGCATTGCAGCACATTATAATCCATTTTTTCGGCGAACGGATTCAGTGTGTTCGCTAAATTCATCAACACATCACCTCCGATGAAACGCAATGCTTGCGACTGAATACGCCCCTTCCCCAGCTTGACCAGTAACTCACCATCACCATGTGCCATCATCTCAGCGATCGATTTACCACTACCTGTAAATGTAATATCGGCATTGACCGGAGCACCCTCAATTTGTGTTTTCCCATCCTTCTCTACAGGCAGAAAAAAAGATGGTTGCATGTCGGCAATCTTCAAGGTCATCGCAATGGATGGCTGTGGCATCATCGAGGCAAGCTTCACCGACCCGCCCATACGACCACCCGCAACTCCCAGAGAAAATGGATTTAGTGCCAGCTCACCATTTTTCAGATGGATATTGGCATCTAAGTTTAGCAGCTCAAGGTCAGGTAGTTTCAGTCGTTTCAACTGCAACCCTAATGCAATATCTGCCAGCTTCAGCGGAGAAAAATCGATCTCTTCAGCAGAAAACAAGCGTTGCTTCGCAGGCTGCTTTTGTGCTGTATTGTCAGACGGTATAAGTTCACGGCTATCCTTTTCCTCAACAGGTAAAAACCTGGTGAGATCAAAGTCTGTTGAACTCAATTTCCCATCAAGGGATGGGCGTTCACCCGTAATATTCAGGCTTAAATCTCCAGATAGATCGCTGTCTGGAAACTCTCCTCCTGCAATAATCAGTGAAAATGGATTCAACGCCAACACACCATTTGCAAGATTGATTTTAGTATCCACATCATGCAGTTCAACGTTTGGTAGTTTCAGCAGTTTCAGCTGCAATTCCAAGTTAACGTCTGCCATTTTCAAGGCAGAAAAATCGATAGCCTCGGCTGGCAATATCGCTTGTTTATTCTGCGGCACTGTATCCTCAATCTCAGATACAGGCGCTTGCGTAAGCGTGGCATTCTGCGCATCAAGCGGCAAAAACCGGGTGACATCAACATTAATGGAATGCAACAGCCCATCAATCGATGGGTGTTCGCCCATAAGGTTCAGATTCAGCGCTCCGGAAAGATCACTATCAGCCATTTTCAGCTCGATATCCGAGAATTGAAAACCATCGTCACTATCTGTGATACCCATTTGCATCTTCAACGGGAAATCATGCGGTAGCTCAAAATCGAATGCTTTGGCAGCCGGATTCATGCTATCGGTCTCTAATAATAGATTCAGATTCATCCCTTGCGCATCCAATGGTTGCGCTATGCTTCCACTGAAAGAGATATGCATTCCGACATATTCGGCTTGAAAGGCCTGCAGTTGAATCACGCGATTCGCCAACAAGCCTGGCAAATCATCAATCATGCCGCTGAACTGTAAATTATCCCGGTTCACTTTGCCCTGACCGCGAAGTGACAATCGCGTGTCATTCGGTAACTGGTCAAACGCTAATTCTGTCAATGTCAGAGAACGGTCTTCTTCAGCCATGCTATCATGGTAATGTATCTGTACATCCCGCATCACTATTTGCTGAATTTGAGGTATTAACAGGGCATCTGATTCTGTAGCCTTTTCTATTGTTTCTCTCTCATCACCCTGATCCGATACATTCTCAAAACTCCAGTTGTTAGCCCCTGATGGCAGGGTTTCCAATAAAATATCCGGAGCGATCAAATAAACCCGATCTACCTTCAATTTACCGCCCAACAGAGGCATTAAGGAGAGTTGAATCTCCATACGCCCGACATTCATCATATTCGTACGTGATCCACCTGCCACGTTGGCCAGATGCAATCCATCTACGGTCAATAATGGATGCATGGATAAGGTCAATTCCATAACCCCGTCAATATCCATATTTCGGCCGATGGCTTCGAACATAGCCTCTTTGAACAAGGGCTTATAGCTGTTGAAATCCATGTTTTTCAAATACAGTGCCAGTCCACCACATGCGAACATGAACAGCAGCACCAATCCAACCAACACTGTCATCAGTAATTTTACACTTCTTTTAACCATCAATACCCGCTCTCAGTGTGGATTTATGCCGACCCATTCAACGGTACAGTAATAATATACACAAGCATTTATCACCTTGTATCTGAGCATTTCATGCATGTTTCAATACTCACCAGAGACTGTAGCGATCCTATTAAAAAGTGCCGTACTGTTATCTATTGCGGGTGAAGTTGCTATCGCGGACTAAAACAAACAAGAAGTCGGCAATCATCGGATTCAGTGAACTCCGTGAAACCAACAGCCACCAAGCGGATATTATTTCAGGTGTTATCGGATGAACTGTCGTTCTTTTCATTACAAAACATGAATTCACCCAGTGCAAAAACAGTGACTACAGGTACATCGCAATAGCAACGATAATCACACTGTCACCTTTTTTTTGCGTCCAGAACGCTGCTATTTATCACTACCGCCTACCAGCACAGCAGTTAATTTGGACCTGTATATGATCATTCCCCCACCACTGTCATGTTTTTCAACGGCCTTCAAATGATAGAGTTTACCCATCACTTTACTCATCCGCTCTCGAGTACAATTAAGTAAACAGGCAAGTTGTGTGTTCGTAGGTAATCTTACCATAATTTGATCTTCGTTGTGCTCATGCCATTGCGGTAGCGTCAGCAAGTAGGTGCCCAGGCGCTCTAATACTGTGGATTGACCAAGACGACTGACAACCTTGGTTGTTTCAATGAATCTGTATAACAACATTGCATATATATCGATCATAAAACTTGGATTTTTCATACTCAAATCCCATGTTTTTTCGTTAATGATTAATAGCGACGTTTCCTCAATAGCATAGATACTTGCCGAGCGCTTATGCACTCCCATCATGGTCAGCTCTCCAACCAGATCACCAGGGTATAGACTATACAACACGGTTTGTGTGCCATCATAACATTCGGTCACCACTTCCACGCAACCAGATTCAATCAAATAAGCTATTTTCTGACTTTCATTTCCTTCACGAACTAAACAATAGCCTTTTTTTACTTTGATTTTAGTCGCCCCCAGGAAATCCTCTGGTTGAAAGGTTTTCCGGCTTCCATCTATCAATGGCTTGGTTGTCGTATGCATTTTTACTCCCTAAAGCTAGAAGATAGCAATATTTATTTACATGTCTGTGAAATAGTTCACGGATGTTTTCAACTAACACACGGCAGAATATCGGTCCATCAGGTTGGGGAGAATATTCTTGAATAATCCTATAATCAAAAAATACTTAATCTTTATACTAGCCTTGGCAACGCTGGTTTCATTTATCATTTTTTCTCAGCTTGATCTGCTTGAGATGATCATGCAAATATCTTCAAATCAAAAGCGCCATGATATAGATGGACTTATTTTAAGCTTTATTGTTTTTTCAATTTGTACGGTTGTGTTTTCGATTAGACGCTTGCAAGAAGAACGCAAATTAAACCTGTTACTTATTGCTAAAAACAATGAATTACAAAAAGCTTCTAAAAAAATAAAAATCCTGGAGGGAGTACTTCCCATTTGTTCATATTGCAAAAACATTAAAGATGAACAAGGTGAATGGTCACAAATAGAACAGTATATAGACCATCATTCAGAAGCAGAATTTAGTCATGGCATATGTCCGGCATGTATAGAAATACCAAAGGGCGAATTAGAAAAGCTGTCAAATAAATCCAAGAAAAGTGATTTTCCAACGAAATAAAAGCTCTAATATAAAGCAATCACCTGAAACAGTGAAAACAGCGGAGCGATCCTTATTTTTTTAACACTGCCTTGATAACCGGTCAACCACCTTTACCACACCCAACAAGCAGATGAACGCTGCAATAATACAGCGTTCATCCCTCTATCTTTAAATATTGTGAAAGGCAGAAGCTGCCCTACAATGCAATAGACTCCAACGGCAAGAGCGTTTAGAGAGCTTGACTGGAATAGTCCGCTATCATGCGATGTGTTGCTCCTGCTGCCAACGCCACTACATCATCGGCAGCATTCACCGTTTCAACGCATAACATATTCAGATATCCATCAGGCCCGAGATCTCCCATTTTGTTGGCTGTGGCAACCCAGGGATTCCACACTACCGTTGATGCGCTACCACTGGATTTGATAATGATTTTTCTAGCCATGACCGGATCAATAATTTCAGATTTCACGCCGGTATCCAGGTAAATTCGATCCACTTCACCACTGATTGTAACCGCACCATTTTGCTCTTTGCGCACAGAACCATCCATTTTGTCGATGTAGATTGATCCATCGAGCCCTTTGATTTGCGCTTCTCGCACATCACCTACCAGAAAATATGTGTGCAAGGCTTCACCCAAGGTAAATGTTGAGTCTCCGAGGTTGGTTGTTTCCATTTCCAATAATAACGAACTACCCACCGTGATATGCAAACGCACGCGTAGGGGATGCGCACATGCAGCTCTGGTTTTATCGTTTTCAATCATCTCAAAGCTGACTTTGTTCCTGCCATCTGATAATGCAACCGATTCAACCGGCTTCCAATCAACGGTTCGTGCCGGGCCATGCCCTGGCAGCGATGCATCGGTGCCGTGAGGTCCAAACCATGGCCAGCAAATCGGCACACCACCACGCAATGATTTACCCGGTGCGTGCGTAGCTTCATCAGACATCCAGATCAAGGGTTGCTGCCCTTTAGCCTGAAAATTCAGTACGTGCGCACCCTGTAATGCAACAGATGCCTCACCCAGAGCATTGCCGACCTTCACCATCGGCATACCACCTTTACCAGCCAGAAACCTTACCTGCCCGTCAATGCCAAAGTCACTATTCATCTGTTCAAGATTTCCCATGTCCCCTCCATGTTTCAAAATATATCCACAAACAAATCTATGCTTCATATTTCTTCTGCACAATGACCCATTACGTGTTACCGTAGGATCTGACTGCAAACAACACTGGTTGCTTGATCACAGGCTATCTGAATAGGATGCGAACATGTTTAGTCTTCACCATGTCGCCTTGAGTGTCACCGACCTTGATGCATCCATTGCCTTTTACAGCACCCTACACTTTCAACCGGTCTATCACTGGCAGGCCGATGATGACTCAGCCAGGATTGTGCATCTGAAACAGGGTGATTTGCTGCTGGAACTCTTCTGTTTTAAAAACACTTCACCTGCCCCGCTTACTTCTCGTGATCTTGCAAGTGATCTTCCCCGCATCGGCATCAAACACTTTGGTCTGCGTGTGGGCGATATCCACGCTGCACTGCAACAGTTACAACAGCTCAAGCTTGCCGATAATGTGCAGGTCATGCATGGCCGCACCGGCATCGATTATTTTTTCATCAAAGACCCCGATGGCATATTGTTAGAAATTGTGCAGGACGACAGGCAGCTTTAGCACCATGATGCATATTTCTGATGAGAACATAACGCGCTGTTGCCCCGAACAGGATATCTATAACACATTATTGCAACTTGATAATCAGCGCATTCTGGAACTGGGCTGTGGCAAAGCTGAAATAACACGCGCCATCGCAACAGACGGTATGGCCCGCCACATTACCGCATTGGAAGTAGATCAAATCCAGCATCGTTATCATCAGCGTATTAACGATCTACCCAATGTCACATTTATCAAAGCTGGAGCAGAACAGATCCCTTGTCCGGATAGCAGTTTCAATATCGTACTCATGTTTAAATCACTGCACCATGTGCCGCTTGAGCGAATGGATCGGGCACTGCAGGAAATTCACCGTGTACTTCAACCCGGTGGTGTTGCCTATATTTCCGAACCGGTATTTGCAGGTGACTTCAACGATCTGCTGAAAATATTTCATGACGAAGAAGCCGTGCGCATTGCCGCCTTCAATGCGGTCAAACAGAGCGTGGAGTCAGGACTGTTTTCACTGCAACAGCAATGCTTTTTCAATGCTCCCATGCACTTCGAAGACTTTGCTGATTTTGAACAGAAGATTCTTAACGTCACCCATACCGATCATCATTTACCCGATGACCTCTTTGCCAGCGTTAAACAGCAGTTTGAATCCCACATGAGCAGCAATGGAGCCCATTTTCAGATGCCTGTTCGTATTGATCTGTTACACAAAGCGCATGCAACGCCAGCCTGAAGCACAGGCTCTTATGATTTATCCATCCAGAGTGATGCGCTCAAGCACCCGGTAACTCGCCCCTTCCGGCCTTAGTCTGGACTGGATCAGATGTACTTCATTAGCATTCCAGCATAGATATGGTGGTGCACTGAACTGTTCAAGATTCGGAATTGTAAACTTTTCTGCATGTCTGGCCATGGTGATATGGGCTCGAAAAGGTGTCGCTTTGCCATGTTTATCCTGCACCTGCTGACAAAGCCTGCGACATTGGCGTGCAGCTCTTGCTAGTGCCATATCCAGATCATCAACCCCTACCCAGAATGTGCGGGCTCTGGACGGAGAGGGAAAGAAACCCATGCCATTGATGGCCAGCTGCATAGAAGCAGTGATTGCAAAGTTAGCTTCAAGGCTTTCAGCAAGGTCATCCAATTTATTACCATGGATGTCACCCAGGAAATGAAGTGTCAGATGTCTGTTGATTTCCGGGATACTGCGCCAGCCGGGTAACAACCGTCTTTCATCATGCCACCAGGCATCCAGTGCTTGCTGAATCTGATGAGGCAGTGGAATAGCAATAAACAGACGCATGATAAAAGCGTACTGCAAATGTTAGTGATAGTACAATGATGAACGTGATACAGCCGCTACAGATGATCACCCTGTTCTATCTACACGCCATAAAAAAAGACAGCCTCTAAAGAGCTGTCTTTTTTAGTTGAAAACTGAGCGTTAAACAGACCCTGCGTTTATAATATTCCCTGTTCATTCACAGTACTGGCTTTAGCCGGTGCTGAAGACGTACTTACAGCTGCTTTCAGATAGCTGTGATGAATCCAACCAACATGACCATTCTTTTTCACTCGTACCTGAACCCAGACATCCACTTTATCCAGCCAGATGACAACATCATCTTGATACACTATTTCACTAACATGAGACGGGCCCGAAGCAGCAACATGTAATTTGGCAGACTTTATCAATTTTAGTGCGGGCCCTTCTGCTTCAGCATTGGCCACAGAAACCGGTGCAAAGGCAGGATAGATACCATCAGCCAGCGCACAAACAGTAAAAAGTGCCGCTGCTGCAATCATTAGTCTCGTTATTTTCATTTCGTAAGTTCTCCTCACACCTTGATGTTCCAGTTAAAAACGTATGGGAAGTCTCCCTTACATTCCAACTGTTCATCTGTTGCCCCAAGCTACGGACTACACCCGCACTGTCAAAAGCAGATATTTCATTGTTTCAATATGCCAGTATCACCATGTATATCATCTCCTATTCAGGCGTACTGCCGTCATCAGGTTCAATCAACAGATGCTTCGCAACCTTTGCACCCAGCGCCTGCTTGGCAGCACGTTTACGCTGCCTCGCCTCTTGCAGTGACATACCCAGATGTGGCACACCGCGCTCTTTGGCCAGACGGGTCTGCTTTTTTCGTTCCTCAAGACGACTGCGCTTGTCAGCTGTCAAAACATCATGGCAGCGTTCACAGCAGACGCCCTCTTCATAATGTTCAGACTGCTTGTCGGCTTCAGCCAATGGCCAGCGGCAACCCCGGCAGAGCTCATAATCACCCTCTTCCAGCGCATGTTTGACGGTCACCCGATCATCGAAGACGAAACACTCGCCCTGCCACAAACTCTCATCTTCAGGCACCTCTTCGAGATATTTCAGAATGCCGCCTTTGAGATGAAATACCTCTTCATAACCCTGTTGCAACATATAGGCCGAAGCTTTTTCACAGCGGATACCGCCGGTACAGAACATCGCCACTTTTTTATGTTTCAACGGATCGCAATGGGCCTGCACATATGCAGGAAACTGGCGGAAAGCGGTCGTATTCGGATCCAGCGCACCTTTAAAGGTGCCGATTTCATATTCGTAATCATTGCGCGTATCAATCACCAGCACATCAGGATCAGCGATCACGGCATTCCACGCTTGTGGCTCAACATAGGTACCCACACAGACAGTCGGTGACACCCCTTCCACGCCGAGCGTGACGATCTCCTTTTTCAGTTTCACCTTCATGCGATAAAACGGCCATGTCGTGGCCGTCGACTCTTTATGTTCGAGTCCCTGCAGGCGCGCGTCACTGCGCAGATGAACCAGCAGCGCATCGATATTTTCTCGTCTTCCTGCCACCGTGCCATTGATGCCTTCGTCGGCCAGCAACAGTGAGCCCTTAATGCCGTGTTCGACACAAAACTGCTGCAGCGGTTCACGCATGGACCGGTAATCATCCAGCGTGGCAAAGTGATAGAGTGCGGCAACGATGATTTTCATATGTTCTCCGGATAACTTGTTAATAAAACACGCCAATGTGAAGTATGTGGCGAACCATATTCCGCGGCGCAGGCTGACCCAGCCTCTGTTTGTTTGAAAGCTTTTGCATGTCGCATGAAAAAAACCAGCCTGTTTTTATTGGGAAGATCAACCGACTCTATTGATTAGACTATTACTTTTCCAAAGGATTACCGCCATAGGTAACAACTGATGGATTTCCCCATCAAATCCATTGTAAATACATCTCCGGCTGGCGCTTGCGCCAAACCATAACAGACATGCAAGGGCAGCAGATGTTCCTCTCTGGGATGACAATAACGTGCTCCGGGCGCATCTTCCCAATGACTCAACGCATACGTCCTCGCCACTTCATCTATCTCACGGTCTGAACAGGTCTGCATTAGCCAGCGTTCAAAGGATGCATTCAAGCCCTTGCCCTGATCAGTCGATGTTGAAAAGAAGGCTTTAAGATTGTGAAATGACAATCCCGATCCGATTATCAATACATTCTGCGCTCTTAATGCAGCCAAAGCCTTACCAATCTGAATATGCTGCAATGGATCGAGTGTGTGCAGCAGGGATATTTGCACACTGGGAATATCAGCATCCGGATACATGATTTTCAACGGCACAAACATGCCATGATCAAATCCCCGTACTCCATCCAATGCAGCATCGATACCGGCACGCTTTAATAGATCGAATATATTTCGAGCCAGCTCTGGCTCGCCCGCTGCCGGGTATTGAATATCATACGACTCTTTCGGAAAACCATAATAATCATATATCAAGGCTGGCTGTGAACCACTGGTAATAGTTGGCCTATCGGCCTCCCAATGGGCACTGATCACAACAATAGCCGATGGCTTCTCAAACAATGTCACCACATGTTGAAGACAGCTTATCATCTCCTGATGCGCGGGATCACCCAATAGCGGCAACGGCCCGCCGCCATGCGGCAGATAGAGCACCGGAGCTAAAGATGCATTAGAACAAATAGTCATGCTGTCCTCCAGTCAATCATGCTGTCTCCAAACCACAATCATCAGCGCCGAGCAAGCTTAGACAATCACCTGCTATAGTACGAGCGATGAGATTATATATTCCATTTGCAATGGATAAGACCACCGTCTGATAACAGTGATCTCTTATGCCATACTTGTCTGCATGAGTTGCTATGCAGGAAGAGCATCCAAGCTAACATCCCTATGATTCACTGCAGCTATTGTTGCATGAGGATAGTCAGGCTCACGATGCTGAAACGACAAAATGACCGGTTTTTGAATCACACCGGCATCAATATTCACAGCCTGGCGAATCGTCTCATTCTCCTGCCAGCCCTCTCGTCCTCCTAGTACAGAAGGTAGATGCACAATCATTGCAGCTGAAATAGAACGTGAAGCACTTTCCCAGAGGTAGCTTGGTGTATGATCAACGGCATAATAATCGACCGTGCCAACCTTAAACATCGGCGCATTGAATGTGGTGGGTTTGGCAAAATAGAAACCCATGCCTTCATCACAACTGACATCGATAATCAGGCAGCCGGGTTTAAGGCAGGTACTCTCCTTTTCGGTCACAAAATTGATGGGATGATCTGGATTTTGATAAGCCCCATTAATGATGATATCTGATTCGCTGATCAGATCCGACAACGGTCGCTCACTGCCATCGTGCTCTTGCACCAACAAACGCGGTTCACCTTCTCCGCCTGCCCGTATGGTGACATAGTGACAATCGAGCACCTCTTCACGCACCTCGTGATCCGGTCGCTGAATGCA
Source organism: Mariprofundus sp. EBB-1 (assembly GCF_003665155.1). Classification (GTDB taxonomy): domain Bacteria; phylum Pseudomonadota; class Zetaproteobacteria; order Mariprofundales; family Mariprofundaceae; genus Mariprofundus. The sequence goes on along the minus strand of NZ_RCFQ01000025.1, from coordinate 3,432 downwards.
GATGGTGATATCTCTGAATCCATGTGCCTTGAGCGCATAGATAGCTCCACGACTGACCGCACCGAAACTGAAAATAATCGTTTTGCGCTGGTTGCCGTAGTGGCCATCGATACCTTTGAGTTGCAGGGCGTGTATTACCGCACAATAGCCGGCCATTTCATTGTTTTTATAAAACGTATGACGACCAATCTGTCCGGTGGGACTCCAGACAAACATATCTTCAAAGGCAATGAGCGTCAGTTTGCGATCGATTGCAATCTGCGTAACCGCGCGTTGCTGTGTGCAATGCACATAACCCCAAAGGGTTCCTCCCTCTTTAAGTTCCTGAAAATCAGTTTCCATTGGCTTGGAGATAATTACAGAACCAATCTCAGCCAATAGTTCATGGCGCGTGGCCATGCCTCCGCTCTGTGCAACAATCTCCGAGTCTGAAATGCCAAATGGTTCACCATACCCCTGCTCAAACACCAGTTGCTGACGCAGCTCTGCGGGCATGCGTGACAAATGTCTTGGATGGATCGGTACACGTTGCTCATTCTCCATTCTTGAAGTCCCGATGACTCCAAATGTTTTTTTACGCATGATGCTTTCCTTGTGCCCGACAGACATGTTGAAGATGCATACCATCAACACCGGGGCTTGTTTTTTTAGATTTGATCTGTGTGACTCGGATCCATTCAGACCTATTGCGTTCGCAAGAGGGCAAAAAGAAAACAACCTGCACATACAGGTGTTTTTTATTGAAACGTTTCAATGATGGCCGGAGCTGCCAAAGCGGCGGATAAAATCAAAAGGAGTGTCCATATTAACAAACACCATGGATTATTAAGGAAGTGCTGATTTATTCAGTGTTTCCGAGCTGTCCATGGACGGGTTGAAAACCAGCCACTTAAGTGGTTGGTTTGTAAGTAAAAGAAAACGACGTTTTTTTCTTTTACTAGCTATGTTTGGCAGGAGCCAATAAACAAGCATCTTCCAAGTAACCGCGTAGTGAAGGGATAAAACTCTCACAAAACCGATAAACCAGCATGTCGGGTTCAACGGTTTCGCTACGCAGATCGACCACCATACAGTATTTGTCTGTTTTAGCGAATATGCACAGGTCGCAAAGCAGCCGCACTGAGAGCTGAAAACTATATGGACGTGTAGTTTTTCGGTATTTCTCTAACCGTGTTAAATTATTTTAGTGGAAAATAAATATCGGTAATCTGCTTATTCTCTGCCACTTCGGGCACAACATTCAGGTATTCAAAAAAGATCGGAGCATCACGTTTAACCTCTTCGCTACTCGGCAACCAATCGCGAGAAATGGCGTTCACTTGTAACTGCAATGTATCATGTGAACCCGTGTGCCGCACTTTTGCGCAACGACCAGCAGGAATTTCCTTATTGATCACCCCATAGGTGTTTGCAACGATGTCAGCATCAACTTCGCCGCAAATATCAAAACGAAATTGTTGAACAGGTCTGGCTTCCGGATTGCTGTGAGCCAAACCAAAGGTACGCATATTAGCCACAGGTGAGTATCCACTCTCTTTGCGCCAGGCTCTAAAATTTTCAACAGACTCACCCAAAGTCTCGGGCTCACCCTGATGTTCTAATGCAGCAACTTTGATGGCTTTTATGTTTACGATATCTATTCTCATATGCTTTTGATGCTAACCATTCTGCCAACAATACATACAAAGCGTTATTACCAGATGTAAAGCCAATCTCTATTCTTAATAATCACACTGCCTCTTTATGCATCGAACTTCAGAAGAACGATACAATTATTCCTGCTGTGTTCGTCTTTTTCGTAATCGAAGTACAAAAAAGATGGCGCTCGCTGTCACCAGAGGCACGGCGAATGCCTTAAATAGAATGGGATTGTAAGTCAGCGACAGGAGTTGAGCGGCAGCTTCTCCCATGTAGGAGAGTAGGCCAATCGCATAGAAGGAAAAGATCGCCACAGATAACATTTCGGCAGCAGACTGCAGGCGCAGTTGCAAATGGAAACGATCATTCATCGCCTTAAGCAGATCCTGTGATTGTTTCTCACGACCAACATCGATACGGGTTCGAAGCAGTTGACTGGCATGCGTCACACGCTGTGAAAGCTGTTCAAGCCAATGGGATACAGAATCGCAAGTCATACGCGCAGGCTCCAATCTGCGGTTCAAGATACCGCGCAGCGAGGGAACCAGCTCGATGGGTTGTTCATGCAGGTCACTTAAGCGCTGTGTAACCAGATTAAAATAGGCACGCGAAGCCGACAGACGGCGATAGTTAGAGGCTACCAGACTTTCGACATTGGCCGCCAAAGTACTTAGTTCATCGAGTAGTTGTTCATCATCTCTACCTGATCCACGCGATATTGCGCTGGTTAGCTCGGTTAGACGCGCATCATACTGAGGCAGTTTTTGTAATAATTTTCTGGCATCCGGAAGCATCAGCATTGCCAGCATACGATAAGTTTCAATTTCAACCAGGCGAAGCATGAGACGGCCGTTCTGCGACGGTAAGCTCGCTCGAGAAAGTATCAGCATACGCAACATGCCATCGTTGCGAATCGCAAAATCGGTGATAACCAGCCCTTCACTACGACCAACCAGTGAAGCAATTAAAGTCTGCTGGCTGAAGCAGTGGCCAAAGCGCTCAATCATTTGCGTTGATGAGGAACCTTCTGCATAAGATAAAATAGGCACATCCATGGCAGTCAGCATTTTACCGGGCAGCGAGGCCAGCCAACCTTTCGGCAGTTGATCCAGTGGGTTACCACTAAACGGGTCTTCATGATTGTCGGAATCAATCGCAAAAATAAATTTGTAACGGGTAAACTCTTGATGCTTTTCCAGCTTAAAGCGAAACGCGTCAAAATTACATCGGATGCGATCACCATCCAGCTCCAGCCTTTGACCGAAGTGATCGAAAAGGCGCTGTAGGTGCACAAGTTCCATAGCCCGTTGCTCAGGGCTTACCTGCATGCCAATGCAAATCACGCGCTCAGGTGGAATGAGATTTTCGTAGGGATGTTGATGCAATTCATCGTTGAGTAAATGGCGTTGATTATGACTATTCGGCAGATCGATGCTCATGAGGAAATTAGTTTTCTCCGATAAATTACTTTTACAACAGTACTTCTGTGATGACAGAAACTGAACGAAGCCTAACGAAAAAGAAACAGGATACTAATTCAGTTCACTAAAAACATGAGGATAAGGCAAGAGTGCAGAAACATCATGTCACCTTATTAGCGATTTTAATGTACCTCCGGCTGGGGTTAGGAGCATGCAGTCGAGCCAGGGTATTTCATGGAAGACCGAAACAAGGGGACAGTTTACTAAATATACTTAATTATTATTTTTGGCCCACGTTCTGGGGCTTTATCTGTCGACCTAACCCTGCTTTTTTAGCTTCGCCTAAATAGTGTATTTAGTAAACTGTCACTGT
>NZ_RCFQ01000024.1 GCF_003665155.1 Mariprofundus sp. EBB-1 | reverse complement strand
TTCGTGAAAATTCGTGTGTATTCGTGGCTCGCTTATCATCACATCACAGTTCCTTTTCTTTTCCCACGTATGCCCAAAGCAGCTCATTCCCGAACTTCAGCGATAAACAAAAAAAGGCCCCATAAGGGCCCTTTTTCAAACAGTTTAAGCAGAAGCGATTAAGCGCCGGCTTCCAGTAGTTCTTTCAGATTTGCAAAATCCATATCCAACTCACGTTTGGCAATATGTGCTACAACAGGTGATGCCACTTTAAAGAAGCGCCCCACATCAATACTCAGCGTACGTTGAATAGTGGTGGACTCACCATTGTCTTTAAAGTTCATGCTGGCTTCCATCGGGAATGCGCCGGTTGTACTTTTTGCTGACCACGCACTGCCATCGCTACTGCGTGCAGTAACTTCCCATTCCTGCTCAATCACGCGGCCAAGGAATTTCTCTTTAATAAAATAGATTGTACCAACGGTCGGAGATCCTGCTGTCTTCTTCTCTGACTCCAGCACCGAAGACTGCCACATCGGGTCATTGGCATTATCATCAACAAAAGCAATCACATCCGCAATCGGTCGATTGATTTCTACACTGGCTTCTAATTTACTTAACGGCATTTCTCTCTCTCCCTTTTGAATATTCCCTTCATAGTAGCTTCTCAGCTTAGCCCCTAGATATAAGGGCTAAGCTGAGCACTACAAAATCACTCGCGCAATAGTTCAGTGATACCTGTTTTAGAACGGGTCTTTTCATCAACAGTCTTCACAATCACAGCACAATAGAGGTTCGGACCACCTGATTTACCCGGCATAGAGCCGGATACAACAACAGAATATGGTGGTACTTCACCATAACTTATGGTGTCAGTCGCACGATCATAAATGCGGGTAGATTGACCGATATAAACACCCATCGAGAGTACAGCGCCTTCACGAACAATCACGCCTTCAACCACTTCGGAACGTGCTCCGATAAAGCAGTTATCTTCAATAATGGTCGGGGTAGCCTGCAGTGGTTCCAATACACCACCAATACCAACACCACCGGAGAGATGTACATTCTTACCAATCTGAGCACATGAACCTACGGTTGCCCAGGTATCCACCATCGTGCCTTCATCAACATAGGCACCAATATTCACATACGATGGCATCAGCACTACTTTGTTAGCAATATATACGCCTTTACGAACGGTTGCAGAAGGCACTACACGCATGCCACCTTTGCGGAACATATCTTCGCCCCAGTTGGCGAATTTCTGTGGTACTTTATCGTAATAGTTGGTTCCACCACCGGAGATCACCTGATTGTCATGTAATTTAAAATAGAGCAGCACAGCTTTTTTCAGCCACTCATTGGTTACCCATACGCCGTCATCACCTTTTTCAGCAACACGTACGCCACCATCATCCAACAGTTGGATGGTATGCTCCACAGCTTCGCGCACTTCAGCACTGGCAGAATGCAAATCCCATTCCGCTCTGCTGTCCCATGCGTTTTCAATTATTTGTTGTAAATGATTCATGCATTCATCCTTGTCTGCTTTTGTTTGTGGATAGACGATTATATCCTCTCAGGCTCAGCAATCCAGTATGGAGTACCGCCACCTCGGACAATCACATTAAAATATCCTATATATTGTCTTTACTTTGCGTAACTTCGCATCCTCTGCGATGTAAATATTTACGCACGTTCATGCTATTGCCCAGACCCATTCTCCAGACTTATCACTATTTCCAGTGGGCGCTCATGACTAAGAAATTCGATATTAGACATGCTTAAACCATAGGCTCCTGCCAGACCGAATACCGCAATATCACCGACATCAGCAGCTTCAATCGCTACATTATTCGCGAGTTTATCGGCCCCAGTACACAACGGCCCACCGAAATAGACAGATTCCTCTGATACCGACTCCTGCCCATCAAACAATTTCTCACACCCCATACGTACAATTGCCAGAGGATGATTGATTGCCAATGCTGCAGGCCTGCGAAAATGATTGATACCACCGGCACAAATCACCTGTTTTTTTCCACGGGACTCTTTGATATCGAGAATCTCCGTACAGAACCAACCTGAATCTGCCGCCAGATAACGCCCCAACTCCAAGAAGAAGGTACGCCCTTCAAAACCGTACGTTTTAATCAGCTCAGCCAGACCATTCGCATAGGCTTGTGGATCAAAACCATGGCCACTTTCCAGATAATCGACACCGAAACCACCACCGAAATCAATGATATCGCAGATCACACCGGCATAGTCCGCTTCAATCTGTTTGGCCATACCGAATACCAGTTCACAGTTCTTGAGCAGGTCCGCCACATGCAGTACGCCGGATGCGGCATAGACATGCAAACCACGGAAATTCAATGCATCAAGCGCTAAAATTTGCGGCAGCACTGTAGTCAGTTTCTCTTCATCAACGCCGAATTTTTTCGAACCACCGGAGAATGTGGTCTGCGCTTCGTGAATATCAAAATCAGCATTGATACGCAGTAGCACATCCTGAGTTTTACCCAGTTCAGCGGCAATCGCATTCAACCTGTGCGCTTCTGTTAATGATTCGATATGGACAGTACGAATACCTTTCTCAACTGCCCAACGTAGCTCTTCATGTGATTTTCCGGGCCCTGTATAAATCAACTGGTCGGATGTAAAGCCAGCAGCAACCGCTTTTTCAGCTTCACCAAGGCTGGCAATCTCAATACCACGAGCACCGGACTCTTTTGCAGCCGCAAGAAATGCTGCATGCGGATTGGCTTTCATGGCATAAAACACTTCAACACCGGCAGGCATGATGCGTGAAAAACAGGTGATATGACGACGCATAGCACTGGTTTCATACACATAACAGTTTAGCGTGTCACCACCAGCGGCGTGCTGACGCAATGTCTGTTCAACCTCATTCGGAATATTCATCTTAAATCCTCACTGCTTTTAGACGACGGGCAAGTTCAGCTGCTTTTTCAGGCCCGTCAACAAGGGCTGCACGTATATACCCCGCCCCGGGATTCACCCCATCGGCATCATCAGCACTGAGATACGAACCGGGCAACACGATCACCGACTGCTGCTCATATGCAGCCACCGCAAAGGCTTCTTCATCTACCACTGGCAACCACACAAAAAAGGAGCCGGGAGGTATGCCGGCCTCATCCGTACCATAAACATCAAAAAACGCCTTTAAGCTGGCACGGTACACGTCCAGATGTTGCGCCACATGTGTTTCATCTGACCATGCCGCCGCCGCAACGGCTTGCAGGGGCAGCGGAGTAGCCGGGCCAGTGTAACTGCGCATTTTTGCAAAACGTGCAATCAAGCTTGCATCGCCTGCAATAAGACCGGAACGCATGCCCGGCAGCGCCGAACGTTTCGATAAAGAATTCATCACCAGACAACGACTGAAACCTTCACGCCCGGATGACTCGGCCACTTCCAACAGACCAACAGGACGTTCCTGCCAATAAATTTCCGAATAACATTCATCCGATACAATATAAAAATCATGTTTATCAGCCAGTGTCAGCAACTGCTCAAAATATGCGCTATCAGCAATCCAACCGGTCGGGTTTGAAGGTGAACAGACATATACCAGCGCGGTATTGGACCAGGCATCTTCTGGTACAGCATCCAGATCAGGTGCAAAACCTGTTTCAGCCGTGCATGGTAAGAACACCGGATCCCCACCAGCTGTATATGCAGCCCCAAGGTAGATCTGATACATCGGGTTCGGCATCAAGACATTCGGTTTCCTTACCGCTTCCGGATTAATCAATGCATGCGCAATGGCAAATAACGCTTCGCGTGTGCCATTGGCCGAGAGCACTTGCGTGAGTGGATCCACATGCTGCAAAGCAAAACGGCGCTCCAGCCAACTGGCGATCGCCTGGCGCAACGGCAGTCCGCCCACCGTGGATGGGTATTTGGAAAAACCACCCAAATGTTGTGCCAGCGTATCGGCAACAAATGGAGGTAGCGGCAGACGTGGTTCACCGGCTCCAGCATCAATCGAAGTGATATCCGGATTCGTATGGTGTCCGGCAAACAGAACCTTGAGCCGTTCAAATGGATAAGCACCCAACTGATCAAGGCGAACCTGTCGGGATTGTTGATTTCGATTCACTGTATTCGAGCCTACTTCTTTCTTAAATCTACTGCTTGAGCACGGATAAGCTTGCTCCATGGGCCAAAGTTACCGGCAACATCTACAGCGCGGATACGGAAGAGAAATTCAACTGCATCCGTTTTCAAATTAATGATTCTATATGTCTCTTCATTCACCTGCCGGGCAAGTGCTGGCTGTTCATAAAAACGACGCCAGAAACCCGGACACTGGCAATACGGATCCACCTTGGTGCGATCAATTTCATACCCCACACCCTCTGCACTGCCTTTGAGCACAAAGTCCAGGCGCAACACATTACCAACAACCCCGGAACGCAAATCAACGATTTGAGGGGTGACAGCGTCATCTACAATCGCCTGCGGCACTTCTTTGCGCCCACAACCATTTAAAAACACTGCCAGAATCAAACACAGCCATACACTACGACGCACTATTGATAACATATTACTCTCCGCTTCCCATTGTAGAATCAGAAGCAGTTGCTCCTGTCGCCAAACGCTGCTGCCACAGAGCAACCTGCTGCAACACCTGTTGAGGTGCAGTACCGCCTATATGGTCGCGCGCTGCCACGCACGCTTCAACAGAGAGTTCACGTACCATCTCCACATTCAAACGCGCATCAATAGCTGCACAGGCAGCCGCATCCATGGCATGCAACTCAATTTTTTCTCGAATACAATGACCTACTGATTTTCCAACAATTTCATGCGCATCACGGAAAGGAACACCGGCACGCACTAAGGCATCAGCAAGATCTGTCGCAGTAGCAAAACCGGAAGATGCAGCCTTATGTAACACCTCTTTATTCACTTTCATACCCGGCAACATATCGCCAAACACACGCAAACAACCTTCCAGATTATCAAAGGCATCAAACACGGCCGTTTTATCTTCCTGCATATCTTTATTGTAAGCCAACGGTAGACCTTTCACCGTCGTTAAAATTGCCACCAAACCACCAATAATGCGGCCGGACTTACCACGCACCAGTTCCGGCATATCCGGATTTTTCTTCTGCGGCATGATCGATGAACCGGTACAAAATGCATCGGGCAGATCAATAAAACCAAACTGGGCACTCATCCACAAAATCAGTTCTTCAGAAAAACGTGACAGATGAATGGAGCAGATCGAAGCGGCAGCAAGCAGTTCCATAATATAATCACGGTCAGAGACTGCATCCAGAGAGTTGGCCGTTGGCGCATCAAAACCCAACAAATCAGCAGTCATATAACGATCAATAGGGAATGTTGTACCGGCCAGCGCGGCTGAGCCAAGCGGGCACTGATTCATACGCTGACGCGCATCAAGAAAACGCGCCGCATCACGTTCAAACATCTCCACATATGCCAACAGATGATGACCCAGTGTAACAGGCTGTGCTGTTTGCAGATGCGTAAAACCCGGCATAATACTGGCCGCATGCTCTTCAGCCAAAAGCACCAGAACCGATTGAAGATGGCGCAAGCGATCTATCATCCCATCTGTCCGGCGACGCAGATACAGACGGGTATCGGTTGTCACCTGATCATTTCTGGAACGGGCTGTATGTAAGCGTTTACCGGCATCACCAATAAGAGCTGTTAAGCGCGATTCAATATTCATATGCACATCTTCAAGGGCAATGGTAAATTCAAGTTCACCACTTTCTATCTCGCCATACACAACATCGAGACCGCGTAAAATAGCCTTCAAATCTTCAGATGATAAAATCCCCTGCTGACATAGCATTTTGGCATGCGCTTTTGAACCTGCGATATCTTCTGCATACATACGCGCATCAACATCGGTGGAGGCATTAAAGGCTTCTACAAATTCATCAGTCGGGGATTCAAAACGACCGCCCCATGGTTTTTCAGACATGTTTGTCACCTGCTTTTAAAGATTTTGCAACTATAGCTATGCAATGAAGATAACGGAAACGTAACGGCTAATAATGCGGCGGCGGCACTTCTTCATCGGGCCTGGCCAGTCCTGAACCGCTGGCTTGTTTAAGGTGATCACCGAAACGCACCATCTGTTTTTCAAGCTGATCAATCTGCTGCTGCTGACGCACCACCACATCATTCAATTCATTAATCAGATGATCCTGATAAGATATTTTTGTTTCCAGTTCAATCAATCGTTCTTCCATCTGCGCACACTAACCAAGAAAGCACGCTAATGCAGCGTCCGGATAGCAGCGTAGTCGTATTAAAATACTTAAAAGCGTTTACCGCTGAGGACGCAGAAGGTGAATTGTGCTTGCGCAAGAGAGACTCCCCTGGGGGAAAGTTACGCAAAGCAAAATCAAAACATTAATAACGTGAAGAAAGTTTTCTAATACTTTATGGCTGCTTGTTTTTCCTCTGCATATTTTACGGTGAAAAATACTGAATCATGTTCGTAAAACAGGGGGTATTTTAATGCGAATGCAGTGCCCCGGATAGACAGCCCGCAGCCTGCGAATATAGTCCTCACTCCATCAGGAGAGAGATTATGAATGTACTCATTGCTTATCATTCCGATTACGGCAACACACAGAAAATGGCCTCAGCCATCGCAGCAGGCATAAATGTCAGCCAGAGCGGTGCGCAGATAGTGTTAAAGAGTGCTGCAGAGACGGGTTTAGATGATCTTATCCATGCAGACATCATTCTTTTTGGCACGTCTGTGCATATGGGGTCTATGGCCTGGCCGATGAAAAAGCTGATTGATCAGGCTGGAAAGCTATGGATGGATGGTTCACTGGAAGGCAAAGTCGGCGGCGTATTTGCTACCGGTGGCGGTTTTGGTGGTGCCGGAGGCGGCGTTGAGCAGACCATGATTTCTCTCTATTCCAACTTTCTCGAACACGGCATGATCGTGATTGGATTTCCCAAATCATTACCCGGTTATGCCGATGGCGGTCTGCAATGGGGACCTTATGGCCGTACAGGCAATCATGAAGGCATGCCATCAGGCATCAGTGATACAGCCCTCGCCGCCGCACGCAGTTATGGTGCGCATCTTAGTGAAACTGCTGCACGTATTATTGCCGACTAAGTTTTCCAATATCAAATAAAACAGGCCGGAGGATTATCCTCCAGCCTGTTGATTTAAGCCGCTACAGTATTAAGCGGTGTTTAACGTTTCACTTGCATCAACGATGAAAGCATCTGATCGGTAGTCAGAATGGTTTTGGAGTTGGCTTCATAACCACGCTGAATAATGATGAGTTTCACAAATTCCGCCGCCAGATCCACATTGGACTGCTCCAGTGCGAATGGTGAGATGGTGCCCATACCACCGGCTCCAGGCAGACCCAGTACCGGCGTACCTGATGCGATACTTTCCTGTAGCAGGTTATTACCGATATGATTTAACACCGCATCGTTCGGAAAGTTCGCTAGCGCCACCTGATACAGGCCACGACGCTGACCATTGGTGAATACACCAAAGATTTTACCGGATGAATCTGTTTCCAGTTTATCAAGGAAGCCGGATGCAAAACCGTCACGTGTCATCTGACGGGTCGCAAATGAGCCGGCCACCTGCACAGTTGCTTCAAGACCGGTACCTGTAACACCCTGCCCTCCATCGGCTAGGTTTACGGGATAAAGGGTTCCCTGACCTGCAGCATTACCAAAATCCAGAGAGACAGTACTTGGAGCAGCACCGCTCCAGTTGAATGTTAGAGCGGGTGAATTTTCCTGCACCAACTCACCGTTAGGTCCGAACACAATGGATTGTGGACCTACTGCAGCAACAACAGCAGCAACGGCAGCAGTACCACCGGTTGATGCTGCCAATGTACCAGCTGTACCAACCACATCGGTAGCACCATAATTAACACTAACAATCGTACCATCACTTAAGGTGATTGCCTGAGTGCCGCCAGCAGCAAACGTTCCCGTACCACTGACTCCGGCCACACTCGATGTAACAGTAATTAAACCAGCACCATCAGAAGCAATGCTGTAGGTAGCACCCACTGCCGATGCCTGGAAGTTTGTAACCGCAGTACCTGCTGCTGCAGCAGTACTAGCCACTGTGAATGCACCACTGGTCGTATCAGCAACTGCAGCGACTGCAGGCGTTATGGTTGAAGCTGCCGCTGAACCACCGCCAATGGGTGTAGCTACACCAGCTGTACCACCGGCCAGGTCGCCACCATCAACAGAAGCATGCCAGTCCCAAACGGTATTGCCTGCAGAATCCTGGCCAACTTTAGTATACTGCAAACTCGTAGCATGGGTCTGACCAAGAGAATCAAACACATTCACTTCTGTTTTATAATGGAATGTGGCCGGATTATTCGGATCAAACACAGTACCGGTAGCCAACACTGTTGCATTGGAATCCAATGTAACCGCAGCAGTGACTGCAGTGGTTGCCTGCGCCTGAGCTGCCAGATTAGCGAAGGTAATATCACCAACATTACCACTTGCCGTGTTGGTCACTTGATCCACAGGAAACCCTTGAACCACGTTACCCTGTGCATCAATCAAATTAAAATCTTTATCCAGAATGAATGCACCAGCTCGGGTATAAGATAACTGACCTGTGGCCGGATCGCGCATGGCAAAGAGTCCGTTACCATTGATCGCCATATCTGTAGGGCTGGTGGTGTTCTGCAATGACCCCTGCGCAGCATCACGGGTAATCGACCCGATACGCACACCATTACCTACCTGGTTAGCAATATTAGACCTGGATACACCCACTGTTTGTGAAAGCACATCTGAAAAGTTTACATTCTGGCTCTTAAAGCCCAGAGAGTTGACGTTGGAAATATTATCACCAACTACGCGTACAGCCTCACCAAACGATGATAGACCGGAAGCGCCGATATATAGTGCATTATAAATACCCATGATTTACTCCTTATGTTTATTACCGTTTGTGTTCTATTACAAACGGAGTTCTGTGATATTTGCGATGGATGTAGCGACACCACCCACCATTAACTCTGTGCCAGCTGTGTTAAATCGAACCGCATCCACCTGTCCTGTGCGCTGAATCGCATACCCCACTTCAGCACCATTGATATTGAGTGGCGAGAGCTGCACGCTGTAATTCCCTTGAGGTGCAATAGCTCCGGAATCCAAAGTACCGTCCCAAACCATTGAAGTAGCTCCAGCTGGAAGGTTATTAAACTGCATCGTACGAACCGGGTTACCGGCACCATCAAAGACGAAGGCCAACACATCTGTTGCAGGTTCATCCAACACAGCCGTAAAGTTCTGGTTTGTACCATCATACAGTAGCTGGTTTTGATTCACTGTTACTGAATGCCCCAGATAAGAGGCTCCAGTGCCTGGCTGAGCGACTGAAGAAGAAGCACCACCACCGGCAGCAACCATCTGTTCGAGATATTTATTACTCTGTGTCTGTTGCTCTACCATATTAAATTGCGCCAACTGGGATGACATCTGTGTGGCATCCTGAGGTTTCAAAGGGTCCTGATTTTCCATTTGTGCAACCAGTAACTTCAAAAAGATATCTTTCTGACCGATATCGGTCTGTCTGGTTGTAGTTGTCGCTGTAGCCGAGCTCGTGCTGCTGATATTCGTTGCTAACATATAGCTCTCCTAAACCCGGATGCTCAGGCCGGAACCTGTCATCGCCTGTTGTGTCTGTGTTGGCAGGGAACCGTCAACCATCACTTTTTCCAGTTGGTTGGCTCCAGCTTGTGATCGCGCTCCATGGCCATCACCACCTGATGATGCCTGTTGACCCTGTGAATCCATGGAAAAACCGGATAGATCAAAACCCTGCTGTGCCAATGCCGTCCTTAATTGCGGTAATTGCTGTTCAAGTGCTGTACGTGTCATGCTCTGGTCCACAATCATGTGCACCTGCAAATGTTTAGATGCATCACTTTGCAATGAAATTTGTATTTTTCCGAGATTGGCTGGATCAAGTTGAATCTCTAAACGAGTCTGACCATTTTTGGCTGACTGAGCGATATGGTTCATGCTATCAAAGACAGACAAAACCGGTGCCGCTTTGCTGGTCAAATAACTCTGGAAATTCGCATTTGCAGATGAAGATGAGCCTGTTGACTTCACATCGCCCAGCATGGAAGAGGATGCCTGTGTACCTTGACCACCCTTATTATCCGAGAACTGTGAACCTGAATCACCCAACGATGCTTCAGACATTGTGACCTGCACCCCGGATGCAACAGCATTTGCATTGATCTGCTGAGCCTGTTGTGACTGGTGAGCCTGAACTGCTTTAGCATGTTGAAGGTGTGCACCGACAGCAGCTCCCATCACCTCGGCAGGAGTTTTCGCAACACTCTTTTCACCCAATCCCTGTTTAGCCAGGCCGATTAAATCAGCTTTTTTATCTTCTAGACCTGCGCGATCTGTACTATCCGATTTATTCAACGTGGGCTGTGCATTCGCCTCCAGTTGCCCGATACCTGTGAGTGAAGCTGCCTTAACACTCTGCTCAGCCCCTTGACTCTTTTGCGCCAGAGCTGAGATATCAGTAGCAACTTTATCAGAAACCAAGCGTGTTGATTCCGAATCCAAAGCCTGAACCTGCTTGCCCAGCTCTCCATTAAACTGAGACACAGGCATACCATCTGCTTTAGCGGACATGCCCTGAGCCTTCTCGTTCAACACATTATTACCCAGATCAAGCTTATCCGCACCTTTAATGAAGGCCGTTTTGTCAGCTCCCGGCTCAGCACCTTTTTCAGCACCTTGCGTTCCAACTTTTCCATGTGCCTGTCCAGTGACTTGGCCCTCAATCAACAGTGAAACCTTGCCAATTGTATCGCTCTTTTTAGTCTGGGATGCCTGATCAATAATCACATGAGCTGCGAATAAAGGAGTCGCACTTTCATCTATCTTCTCTTTGCCCTCTGCTTTCTCTTTTGTAGCCAAAGCCAATAGAAGTTTACTTTTCGCAGCCAACACAGGATCAGTTTTCTCAGCCAAAGAAAGCAAACCTTTGGCCTTACCCGAATTAGCTGCACTAAGTTGAAGCCCTTTGCCCTTACCAGAGGTTTCAGCATTCTTCTCTAGCATGGCCAGTAATTTAGCAAACAAGCTATTCTTACCGTGCTTCGTGGATTTACCCGAAATGCCGGATAGGCCGGTTCCATTTATTTGTTCTATCATGCCATACCTAAGCAGGAAGAATGCCAAGGATAAAACCATTAAAAATCAAACACTTAACGCATAAAAAACCAAAAAGGAAGGAAATGTTTTCCACCAACAAGGAAAAACTTTCCACCATGGTCATACTTGCCGGGCTATAAACTATGACCATAGTGAGCCCTCATGAATATGATCAGGATATACAACAATGATTGAACTATGGGATCAAATTATCATCTTTTTTCACGCTTATGGCTGGTGGATCGCTATTGCTTCAATCATTATGTTTATCGTCAGTATTGCATCTATGCCATTGATTCTTGCGCGTATTCCAGTCGATTATTTCACCCTACCAGGACACCAGCGCCTGCGTCAGGAGCATCAACAACGCCACCCTGTGCTTCGATTGTTACTCGCCTGTATAAAAAACACGCTTGGTGCACTGCTACTCACGGCAGGTATCATTATGTTATTCACCCCGGGACAGGGTTTACTGAGCATACTGTTCGGTTTAATGATTATGAATTATCCGGGCAAATACCGCTTAGAGTGTGCGATCATTCGGAAACCACTTATTTTTAATACCATCAACACCATGCGTAAAAAGCAGAATTACCCGGCCTTATTGCACCCGGATCTGTAGATCAGAATTAAAGCCCTGCTTCCACTCGAATCAAAGCAACCTTGGCGTTCTTCAATGCCGGATCCCCTGATGGTGATATGATATATTGGAAGGCCGGCTGAATTGCCAACCAATCGGTCAACTGGGCACGATAGGTAATTTCAAACACGGTTTCATTTTTTTTAAATCCCCTATTGGCCAGCAAGTAGGCCTTTGAAAAATCTGCACGTGCCATAGCCACCCCTGCTTCATCATCCCCACGACCTGGAATAAACCCACTGACATGCAGGCCTGCTCCTACATAATTCTTAATGTTTTCAGCACCGCGCTGAGCATAACCCAGTTGCAGAAAAGCGCCCAAAGCACGTTCATCCCACTGCCAAAGCGGCTGATCCACCACCAGATAGGCGCCACTCAAACCGAGTCCACCACCCTGTCTTGGTGCCTTGCTATGACGCCATGCACCCACCTTATAGGCTGCATTTTCATCAACGTATGCTGCTTCAGCAATATAAAGATAACCTTCAGATGCCTTCAGCCCGCGTGTGGCAGGGTCACCATCGTAGCCGGCCACGTGCAACGACACATGCTCTCCGACCTGCAACGCGATGCGTGCCGCCAGACCGGCCTCCGGCCAAAGAGAGGTCGCTACATTGCCGCTGATATCAGGCCCGATACCAAACGATGAGTTGGTAAACAACCCACCATATTCTGTGACATCAAATTCGGAGTTCAGGTCATGGGTGCCAAGCAACAGGGACAGCACCCCATCCATCATACTCTGCTCAAACCATAGCTGCTGCAGGCGCGTACGATTACCATCGGCAATATTGCTTAGCGTCTGAAAATCACCAACCAATGCCGCACTGGGGTCACTGCCGTGATTCACAATAAACTCCACATAGGCTGTGCCACCCGGCCACCAACCCAGTTTTTCCGTATCAACCGTAGTGGTCAGCGTTCCAGCCGCTTCATAGCGCATGCCCTTACGCAAACCGCCACCGCCATTATTACGTACGGCTTCTGCGACATAACTGAGCTCAGCCATCACAGCAGGAGAAATATCCTCTGCTGTAGCTGGTGTTGCCCCCAGATATAATCCACACAACGCAAAAAGACTGACTCTTTTGATATAGCTTTTCATATTATTCTCTATAATCCTTTATCAAATATTGAACTATGACGCGTAATTACTGCTTCAACGGCTTGGCGATTAGTTTCGATGCCAAGCGCTTGCATGGAAGTCACCGGGCTATCTGTCATGCCACATGCCACAATACCGGAAAAATGTGTTAAATCAGGATCAATATTCAGAGCAATGCCGTGATATGTGATCCATTTGCGACATCGCACACCGATGGCAGCAATCTTTTTACCATCCACCCAAACACCAATACCACGTTCATCACGCCCGGCCTGCACACCAAATTCAGCCAGCGTATTAATCATCATCTGCTCCAGACGATGCACATGTTGATGCAAATCCTGATGCCTGCGTAGATCTGCAATGACATAACAGATCAATTGCCCAGGCCCATGATAGGTCACTTCACCACCACGACCGCTGGCATACACATCAATGCGTTCACCACCCACAGTCCGGTGCAATACATCCTGTTCGGAACCGGAGGTGCCAATGGTATATACCGGTGGATGCTGTGTGAAAATGAGACTCGACTCTGCTTTACCGGCTAAAATATCGGCAACCAGTGCTTCCTGTTCTGCAATGGAATCAGGGTAATCTTGACTGTCATGGTGACGTATATGCATCCGCCGAGTTTACCTTCAAGGCTTCGCATTGACCAAGGAAGATCGTAGCTTAGAATCCAGCACCCCTCGAACACACCAGAGGCTAGGAGATGCCAGTTATGAGTAATAAGAGCAAGGACACCGAACTCTCCTTTGAACAAGCACTTGATGGACTCACGGCCCTGGTTGATAAACTTGAATCCGGTGAATTACCGCTAGAAGAGAGCGTGGCTGCATTTGAACAGGGCGTGAAGCTATCCCGCCGTTGCGAATCACTGCTGGATCAGGCCGAACAGCGTTTACAGATTCTGGATAGCGATACAGATCAGTAACATGCAAGCACCTCAATTTCTCTCAACATATGCCAGCGATGTGGATCAAGCTCTTGCATCCATGCTTGATGAACGATCATCCGTGGTCGCCCCTGCTCTGCTTGCTGCCATGCGCTACAGCCTGCTGGCTGGCGGCAAGCGTATTCGTCCCGCCCTACTGCTCGAATGTTATCAGACCTGTGGTGGAAGGGAATCAGGCTTGCCTAGTGTTGAGACAATCATGCCTGCCGCACTGGCCATTGAATGCATTCACACCTATTCATTGATTCACGATGATCTGCCATGCATGGATGACGATGACCTCAGACGCGGCAATCCAACATGTCACAAGCAGTTTGATGAAGCGACCGCTGTTCTTGCCGCAGATGCCTTGCAGGCGTTGGCTTTTGAACTGCTAGCCAGCGCAAATATCGACAGTGACTTACGCTGCAAGCTTATTCATTCATTGGCCCTTGCATCTGGATGCCAGGGGATGGTGGGGGGACAGGTGCTCGATATGCAGGCCGAAAGTGATAGCGAAGGCATGGATCTACTGACTGTAGAACGCATTCATCTGCACAAAACCGGAGCGCTATTGTGCTGGTGTTGTGAAGCCGGTGCACTGTTAGCCAACGCCAGTGAAAAACAATTTCAAGCATGTTCACGCTATGGTAAATCCGTTGGCCTGCTGTTCCAGATTGCCGACGATATTCTCGACACTACAGCCAGTTCGGTTGCATTAGGTAAAAGCGCAGGTAAGGATGAGGCTCAGAACAAAGCAACGTATGTATCTGTACTGGGTTTGCAACGTGCCCGTGAACTGGCCAATGAAATGCACGAACTGGCCATCGCAGCCTGCGAACCCTTGGACAGAACAGATGCAAAAACATCAACAGACTCAACAGCAGCAAACAATAACAAGTCCGATCACCTGCAGGCGCTGGTGCATTACATTCTGGAGCGTGGTCAGTGACATTCCCAATGCTGGAAAAAATTCATAATACAGCTGATCTCAAAGCGATGTATGAAGATCAACTACCAAAGCTTGCCAAAGAGATGCGGCAGTATCTGATTGAAACCCTGGCACCTATTGGCGGCCATCTGGGCGCAGGTCTAGGCGTGGTTGAGCTGAGCATTGCCCTGCACTACATCTTCAATTCACCACAAGACAAAATCGTCTGGGACGTAGGCCATCAGGCATATCCACACAAAATTCTCACCGGCCGTCTCTCCGGTATGCCAACGATTCGTCAATATGGTGGTCTTTGTGGTTTCACCAAACGTTCCGAATCCGAACATGATCCCTTTGGTGCAGGCCACGCATCCACTTCGATTTCTGCTGCATATGGCATGGCCGCCGGGCGCGACCTCAACCATGAAAACAATCACGTCATTGCCGTCATTGGTGATGGTGCGTTAACAGGCGGCATGGCTTTTGAGGCACTCAACCATGCTGGCGCGCGCAACAACCGTCTGCTGGTCATCCTCAACGACAACGAAATGTCGATTGCCCCGAATGTCGGTGCGATGTCCTCTTATCTGGCGCGCATTATTACCGGCAAACCCTATACCCAGGCAAAAGACACAGCCAAACGTATTCTCGATAAACTGCCAGGTGCACTCGATGCAGCCAAGCGGGTTGAAGAACATGTCAAAGGCATGATTACGCCCGGCACCCTGTTTGAAGAGATGGGCTTCAGATATATCGGCCCGATTGATGGCCACGATTTCAATCACCTTTTACCAACACTAACAAATTGCAAAGACCTTGATGGCCCGATCCTGCTTCATACGATCACTAAAAAAGGCTTGGGGTTTTCTCCCGCCGAAGAAGATCCGGAAACATGGCATGGCCTTGGCCCTTACAATATCCAAACGGGCAAACCCAACAAAAGCACCGGCACACCACCAAGTTATACCGAAGTGTTTGCTGAAACGCTGGCTGACTTAGCTGACACCGATGACCGCATTGTTGCCATCACCGCCGCCATGCCGGGCGGCACAGGCCTGACACGTTTTGCCAGACGGCATCCGGAACGTTGCTTTGATGTCGGTATCGCCGAACAACATGCGGTAACCTTTGCCGGTGGTTTGTGCGTGGCTGGAAAACGTCCTTTCGTCGCCATCTACTCCACCTTTTTACAGCGCGCGTTTGATCAGATTATCCACGATATCTGCATTCAGAATCTCCCCGTCACCTTCTGCATGGATCGCGCTGGTATTGTCGGTGCTGATGGCGCCACCCATACCGGTATGTTTGATATCGCATTTCTGCGCAGCCTACCGAATATGACCATCATGGCTCCCAAAGACGAAATGGAACTTAAACACATGCTGTCGACTGCCTTAACTATTGATGGCCCTGTCGCCATTCGCTATCCACGTGGCAATGGTTATGGTGTTAAAATCACTGAACCTGAAGCCTTAAGCATCGGCAAGGCTGAACTCTTAGAAGAAGGATCCGACGGTTTGATCCTGGCTGTTGGTAGCCGTGTTGAAGATGCCCGACAAGCGGTGCAAATCCTGCATGATGAAGATGATCGCGCCTTTACCCTGCTCAATCTTCGTTTTATTAAACCACTTGATGAATCCACAATTCTAGCCCATTTACAGTCAGGTAAACCACTGGTTGTCATCGAAGAAGGTATTCGTCAGGGCGGCATTGGTGAGCAAATTGCAGCCCTTGCCCTCTCATCCGGCTGGAGTGGTCAATTCATCCACATCGCCATGCCAGACAGCTTTCCTACACATGGAACGCAGGCTGAAATTCTACGTGATCTGGAGCTCGATACCGCAGGTATTCTCAAGCAACTGCGTAGCAATTAATTCGTTCTTTATGGCAAAAGCTAAAATCAAAAAAGTGCGATTGGATCACCTACTGGTTTCACGTGATCTGGCCGAATCCAAAGATCGTGCCCAGCGCCTGATTATGGCTGGTCTTGTGTATGTTGCAGGTCAGAAATCAGATAAAGCCGGTAATTTAATCGCTGAAAATGCTGAAATCGAGGTGCGCGAAGTGCTTCGTTATGTCTCACGCGGCGGTCTGAAACTTGAGAAAGCCATCGAGGTATTCCCCTTTAGCGCCGAAGGCATTGTCGGTCTGGATGTCGGCGCCTCCACCGGTGGTTTTACCGATGTACTCCTTCAGAATGGGGCAGAAAAAGTATATGCCGTTGATGTCGGACATAGTCAGCTACACTACAAACTTCAGAACGATGAACGTGTGATTAATCTGGAAAAGACACATGTACGAAAACTGACTGCCACCCTTATCCCGGAACCTGTTGATGCACTGGTGATTGATACCTCATTTATCTCCCTGACCAAGGTACTGCCATGCGCATGGCCATTTGTGAAAGCTGGTGGCTGGTGCGTGGCACTGATCAAACCCCAGTTTGAAGTTGACCCCAAACATCTGGTCAAAGGTGTAGTCCGTGAAGATGAATGGCGTCAGTGGGCCATCGACCGCGTCACCGCCATGGTCGAATCCGAACTGGCTGGTGCAGAAATCATCGGCATCACCGAATCCCCCATCCACGGCCCCAAAGGCAATGTGGAATATCTGCTGGGCCTAAACAAAACCGGCTGAGCTCATAGTCAACCCTAGGAAGCGTTGATTCACTCAGAGCTTCAGCCCATCACCCTAAATAGACCCCATAGCTTATAATGCAGCATATTCCAACAACTCGCCATATATTGCGACTAGGTTCGTTTAATAAACTTATTTCGCCGTAAGTTACGAATTGACAATATATCATCCGCAATATATAACTCGTCATAGATTACGACATATAATAAATATGGCGACTTATTCGTCAAAGGTGACGACTATGAAAATAACAAAGCAGCTTTCAGATGAAGCGATACTGGCTGAAGTAGGCGCCCGCATTACTCACCACCGTCTCAGGCTGCACCTGACTCAGGTCAAACTGGCCGAACTGGCTGGCGTTGGTAAACGCACCCTTGAGCGCGTTGAAGCAGGGGCATCGACACAGATGGTGAGCGTGGTCCGTATTTTTCGAGTACTGGAGCTACTATCGAGTCTGGATATCGCTATCCCGGAGGCTCAAGCAGGACCAATGGACCTGCTCAAACTCAAAGGGAAAACTCGCCGCCGTGCGTCAGCAAAAAAAGACTCGGATCAACCGAACGATACCTGGCAATGGGGTGATGAGTCATGAGTAGCATTGCTGAAGTCAAACTCTGGGGCCGCACTATTGGTGCAGTATCACTAAATGATGGTGATGAGGTCGCCTCCTTTGAATATGACCCTGCCTTTGCCCGCAGTGGCATCGAAATATCTCCGCTCGTCATGCCTCTATCCAACCGAATTTATCAATTTCCGGCATTGTCTAGACAGACATTTCACGGGCTACCTGGATTGCTGGCCGATGCGCTGCCGGACAAATTTGGCAATGCCCTCATTGATGCCTGGTTGGCCACGCAGGGGCGCGAATCATCTTCGTTCAATGCGATTGAACGTCTCTGCTATACCGGTGCAAGGGGCATGGGCGCATTGGAATTTTCTCCTGCACTGGGGCCGAGATACGCACGCAGTCACCGGATAGAGGTAAAGCATTTGGTAACACTTGCTTCAGACATTCTAACCCATCGAAACAGCCTGCAAACCTCATTTTCTGATGATACCAAGGCGAATGCATTGGCCGATATTCTACAGGTGGGCACATCAGCAGGCGGTGCCCGCGCCAAGGCTGTCATCGCCTGGAATCCGATAAGCAATGAAGTACGCTCCGGGCAACTACCTGCAGATAGTGGTTTTGAGTACTGGTTGCTTAAATTTGATGGCGTAAACGGCAACAAGGACAAAGAGCTGGACGACCCTAAAGGCTATGGCGTGATCGAGTACGCCTACTACATCATGGCAAAAAAGTGCGGCATTGATATCAGCGAATGCCGCCTGCTTGAAGAAAACAACAGATCTCACTTTATGACAAAAAGATTTGACCGCTTGGAGAATGGAGAGAAGCTACACATGCAGTCGCTTTGTGCGCTGGCACATTTCGATTTCAATATGGCGGGCGCCTACAGTTATGAGCAGGCACTCCAGACTATTCGCAAACTGAACTTGTCCATGCCTGTGATTGAGGAGCAGTTTCGTAGAATGGTGTTTAATATCGTGGCCCGCAATCAGGACGATCACGTCAAAAACATCGCCTTTCTGATGAATAAATCCGGCCAATGGCGCCTCTCACCAGCCTTTGATATCACTTACAGCTACAATCCGGCAGGCAATTGGACAGCAAAACATCAAATGAGCATGAACGGAAAAAGAGACGCCTTTACGATGGCCGATTTTAAGGCGTGTGCAAAGGTAGCCTCAATGAAACGAGGAAGAGCCGAAAAAATCCTCCAAGAAGTGCAGGCTGTTGTCTCGCAGTGGAAAACCTTTGCGAATGAGGCGGGCGTGCCCGAATTAACTCAAAACCAAATTCAGCAAACGCTTCGCTTGAGCCCATTCTAAATCGAGCGTGAATCGGCTTGGAAAACTAAGGCCTCACCATCCCGCTTGCGCGAAACAAGACGCAAGCCCATACCTCATTCATCTCGCTGACCAAGGTATTGCCGTGTGCATGGCCGTTCGTCAAAACAGGTGGCTGGTCTGTGGCGCTGATCAAACCTCAATTTGAAGTCGACCCTAAACATCTTGATCGTGGTGTAGTGCGTGAAGATAAATGGCGTCAGTGGGCCATAGAACGCGTCACCGCCATGGTAGAATCCGAACTACCTGGTGCCGAGATCATCGGCATCACCGAATCCCCCATCCACAGCCCCAAAGGCAATGTCGAATACCTGCAAACCGCCTAAGCCCGGCACCACATATCCAGTTAATCCACCCAAAATATCTTCTGCTAAACAAGCACTACGTTTGACGCCTCAGAAACCGAAGCCTAATATCGTTTTGTTCAGCAATGGGGAGTGTTAAATAGAATGCAGATCGGGTCCGCAGCTATAGCAAAAATATCAGAAATGATCTGTGGTGATGCACCATTTCAGTTTTTCCCTTATAGAAGCTCATCTTACTTGACCAGGTTCTTTGTCGATTTAGATCTTGATTATGTCCATGACGGATCAACAAGAAGGGTTTGGGTTAGGGAAGCTCTTGATGAATTAAATAACAAACAATCTTCTGATAATATGCCGTCACCCGAAATGATAAAGGTCATAGAATATCTATTACATCCTGACCATTTTCTGTTTGATGATAAAGTTGATCGTGATAAAGCATTAGATGCCATTAGTTCATCACTGAAAACGAACGACCTAACGATATCAGTTCAAGCCAACGGAACTGTTAGACTGCTTCCTGTAAACGGGGAATTTATTTCAACCTCATTTGAAGAAGTCCCGACAGAGCGTGTAATCACATTCAAGCCAAGTGTATTTCAGGTACCTGCAAAAAAGCCAAATGAAAAACTTATATCAGTAATGATGCCATTTAATACTGGTTTTAACGGCACCTACTCTGCAATAACTCAAGTAGCCGAATATATGAGTCTTGAGTGCCTGAGAGCTGATGACATTTGGGATAACTCAACTTTCATACAAGATGTATTTGATTTGATTTTTTGCTCCAAGGTTGTTGTAGTAGATTTTACTGGCAAAAATCCAAACGTAATGTATGAGACAGGCATTGCTCATACTCTTGGCAAAACGGTTATTCCGATTACCCAGTCGCTTGACGATATACCTTCGGATTTAGGACACCATAGAGCATTAAAGTACTACCCAAATGAAGAGGGATTGAGAAATTTAAGTAATGAATTATATAAACGGCTTAAAGTTATTTACCACCAAAACTCGTAACAAGGCGCGCAAGAAAAGACGCGCTGACGCGCGCCACTTGGCTTGGCGTTATGTCGCTATGAAAGCTCGGAGAGTAAATGAAAGAGTCTGAAAATGATTGGCGCATGCACAATATTATTCATGTAGGAGAGGATTGTAGAAATCCATGGACAGGAAAGACTATCCCTAAAGGGACTCAGATTACTTTCGTATCAGTAGTTCCAATAAAAAAGAAAAAGCATTTAACTATTGCCCTTCCTAACGCAACAGCACTATGTCTTAATATTTCTAAACGATCTTGGGCAAAGGCGAAAGAGTTAAGAAAAGATGCCAAAATAGATAGCTCATTAAGATCTGAGGTCAGTTTTGAATCTCATTCAGATGCATTTGATTATATTGAAAGAGTAATGGAATCAGTTGTTATGGCGTTTACTGCTCTGGAAGCATTCGCAAACGAGATCATCCCCGACGACTATGAATATCACAGCCATCGAAAGAGTGAAATCATATTGGAAACTATGAATAAAACTCAAATTGAAAGATGGCTTTCTTTAGATGAAAAGTTAACGTCTATACTACCCGAAATTTTGGAACTTAAATCTCCGAAAGGAAACCAAAGCTGGCAAGGCTACCAAAAGCTTAAAAAAGTACGTGATAGAATTATTCATATGAAAAAGGAAGACCGCCGATCATCAGGCCCAGAAATCCCTACATTGTGGCATGAGTTATTTAAAGTGGGATCTCCATTTGTTCAAGCAAAGGATATTATTGATTATTTTATTAAGGCTGTGGAACCTAGCCCAAGATGGCACAACGAATACCCAAAATAACAAAAGCATCGAGAGGGGCTTCTTCTTCGTCCCACTCCCTTCGTGCAGGTCGTTAAATAATTAGAAACCGCTGAGGAAACCACTCCACTTAAACTCGGTCATTTCCGTGGTCGTGTGAAACTCTGACGGGCATTTTCGACTTGGATTCTGATTACGCAGCCTCCCACATGGTCATTGATCATACCCATCGCCTGCATGAAGGCATAGATGGTGGTCGGGCCGACGAATTTCCAGCCGCGTTTTTTCAGCTCTTTGGAAAGGGCAATCGATGCTGCTGAGGTGGATGCGGTTTGCGGCTCTGCAAGCTGTTTGGGCTCGGGCTCATAAGACCAAACGAAGGCGGCCAGCGAGCCTTCCTGCTTGATAAGTTCCTGCACGCATTGGGCATTATTAATGGTCGCTTCGATCTTGCCACGATGGCGGACAATGCCTGCATCTTGTAGCAGACGTTCGACATCGTGCTCGTTGAAACAGGCGACCTTGTTGAAATCAAAATGGTGGAAGGCGGCACGAAAGTTCTCGCGTTTGGCGAGTATGGTGCGCCAGCTCAGACCCGACTGAAAACTCTCCAGGCAGATCTTCTCGAACAGACGCTGATCATTATCAACCGGAAAGCCCCATTCGCTATCGTGATAGGTAAGAAACTCCGGTACAGCGGCGCACCAGCTACACCGTGCTTGCCCATCAGGGCCATCTATCGTGTCGCTCATATGTCGGCTCCTTGTCTCATGGGTCAGCCAAGCAGGAACTTTAAACGTTCATACTGCTTCGTCCTACAGTTCGATATCCGGCAGGTTATCCGCCACATCCTGAAATGTCCTGCTGCTTATCAGCACTTTGACCACTTCTGGCAATGGTTCGGCGTAAATAGTGGGCAGGTCGGCTTCGCCTTCGCTGATGATCGGAAAAGCGAGCTGTTCGACTGGCGGACCGAACTGAGCATCCACACCCGCCTTATTGCCCCGCGCATCGATACGGAACCAGCCGTGACCTTCCAGCCAGACCGCATTCAGGCCATGCAGGCAGAACGGTGGTTCGTCGTTATCAATGGTCAGCCGCTGATAGCATAACCCTGCCGGAATACCATTGGCCCTGAGCAGGGCGGCCAGCAGGTGGCTTTTGGCATAGCAGTAACCGGTGCCGTGTTGCAATACATCCGATGCAACGCAGGTGACCGGGTTCATTTCATAATCCCGGCTGTGCTTGATCTCATCCCGGACAAATTCAAAGCAGGCTTTGGCTATCTCTTCAACCCCCTCCCTGTTCTTAGCGAGTTCTTTTGCCTTGTCCAAAACTTCAGACTGCTGCCAGTCAATAAAGCGACTCGATTCAAGATAACTACTCATTCCTTTTCCCCTTTACCTGCATGGTTATCAACCATGCCAATCAAAACCTGCTCCAGCATCTGTAACAGTTGCTCAACGTCTTGCTTCTGAACATTCAGGGCAGGCATGAATCTCAGGGTATGTGCTCTGGGTGCATTAATCAGAGCACCCGTCTCAAACATCTGTTTAACTACGTCGACTGCCGAAAACTCTCCGGTATCCATGGCAAGCAGAAGCCCCGACCCTCTGACTTCACCCAGGCCATATTTGGCGGATAATTCATATAAGCCATCGCTCAATAGTGCTCCCATTGTGCTGACATGCTCAAGAAAACCGGGGGCGAGGATAGCATTCAATACCGTTTGTCCAACCGCTGTCACCAGCGGGTTGCCGTTGAATGTGCCGCCCTGATCGCCCGGCTCGAAACAGGCGATCTCCTTTTTAATCGCCATAGCTCCCAGCGGCATACCACCGCCCAGGCCTTTGCCCAGTGTCATGATATCCGGCTCTACACCGCTCTGCTCATAGGCAAACAGTGTTCCTGTCCGCCCCATGCCGGTTTGCACCTCATCAAAGATTAACAGCAGCTTGTGTTCATCAGCCAGTTTTCTTAAAGCCTGCAAATAGGCGAGCGAAGCCGGATGTACGCCGGATTCGCCCTGAACCAGCTCCAGCATTATGGCAGCAGTGTTCTTATTGATGGTACTTTTGATGGCATCAATGTCATTCCGCGGCACTTTAATAAAGCCGGAGGGTTTGGGGCCGTAAAGGTTTTCCCACTCCGCTTTACCGGATGCAGACATCGTGGCCAGTGTCCTGCCGTGGAAACCATTTTCCAGGCTAATAATCTCAAATGCGCCCTGTTTGTGTATAGAGCCCCACTTGCGGGCAAGTTTAATGGCACCTTCATTGGCTTCCGCACCACTGTTGGTGAAGAAGATCTGATCGAAACAGCTGTGTGCCGTCAATGCATCGGATAACTGCACCATCGGTGCATTGAAGAAACCGGGGCCGGCATGGATTAACTTGCCGGCCTGTCTGGTGATGGTTTCAACCAGCATGTCAGGTGAGTGGCCAAGGCAGTTCACCGCCCAGCCCTGGACGAAATCAAGGTAGGTCTTGTCTCTGCTGTCCCAAAGCCATGAGCCTTTACCTTTTACAAAGGTGATATCCGGACGTTTGGCTACGACCATGACTGAAGGGTAGGGATTGATATAATTGTTCATGATGATCTCCATTGCATTTGTAATCTTGAATTCAGGGCATAAAAAAAGGGTCACAGACATTGTCTGTGACCCTTAAGAAACCCGTATCAGAACTGGTTAGTTGTTATTCGTAACCCGGTTCGTTTTCTTTATAGCACAGACTGGTAGACCGTGCGCACGTCGCATAGCAACGGTAGCACAGTTTAAACGAACGCTCATGCGCAGCGATGTCTGTACGAAATTCATGTGCGAATCATTTATGCCAGCGGAGTGAGCGTCAAGTTTTTTTGTATGGAAAGGTTTCTGACTGGGCATTCTTGCCACACCGATTTCAGATGCCATATTTACACTCGACCCGGCTTCACCGACCTGATAACTCGCATAGTTTGATGATACTTTTCCAATTTCTGGTTGTTGCCGAAACAGCAAGTTTGTTTTCCAGAAATGTATTCGACAACTTGCTTTTCCCATAACCGTTCGGGCAATAAAGATATACTTCACTTCCGTGAATCGTCAGCTTTTCCGGTGCCTTTACATACTGTTGTAATGTTTCCTGATTCTCTCTTGAAGGCTCTGACTGCAAGAAGGTGACGAATATTTTCGTACCGTTAGTTTCAATTTTTGCCTCCTCATAGGGGCAATTATCAAAGACTTCTATTAGCTCTTGTTCGGTCCGAATAATAACAGGCACATGAAAACCATATTTAGCTGTGATTGCCTGTTCGATAGTATCTTTTATATCATTCTTATCTATCCCTGATGATTGAAAAATAACATTACCACTTTGAATATACGTAGTGACATCTTCAAAACCCAGAGAGTGATACAGTTTTTTCAGATCAGCCATCAAGACCTTCTTCTGGCCACTTACATTGATTCCCCTGAGTATGGAAATATATTTCATTGGATACTCCTCAAGCCCCTAATGTTCCGCTTAACCTGACCAGCAGAGAAGGGTTTTATATGGGACTATGGGACTGCACATTTTAAGCAGCCCCGCTTGAGATCAGAGTGCTTAGTATTGTTGCTCCAGGTGATCAAGAAGGGCTTCGGCGTTGGCGACAAGCATCTGGTAGGCATCTTCAAAACCATGAGCACCACCGTAATACGGGTCGGGTACATCAGCGATGTCGTCCTTATTTTCGAACTGGCGCATCATCAAAATACGTGATTCCGGCACACCCATGCGCAGCAGGTTACTGCGATTATCAGCATCCATGGCAATCAGCCAGTCCCAGCTATTACAGTTACGGGAGGTGATTTGTTGAGCGCTATGCCGACTTAAATCCAACCCCTTCTCTTGTGCCTTGGCGGCAGAACGTGGATCAGCAGGCTTTCCAATATGCCAGTCACCCGTACCGGCAGATTCAAAGTGATATTGATCTATTGATCGCTGTTCTGCTACGGATTTCACCACCACTTCAGCCAATGGGGAGCGACAAATATTACCCAGACATACAAACAGTACGCGGGTTTTATTTGACTCATGCATGTGCGTTTCTCTCCGCTTGTGACAATTGTAAATAGACCGGCGTTGGGTAAATCGGCAGATCCACCTCATCTGCATTCAAACCTGCAGAAACCAGCTCTGTCTCCATCGCTAGGGCCGCACTTCGATCCAGCGAGAATGGCAGACGTGTCCAGTGCTCTAATGCGACTGGAGGTTCGCCATGACAACAGAAATGAGCTGGCGGCAGTGTTTCAACATCAGCCCATGTCATACAGCTATCAGCATGGAGCTGCTGCTGACGCTGATAACAGCCGGTAAAGGCTTCACCTGCACGGGCATCTTCAAGCACCCAAACAGGCCCATCCACATCTGCCTGACGGGCTGTAATCGCCAACGAAGAGAGATGATAAATCGGTAATTTTAGACCGCTATTGATTCCAGCCAGCGTTGCTGCAGCAATACGCAAGCCCGTGAATGAGCCGGGGCCAGCCCCCAGTGCCAGCGCATGCAACTGATGCCACTCCAGCCCTGCTTTTTTGAGCAACTGTTCAAGCACAGGCACAATAGTGGTTGAACGCGTTTTTCCGCTGGTGTTTTCTGCAGGTTCCGACACATATACACGCCCGTCTTTAATAACAGCAGCAGATATATCTCCACACGCAGTATCAAGGGAGAGAATATTCATTCCATCACTCACACAGATAGGTTTTTAATGCCTCGCGCAGCGCCGGCCCATATGCTTCATGCTGCAAACCAAGGAGTGCATTCGCCACCAAAAAACCTTCAGGATGGCCTGCATCAAACCGCTGACCCTCAAGCACAACACCATGCACTGGCTCTTCCTTTGCAAGTATTGCCATAGCATCTGTCAGCTGAATTTCACCACCTGAGCCCGGTTGAACATCCTTTAATATCTCCATCAAACGCGGCGTAAAAATATAACGCCCCACGATAGCCATATGTGATGGTGCATCTTCAATAGATGGTTTTTCCACCATGTCAGTCAAGCGCAGTAAACCGTGACCTTCCGCCTCATAAGCAACAATACCATACTTGTAAACCTGATCAGCCGGCACCTGAATCAAACCGACCACCGAATGTCCGGTTTTATGATACACCTCAGCCAATTGCTGCATGGCAGGCTTTTCATGCACGATCAATTCATCCGCAAGATGTACACCAAAGGCTTCATCAGCAATCCAGTGCTCCGCACACAGCACCGCATGACCCAAGCCTTTGGCTTGTTTTTGGCGCACATAAACCACTTCGGCCATACGCGCAATACGCGACACTTCTTTGTATAATTTACTTTTTCCTGCTCTTTTAAGGTTCGCTTCAAGCTCAGCAGAAATATCAAAATGATCTTCAATCGCTCGCTTACCACGACCGGTAACCATGATAATATTATCCATGCCTGCAGCCAGCGCTTCTTCAACGCCGTATTGAATCAATGGCTTATCAACGATGGTCAACATTTCCTTAGGGCTAGCTTTTGTCGCGGGCAAAAAACGCGTGCCCATGCCTGCGGCTGGAAAAATAATTTTACGTAATGGTCTCATGATAGATAGCCCCTAAGAAGCAAAAAATGCTCAGCCTCTCTCTCCAATCAAAGCGGATTATAACTTAACGCCGCCGACAGTATAGCATGGTTTTAAATCAAGTGAGACGACCGTATGAATGAAGACCTGAAAGATACATATTTACACCCAGGAAACAGAATACTGTTACCAGGAAGCCGGCTACTGCCCACCAGGCCAGCGCCTTACCATGCCAACCATGTGATACACGCGCATGCAGATATGCACCGTAAACCAACCAGACTATCAAAGCCCATGTCTCTTTAGGATCCCAGGACCAGTAACCACCCCATGCTTCAGCAGCCCAAGCAGCGCCAAGTATAGTTGCCAGCGTAAAGGCCGGAAAACCTACCGCTACAGCTTTATATGCCAGTTGATCCAGCTGCTCCAGACTCGGGAAGACGGCCAACACTTTAGCAGTACCACCTTTGGCTTCCAGCCTGTAACGCACCAGATAAGCCATGCCTGCACCACAGGCTACAGCGAACGAACCATAACCAACAAAGTTCATAGGCACATGAATTTTCATCCAGTATGACTGCAGAGCCGGCACCAATGGTTTAATCAGCCCCTGACCTACAGAATCCAGCCAGATACCAAAGAACACACCCGCAGCAACTATCGACATCACAAACGCACCCATTGCCCGAGCATTATAACGGCGTTCAAACGAGAGATAGACAGCAGCGGTGATAATAAACATGAAAATAAACACTTCGTACAGATTAGAAACCGGAGCATGCCCAATTTCCATATCAAACAGATAGGACTCATGCCAACGTAACAGCAGAGCAGTACCGGCAGCGAAAATACCCAAATAGGCGGTTCCCGTTGCCAAACGGCCTATAAATTCAGCAGGAGCAAACAGATATGCAATATAGGTCACCGCAGAAAAGACCAACAGCATGTTCATCGTCATTACAATGCTTGGTGCCAACAGATTGGACTGATCTTCATAGGTAATAAATTCACGTGCTGGTTCAAATTGAGCTGCGATCACAGCCAATGTAACCATCAATAACATGCCATCAAACCATGGCACAGTATTACCTGCAACTTTACCCTGTAACATGGCCGGTTTCATGGCTGATACAATCATCGCCACACCACTGCCTAACAGCGCGCCTGTTCCGCCCCAGATTAACCCCTGCATACTGAGAATCTGATAAAGGAATGCGTCTTCGTTGTAACCACTCTGCCCATACATAGCCAGTCCTGCTATGCCGAGCGCCAAGCCAATATAGGCGTAAAAACGCATCAGAGCGATGCGACCCCCATTCATACTACTATAAAAAGATATTTCAGCTGTACTGCTAGTCATATAGTTACTCCTTAAATCTTAGGCTTGAAATCTTGATCAAACTGCGTGAACAAATCATTAAACGTTTGTTTAAATGCCATATGATTTCGATTGGTTAAACCTGCAAAAACTACGGTTATTCCATCATTTTCAGGTCGTATCACCAACCACAGTTTACGATGTGGCATATAAAACATAATACACAAGCCAATCACCAGAATACCACTACCAACCCAAACCACATTCATGCCCGGGTCTTTAGCCAACTGTAAACCGGTATAATATACGTGAGTGTAATCATCCAGCATTGGAATATATGGCCATGGAATTTGAGGCAAAGTCTGCATTGCTTCCATGGTGCGTACTGCCATCTCCTGAAAGTTTTCAGGCCGTTCATCACCAAACACATCCTGCATTGCCATTTTAAAGGCTGAGCGCATGCGTTTCGTTTTCTCTTGCGTAACATCCGTAGTGCTGAGATGGCTCATAAACGCATGAAACAGTTTCCACTCTTGCGGGTTGGTTAAATCAAGCCCCAGTCCCACCGACTGAAAATCAGCTTTATCACCGGATAAAGAAACCTGCAACCATGATCCCATATTTTTACCTTTAATATCAAAAAATGGATTCATATACGCTTTAATCTTAGCGGGTTTCAGACCCGGCCCACGAATTTCATAGATCACAGATGGCCCGAGATCTTTAAAGTTTACCGGCTCACCAGGGTTTGCCATATTTTCAACATTATAAGGTTTAAAATCCGTCACCTTAAGCGTTATGCCTGTTTTTTCATCCGTCCAGCTCTTATAGACACTTGTTTTAGCTGTACGTGTCTCCGCCGTTCCATCCATATTATATAGTTTGAACGTGATATCAGAACCGCCATCACCAAAGCTGGCCTGATAGATATAGACATCTTTATACAATAGTGGCTCATTGACAATAATGTCGGTTGTCAGCACTTCTTTACCATCATCAATAATGGTTAAATTACTACGAAACTCTTTAGGTGCACCTGTTGGAAAAAAGTCAATTACAAAAGAGTTACAACGCACCTCAAAAGGCATATCCAACGTCGCTGTATCCGTTCCCTTTAAAAATTCAATCGTATGACCCTTGGCTCCTTCTGGCACAGCCATATTACCACGGAAACCAAACTCCACACTCATCCAGCCACCAATCAAAATAATCAACATTGCTGAATGCACGCTGATATAACCTACTTTTTGAAAACGCCCCTTATCAGCCCGAACATAATGTACGCCGTTCTCTTCAGTCTGTTTGAATTCCCAGCCATACAAGCGGCTACGAAATGTCTCTTGCAAGGAATCAATGGATATATCGGATGTTAACGGCCATTGCTCTTGCAGTTTCATTCGAGCCAGAGCACGTGCACTGATTGTTCCTTTTCGTGCGCGCATCTCTTTTGTAAATTTTGGCACATTGCGCCACAAACAGGATGAAAGTGAAACCATCAGAAAACCAAGTAGCGTAATAAACCACCAGGTATGATACATATCGAACAGACCAAGCGAGCGAAATACCCAATACCATAATGGCCCAAATTGTTGCAGATAATCTGTCTGGTTCTGATTTTGTAACAACACCGTGCCAATAACAGAGGCAATGGCCAATATCATTAGTAAGATAATAGCCAGTGACATCGAACCTAATCGTTGCCACAGTTTTTTTAATAGTTCAGGAAGTGATTGCATGGGCGGCATGTTAGCCATTCAATCCTGCCACGTCATGCTCTAAGCACAGTGCAATGATTACGCCATACACGCATGATTTTTGAGGCTTTTCCCGAACTTTGATCACAGGTAAGTCTGGCACTCAAAAAAGTGGAAAATCGTAGCTCTGTTTTGCGATCAGGTTTATAGGTTTTTTTCTTTTTTCGATTCAAGCTGGACGACAACAATAGACCGCCACAAGCTTTAGCCAGCACTCTGGTTGTCTCAGATGCATCTACACGAATAGCCAAACTGGCGTTTTTATAGCATGCGGAATGCAGTCCGGGTTTGGCCGGAATAATCAATGTCACCGGCCCCGGCCAGCATGAACGCGCCGTTTTACGTAAGACCGGTGAAATATAACGCGCCTGCCGCAAGGCTGTTTCAATAGAATCAGCCAGCAGTAAAAATGGCCCTTGTCGTTGTTTGAAACGCTGAAGTTGTCTAACACCTAGTTTGCTATTTGGATTCGCGGCAATACCCGGTAACGTGGCAGTGGCATGCGCAATACAACCACCCTGCCGGAGTATCCGAGTGATACGCAAAGCACGAAGCCTGTTACGCACACTCACAACATTGGTCAAAACTAGTCTTCTGCGAGAATGGATTCAGCCTGTGCAACACGGTCAGCTTTGAGTTTTTCACTCAATTCCTCATCCGTTTGCGCCAACATTTGCACAGCCAGCAAACCTGCGTTTTTAGAACCATTTATGCCTACAGTGGCAACAGGTAAACCAGGAGGCATCATTACCGTTGCATGCAATGCATCTTCACCCTGCAGCGGACCGGATGCGATCGGCACACCAATCACAGGCTTGACTGTTTTCGAACAAACTACGCCAGCCAAATGCGCCGCCATACCCGCGCCACAGATAAACACCTGACAACCGGCTGCTTCTGCATCCATGACAGCCTGCATTGTTGCTTCCGGTGTCCTGTGCGCAGATCGAATCATCGTTTTATACGCCACACCGAACTCTTCCAGCACTATTTCAGCTTTCTGCATGATGGGGCGATCAGATTTACTACCCATCAAAATCAACACTTTGATGTTTTCCATGTTAAACCTCATATTTCAACGCCGCGGTGTGCAAAGTAAAGACGAAAAAGATCTCCCCTCCTATGCTACTCTCCGGTTACGTTATGTTTTTTTGTTCACTGCACCACTTACTCTGCGACAAGGTGACAAGGCTTGCGCAAGATCAGGTGAATCGCGAAACGCGAAATAAGCACCGACTGCTTAGCTTTTCATTGCACCCTATCGCGCCATATAAGCAACGCCCATTGCTTTTCTTTTTTGAGCTATCGCGCAACATAAGCAACACCCATTGCTTGTTTTTTATTACATACTATCGCGCTGATTAAAGCAGCACCCACTGCTTTAATCAGCTTGCTCTTCCTGTGCTACAGCACGATAGCCAATATCACGACGGTAAAAACCACCCGGCCAATCCAATGATTCCAGTGCCGTGTAGACTTTACGCTGTGCTTCTTTTGCACTCACAGCTACTGCTGTCACACCAAGTACACGTCCACCAGTATTGACAATAGCACCATCTTTTTCAGCTGTGCCGGCATGGAATACCGTAGCACCTGAAGCTTCGACCGCATCCAGACCACCAATAGGCTGACCTTTTTTAAAGTCTGCAGGATAACCTTCAGAAGAAACAACCACGCATAACGCAGTGCCTGCATCCCATTCCAATTCCACGCCATCAAGCCGTTTTTCAGCAGCGGCCAGCAATACTTCGCCAAGGTCAGATTTCAATCGGCTCATCAGTGGCTGACATTCCGGATCACCGAAACGCACATTGAACTCCAATGTTTTCACACCATCTTTTGTCAACATCACGCCAGCATACAAAATACCGATAAATTCCGCGCCCTTCTTCTTAAGTGCTGCAATAATTGGCTTGGCAATGGTTTCCAGCACTTCATCTGCAACAGCATCTGTCACACATGGAGCAGGGCTATAAGCCCCCATACCACCAGTATTCGGACCTTTATCACCGTCCAATAGCGCTTTGTGATCCTGTGAAGATGCCAATGGTAAAATGGTATCGCCTGAAACAATGAACAGACAACTGGCCTCTTCACCCACAAGACACTCTTCAATAATAACCTGTGAACCAGCCTCACCGAATGCATTACCGGCTAACATATCACGCGCTGCGGCAATCGCCTCTTTTTCAGTCTGAGCAACAATCACGCCCTTGCCTGCCGCCAGACCTGAAGCCTTAATTACAATCGGAGCACCCCATGAACGAATGGTCTCCACCGCCTCTTCGACATCCACATGCACTTCAAAACGCGCCGTCGGCACACCCGCTTCATGCATCAAGCGCTTGGAAAATGATTTACTGCCTTCAAGATTTGCTGCTGCTTTATCAGGACCAAACACAGCAAAGCCGGCTTCACGCAATTGGTTACCCAGCCCGGCCACCAATGGTACTTCTGGCCCAACCACAACCAGATCAGGTTTTTCCGTGGTAGCCAAAGCCATCAATCCAACAATATCATCAGCGGCGATATTCACACAGCGTGCTTCCCGGGAAATACCAGGGTTTCCCGGCGCACAGATCACTTCGCCTACCGAATCTGAACGTTTTAATTTCCAACATAAGGCGTGTTCACGACCACCACCACCAACAACTAAAACTTTCATTGTTTCTCCTGATTACTATCCAGTCTGGATGATGCCTGAGAGCATCTCTTACCCGATGGGCGAACCATAACAAGATATTTTAAATTATTAAGCATATGTCATTTATTGAAGAGGGAAACCGTATTAAAACGGTCTGTTTTTCACCGTCATGATTCACTGTAAAGCATGCAAAAGAATCATGACAGAGATCAAAAGATGCACGCCGAAGCATAAAAATAAGGATTGATCTGTCTTCTCTTTACTTTGTGCAGCCTGTGGTAAAAGCTTTTAACGATTTTAATGTCATTATCCTGCAGGGAGCCCTGCTATACCAACAACGGATCAGCACAAAGATACATTATGATTCAAGCGCTGTAAGGATACCACGAATAATATCTGTCGGTGTTGGCGGACAGCCATGGATAATCACATCAACGGGAATAATATCACTCACCGCACCTGCAATAGCATAATTATCACGTCCGAACACACCGCAATTGGCGGCGCAATCACCCATAGCAACCACTAGCGCTGGTTGCGGCATGGCATCGAAAGTCATTTTCAAGGCGGTTTCCATATTGCGAGTCACAGGCCCCGTCACCAACAGCATATCGGCGAAACGCGGACTGGCAGTAAAACAGATGCCGAAACGTTCAATATCATAATAGGCATTGTTAGCGGCATGAATTTCCAGTTCACAACCATTGCAGGATCCGGCATCAACTGCGCGAATGGCCAGTGAACCGGCAAAGCGTTTGCGGATAATCGGCTCAAGCTTCTCACCAACCTGTTCAATATCGTTATTTGCATCGCCCAGTGGCTCGGTGATCGTACCTACTTTGACCAGCTGTTTCAGAATTCTCATCATACGTCGTTACCCGAATAGGAGCAGTTAAAGGATTTATTATTGAGTGGAAAATCGGGCACAGGCACTTCACGCACTGCCAGTTCCAGCCCCAGCCAGTTGATTACAGATGGATCGCGCACGAAATAGCGATCAATAACACCATTTTCACCAAAACGTAGCCAGCAAGCTATCTCACCGCGCCATGCTTCAATGGCAGAAAAACCGGAAACACCCGCTTCAGGCGCATGCCATTGAGTCTGGATATCTCCTTCGGGAAGGTTTTCCAATAACTGGATAATCATACGCGCCGAATCAGATATCTCTTCAAAACGTACCCACACGCGGGTCGCCACATCACCAAGTTTACCCTGTGGAACATTCACATCCAAATCATCATAAGGCGGGTAAGCTTCTTCGATGCGTTCGTCCGGATAGTCACCCGATGCGCGTCCGGCATAACCGAGTAGCCCGATATCGCGGGCATCACTAATACTCACAGACCCCGAGCCTATAACCCGTTCCTGAATCGACGGGTTATCTGCATAAATGGTGCGTAGATGCTCTACCTCGGCAGCCAACTGACGGGTATCATCAATCAGTTCGCTACTTTCCTGCTGGCTCAGATCGATCGTCACGCCGCCAGGGGTAATGGTGTCCATCATCAGTCGATGCCCGAACAGACGAGCATGTTGGCGCGCCATATCCTCACGCAGTCGCAGACACTGATTGTGCATGAAAGAAAAGGCGGCATCATTGCAGATAGCGCCTATATCACCGATATGATTCACCATGCGTTCCCGTTCGCACAAAACACCGCGCAGATAACTAGTCCGTTTAGACACCCTGATATCAGCAGCATATTCACAGGCCTGGGCAAAGGCCCAAGCATGCCCAACAGTGGAATCACCGGAAACGCGTGCAGCCAGCCGTACACCCTGTTCAGCAGTGCGTCCTTGCATAGATTTTTCTATACCTTTATGCACAAAACCCAAACGCTGTTCCATGTTCAAAATCTGTTCACCGACAGCCAGAAAGCGAAACTGACCGGGCTCGATAATGCCCGCATGCACAGGACCTACCGGAATTTCGTAAACGCCTTCGCTATCACTTTGTACAAACGGATATTCTCCCTCCGCCCGCTCCATGCGGGTATTCCGGTCAAAAGAGCGCAGCAACGGGTAGGCATATTCAGGCCAGTGCTCATGTTTGATCCAGCGCCGCTCATCAGGAGTGTTCGTCACCTCAATGCCGAACATGTCCTGTATATGTCGCTCCATGCGGGAGGCTGCAATATAATGCTTGCTGATGGACGGAATTTCACGGCGTGTCTTGCCCAGCAGGGTACGTACAAGCGCATGCCGATGCTCAGGGTGAGCAAAAGACATATAGACGTATGTACCCTCATCCTGTTCATGAAAACCGCCTTCGGTAGCCCATACAGCCACCAGCCGCATCTCCAGTCGACGCGCTGTTTCCG
The DNA here is from genome assembly GCF_003665155.1 of Mariprofundus sp. EBB-1. Taxonomy (GTDB): domain Bacteria; phylum Pseudomonadota; class Zetaproteobacteria; order Mariprofundales; family Mariprofundaceae; genus Mariprofundus. The sequence goes on along the minus strand of NZ_RCFQ01000024.1, from coordinate 11,407 downwards.
CCGCCTTTTCCCAATCAATAAAACGAATTTCCAGGCAGGGCATTTGTTTAGGATGATGATCAGCCAGGTAATTGGTGTACATACCATGCTCACTCAGCTGTTCGGCAAACCAGGTGTTTACCAGATGCTTCATGCACCACCTCCTGCTGCCGTTGCAGCCATGGTAATCAGCGTAGCTGCCTGATGATACCAGTCAGCTAGAAAGCCCGGAATAGCCAGACCCAATAACAGTGCCAGCGACAGATGGATATAGACCGGTGTCATATTCACATGCACATGTTTGGCATAGTCCGGCGTTTCACCATAGACCATCGGTTGCACAAAGCGGAACAGACCGGCCATAGCTACCAGCAGCCCCAATAACAGCGGTACGGTTGTCCACGGGTAAGATTCGAGCGCGGCAGTAAAGATCAGGAATTCACTGGTAAATACACCGAACGGAGGAAAGCCTGCAATAGCGGCCACGCCGACCAGCAGGCCCCAGCCAATGCCGGGATGATGACGAATCAGGCCACGGATTTCGGCCACCTTCTGCGTACCCATTGCCTGAGCAGCATGCCCGACGGTAAAGAAAATGGCCGATTTCACCAGTGAATGCACGGTCATATGCAGCAATGCAGCAAAGGTAGCCAAAGAGGTACCGATACCGAAGGCAAAGGTCATTAACGCCATATGTTCAATAGATGAAAAGGAAAACATACGCTTGATATCCCGCTGTTTATGCAGGGACAGAGCAGAGACTGCCAGTGACAACAGACCGAAGCCCATCATGATATGGCCCGCCATTTCTGTACCGGTTGAGCCATCCACCAGCATTTTACAACGCACTAGCGCATACAGGGCCAGGTTCAGCAACAGGCCTGAGAGCACAGCCGATACCGGTGTTGGGCCTTCACCATGCGCGTCCGGCAGCCACGCATGCATCGGCGCCAACCCCACTTTCGTGCCGTAACCCACCATCAGAAAACAGAATGCAATACTCATGACGGCCGGATCCAGCTGGGCGGCATGAGCGTATAGAGCTGTCCAATTCAATGCTTCATTGCCATGCCCCAGCACCGCTGATGAGGTGAAAAATACCAGTACTGTACCGAACAGGGCCAGGGCGATGCCCATGCCACACAGGATGAAGTACTTCCATGCCGCAGCAATCGAGGCTGGCGTACGGTACAGCGATACCAATAATACAGTTGCCAGCGTAGCCAGCTCCAGCGATACCCATAGCACACCGATATTATTGGTGGTAAATCCGAGCAGCATGCCGAACTGGAACAGTTGAAACATGCTGTGGTACAGACGTAGACGCATCACATCGACCCGCCCGTTTTCCAGTTCATGTCGCATATAAGGGCCGGAAAAAATGGTAGTGGTCATGCCAACAAAGGCGGTAAGCACCACTAAAAATACATTATAAGCATCCAGATGGAACCAGCCGTCCATGGCGTCTACCGATTTCACACCAAGCACTTCCAATGCCAGCAGAACACTAAATATAAAGGTGGATATGCCTGTTACAACATTGAGCCGAGCGGCCAGACGAGGATTGTTGATCAGGGCCAGCAGCAGACCGCCCAACAGCGGAGAGAGCAAAGTGGCGAGAAACAGATTCATTCGTCATCATCCTTGTGGATCAGGTGTGCATTCATCGTATCCACTTCCAGCGAATCAAAGGTGGTGCGTATCTGGAAAAAGAACAGCCCGAAAATCAGTGCGGCTATCAGTACATCAAAGGCGATACCTATTTCCACGACCAATGGCATACCATTGGTGGCACCGATAGCAGCAAAAAACAGGGCGTTTTCCACGGCCAGAAAGCCAATCACCTGAGTGATGGCTTTTTTGCGTGTAATCATCATCAGCATACCAAGCAGCACACAGGCGGTAGCAATCGCCATCGAGTCTCGCGTCATTAGCAGCGATGTTTTTTCAATCGGCTGAATAATGTGAAATGAAAACAGGGTGACGCCAAGCGCCACCAGCATAGTTAGGGAGCCGTTCATCAGCGGTTCAACTTCACGATGTACATGTAACTGACGAATGACCCGCCTCAACAACCAGGGTAAAAGCATACCCTTCAGAAGCAGGGCCATGAGGGCTGAAATATACAGCTCCTCATTATCGGTACCGTAAGCAACGATAGCGGCAGTGGCGGCCAGCAATAGCCCCTGACCGGCAAACCAGTGTAGTACGGATAACATACGGTGCTGGGCAAGCAGGGCAAAGGATGTGAGTAACATCAGGGCTGCGAAGCCATCAACCAATTGCTGAACGAGTGCGGCACTCATGCGCCCACCTCCAGCATATAATAGGAGAGCAGCCCCAGAAACGAAATCACAAAAGCGCCACTCAGATATTCAGGCACTTCAAACAAGCGTAGCTTGGCCATACTTGTTTCAAACACAGCCAAGACAAACAACAGTCCCGCCACTTTCACCACCCACAGGCCCAGTGCAATTACCACCCCGGTCAGGTCTGCCTGTGCTGTCATCCCCCACGGTATGAACAGATCCACAATCAGGGTAGAGAAAAGTAGTAGTTTTACCATGGCTGCCCACTCCAGCAACGCCAGATGTCGGCCGGAATATTCAAGAATCATCGCCTCATGGATCATGGTTAGTTCCAGATGCGTAGTCGGGTTATCAATCGGAATACGCCCATTTTCCGCCACAGCGATCATCACCATAGCGACCATGGCGAAGGCCAGCGATGGATGCAGGGCAAATGGTGAGTTAAGGGTATGGGTAATCATGGTCGTCAAATTGGTGCTGTGTGCAGATAACGACAGCACAAAGATACTCATCAGCATGGCCGGCTCAGCCAACGCCGAGAATGTCATTTCACGGCTTGCTCCCATGCCGCCGAAGGCCGTGCCGATATCCATACCAGCCAAAGCCAGAAAAAAACGAGCCAGTGCCAACAGTGCTACCAGCGCAATCACATCGGCTGTCAGCGACAAGGGGGTATCCACCAGCAGAGCCGGTACCACACTGGCGGCCATGAGCGTGGCAGTGAATACAATATAGGGTGCAAAACGGAAGACCCATGATGCGTGGTGCGCCATCACCACTTCCTTTTTAAACAGCTTGCGCAGGTTGCGCCAGGGTTGCAGCACCCCTGCACCTCTACGGTTTTGCAGGCGAGCCTTGCAGGTCGAAACGAAGCCGGCCGCCAAGGGCGCAAATAGCAGCAACATCACCGCTTGAATGATTTGAACAGAAGCCGAACTCATATATACACCGCCAACAGAAACAGGATCGTAATAAACGTGTAAGCCAGATAAGCGTGAATGCCGCGCTGATGCTCATGCTGGAGCAATTTTGCGGCATATAGCGTCAGCTTGCCAATAGGTTGATAGAGATATTGCACTGCCATATCACCGATATGCACCGCATAACGCACATTATCAGCCAGCAGCTTATGACGGCTTCGCTCAATATTCAGATCTTCTTCAGGGCGATAAATACCGGCAAAAATGCGGCGTAGTGGTTGTGAAAAACTGGTCGCATTATACTGCATGCGCGCATTCACATGCGGGTTGCCGCAGCTCCACATGACACTGCGGCGAATGGTTCTTCCTTTGGGATGCAACAGCCAGAACGCCAAACCGCCGAGTACCAGCATACCAATCAGAACAATGGGCGCGGAGTAGGAACTGTGTGCAATATCAATCGGTGTCAGCCACAACCAGCCATGTGCATGGATAGAACCTGCCAGAGAAGCATGCAGCAGCAATTCCGGCACGCTATCCATTAACGGAATAAACAGCACCGGTAACAATCCGAGCAACAGGCAAAACACCGCTGGAATAGCCATGCCCACTTTCATCCAGTTATCGACTTCATGGGCCGATGCCGCCACTTCAGTGCGCGCATGGCCAAGAAATACGACGCCGAACACCTTAACAAAACAGGTGGCCGCCAGAGCCCCGGCCAGAGCCAGCATGGCCGCCGAGAAAGGAACAATGGCGGTGAGCAGCGCCCCGCCCAGCTGTGGCGCCATCAGTGCCGTCTGAAAAGTCAGCCATTCCGAAACAAAACCATTGAATGGTGGCAATGCCGATATCGAAAGGCACGCCACCAGAAACAGAGCCGCCGTCCACGGCATACGATGAATCAGGCCACCCATGGATTCCATGTCGCGCGTACCTGTACTGTGCAATACGGCACCTGCTCCCATAAACAACAGGCCTTTGAACAGGGCATGGTTGATTGTGTGGTACAGCGCTGCAACCAGTCCCAGCGCAGCCAGCATCGGATGCCCGAAATGGGCCAACAGCATGCTAAGCCCGAGACCAATCAGGATAATACCGATGTTTTCTATTGAGTGGTAGGCCAGCAAACGTTTTAGATCATGCTGCTGTAAGGCCATCAATACACCGGTTATCGCTGATGAGGAGCCGGCAGCTAGCACCAGTGCGCCCCACCACCACTGAAAATCACCCGGCCCCATCAAGTCCCAACAGACCCGGATAAAGCCGAAAATAGCGACCTTGAGCATAATACCGCTCATCAGTGCCGATACATTGGATGGTGCCACCGGATGCGCCTCCGGCAACCAGCCGTGCAATGGAACGACACCGGCCTTGGTACCAAAGCCGAAGCCAGCGAGCAGAAATGCTGCCGAAGCCCAAAATGGTGATATAGTCGCGTCTCGCATGGCGCTAAATTCAAATGATCCGGCTGCGGCGTAGAGCACAGCAAAACTACCGAGAATCAACAGGCCCGCCAGATGGGCCATCACCAAATAAATATAGCCTGCTTTTCTGTTTTCCAGATTTTCATGCTTGAATGTCACGAGAAAGTAGGATGATACGCTCATCAGTTCCCAGAATAACATGAAGGTGAACGCATCATCGGAGAGCACAACGCCCAGCATACCCAGAACAAACAAAGGCATGAAGATAGCCAGCGGTGTTAAACGGGGTTCATCTCGCAGGTAACCCTGTGAATAGATTGCCACGGGGAATAGCAGTGAGCCAATGACCAGGCAAAAGAAGGAAGCGAGCGCATCCAGACGCACATGCATAGGCAGCCAGGGCAATCCCAATGGCAAGATCAGTGCGTCACCGCCCAGTACCAGCCCGTAAATGCCGGCGATCATGGCCAGCAAGCCTGTGACGGCGAGCAGCAGGCTCAAGCCTGTACGCTGGGCAACCGGTTGTCGCAGAATCAGTGGTGCCAGTGCTGCAACCAGAGCCGTACTGCATGCAGCCAACGCGAGCATGATAGCGGTGTTCATTGCATTCTCTCCTTGCTGATCATCATACTGCCAATCCTGTGACCAGTCCTGCTACAGGCAGACGAGGCTGCGTAACGGATAACTGTGTGCTTAAGGCATTGCCCTGGGTCAGGGGCACAAAATGGTAAGCAGCAATAGACTGTTTGATGGATAGCAGCGCTAGCAGAAACAGAATGGTATAAAAAGTATAGGCCAGATAGGCACGGATATCCTGTTGGTGCAGGCGATCCAGTCGTTTTGCCAGCGATAACACATAATCCGCTACCGGCTGATACAGCCTCTGAACCATCATATCCTGAATATGCACGATATAACGAACCTGTTGCGTCAGTAGTGTGTGGAATGGTCTGGCGATATGGGTCTGTTCTTCGGGCTGATAGATGCCTGAAAATATACGCCGCAAGGGCTGCGTGAAGGCAGTGGCATTGTACTGCATGCGTGCATTCAGATGCGGGTTGCCGCAACTCCACATAACACTGCGGCGTATGGTTCTGCCTTTGGGATGCAATAACCAGAACGTCAGCCCACCGAGTAGCAGCATACCGGCCAATATGATCGGAGCAGAGTACGAAGCGCGCCCTGTGCCTACTGGCGTCAGCCATAACCAGCCGTGTGCATGCACAGAATCGGACAACGAGGTATGCAGCAGTAGCTGGGGAATAGCATCCAGCACAGGAATGACCAGCACCGGAGACAAGCCGAGCAACAGACAGAGCAGTGCCGGAATAGCCATACCCAGTTTCATCCAGTGATCCACCTCATGAGCATGGCTTGCTGCTTCGCTGCGGCTACGACCGAGAAATACCACACCGAAGGCTTTGACAAAACAGGCGGCTGCCAGTGCGCCGGCCAGTGCCAGCATAGCGGCAGAAAACGGAATCATGGTGGAGAGCATCGTGCCACCGAGTTGCGGCGCCATCAGTGCTGATTGGAAAATAAGCCATTCGGAGACAAAACCGTTGAATGGCGGCAGCCCGGCAATAGCGATACAGGCCACCAAAAATAGCGCAGCAGTCCATGGCATACGATGAATCAGTCCGCCCATGACCTCCATATTTCTCGTGCCTGTGCTGTGCAGTACTGCGCCAGCGCCCATGAACAGCAGACCCTTGAACAGTGCATGGTTGATGGCGTGATAGAGGGCACCGATTAACGCCAGCGCAGACAACATCGGGTATTCGAAGCGGGCCAACAACATACCCAGTCCCAGACCAATCAGGATAATGCCTATGTTTTCAATCGAAGAATAAGCAAGCAACCGCTTCAGATCATTCTGTTGCAAAGCCAGCAATACGCCGGTCACTGCCGAGCCGGAGCCTGCAGCCAGTACCAGCATTCCCCACCACCACTGGAAGTCGCCCGGCCCCATCAAATCCCAAACCACACGGATAAAACCGAAGATAGCGACTTTGAGCATGATGCCGCTCATCAGCGCCGATACATTGCTTGGCGCGACCGGATGCGCCTCCGGCAACCAGCCGTGCATGGGAACCATACCAGCCTTGGTACCAAAACCAACGCCTGCCAGTAAAAAGGCAATCGCAGCCCATAGTGGTGAGATAACCGCTTCACGCATAGCTGCAAATTCAAACGATCCGCTGGCAGCATAGAGAATTGCAAAGCTTCCTAGAATTAGCAGACCGGCCAGATGTGCCATCAACAGATAAATATAACCGGCTTTACGGTTTTCAACATGCTGATGTTCGAAGGTTACAAGGAAGTAAGAGGACACACTCATTATTTCCCAGAACAGCATAAACGTGAAGGCATCATCCGAGAGCACCACGCCAAGCATGCCGAGTACGAACAACGGCATAAATACTGTCAGCGGCGCGATGTTTGCCATCCCGCGCAGATAGCCCTGAGAGTAAATGGCTACCGGCAGTAACAGTGATCCTATGAGCAACAGGAAGAATGATGATAACGCATCGATACGCAAATGCATGGGTAACCACGGCAACCCGAGGGGCAGCGTGAATTCACCGCCGCCGACAAGCAGGCCAGCAAGACCAGCCATACAGGCGAGCAGCCCTGTAATAGCCAGAAGCAGGCAAAGCAGAGTGCGCTGCAGGCAGCTTCTGGAACAGCATACAGGAATCATGGTTGCCAATGTGCAAAATACACATGCAGCCAGTGCCGCATTGAGCGACAGCATACTGCTCACCGGGAGCGTACCATCAGCAGTTCACAGCATTCTTCAAAGGGATTACGCCAGTTGTGCGGCTTGCGCGCATCATAATAAACCGACTGGGTTTCATGCACCTCGTACTCGCTGCCATTGTGTTCCAGCACGGCACGGCCCCGACGCGCCCAGACGAACACCTGCGCACTGTTAATACCGTATAGCGATTCATCGAGTTTCCCGGCCGGTTCCAGATGCACAAGCATGGGCTCAAAACCGGCTGGCCGGTGTTGTGCCGTCAGCGGTACAAAGCTACTGCCACCCTTGAGCGGTACAGCGGTACGTTCGTCGAGCGCAAAAATCTCAACATCGGTGTCTTCTACTCTATCGAGAAAAAAGGCAGCCACTGTTCTACCCAATCCATCAGCCAACTTTTCCAATGTAGCAACAGAAGGTGATGCTTGTCCTGACTCAATTTGCGACAACGTTGCAGGACTCACACCCGCAGCATCTGCCAACGCCCGCAGACTTAAACCCTGTTCTTTCCGTAACAACTTTATACGTTCCGCCACATTCACCATGGTTTGAATTGTATTCATTATAACGAACACTCGTCAACTATTATGAACACTTGGGACAGTAACATGGAAAACAGGCACATAAAAAAGGCCCCGGTATAAACCGGAGCCTGAAATATGTTCTCTAGGGAGAAACAGTTGCCCGAAGGAATCAAAAGGGAGGGAGGAGGAGATCCGCTCCGGACAGCACGAACGATGCAGCCATCGCATGAGCCCCTAATGAATCAAATATTAAAATCCTTTTATCGTTCAAACAGGATGATGACTTTTTCGAAGTCATCAAACTGAATAATCATCAGTGTTTAAAGTGACGAATACCAGTGAAAATCATTGCCAAGCCATGTTCATTGGCTGCTGCAATCACTTCATCATCACGGATCGAACCACCCGGCTGAATCACTGCTTTTGCACCTGCATCAGCTAAGGCATCGACACCATCACGGAACGGGAAAAACGCATCCGATGCAACAGCTGACCCCTGAATGGAATCACCACCATGATGTGCTGCGATACGGGTAGAGCTCACGCGGTTCATCTGTCCCGCTCCAACACCTAAGGTCACCCCCTCTTTGACAAAGACAATAGCATTGGATTTCACATGTTTAGCAACAGACCATGCAAACAACATATCGTTCCATTCAGCTTCTGTTGGCGCACGCTTGGTCACCACGGTACAAGCATCACGATCAAGAATGTGTGCATCACGTTCCTGCACTAACAGACCACCACTCACACGTTTGAATTCCAAACCGCCGGTAACCGCTTCAATGGACGGAGCAAACAGCAGGCGCAGGTTTTTGCGTTCTTTCAATATTGCACGCGCTTCATCTGTAAAACCGGGCGCAATCACAACTTCCATAAACGTTTGCGCAATCAATTTCGCGGTCTCCGCTGTGAGTTCACGATTAAACGCTGCAATACCACCAAAAGCAGATACTGAATCAGCTGCACGTGCACGCTCATAGATCTCGGCCTGCGTACCACAACCCATCGCCACACCACATGGGTTGGCATGCTTAACGATCACAACAGCTTCTTCATTCAAATCGCGCACCAGTGCAAAGGCAGCATCAGCATCCGCGATATTATTGTAAGACATCGCTTTACCCTGCAATACTTCACAATCAGCCAATGACAAACCTTCATCTTCGATATCAGCGTAAAAAGCACCATCCTGATGCGGGTTTTCACCGTAGCGCAATGTGTCAGGTGTCTTGATAAACTGACGCGTGAAAATATCAGGGAACTTACGCTTGGAGCTATCCGGGTTCAGAGCTGAGAAATGATTGGCAATTGCGCCATCATAGGCTGCTGTATGCGCAAATGCCTTGGTCGCCAGCGCACGACGTACACCTTCACTTAAAGCATTCGTATCCATCGCATTAATAACCACATCATAATCAGCAGGGTCAACCACAATCGTTACAAACTTATGGTTCTTGGCAGAGGCTCGCACCATGCAAGGGCCACCGATATCGATATTTTCAATCGCATCATCCACAGTGCAGCCTTCTTTGGCCACAGCTTCGCGGAATGGATACAAGTTCACACAAACCAGATCAATTTGCTCAATGCCATGCTCTGCCATGGAGGCCAGATCCCCATCATTATCACGACGCGCCAGGATACCGCCATGCACTTTAGGGTTCAGTGTTTTCACACGACCATCCATCATTTCAGGGAAACCGGTGTAATCAGACACATCACGGCATTCAATACCTGCAGCACGCAACAACTTGGCAGTACCGCCGGTTGATAAAATATTCACACCTCGCTCTACCAGAGCTCTGGCAAAAGCTTCCACGTTGGTTTTGTCTGACACACTAATTAGTGCCTGTTTAATTGATGTCGCGGGGATAGAACTCATTCGGTCACTCCAGATAGATATAAAAGGGAGCGGCAAGCTACCTGTTGCTCATTTGTTGGCAACTGAAAGCAGACAAAACAGATTCAAAGCAACAGCCGCTTCACCCCCCAAATCAGAAGGCAACGTTCTTATTTTCTACTCGGCGAAGAACTTGATGCTCACATTCACATGATTCAGCATTTCTTTGTTTACTGCATCCATGATCTCAGCAATACCGTAACCTCTTTCACATCACCCCATCTCACAGAGAAATAGTATTTCACCATAGCTAAGATAAACTAACAGCTAACTGTTTCGGAAGTTTTTTTCTTCAGTCAGTATAATTCTCAGTCATGCCGATCACGATATCCCGGAAATTATCCCGTAAACTCTTAGGTTCCAATACCTCAACATTGTCACCAAAACCTAAGAGCCACCAACGTAGTTCAGATGTATCCTGTACAGAGGCAGTTATCTTCATTCTCCCATCACTGTGTTCAATAACTGTCTGGTCATCAGATAAAGAGCGTTCTCCAAGATGGAAAGCAGCATCACTTGAAAATAGAACTTTCAGCTTGATAGTTTCACCTATGGCAAAATCCAGCTCTCCTGAATCGATGTATTCATCCAAATTAAAACCACCTGGAATCTGGCATGGAACATCCAGCCGTTGAGCTGTTTTCATCCGATGCAAAGGTAGCAGTTTAATTTCCTCATAATCCCAGTAGGTACATACCAGATAAATCAGACCATCCTTCAAAATGATCCCGAGAGGGTTCAACTCATGCTCTTTCGCACTGCTATCATTCCGTCCGCAATATGAAACCCTGATTTTCCTATTCAACAGCAGTGCATCATATACCGTCCCCTGAACTTCAACCTGAACGGTAGGAGGTGTGAGAAATTGGCCACGACGGAGCACCCGTATTTTATTACGCCAAACCGGTATGCCAGTATCGGTTGGAATCGCATTCAGTACCTTTCCTGCCATGTCAAAATGCGGTTGAAGGTGTTTCAATGACTCTCTTGGTAACATCGTTCCCAGATATTTTTTTGCCAGATAAAAAGCCAGCGCTGTATGCGTGTCCATTCCAGGCACATCCATCACATCAGAGCCGCGCCTCCATGACCAGCCATAAGGCTTATCTCTGTCATCACAGATAAGAGGAAATGTGGCGGACAGCTTGGTCAAATCGCGCTGAATCGTTCGAGCAGTTGTATTAAACCCTTCAGCAGATAAGCGCTGCACCAAATCAGTTGTAGATATCTTGGATGGATGACGTGGAATCAAATGAAGCATATCCCACTGACGCATCAATGTATCATTCATCATTTATCTCCTTCAGGGCATTCTCTTTCATCCGCTTACGATCATAGTCTTTGGGTGACTTCTGCACCTGAGTTGGTGGCAGGCTCTTTTCCCTGACTTTCAAATCACCGGGGCGAATCGTTCCTACGTTGATAGTTTTCATTTTTAGGCATGGGGAACTCTTTGCAGTAAGGCATCGACAATCTTCACCATCGCCAGCGTATCCAGCTTGCAGTATTCCAGCAGATGATCGGAAATCTCCTGCCTTTTTTCAGGATCAGCACTGGCTGCCTGCATCCATGCCAATTGGGCAT
>NZ_RCFQ01000023.1 GCF_003665155.1 Mariprofundus sp. EBB-1 | reverse complement strand
AGCGAACACACAAGCGACTGGCGCGGCCATGCTCTTTTCCCTCAATGATCTGCAAGGTGGTGCAAATGCGTGGATAGATCAGGCGATTGTCACTGCAGCGGGTGCTGTGAATGTGACGGCACTGGAGAATGTGGCGCTTAGCGCGCAGCTGACCAGTAATGTTACCGCCACCACGAGCCTGGCGATGGGAAAATCGCTGGCAGTTAACGGCGCTATCGCCACAAATACAGTTCTCAGCGGTGCGAATGCTCATATCTCCAACAGCCAGATCACGACATCCGGCGTTGGTGCGCTGACCATTGATAGCAGGGATACCTCTTCTATTGATGCCTGGATTAATGCCACGACCAAATCAAACGGGGTTTCGATAGGCATAGGTTTGGCCTTTAACTCGATAGGCTGGCAATCGCAAAATTTCCTCTTTAGTACCATTGATACCCTGATTGGTACCAGCATTGCAGTCACTCAGCCTGATTTGATTACTGCCTATATGCAGAATTCGACAGCCATGATTGCCGGCGGAATCACTGTGAGTGCGAGCAGTAGTGCGCTTATAGCAGCGGATATTAAGGCGGCATCCAGCTCATTTTCGTTAAACAATACAGCTGCCAGCGTAGGCGCGCTAATCACGAAAAACATGCTCAACAACCAGGTTCATGCCTATGTTGATGGCGGCAACATGACTTCCAACACGGGTAATATCACTATTCAGGCGATGGACACATCCGTGATTCGTTCATTCACTATAGCTTCTTCGGTATCGGCTACGGTTATAGGCACGTCACCCTTGTCGCTTGGTCTGAGTATCGGACGAAATGAAATCACCAACGATGTTTCCGCCTATATCAACGCTGCCACGAGCGCTCAGGCTCTGGTTGGCAATGTCATGCTGCAGGCGAATAAATTCGCAACCATCACAGCAAAGGCTGAGGCTGCCTCGGCTAATGTGGCACTTTCAGGTACAGGTGGAGCTGGTGCTGAGTCAGTTAATATCATTGACGGTAATGCTGATGCGCATATCACAGGCAGCTTAAATATTGCGCCTGCTGCTGCGCTTTCACTTTCTTCGAGTGACCTGTCCACCATTACTTCTACTGCAGGGGCCGTGGCTGCTGGTGGTACAGCCGGGATAGGTGCTTCTTTTGCCTGGAATACGATCACAAGTGGTAGCAAATCTTTTATTGATGCTTCAACTGTCCATGCTGCGAGTGTGTTACTTGCGGCCAGTTCGACAAGAACCATTCAGAGCCTTGCCGCCGCCGGTACCGCTGGTGGAAAGGCCGGAGTTGCTGGTGCGGTGACATTGAATACGATTGGTGGTTTTGTCGATGCGCATATTTCGGGTATCTCAAATATAACCTCGGCCGTGGTTGCCACACTCACGACCAGTGATACCTCTACAATAAAATCGCTTGCCGGAGGTTTTGCCATTGGTGGCAAGGCGGGAATTGCCGGAGCAGATGCAACTAATACGATCACCAGCATCCTCACCTCCTACGTTGATGCTTCAGTACTGAGTGCAGGCAGCGTTTCACTTTCTGCCGCAGTAACACGGAACATTGATTCTAATGCAGTCAGTGGATCCATTGGTGGAACGGGTTCTTTGGCTGGTTCGGTGACGTTGAATACGCTTGGTGGATCCGTAGATGCACATATTTCGGGCGGTTCAAATATCACATCGGTAGGGACTGTTACACTTACTGTCAATGATGCCTCCATTATAAAATCGCTTGCCGGAAGTATGACTGCCGGTGGGCAAGTAGGAATTGCCGGAGCTCTTGCAACTAATACGATCACCAGCATTCTCACCTCGTACATTGATGCTTCGAGACTTAGCGCCGGTAGCATGTCACTTTCTGCTGTAGCAACACGAAACATAGAATCTATTGCTGCCAGTGGATCCGCTGGCGGAGCGGGCGCGTTGGCCGGTTCGGTATCTGTGAATAATGCCGGTGGCTCTGTCGATGTGCATATTGCGACCGGTGCAGCTATCACAGCTGCAGGCGGGCTGACACTTTCTGCTAATGATACATCTATCATCAGGTCTCTGGCCGGTGCAGTAAGTGGTGGTGGAACCATTGGCGTTGGCGCCTCTGTGACCACCAATGATATCACCAATAGCATCACCGCTTATATTAACAGTTCAACTGTCATTGCTGCCAGTGTTGCACTTTCAGCTGCAGCAACGCGAACACTTGAGTCGATTGCTGTCGCAGGTTCTGCAGGTGGAACCGTAGGTGTCGCGGGTGCAGTGACCACGAATAATCTAGGTGGTTCTGTGGATACGCATGTCGCAGTAGGCTCTAACCTTACAACTACCAGTGCGATTTCACTCACTGCAACGGATACATCCACAATCAGATCACTTGCCGGTGGTGCTGCCATCGGTGGCACGGCGGGAATTGCAGGTGCAGTTGCAACCAATAATATTACGAATTTGGTTCAATCCTATGTTGATGCTTCGACCCTAAATGCTGCCTCTGTTTCAATTTCAGCGACATCGACAAGATCCATTGAGACGATTTCAGCGGCCGCGGCCGGTAGTTTGGGGTTAGGGTTAGCAGGCTCGACAACAGTGAATGGTGCGGCTGGTAGCGTTGATGCGCATATCACGGGCAGCTCAAACATCACATCAACAGGTCTGATTGATGTTACTGCTAACCAGACAACCAATATAACAGCCAGATCGGGGGCCGCTGCGGGCGGGTTTGTCGGTGCTGCCGCCTCTGTAACCACTGCTGATGTCACTCATACGGTGAATGCCTATATCGGTGCGGGCACAACCCTCTCTGCGGCAGGAAATATTACAATCTCGGCCACAGGTAACGTCTCAGGTATAGGAGCAGAAACCTATGTCGGTGCCGGTGGCATCGTGGGTGCCTCTGCTGCGGTGGCGACCTTTCATTCAATCAATAATGTTTCTGCCTATATGGCAGGTGATGTGAGTAGGGCAAATAAGCTTGCGGTTTTGGCGACATCCAGCTCGACGGTTAAAGCTATCGGCTTTGGTGTAACTGTCGGTGGTGTTGCTGTGGGCGGCGTAGTTGCAACTGCCACAGAGACCGGCACTACCCAGGCTTATCTGGGCAATAATGTAGTGATTGGTGATCGACTTGCAGCCACGGCGTTGAGAGGCGTCAATAACCTTACTGTCGGTGCGCAGGCAACGGTTGATGTGAATGCACTCACAACAGCTGCTGCTGCCGGTATTGCATCGGGTAGTGGTGCGGATGCGGCTGCAACTGCAACACCAACAGTAAAAGCGTATATCGGTACAGGGGCATCGATTGGTTTGATCGGGTCACACAATCAGTATGCCATTGCGCTGGGGCAGGCCAGAGCCGATGCAACCGGTGCGGCAGCGGGTGCACTTGCTGTTGGTGCTTCTCTGGCATCGGCGACATGGACTGGCAATATCGATAGCTACATCGGTGCGAACACTGTCATTGTCGCCGGCGGCAACGTGAGTGTGAAAGCATTCGACAATTACGATGTGAATGGTTTGCGGCTGGCTGCCAATCTCAATCAGGCTACGACGACCTCTGTAGCCGGCGCGCTACTAGGTGGTACAGGTGCCAGCAGTGCCGTCAATAGCAGTGCCATCACCAAGGCACATGTAGATGGCGGGACATCGCTTACAGCCGGTGGCAATATCGATCTGCTTGCGAAGTCGAGTCAACGCACTGATGCCTATGCCAATGGTATTGCTATCGGTTTGCTTGCCGCAGATGGTGTATCGATAGTAGTGAATAACCTGACCGATACGACGCAAACCTTTACCGGGGCGGGCGCTATCATGCAGGCGACCGGAAATGTCACGATTTCCGGAGCATCTCAGCTGGAAGTATTCCGCAGCGATGCTGTCGGTGCTGGCGGCGGATTGCTGGCAGGCATGACTACTGATGCCACAGCTAGCTTGACTGCAAGTTTGGTTACCACGCTGGGCAGTAACTCCAATATAAGTGCAGGCGGTATTCTTACTGTTGATGCGTTGAGTGATATTTATGGACGTGTCAGTAGCGGCATTACAGCAGGCGGTTTAATCGTCGATAACAAAGTCAACGCAAGGCTGACCACTGGGGTCACCACGAAGGTGGATATCGGTACAGGTAGTAGTTTAAGCGGAACGACGGTAAATCTTGATGCCAAGGTGATAAGGCTTAATCTTTCCGGTAGTGCATATTCCAAGACGATTGCAGCATCCTCAACATCTGATGCCAAATCGATTCTGAATACCACTGTGGCGACTGATCTGCTGCTCAATACCAGCGGTGTTGTCATCAATGCGGCGAATGCCGTGAATATGTTTGCTACCAATACAGGCGTTTCCGTACTCAGTCTGGGTACGGCCAGAATTCTTGCCGGCCTGACAGGCTCGGTTTTTGCTACGGGGCATAATAATGCCATACTCAATGCCAATATAAATGTGCTGGCAGGAACCAAAATATATTCGGATAGGGTAGTTGTAGAAGCCAATTCTCCTGTAGAAACAGTGACGAGCTACAATAAGACAGCTGACGCGAAAGCCGATACGGTTGTAAAACTGATTCTTACGGCTGTGGAAAAAGTGGTTGAAGTGGCCAGAACGGTGGTCTCACAAGTGACAAAGTGGTTACCATGGCCATTGGATGCGATCGTGGAAACTGTTACCACAGTCGTTTTTGATCAGGTTATCAAGACGTTTATGGAGTGGGTGGCAACTGCCTTTAACAGTGTTGTGACACCGACACTGGCGGGTACTTTTTCGAGCAACAGTTCGGTCAACCTCAATGGCGATATCTATCAGGGCGGCATTTCGACACCAACATTAACCATCAATGCTGATGGCTCGATCACTAAAGCCGGTCAGATTACAGCCACAACGGTAGGCAATGATGTGTTTGTTGACGCCATCAACGTCGGTAATCCGGGCGAAATTATTGTCAATTCGCTGGACGCGGGATTGATCACGGGCAATGTGATCGTGCATAAGAATAATGTTTTTGAGTCTGTAACGATCACCAATAATTCAAACAAGAGACTGATTGTCGGGACCATCCAGACCTATAACCCGAATCCGCCGGGTCCGGCACTGGCAGCGAATGCCGGCTCCGGAACCAATACACTGAATACAACCTATATCACGGATAGCACCAATCCACGCGCTATTACCATTCAGGGTAATACGGCATCGGATATCCTGTTTGCAGGTGTTGCGAATACACTGGGTTATATCACTACGGTGGGGGATACCGGTGGCAATATCTTGGGGCAGACGGGCGGACTGATCAAAGCGACCGCCCTGAGCATGACTACGAACACGGGTAGTATAGGTACGCTGGTCAATAAAGTGGCTGTTGATTTTCATCATCTGGCAGGCACTAATTCCAAGCCTAACCTCAATCCAAATCCCCAGTTGAACCTTTCCTCAGCCCAGAATGTAGTCATGGATATGGGGCTGAAACAAAGCCTGACTACAGCACCTGCTGCCGGTTATGCCATCAGTGCACTGGATATCAACAGCATCACCGCAGGTGGAGATATCACACTGACCGGACTGCAGCCGGAGTTGACGACAATCATCACCACCTCTACGCCGCAGTTGGTGCAGGTGAAGGACAGCCTAGGCAATCAGATGATGCAGCAAAGATTAGATGCTGCAGGTAATCCTGTACTTGATCCACTTACGGGCAACCCGGTGTTGGAGCCGGTGCCGGATGCCATCATCAATGTGGCTAGCACTACAACTGCTGTTGGGGCACAGCCGGGTATCTATAACCTGCACAACATCAGCTCTGCAAACGGCAGTGTGAATGCCTCCATGATCTCCGGGAATATCAATGTCGGTCTGATCAATGCCAGCATCGGCACGGTTTCATTGCGTGCTTCCGGCTCGATAGCGGATATGCAGCTCGATGATCTGGCTCCGGTGAGCAATATCAATGCAAACAGTGTGATGCTGACAGCTGGAACTATCGGTCAGGCGGGCAATTATCTGGAAGTGGATAGCGCTCAGACAGGCACTGTTTCGGCAGCGGTAACAACGGGAGACATGTTCATCAATGAACTGGTTGGAGATATGACCGTTGGTACGATTTCAGCCGGGGCTGGTGCCGTAAACCTGACAGCGGCAGGCAGCCTGCTGGACAGGGTTGGCTCTAGTCTAAGCGGTGGTACGGTAAATCTGACATCGCGTAGCGGCACAATCGGGACGGCTGCGAATTTGCTGGATATCGATTCGACAGTGCTGAGCGCTACAGCAGCAACAGATGCGTTCCTGAATGAGACAACTGGTGATATGAACATCAACACCGTTATCGCTAGCGCAGGCAGCGTGACGCTGCAGACTACAGCGGGATCGATGCTGGATGCCAATAATAATGGCCTGAGCAACATCAATGGCGCCCAGCTGTTCATGACTGCCAATGGTGGTTCAATCGGAACGGCAACCAACCTGCTGGATATCGATTCGACGGCATTACCAACAGCCGTAACAGCCACCGGTGCAACAGGGGTATATCTGAATGAAACGGCAGGAGAGCTGAATGTTCAGACAGCTACCGCAATGACGGGCAATATTATTTTAGCGACCACCGATGCCGCCACGGCGGGGCAGAATATTAACGTCAACGCCACCACGCAGATCAATGCAGTGGCAGGCAATGTGAGCTTGAATGGCGGCGATAATATCACAGTCGCCGTTGGTGGTTTGGTCAAAGCTGCAGGCGTGATTGCCTTCAATGCCGATCTTGTTGCAGATGCGGATGTTGGCACTGGTGCTGTTGTGACGATTGACGGGGTCTTGAGCGCGCCTTCTGTGGTGATCAATACAGGTAGCGACGATGATGCAGTGTATATTAACAGCGTCGCCAATACTGCTTTACTCGCCGTTAACAGCGGTGCAGGTGATGACTTGATTGATGTCTCGGCTCCCAGTGCTGTGACCACGCTGGATGGTCAGGATGGACAGGATCTTTACAACCTGTGGTTGCCTGCTTCCGGCAATGTGATTGTCAATGTGGATGATAGCGGTGTGATCGCCACGGGTGTTGATGCCTTGAATATCTTTGGTCGCGATGTGGCTGATGATTTCTTGTTTCGTGCCGGTGCCATCACGTCACTCTCAAAAAGCGCCTTGATAGTAGCATCATTTGATCAGGCCGAGCGCGTGAATTACACATCCAATGTGGAATCAATTTCGGTGTTTGGTCGCAATGGTAATGATAACTTCATGTTCGATGATACTAGTTCTGCAGTGACCGTGTATGGCGATGCCGGTGATGATACTTTTCAGGTCGGTCAGGTGTTCAAGTCTCAACGTGATGCGGCTGCAGGCCTTGCCATGGCCGATCAGTTCAATACCACGCTGACTACGGCGGGTTATCTGAGTAATGGCATTAGCCTGCCAGCCACGCTCTATGGCGGTATCGGTAATGACGCATTCACGGTCAATCACAATAAGGCTGCACTCTCTGTATTTGGTGAAGACGGCTCTGATAGTTTTGCCGTGCATGCCTTCGTTAAAGTAAATCCGGGCGATCCTGTTGGCCCTTATACCAATATCAATGGTGGTCAGGGCGCTGATTTTATCAGTTATGCGGTAAATGCGCCGGTGGCGATATCCGGTGGTGATGGATTTGATACCTTAACCGTTGTTGGTACGGATTCAGGTGATGATTTTGTCGTTGCTGCTGATGGCGTGTTTGGCGCGGGGCTGTTTGTCAGCTATGGAGGTATCGAGCGGGTAGTGGTTGATGCAGGGGCCGGTAATGATCGTTTTTATATAGCCAGTTCTGATCCGAATATCGATATTCAACTGCTTGGTGGTCTGGGAAGTGACACGTTCAATGTGTCGGGCGGCACTGCTCCGGGACAACCAATTTCGTTAGTGAGTAACGCTTTGCAAGGGCATAGTGGTCTGATTAATCATGCGGTGACATCGGTCGATGCAGTCTTCAACAATATATTTGCTGAGAATATCGTTGCTAAAGTAGCCGATAGCAGTGCACCGGAAGTGGTCATTACCCCTGTTACAGGTCCGCTGCGTGTCTTTGAAGAACAGCTTAATGCGCCGACAGCAGCACCCTTTGTGAGCAATCGCTATCAGGTAGTATTGAGCAGCGCGCCGACTGAGACAGTAGTGGTGAATGCATTGCCTGTTGTGCCGCGTGTTGGCGCCGGAGTGATGGTGGGAACGACGCCTGCCAATATGAATGCGACCGGAACACAGCTGACATTTACCGTGGCAAACTGGTATATCCCGCAGACTGTCACCGTGACGGGGATCAATGATGCTTTGGCAGAGGGCACACAGTTTCTCGATATCCGTCATACCGTCAGCTCTGCAACACCAGAAGGTGCTTATGATAATATCAATGTGCGTAACCTGACTGTTGAAGTGGTGGATAATAATCTGCCTGGCATTGTGGTTGCGCAGACCAATAACCAGAGCATGGTCGCCGAGGCTGGTGCTTATGCCGCTGTCGATTCCTATCAGATGGTGATGACGCAGGCGCCGACTGGGAATGTTACCGTTGCTATTGGCGTGGATGGGCAGCTACAACTGTTTGCCGATGCAGCACTGACTCAACCCATCTCTACCCTGACCTTTACTACCGGCACGTGGATGACAGCACAGACTGTCTATATCAAGGCAGTGGCCGATGGTGTGGCTGAAGGCACGCATTATTCGCGTATCACACATACTGTCAGCAGTGGTCAACCCATGACTGTCGGCTCGATTGATGTGACTGTATTGGATAATAGTCCTGGCGTGGTGATTCATCAGTCCGGTGGCACAACCAATGTCACTGAATTCGATGCCGCCGTTGTGCCGCCGGCCAATCAAGTGCGTGATCAGTATGATGTGGTGCTGACTGCTGCTCCGACAGCCGATGTGTTTGTCAATGCTACACCGGAATTAACGCGCACCTACAATGCTGCTCTGGCCTTTGATGCTGCTGCGAATAATGGTGAACGGATTGCCAAACAGGTCGTTGTTGCAAGTCATATCGCTAAGATGGATATGGCAGGCCCAGTAATGGCAGGTGATGTATGGATATTAACGCTCAATGCTACGCCATACAGTTATACGGCCGGAACAGACCCGTTACTGCCGTTGTCACTGCAGGGAATAGCGGACGGGCTGATGGCAAACCTGCCAGTCGGATACACGGCACTGTTTGATGCAGCCGCCAATGTACTGACGATTGAGAATGCTGCGGCGATTTTCACCACGGCCATGACAGCACCGCTCACGGCATCTGTCGGCGTGCGTCAGGGTGTGCTCTTTACTACACTGAACTGGGATACCGCACAGCAGGTAACCGTGACCGCGATCAATGATAAGGTGGTGGATGGCAGCGATGCACTCGTTTTCGCTGAAATGCCGGGCAAAATTAATCTCATTAGAGGCCCGATTAACATTGATGCAGGTGCAGGGAATGCGACTTCTGTCACGACAGCTGCTCCGTTTATGCTGATTGGTGAAACCAATGAATACAAACCTGCCGGCAGTGCCTCAGCCATTGCTACAGATATTAATGGCAATGCCACACTGACCGACATTGCTATCACCTCCAGTGATCCTGCTGCTGTTGTAGGAACGCTGGAATTTGATCAGCGTATGAACAGCAACCCTTATGAATTCAGGATTCTCAGTGGTGCCGCTGTCGGTACTGTTATGCAGGTGCTTTCAGTCACAGGTCAGACTGTAACATTCAAGACACCGTGGCCGATAGATTTGCTGACAGGGCTACCCTTAGTGCCGGCGATCGGTGATACGTATACTTATGCTGCTGTGAATGCGAATACTACAGTGATTGAATCTAATCAGGTGGATGCCATCAATGTGTTCAATCAGAACAGTATTGCCAATGCAGCCGGTACGCTGACGGGTACACGTCTGTTTGGCTTTGGCATGGGACCGGACTCGCTCATCGGTGGGCAGTTAATCAATGGCGGCATCAGCTACAGCAATGTTGAGTCATTCAATCTGCAACTGGGTTCGGGCAACGATATACTGGCGATTGATTCTACCATGACAGGCTCCACCTCGGTGAATACCGGCGGTGGTAACGATACGATCAATGCGAAAATGATTTCAGGTCATACCACCGTCTCAACCGGGTCAGGTGTGAATACGGTTAATGTAGGCAGTGATAAACAGGTGGTTGATCAGATCACGGCACTGCTCACGGTGGTCGGAGATGGTTTTAGTGCTACAGATACACTGAATATTAATGATAGTGGCGATACCAATAACAATACCGGCTATCTGACCAGTTCTACGCTGACCGGCCTTGATATGCCTACGGTGCGTGAAGTGCAAACAATTCTGGTTAGTGGCGTGACGGGTGATTTCACCCTGAATATTGCAGGTATGGTTTCATCAATACTGACCTATGGCATGACTGCACTGCAAGTGCAAACGGCTGTGCAAACGCTCTATGGCGATGTGAATAACGAGATCTCTGTCATCAAGGAGGGTGATCTTTACAGCGTATTCTTCGGTGGTGCATTGGCCGGTTTGAATCAGCCTCAGATGAGCATTGGTGATGTTTCCTTGGTTGCGAATCTGAATGCAACGCCGCAACTGGTCACCGCGACCTTGCAGGATGGTACGCTAACGCCTGCGCTGAATGTGGTGCAGACATTGGCCATGAATGCGATAGCAGGCTCTTTTACTCTAAGCCTGTTGGGGCAGATCACCGCAGCGATTGCTTATAATGCTTCAGCGGCAGATTTACAGGCGGCGCTCGACCCGGTTCTGAATCCGAATAATAGTAATCCGAGCTTGCCGTACACCAATAATGTGGTGGTTAGCAAATATGGTGAGGTGTTCCAGATTACCTTCCAGGGTGAACACAAAGGCTTGCGTCTGACTGCTGCGGATGTGAACGGTGCAGGTTTGACCGCTGGCACGACTCTCAGTGATGGTACGCTGGCTGGTGGCGGGGCGATCTCACTGCAAACCCGCACAGATGGCATGAACTATTACAATATTGATACGATGAATATTGATCTGGGCAGCGGTGCTGACGTGTTCAATGTGCAGGGTACTAGTGCTGTGACCAATCTGAACAGTCAGGCAGGCAACGATACTATTAACGTATCATCGCAGGCACCGGCCAATCTGGGTGATATCCATATCTCTGCTCATGCACCGAACCTGCCCGGCATACTTGATCTGGTGCAGGGCACGCTGAATATCAATGCAGGTGCCGGTAATAATCTGCTGCAGATTAGCGATCAAGGTTCATTGATCGGCGATGCTGCGGTCTTGATCTCCAGTAACCTGATCAGGGGATTGGCACCAGCTGATATCCGCTATACGGCAAGCGGCGGTAGTTTTAGTCCTGATATCAATATTTGGACAGGCCAGGGTAATGATACGATCACGGTTGAAAGCGTGCGCAGCGAGGCCATTACCTCTCTGATGACAGGAGCCGGTGACGATAGCGTTACGGTGGCCGCAACGCATACCGCCGGACAGCTAGTGGTGGATGGAGAAGCTGGAAATGACACCATCAATGCGGCAGCTACCTCGGCAACGATGGTGCTGATTGGCGGTGTTGGGGCTGATACGATCACCGGTGGCGTCGCCGCTGATACTATCTTCGGCGACGATGCGCATGTGGTTCATAATCACATCACAGCAAGGCCAACCATTGATCGGGTGGAGTCGATCAATACTACGCAGGGTGGTAGCGATACGATAAGTGGCGGAGCAGGCGGCGATGCGATCTTCGGCGGCTTCGGTAATGACATGCTCAATGCTGATGCCGGTAACGACATCATCATGGGCGAGAACGGTGTGCAGGTGCGTAATGACGGCAGTCTGCAGGCCAATGACATCTATGCCATTGATAGTACGGTGTTTGGTGCCGATACGATCAATGGCGGGCTGGGTAATGACATCATTATCGGTGATTTCGCCTATATTACCCGTGATGCAAATCGACAGGTTCAGCATATCACGTCGCTGTTCACGGCGTTCGGTGGCAATGACACGGTGAATGCCGGTAACGGCAATAACATCGTCTTTGGTGGTGCAGGAAACGACACCATTAGCTCCGGTGCCGGTAACGATATTATCTTCGGTGATAATGGCATCATCACTTATGCGGGAGCCACACCGGGCACTATTTCTACACTGGATCCAGCTATCGGAGGCGATGATACGATTGTCTCCGGTGCCGGTAATGACATTGTGTTTGGTGGTTGGGGCATGGACGCCATTTCCGGTCAGGCAGGCAATGATATTCTGATTGGCGATAGCGCTAAGGTTATCATTACTGGTAATCAGACCGTTATTCAGACAACCGATTATTATATTGGCCAGAACGATTGGATTAGCGGTGGAATCGGAAACAATATGATGTTCGGTGGCTTTGGCACTAGGGATATTCTGGTGGGTACACTGGCCAGTGATGTGATGATGGGTGACAATGGTCGGGCCGTGCTGCTCAATGGTATGGCGCAAAGTATTCTTTCCTACTCCGTAGTGGTACTGGATCAAATTTCCGTGGTGATGGCGAATCTATACGGTTCGAGTTTGCTCTCTCCAAGTAGTTGGCAGTTACCAGCCGTGATTCCGACTTACAATGGACCTGACCTATCTAATACTGATATAAAGCAAATTACTGCATCCTCATATGGTAGAGCACACCGGACGTACAGCCATAGCCAAACAGATTCAATCCAGCCGACTTCTGTTGGTGAAGATGATGGCAGCTTACCTGCAGAGCAGCATACCGTGCCAGATGAGCCAGTTCTTTTGCCGCAAGAGCTGAATTTATTGCCGGAAGATCCAGATGCATTACCTGAAGGGGTTATTATCCTCGAAAATTCTGGGAATCTACCTGTTGTTGCCCCGGATCAGTTAGAGCATGATCAGCCTCTTGAAGATGAAAATAAGCTACTAGATGGTGACGCTAAAAATGATGAACTGCTGGGCGTTGGCTTGATTGCTCTTGCCGGCTGGCAGATGAATCGTAACAGTTCGATGATGCAGGAAGATGCGTTGAAAAAGCAAAAATCCCGCAAGATTCGTTGGTAAAATCAATATGAACTATGGAGAAGTAAATGGCAGATAAGAAAGATACAGCAACAGCAGAAGCAGCACAGGGTCCACGCAGCATTAAATGGGACGACAGTAAGATGCAGAGCACCTATGCCAATGTGTGCAATGCGGCGAGTACACGCGAAGAGGTGTCGCTCTTTTTCGGTACCAATCAGGCATGGAATCCGACAGAGTCTGAGCTGACCGTGGAATTGACTGACCGTGTTATTCTCAGCCCATTTGCTGCCAAGCGTTTGAGCCTGTTGCTGGAGAATACACTGAAAGAGTATGAATCCCGATTCGGTGAATTGAAGCTTGATGCATAAGTAGTACGCATAGAATTGATGATGCGGTCGAATGCTTGCATTCGGCCGTATTTCATTTGCGGTAAGGGGAGTTTTTATTGAGCGGTAATAGTATCTCTTATCTGGACCGTGAGGTTTGGCAACAACTGATTGAAGCAGAAACAGTCAACGACTTTTGTGGTCACTGGCTGCATTTGCAGTGCCTGATGATCCGGGATGTGCAATCAGCTGTGGTGCTGGCTGAATCAGAGCAGGGGGATGCGTTTGAACCGGTAGCACTATGGCCGGATGGTATGTCGGAAGTCAGTGAAAATCTAAAAAGTATGGCAGCTCAGGCGCTGGAATCGAAGCAGGGCGTAGTAACAGCTGCTACAGGAGAAATCAGTGCCATCGGGTATCCGGTCTGGAGTTGCGGAGCACTCAGAGCGGTCGTGGTGATGGAGCTGGCGGAACGATCAGATGAGCATCTGCGTGCGGTATTGCGTACTTTGCAATGGGGCGCCTCATGGCTGGATAACTTTTTTCTGCAACAGGATCTTACGCAGCATGACAAGGCAAATCAGAACGCTTCACCAGAGCGTTTGAAACAACTGATTGATCTGCTGGCGCAAACACTTGAGCAGAAGGATTTTAATCACGCCTGTATGGTTTTGGTCAATGAATTAAGCAATCGCTTTGATTGCGGTCGTGTGAGCTTGGGTTTCAAAGGTGGCAAACAGATGGATGTGCGGGCGATGTCGCACAGCAGTCAGATGGATCGTAAAATGAATCTGGTGCGTGCCATCGCTGAGGCAATGGATGAAGTGGCTGATCAGGATGCGATGATTCACTATCCACATGATAATCATTATCTGCTGATTACACAGGCGCATGCAAGATTAAAAGAGGCCTATGACAGTAGCGCCATATTAAGCCTGCCTCTTAAAGATGGAGCAGGTTCCGTATTTGCAGTGCTTACATTGGAACAGAGTGGGGGGGCGGGTTTTGTGGATCAGAACACTGTCCGGTTTTGTGAAGCTCTGGCTGTGCTGCTGGGGCCGATTCTGTACGATATGAAAAAGAATGACAGCCCGTTATGGAAGAAGGTCGCAGAAAGCGGTCGGGATCAGTGGTCAAAACTGGTGGGGGAAGATTACCTGCTACGTAAGTTTATAGTGGCCGGACTACTTATCGCCACGCTGTTTTTTACCTTTGTTAACGGAGAGTACCGGGTTACAGGTGAAGCAAAGATTGAAGGTGAGATGCGCAGGGTTATTGCGGCTCCATACGATGGTTTTATCAAGGAGGCCTATGCCAGAGTTGGCGATACCTTAAAGCAAGGCGAACTTATCGTAACGCTGGATGATGAGGATCTGCATTTGGAGCGCTTGAAGTGGATCGCCAAGAAGGGTGAATTCCGCCATAAATATCAGCAGGCTCAGTCCAAACACGATTTGGGTGAATCCCGACTTGCCGCCGCACAGATGGATCAGGCCGATGCAGAACTGGGGCTGGTGGATGAGCGTATCAAGCGCACCATCATCAAGGCCCCGTTTGACGGCCTGATTGTCGACGGTGATCTGAGCCAGTCGTTGGGTGCTGCCGTTCAAAAAGGGGATGTGTTGTTTGAAATTACACCACTGCATGACTACCGGGTTAAATTGAAAGTGGATGAAGTGGAGATTACCGAAATTGAAAATGGTCAGCAGGGACAGTTGTATCTGACCTCTGCACCCGGCGAGACCTTTCTATTGCAGGTGCAACGCATCACACCTGTATCGACAGCTGAGGACGGCATCAATTATTTTACCGTTGAGGCCAGCCTCGACAAACCATCAGCCACACTGCGCCCCGGTATGGAGGGGGTAGGTAAAGTGGTTGTTGGTGAGAGAAAACTATTTTGGATATGGACCCATGACCTGTTGAACTGGTTGCGCCTGCAACTCTGGGTCATGTTTGATTTGAAGTTCTGATATGGCTGGAGCATCGCTGTTCAGTGACTCATGGTATCGGGTTGCGGAATTAAAACCGATACTGCGTAAACATGTAGATATTCACCGGCGCATTTTTCGCGGCAAATTATGGTATGTGCTTCAGGATCATGTAACGGGCAAATTTCACCGATTTTCACCGGACGCCTATTTTGTCATCCAGCTGATGAATGGCAGTCATACGGTCAATGATATCTGGTTGTTAGCATCCCGGCAGATCGATAACGATAATATGCCTACTCAGGACGACCTAATTCAACTGTTGAGCCGTTTGCATAACGCCGATGTGATTCTTGGCGGAGCCAAGCCTGATTCCGAAGAGATGGCGGATAGGCAAGAGAAGTTGAGAAAGAAAAAAATACATAGTTATTTTATCAATCCACTGGGTTTGCGTTTTCCGCTGGTTGATCCTGAACCATTGCTGCAACAGTTGCAGGGGCTGGCGAACGTGCTGTTTACTAAAAAAGCGCGCCTGTTGTGGATGCTGCTGGTTTTCTCTGCCCTTATGCTGGCATTACAACACTGGGATGCACTGTCGGATAATGTGGCCGATAGGGTGCTGTCGCAGGGAAATCTGTTGCTGTTGTGGCTGGTTTACCCTGTGGTGAAATTTCTGCATGAAATGGGCCACGCACTGGCGGTGAAACGTTGGGGCGGTGAGGTACATGAGGGTGGTATCATGCTGATGGTGCTGGTACCCATTCCCTATGTTGAAGTGTCAGAAGCGCATGCCTTCAGAGATCGCTATCAGCGTATTATGGTCGGTGCTGCCGGTGTGGCTGTAGAGTTATTTCTTGCGGCTATCGCTATGTGGTTCTGGGTCTATGCCGAAGAGGGCGTAGCGCGTGCGATTGCATACAACGTGATGCTAATTGCCGGTGTTTCTACGTTGCTGTTTAATTTGAATCCGCTACTGCGTTTTGATGGTTATCATGTGTTGGCTGATCTGCTAGAAATCCCTAATCTTGGCCAACGCGCCAACCAGTATCTCGGCTTTCTGATCAAGAAACATCTATTTCAGGCCAAAGATATTCAATCACCGGCTTCTGCACCAGGGGAGCCGTTCTGGTTTGTCACCTACAGCCTGGCCTCTTTTGTATATCGCATGTTTATTCTCTATGTGATTGTACTTTTTGTCGCAGGTAAATATTTTATTGTTGGTGTGCTGCTGGCGATATGGGCGGTGGTGATGATGTTGCTGGTGCCGGCATTTAAGGTGTTGAAATCGACATGGACAGACCCGAAACTCGATGAACATTTTGCTCGCGGTATGCTTATTAGTGCCGCTGCCATGGCAAGTTGCATGATGATGGTTGCCATGGTTCCTGTCTCCTCATCGACATTGGCTGAAGGTGTGGTCTGGGTGCCTGAGGAGATGTGGGTTCGGGCCGGCAGTGATGGTTTTGTTGACCGGATTGTGGCCAGAGAAAATAGTCAGGTAAAGGCGGGGGATATACTCGTGGTGTGTAAAGCGCCGGAACTCAATGCGAGACGCGCGGTAGTGTTAGCTCGACTGGCAGAGTTGCGGGTGCGTTATACCATTGCCATCAAGGATGACCGTATGCAGGCACAACTGCTGCAGGATGAGATGCGACAGGCGCAGGCGCAATACACCTATCTGACAGAACGGATTGATGCATTAACGATACGCAGCAGTCGCGATGGTATGTTCATGATCAGGGAGCCTGAAAATCTACCTGGTCGGTTTGTGCGTCGCGGTGAAATGCTCGCCTATGTGGTGCAACAGGGTCATCTGCATGTGCGTGCGGTAGTGATGCAGGAGAGTATCCAGCAGGTCAGAGCAGATACACAATATGTAGAGATGCGTTTGTCTGAAAATTTCCTTGAAGTGTTTGAGGCCTCGTTGTTACATGAAGTGCCGGCTGCGATCCATGCTTTGCCAAGCATGGCGCTGGCCATTGAGGGCGGCGGAACGATTGCGTTGGATCCGGAAAGTAAAGATGAGGCGAAATCTTTCAAGAGTATGTTTCAGTTTGATATCGGTTTACCCGGTCAGTTGAATGCGAAAGCGATGGGTAGCCGGGTGTATGTACGCTTTGTGCATGCGGATGAATCACTGGCATGGCAATGGTATCGTCAGCTCAGACAAACCTTCCTGAGTGTATTGCATGTCTAGTTTCTCACCAGTTCATTTTGTGATGCATTTTCCCAAGGCTGTACCGGGTCTGTATCCGGAAGCCAAAGAGAAAAAGGTGAGCAGGGTTACCCAGTTTATCAGTTCAGGCACAATGATGTTATCCCGCTTGATGCGGCCGATGATGAAATCGCGCATGCACCGTTTTGCCACGCGTGTTGAACAACTGCCTGATCTATTTGGTAGCGGCAGTGATGATGAGTTGCTGCTGCAGGCACGCGCATATGGACAGGTATTGAAGATGCACGGCTTTGGGCAGCAGGCACTGGTGAAGCAGTTCTCCCTGATTCGCGAGGTCTCTTTTCGTCAGCTTGGCATGCGTCACTTTAATACGCAGGTGATGGCTGGTTGGAGTATTCTGCATGGTCAGGTGGCCGAGATGGCAACAGGTGAGGGTAAGACCTTAACGATTGCGCTGCCGGCGGCGGCTGCTGCGCTGGCTGGCATTCCTGTGCATGTGATTACAGTGAATGATTATCTGACCCAGCGCGATGCAGAACTGCTGCGCCCATTGTATAAAGCGTTAGGGCTTAGCGTTGGAGTGATTATTCAGGGTATGGATGCCGATGCACGCAGGCAGGCGTATGACTGCGATATCACCTATTGCACCAATAAAGAGCTGACATTCGATTATCTGAAAGATCGTCTGACGCTTGGTAACCATCCGGGTGGATTGCGAATGCAGATGCATCAGCTCTACGATGATACCTCATCGGCACGGCAATCATTATTGCGTGGTCTGCATTTTGCCATTGTGGATGAAGCCGACAGTATATTAATTGATGAGGCCAGAACGCCATTGATTATCTCCGGAGAACAGCAGGGTAATTTTGATGAGACTGTGATTCAACATGCCTTGGCCGCTGCGCGTGAAATGAAAGAGGGAGAACATTTTCAGGTGGATGATGCGCTGCGTAAGGTAGAGTTATACCCTGAAGGAGAGGCTTTTATAGCCGATCGTTATACGCAGCAGATATCGGTTTGGAGCAGTTTGTTATTGTGTGAAGATCTGGTGCAAAAAGCATTAACGGCGCTACACGTATTTAAACTGGATGAAGATTACCTTGTCACGGAGGGCGAGGTGGAAATTATTGATGAATATACCGGCCGTGCAATGTCCGGTCGCCAGTGGAGCAAGGGCTTACATCAGCTTGTTGAAGCGAAGGAGGGCTGCGCCTTGAGTGAGGAGCGGGAGACGCTCTCCAGAATCAGTTATCAGCGTTTTTTTCGGCGTTACCATCACCTATCCGGTATGACAGGAACAGCCAATGAAGCTGCCAGTGAGCTGTGGGCGGTATATCGCCTGCCCACCCTGGAGATACCCACGCATAAAACATGTATCCGTGATTACGATTATTGTCGGATATTGCCGGACAGAGATAAGAAATGGTTGCATGTGGTCGAGCGGGTAGAAGAGCTGTATCAGCTGCAGCGACCTGTATTGATTGGCACGCACTCTGTCTCAAGCTCAGAACACCTTGGCAATCTGCTGACTGATGCGGGCATTCCACATCAGCTGCTCAATGCACGACATGAAGCCGATGAAGCTGCAATCGTAGCGCAGGCGGGGCAAAGAGGCCGCATTACAATTGCCACCAATATGGCCGGACGCGGTACGGATATAAAGCTGGATGAAGCGTGTACCGACATGGGTGGTTTATATGTGTTGATTGTTGAACGCCATGAAGCCAAGCGCATTGATCGCCAGCTTATCGGTCGCTGCGCAAGACAGGGTGATCCGGGAAGCTATGGATATATTTTATCCATTGATGATCCACTGTTGGATGAGCGGCGAATCGGTGTGATATTAAAGTCATTGAAGTCGTTGCTAAAGCATGTGCCGTTGTTGCTGCACTATTTCGGGCCGTTGTTGCAGCGGATGGCGCAATTGAAAATAGAGCGGATGCACTATAAGGTCAGAAAGCAGGTGTTGCGTTCCGATCAGGATCTTGATCGCACACTGTCATTTTCCGGTTATTCGGAATAAAGGGGATAGGGATGAAATATATCAATTGGGTGATAGTGCTGGCATGTATGCTTGTATGCGGGCAAAGCTTTGCAGATGAAGCAAAACAGCAGTTTGATGGATTGATCGAGCCGGATGAACTTATCTCTGTAAGTAGCCCGATCCCCGGTGTGCTTGATGCGGTGCTGTTCGATAAAGGTGATCGTGTACGCAAAGGTCAGGTGATTGCCCGGCTGAAGTCGGGTGTGGAACGGGCCAGCGTTAATCTGGCCAAGGTGAAATATAAATACAATGCACGCCGGCTGGAACGTAATCGTGAACTGTTTGAAAAAAAGTTGCTTTCCCAGATGGATCACGATGATATTGAAACAGAAACCCGGATATCGGAAATGGAGCATAAACAGGCTGAGGAACAATTAAAGCTGCGTATTATTCATAGCCCGATCAGCGGCATCGTTGTGGACAAGAATTACTCTGCGGGTGAATTTGTTCAGGAACATGTGGTGATGAAAATCGCCAAACTTAACCCGTTGAAAGTGGAAGTGATTTTACCTGTTGAAATGTTCGGGAAGGTGCATAAGGGCAATGCTGCCAGCATATATATTGCCGGTTATGATGAACACTTTTCAGGTAAGGTTAATCTGGTCGATCCTATGATTGATGCGGCCAGTGAAACATTTGCCGTTCAAGTGACCTTGCCCAACAAGAAATATCGCCTGCCAGCCGGTCTTAAATGCAAAGTGAGTTTTTCTGAACGTAATAAATAGAGGGAAAGGTTAAATGTGCAGAAGGAAAGTCGTTGCATGGTGCCCTCTGATAATGAAATGATTGAATGGAGTTGATGTGAAAACACTAAGATTGAAAATCCCACCGCCTGCTGTTGCTATTGTTTTCGGACTGATGATATGGGGTTTGAGTCATACGTTTTCTGTAGAAGTAGTACATGCCGATTTAAGACAAATCATTGCCCTGATGCTGTTGGCTGTGGCTGGTACGATCGATGTATGGGCTCTGCTGAGTTTCAGGTTTGCAAAAACCACCATTGATCCACGTTATCCGCATAAAACCAGTGCGATTGTTTCTCACGGTATTTATCAATTCACACGCAATCCGATGTATCTTGGTCTGGTGCTTATTTTAACATCATTAAGTATTTATCTGGGTGCTGCATTAGGAATATTCGTGTTGCTCGGGTTTGTTGTCTATATGAATAAGTTTCAAATAGAAGCTGAGGAAGAACATCTGGAGCAACAGTTCGGTGAGCAATATCTTACTTATAAAAATCAAGTTCGCCGCTGGATCTGATCTGTAATGTTTACATGCAGTTGAATAAAAGAACAGTTCAATCTAGTACATGCAATCTGGCACACGTAATCCGGAACGCTATTTCACAGCCATGCGCGTTGATTTTGTGATGAATCATGTTGTAATCCGGTGACTTCTTTCAGGATGGCGACATGCTAAAACGATTCATGTTAGTCAGTGCCATGATACTCTATTTTGAGCCTGTGCTGAAATAGTCGTCTTTTGCGGTGCTGTGTCAGCGTTTGTCCGTAGATCATGTTAAAGGTGTAAAAGCATCTAAGGAAAAGAGATATGGAATGCTTATTTTGCATGTATGGCGTTTCTGATGGTTATGAATATTGAATCGGGGTGTAGGTAAGATGCGAACAGTGATGATTTCAGAAGAGCCGATTGAACTCTATAAACTGCTGAAGTTTGAAAGTCTGGTATCCAGTGGTGGTGAAGCTAAGCATGTGATTGCTGATGGTCTTGTTTGGCTCAATGGAAAGCCTGAGACACAGAAGAGAAAAAAGATCGTCTCAGGAGATGTCGTGGCCTTTGGCAATGAAAAAATAGTCGTTCAGCTCAAGTGATGTGGTCATGAGAAGAGGCTGTCGCAATGATGTTGAATCGAAAAGGGTGTTTGTAAAGCTATGAAATGGATATTGATCATTATTGCACTGCTACTTTCATTGGGAGTGATTGCTTACATCGCCATGGCGATGCAATCGCATAAACGACCCGATAACCTGGGCTTGCAGCAAGGCCTGTTACGCACCTGTCCTGATTCGCCCAATTGTGTCTGTAGTGAAGATCATAGCCAATATGACGCACAACATGCCATTGCTCCAATCAAGGCTAATGATGAAACGTGGGCTATACTAACAGCTATAATTACTAAGCAGGGCGGCGTTGTTGAGCAGGATGATGGCAACTATCTGCATGCCACGTTTACATCACCATTCTTTCGGTATGTCGATGATGTGGAGCTGCGATTTGATCACGTGAAAGGTTTGATTCATGTGCGTTCTGCATCACGAGTGGGCCATTCTGATTTTGGCGTAAACCGGAATCGTATGGTGCGCATCACACAGCTTATTGAATAGAGCGCATCTAAAAAAGGTCTTTTATTGCATGGGGCTTCTGTGCTTCCCTAAGGTCTTTGCTATCCTTACATGCATATTTATGATTATTCAGGAAGAAATTACGCGTTTATTTTTAATACGATATAAGCCATAGTTGCAATGTTTTCTGGGGAGGAAATGTTGACGTGCTAATGATAAAAAACCGGTTTTTTAAATTTTCTTTCGCCATTGGTGTTGTCATTGCGTTGTTCTTCATTGTGACCTTGGGCATGGCCCAGTTGAAAACCCATATCAATACGCATGCATTGGATAACCTTACCGCGATCAATAAAAAAGTGCGTGATGCTTTGCATCGCCAGATTGACAGCAACGTTGTTACGATTACGCAAATTATTGAAGGTAGAGAAACACGCACACTGCTGATGGATGCATTGAATCCAGCAGAAATGACAGCTAAACAACGTTTTGATCTGCGTAAAGTATTGGCCAAAAATGTATTCTCCCAACACTATAAAGGCTTTTTCCTGATCGGGAAAAACAGAAAAATTCTTGTGTCCATGAAACAGCGCGATATGGGTATGCAGGTACCTGAATTGGCGCAGGAGGCGATTGAACGCCTTGAACAGGGTGAGCAGTCGGCGCTTACGCACCCCTTTGTATATGTTGGTCAAATATCCATGTGGATACTGAAAGCGATTACAGATGAGCATGGAAAAAGCATGGGGTATTTTGCCCTCGAATTGGGCAATGCCCATCGTTTTTCTGTAACGACTTTAAGTGCCGGTATTAGTTATGCGAGTGGTGAAACTTACCTTGTGAACGATCAGGGCTGGATGTTATCCGAATCCCGCTTGAAGGCAGGTCTGATCTCGGCAGGTTTATTGAAGACTGGTGATGCGACTACTCTGAATATTCAAGTGCTTGATCCGGGTATTAATCTGTTGAATCAACCAATCGCAATCAGCAGGACCGGGCAACAGCCGTTTACATACGCTGTCGAGCAGGTGACATCCACCCATCAACCAGGCTGGAATACAGATGGTTACAGAGACTACAGGGGGGCTCTGGTGCTGGGTGTCTGGCAGTGGGACAAGTATTTGAATGCAGCCATCATTAGTGAAATTGATCAGGGCGAAGCCATGCAACTCTATGTCTATGTGCGTAATGTTTTGCTTATTCTACTGTTTTTTGTGTTGGCAGGCACACTTGCAGCGATGATGGCATATAGCCGTTTACGTATTCGCTCTGAGCGGGAGGCTAATCGCCATAAAAACCTGTTGCTGGAATCCACCGCGGAAGCCATTTATGGCATCGATATGGATGGCTATTGCACGTTTGTGAACAGATCCTTTCTTAACATGCTGGGCTATGAGGAGTCTGAGGTGGTGGGGAAACATATCCATCAACTGATCCATTATGCCTATCCTGATGGTGATGATTATCCTGTTGAAGCGTGCAGTATCTACAGAGCACACCGTGAGCGTACGCGCGTGCACAGAACTGATGAGTCGTTCTGGCGCAAAGATGGTACGCTAATCATGGTTGAATGTTGGTCGCAACCACTGTTTGAGGGTGATGATGCGATTGGCAGTGTTGTGACTTTTCTGGATATCACCGAACAGCGTAAAAATGAAATTGAGCGGGAGCAGATGGAAAAGCAGTTGCAGCATTCACAGCGCCTTGAAAGTCTGGGGGTACTGGCCGGCGGCATTGCTCATGATTTCAATAATTTACTCACTGCAATCCTTGGCAATGCATCGTTGGTGGAATCAAATATTCTGAAAGATCCGCTCAAGGCGAAAGAGCGTGCTGCAAAAATCATTCTTTCAGCGGAAAAAGCAGGAGTGTTGTGCAAACAGATGCTGGCCTATTCTGGCAAGGGTCAGTTTATTTTGAAACCGATCAATTTATCGAGCATTGTAGAAGAGATGACCCATCTGCTGGAAGTATCTATCGATAAGGCCGTGATCATCAAATATCACCTTACCAGTCAATTACCATTGATTATGGTGGATGAAGCACAGATGCAGCAGGTCATCATGAATCTGGTGACCAATGCCAATGAAGCGATTGATGGCAAGAGTGGCGTGATTTCATTAACTACCGGGGTGATGAATGCAGAAGCACCATACCTGGCCACATGTTATGCCGATCATATTCAAGCCGGCCGGTTTATCTATGTAGAAGTCTGTGATACTGGTTGTGGTATGGATAAAGAGACCGTTCAGAAAATATTTGATCCGTTTTTTACCACCAAAGTTACAGGGCGAGGGCTCGGTATGAGTGCGGTACTGGGCATTGTGCGGGGTCATCAGGGTGCGCTAAAAGTTTATTTGGAACCCGGACGTGGAACGACATTCAAGTTTTTACTGCCGGTTGATGAATCGGAGTATGGCTTGAATATGCCTACCGAGCAGGAAACGGGTGTGGAGCAATTTTCTGGCGGTACTGTACTGGTTGTGGATGACGAAGAGACTGTGCGTGAAGTCGCCTGCATGATGCTGGAGGAGATGGGGTTTGACACGATCACGGCATGCAATGGTGAAGAGGGGCTGTCGATGTATAAAAAACATCAGCACTCTATCTTGTTTGTACTTACCGACTTAACCATGCCACGCATGAGTGGCAAGGAGTTGTTCACTGAATTGAAAAATATCAATCCGGAATGTCGTGTTATTTTAAGCAGTGGATACAACTCAACGGAAGCGATTCAACAATTTTCTGGTAAAGGTCTGGCTGGCTTTGTTCAGAAGCCCTTTACTCCGCAAGCCTTGAGCGAAGAAGTGAAAAAGATGCTCGGAGAGCAACCATGAGAAGTATTCATTTTTTTTGGATTCTACTTTCAGCGATGATATTCACGATGCCGCAGGCAAGGGCGGAAACAATCACCGTATCTGGATCCACCACGGTTAAAAAATATATGCAGCTTGTTGCTGACGCCTACATGCAAACACACCCTGATGTGCATTTCAGTATTAATGGCGGCGGCTCGACGTCTGGTTTTGGCCAGCTTATCGATAGGCGCGTGGATATTGGTATGATGAGCCGAAACCTGACCGTGGAGGAACAGCAAACATTGGGGGATGTGCAGCATGTGGCGGTCGCTGTGGATGCTGTGGTGCCTGTTGTTTCACATGAAGTGCAACAATCCGGTGTATCCCAGATTACACCATCCATGTTGGCAGATATTTATCGGGGCAAGATTACCAACTGGAAACAGGTGGGGGGAGCAGATCGACAGATTCTGCTTGTGGATAAAGAGATGCATCGCGGTACACGCCATGTGTTTGCACAATATGTGCTCGGTTCTCCCACGGCAGCAGTATCTCCAGAGGCTATTACTCTTGAGTCCAATGATGATGTCGTCAATATTGTGAGCGGCAGTGATCAGGCTATTGCGTATGTTAGTTTTTCGTATGTGAACGCGCTTGTGTATGGACTGGATTTGCAAATTGAAGGCAAACTTGTAGCCGCTACTGTGGAAAATATCAGAAGTGGTGCTTATCCGATTTCGCGTAAACTTTATGTGTTGCTACCCAACGATGCTTCCGCTCAGGTGCAGGCATTTGTGCGTTTTATCTTATCAGTAAAAGGACAGCGTCTGGTTGAGCGTGCGGGGTACTTGCCCATTCAATAAGGAAAACACTGAATCAATCAAATCAGTACTTCCTTACAGACTACGGATTACGAGAAGAACGTTCGTAGCAATGCTTCCGGACGACCTACAAAGGATTCGTGGTGGATAAAGAAACAAGCAAGGGTGCGGTAGCGTTTATGAATAATACAGACTAATACTTACTAGGCACAAATGTTTGTGTGTTGATATCGGGACGTTCGTATGAGCCCTGTTTTTTGCGTTCCGGCAGTTCTACCGGAGCAGGCATAATATCCTTATAAGGAATAGAATCCAGAATATGCGTTAGACAATTTAAGCGAGCTCGTTTTTTTACATCGGCATCAACCACATTCCATGGTGCTTCAGGGATATCCGTATAGAAAAACATCTCGTCTTTGGCCTTGGAGTACTCTACCCACCGATTACGTGATTCCAGATCCATCGGACTGAGTTTCCAGTGTTTAGCGGAATCGTTGGCACGTTTTTGGAAACGGCGCTCCTGTTCTTCATCGCTGACTGAAAACCAATATTTCAAAAGAATGATGCCCGAACGCACAAGCATGCGTTCAAATTCTGGACAACTGCGCAAAAACTCTCTGTATTCTGTGTCGGTACAAAAATCCATGACACGTTCCACTCCGCCGCGATTGTACCAACTGCGATCAAAGACCACGATTTCACCGGCTGCAGGGAAATGATTCACATAGCGCTGGAAATACCATTGTGTGCTTTCTCGATCAGAGGGTGCGGGTAGAGCCACCACATTACAGCCGCGTGGATTCAGTGGCTCCATCAGACGTTTAATGGTACCGCCTTTGCCGGCTGCATCACGGCCCTCAAAAATAATGATCACACGCAGTCCTTTTTCTTTAATCCAGTACTGCCATTTCACCAGTTCAAGATAGATTTTAGACAAAGACTTTGTGTATTCAGCGTTGGGCATTTTATTCGGCTTACTCATAGGACCTCTCTTACCAGTCATGATATCATATAAACAGGGATTGCCAACGGTGAAATGTCACAAGGGTGAATGTGGCAAAGAGAGAGATTCTCAGTTCTTTATGTTTTCAAGCGCAGAGTAGGGGGCTGGTTGAGCGCGTAAGCTTGAGGCCAATTGCTGCAACTCATTTTCTGACAGGTGCACATTGCGGCGACGCAGTTCTGCGATGATTTGTCTGCATGTGATGGTAGGTAAGTGTATGAATTCTGCTTCCAGATTGGAGTGAACTACCTCGCTACCATCAGCCTGAATCAGGTAGTGATCGAATGCATGTTCAGAGACGCACAGCAGGGCAATATTTTTACGGTGCTGAATACTGTTCAATGCCTGAAAAAAAAGACTGCTGTAACCTGCATGGATGCTTTCTGTGCATCTTAGCTCATCAAAGTTATGGAGAATAAGCAGGCTATTTTGTGGCTTTCTTTCAATTTTCTTGAGTATGCTGTCAAGGCTTTGTGGCGTAGAGGGTTTACTTCCTGACTGCAATATTAAATCATCAATAAAATCTTTATAATCAAACTTATAGGATCGCATATTCATGTGAAATGTTTGCAGTGATCCGGATAAAAGATGGCGTAAATCCTGCAAGGTTCGACGCCGACCCTGGCCATGCGCGCTGATCAAATGGATGCATGCCCCGGCCAGTAATGTGTTAGCCAGAGAAGCGGTAAATACCGGTCGTAAATAGATAGACACACAGATCTCCAATCAGCGCTGTTAAAGCAGCGGGGGTTGCAGGCGTAGTGTTTGAGGGCGCTCTATTTCCTTGTTCAATTCCTCCTCTGTGATGATCCCTTTATCTACCAACAGGTGAATGAGTGCATCAAGTTGTATCTGATTCACAGGGGGGGCTGTTGGAGCTGTTTCACTGTCGGAGGGTTTGGCTTTTGCACTGCTTGCAAGTGGCCCCTGTTGCATCAAAGAGAGTAATGCATCATCAACTATGCCCGTTGCTTTGAAGTCATGCTGCCTTTGATAGTCCTTCACAGCATCACGGGTAGAAGCGCCAAACTGACCTGCTTGATCAAGCATAGGGTAACCCATCCGACGCAATATTTCCTGTAGCATGGTGATGCGTTTGCCGCGCATAAATATTTTCAGTGGTCTGGCCATGATTTCTCCGGGTGATCGGTGATACGGTATAATGTCAGTGGATAACGAACCGGGTGAATACTGTCTGATCATTTTATTCTCACAACTTTTTTGCGCGTGCTTTCGTAGGATTATACGGGATTGTGCGTTGGCATTGATATCCAGAGGCGATAAACTCACTGCTTGCGAGGTGAATGATGCTAGATCAGGAAACATGGTTTAAAGCGGTATCTGATGGTGATGAAAAAACCTTGAGTGAGGCTCTTGCTGCAGGTTTTGATGTGAATACGCGCGATGAGAAACTGAACACAGCCTTACATCACGCCACCAAAGCCGGGGATCTTCATATCATGCGCTTGTTGATTTCGGCCGGAGCTGAGTTGGATGTTCAGAATGATTACGACTCAACCGCGCTGCATCTGACAGCAAAAAATATGGATTCGATTCGAATACTGTTAGAGGCGGGGGCTGATCCGAATATCAAGGATAAAGATTATGATTATCCCTATTATTTTGCATTTTATGGTTCCATGCCACGTGAGCTTACCGAGCTGTATATCAAGCATGGAGCGAATTTAATGTTATTTGATAAGTAACCCATGAATAATGTTAGAGAAGCGATACAGGATAAACAATCGTTCTTACAATGCATCATTGAACAATTGGCTTCCGATCTATTGATGCTTGAGCAGGCCGTTGCACTTGCCCGGGATACGGCAACACACGCAGATTGTCTGGGATCGAGTAAGTATGAAACGATGGGCTTGGAAGCATCCTATCTGGCCCAGGGGCAGGGTACTCGTCTGATTGAAGTAGAGCGTTCACTATCATACTTTAAACAGATTACAGTCAACGCATACACTTCTGAGGTAATGTGTTCCTCAATGCTTTTGTTGGCCGATGAGCAGGGGCTTCAACAGCTGTTATGGGTTGCAGCTGAGGCTGGTGGGCTAAAGGTTCATTGTGGTGCAATAGAAGTTACGGTGATTACCCCGAGATCACCGCTTGGGCGTGCCTTGATGAGAAAAAATGCTGGCGATGAGGTTGAGGTGCATATTGCCGGCCGAACGCGCCATTATGAAATTTTAGATGTGTATTAGTTGCAGGTAAGAAAGCGTAGAGGGAGGATGAATGAGCAAGAAACAGCAATACAAAGGTAAAGAGATCGTTGTTCATTTTGATGCTGAGCGCTGCATGCATGCTGGTCTGTGTGTGCGCACATTGCCCAAGGTGTTTGAGTCTAATGCGGAAGGGCCATGGATTCATCCCGATGCAGCAGACGTGGATGCGCTGGTAGCGTTGATTGAGTCATGTCCATCCGGTGCGCTACGTTATGATAAAGAGAGTCAGCGTGAGCAAGCACCGCAGTATAACAGCGTCACCGTGGAGAAGGACGGGCCATTAACGATCCATGCAAACTTTACACTTAATGGCGTGAAGGCTGATTCACCGCGTGCCACTCTATGCCGTTGTGGCGCATCCAAAAATCAACCCTATTGTGATGATTCACATAGTGAAGCTGGCTTTAGCGATGCTGGTGAACTGGTTGCTTCTAATCCGGATGATCCACAGGAGTCCGGCCTTCTGGAAATCAAAACATTAAAGAATGGGCCTCTCTATTTGCTTGGCCCGCACACGATTTATGATGCATCGGGAGCTGTTGCCCGTGTCTGCAAGAAGAGTGCCCTGTGCCGTTGTGGAGCCACACAAATGTCCCCGAACTGTGATGCTTCTCATGCCAGCATTGATTTTAAGGCCGATTGACCGGTGTGAAGCTTTCAGTATTTTCTTAAGGTTTGTATGCGTGGAATGCCGGAGGCATGCCCAATCGGGAAAGGCGAGCAATCTTTTTACGTTGTAGATCAAGAATTTCACTGTTGAGCTGTCTGCAGATTGCTTTGTCAAATTCAATGGTTAAGGCAAAACGTCCGCCCTTCTGGAAAGATCGAACCCAAACAACTTCACTGATATGGTTTACGTTGATTTTACCAATTTGAGTTTGGCAGGTGAATTTTTCACCGGCAACAAAAGGCAGTTCCTGTTGGGCAGTTAGCCCGAGTCCTTTTTGAGATATTTCCGTTAATTGAGCAGGGCATATCAGCTTGCTGGCAGATAATATTTTGACTGGCTGATGCTCTTCAAGGCCAATGCGAACCTCTTTGCGCAGGGCTACACCGGAGGCGTCAACGGTCACAACTTTTAATCGCGCGCTTTTACGCGAAACCTTATCCACCATGACTTTGAGACGGAACCCCGGCTGTGGACAATCAATATATGCATAGCGCATTTCAGGGTCTGCAGAAAAAACGCGAGCGAGTTCAGGTGTAATGTTGCTATGTAAGATATGATCAGTATTCCATGCCGAAACAGTAACGGTGGCGCGAACAGGCATCTCATCAAATAAGTTATAAAACGAAACCTGCTGTTTTATCATCCATGCTTCTCTAGCCTGATTCAATATCAGAGGATCATGGTGATGGCTTATTTTTTCATCGCATAGCGCTTCGCTGACAGTGATTAAAGCATATTTAATAGCATGAAAACGATCAATCATGCCGCCCAGTTGATGGGTCTTTTCCTTTTCATCAAGCTCGTTAAGTTGGGGTAATATAATATTTAAAGCCGCCCATTCGCAACGCACAAAAGCGGTATAGATTTCTGTGTTCTTGCAGCCGGATGCGATGAGATGATGCAATGCATCTTGAATATTTAATACACGATACTGGGCATCAACCATATGATGAGCCAAATGGACGATTGTTGTTGTGTTAGCGCCTTTCAGCGTACGCAACATCTCTTTTTCAAATAGGTTCAGCATTGCCTCTGTTGTATCGACAGTACGGTTCACGTTGAAGACTCCTTTTCATGATTGAACGGTTAATAAAAGATCTCATTGCTAGCAATATCTTTTGTGACCACAGCGTTGGCACCGATAATCACTCCATCACCGATATGTACGCCCGGTAATATTTTTGCTCCACCACCAATCCATACATCATTACCAATATGAACAGCTCTAGCAAAACATGTGCCTTGCGATCTGGCTTCACGATCTTTGGGGTGATCAGCGGTGTAAATATGCACACCGGGCCCTAGCAGCACATGATCACCGATGATGATGGGGGCCGCATCCAGTAACACGCAATGAAAGTTGGCATAAAAATGATCACCGACCTGAATATTGATGCCGTAATCACACTGAAAGCCGGGCTCCAGAATGGCACTGCCCAAATGTTTAAATAGTCGTTTGATATGTTTCATATTGCCGGGGCTTGGGTGGGCATTGAATTTGGCACAAGCCAAACGGGCAGACGCACGCAGCTGCCGAAGCTCTGAATCCAGACAATTGTACGCTTGTCCGCTGATCATTTTTTTATACTCACTCATCGTCGCTGCTTTCCTTGGTGTTAGGTCTTATTCGTCATAGAACTGACACGTCCATGACATGAACATGTCTTATTTTGTTTTATCATTTAGCACAGTCACTATAATGAACAAGGAGATCACATGATCACTGAGCTGGCAAATTCAGAAAGCGCACGTATGGAATTTATCAAATGGGTGAGCCTGCATAATGCCCATGTACCATTACCTGAAATCGAGTTTCTAATCGGTCATTCCCCAAATGATGAAAATGAAGAAAGACTGTGAAATAGATGAGTGAAGACCAATGAATCCTCTTATATCTGGTGACCCCAACGACATGGACAATAGATCCCAAGACTTCATAACACGCAGGTATATCGGGCAATCTCCATCAAGGCAATGCTTGGAAACGATGATGCTCGGCATATTGCTTGTCATCACGTTAACAGCACTGAT
Source organism: Mariprofundus sp. EBB-1 (assembly GCF_003665155.1). Classification (GTDB taxonomy): domain Bacteria; phylum Pseudomonadota; class Zetaproteobacteria; order Mariprofundales; family Mariprofundaceae; genus Mariprofundus. The sequence goes on along the minus strand of NZ_RCFQ01000023.1, from coordinate 16,428 downwards.
AGAGATGCTTGGGACTTAAATCTTGGCGGAGTTAAAATGCGCCGAACTGAACGCCTCTGTTTAAAACGACGGGAGAAGGCTTCCGCATTCAATGACTACCCAATTTTATCGATGTCATCTCTCTGACCTATAGCTGACACTGGATTGTCATAATTCCCGATATGATTTCTCCTATAACATGAGCAGGAGCAGGCCAATGCATAGTGAAAAATCAAACGTATCTTCAGCACGTGAAGAATTTATAAACTGGGTTTTAAAACGCAACGCAGATATTCCCATGTCTGAGATTGAATTTCTCATCGGGCCAGATCCGGATTGTTGTCATGCAAATTGTCATCATGAAGCTGATGGCAAGATGCAAGCGCATTAAGGCCGGTTTATTGTTGATTTAAAAACAGCGCTGAAACAATCGTTTTCAACGCTGCATAGGGTTCAAACCGAGAGGTTAGTTTAATCAACCTTAGCCAAACCATCACTGGCATCTTCAATCAGGCAGCGGATCTCTTCGATAGCACCGGTGTTCTCCGATTCAACAAGACCGATAATGAAATTTTCGATCGTACGTGGAAGCAGGGTAGGTTCATCGACCGGCCCACGGGAATAGAGAATGAAACCGTTTAAAAAAGCTTCAAACTGTTCGTCATTCACTTTTTCGTGGTTCTTGTTCTGTGAACCGGCCATGAATGCTTTGACCTGACTACTGCTGAATGTGAAACCGCCAAGTTCAAAGATCTCTTTGAGTTCGAAATGTTTGAGGTTATTGGCAATGATTATTTTTTTAAGGATGACATTATTATTCATGCTGGAATCATAACGATTGTCTGAAGATAGTCATAGATAAATTCAGCAAGGCTTGCAATTCAGGCCTTATCGGTCGTCTCTGTTTGATCGAATCTGTCCGGTTTGGTTCGAACGATGAGCCTCTTTTCAATCCGCTTTTTTTTTCGATCAATGCTGTTCAATCAGCTTAGCATATTGGTCGTGCATTGTTGACCAGTTGAAATGCGACATATCAGGTCTTTCTGTGCTTTGTTTCTTCATGGCAAGAGCGGCATGCACAACGGCATCGGCCAGGGCACGCGCATCGCTGTCAATATCATTGGGGAAAGAGCTGGCGAGGTATGTATGGGACAGAAATTCGGGGTAAGCCAATCGGTGTGGTGCAACCGCAATACAACCGCAGGCCACAGCTTCAAGCATAGCCAAGCCTTGAAAATCATGCAGGGCAGTAGATAACACAATATCACATTGGCGAAGTAGCTGCAGATAGGCTTGTCTGTCTGGCAGATAACCCCAGACACCGAGATGCGCTGCGAACTGTTCTTTGATGATGGCAAAGGCATCGGGTTCATGACGAAACTGTTGTCCGAGAATATGTATGCGAAAATCCAGACCATCGTTATGTAGATAGGTGATCACTTTGAGCAGACGGTCAGGACCTTTGTCGTATTCGCGGCGATGATTCCAGACCAGTGTGAGGATTTCATTGTCTTGTTTGGCATGTGTTTCAAAACAGTCGTCATGAAGAGGGACGGGGAGAATATGACTACGCTGTAGTAAATACTCAGGGACATGAGCGGGCACATGATCAGGCAGACGTTTCAGAAAGGTGGCCACGCCTTGTAAAAAAGAATCACGATTCCATACCGAGTTGAACACAATGCAATCAGCAGCAAGAGCGCTATAGATCGATGTTAGTTGGGCTTCGACACTTGCATGGACATGTTCCGTCTCAGGATAGGCAAATTGATTTTCATGAAAGTAGAGCAGGCTGCGCACATGTGAAAGTCCGGGTGTTAATCCTTTAAGTGTGGCCAGATCCACCATGGAGGTGGCGATAATCAGATCATAATCCTGATCCAGTGCTTCACGCTGTTCAAAAGCCCATGACAGGGCGTTGCCACGAATGCGCCAGGCAAAATGACGCGGGGGTAGAGTGATGATCGTCCAGTAATGCTTCGGGAAATGCGATACCAGCGCTTGCCGCCAATAGCGATGGGATTCGGCATCGTAGGCCGATGCAAGCAGGATACGCATGCTGTGATTATCGGGCTTGAGTAGCTTGAAGGCAAATATTCGGTGTGCAAATACGTTGGGTGCAACGCTTCGAACAAACTGTTCTTGCGATCAGGCAAGGCAACCTTATGCTGCGCGACCATGTCTACTTCTGAGCTGAATCAAGAACAATACGACGCCGTCTTTCATCGCGGTGGCCCTTTGCTGGTGCTGGCTGGAGCAGGCTCCGGTAAAACACGCGTGATTACTGAACGTATTGCGGCGCTGGTGGAGCGTGATGTGCCGGAAGATGCTATTACGGCGGTAACCTTTACCAATAAAGCGGCGCGGGAAATGCGAGAGCGTTTGCAAGGCCGTTTGGGTGATACATCGAAACGTTTGCGGATCTGTACCTTCCATTCACTGGGGTTGGCGATTGTGCGTGAACATGCCGAACTGGCAGGGCGCAAGGCAAATGTGTCGATCTTTGCCGGTTCCGAGCAGAAATCGGCTATGAAATCGGTGTTGGCTGAGATGCAGTTGGCAGCCGATGCGGATCAGGTAGATCGGGTACTTTCCCGTATCTCACAATTAAAGAGCGGTTTGATTGAAGAACATGACAATCAGCTCTCGGAAATTCGTGAACATTATGATGAACTGTTAATGCGTATGAATGCGGTGGATTTCGATGATTTGATGGTGCTGCCTATCAAAATATTGAATGAAGATGCACATGCGCGTGCGCTGTGGCAAGCCAGGGCGCGCCACTTCTTAGTGGATGAATATCAGGATTCATCACGCTTGCAGTATGATTGGGTGCGCATGTTGGTGCCGGCCGATGGTAATTTAACCGTTGTGGGTGATGACGATCAGTCGATTTATGGTTGGCGTGGTGCGGAAGTGAAAAACCTGTTTATGTTGGAGCGGGATTATCCCTCCTTGAAGGTTATTCGCCTGGAAGAGAACTATCGTTCTACCGGTTCTATTTTGACGGCGTCGAATTCATTGATTGCCAAAAATACAGAGCGCATGGGTAAAACGCTGCGTTCCAATTTGGGCGATGGTAAACCGGTGCGCGTATGGGAATGCCCCAATCCGGAAGAAGAAGCACGCCGCGTGGCTGGAGATATAAAAGCGAGATTTGCCACAACCCAGGATGCGAAGTGGGAACATTTCTGTGTGTTATACCGTGCATCCTATCAGGCTCGCTCCGTTGAGATTGCCATGCGCGAAGCCAAGATTCCTTATCATGTCAGTGGTGGTTTGTCCTTTTTTGATCGAGCTGAAATTCAGGATCTACTCGCCTATTTGCGCCTGCTTGCCAATGGTGATGATGATCTGGCCTTTATGCGTGCGATTGCCAGGCCTCGTCGCGGCATCGGTGCGAAGGCGCTGGGTGATCTGGGTGACTTTGCCATGGCAAACAGTTGCTCCCTGCTTGAATCCTGTAGCCATGATGATCTGGTGCATCAACGGGCAGTAAACTTGCGTGAATTTGGTGATTTGATGGTGGGGCTGGAATTTCAATTCAGGCATTGTGAACCGGATGAAGCATTTGATGCGGTGCTGGATATGACACATCTGGAAGCGGCGATTCGTGCCGAAGCGGACACGGAAGAGCTGGCGGAAATGCGAATGGGAAATCTGATGGAGTTGCGGCGCTGGTGGATCAAACATACCGAGAATGGCGGCAATCTGGCCGAATTCCTGCAACATATATTTCTGCTGGCCGATAAATCGGATGATGATCCATCCGAGCAGGTGCGCTTGATGACCGTGCATGGTGCCAAGGGTCTGGAGTTTGATCAGGTGTATGTGATCGGTACCGAAGATGGCATTTTTCCGCATAAAAATGCCGTGGAAGAGAATCGCATGGAAGAGGAACGTCGGCTGATGTATGTGGCGATGACGCGTGCCCGTTTCCATTTAACCTTGAGCTATGCGCGTGTGCGTCAACGTTTTGGTCAGAAAGAGAAGAGTGCGCCATCGCTGTTTTTACATGAACCGGATCAGTCGGTAATGCGTTGGGTGGATAAAAATCCCGAATGTGAAGAAGCCAAAGAAGAGGCTGAAGATCACATGGCGGCGATGCGTAGAATGCTGGGTATTGAAGATTAAATAGCACTGTTCGGGATATTGTCCCCTTGCCGTTTGAACGATGCTGTTTATTGATGCAGGGCTATAAAGATCTTTTCAGCCAGTTTATCTGAAATGCCCGTAACCTGAGTTAATTGCTGGCGACTGGCTTTTTTGATGCCTTCGATACCACCGAAATGTTTAAGTAAGCTGGCTCGTTTAGCTGAGCCGATGCCATCAATATGATCGAGCGCTGAACTGAACATGCTCTGTTTTTTGCGCTTGCGCATATATGCGCCAGCAAAACGGTGTGCTTCATCCCGTACACGTGCAATCAGTAACAGTGCGGGATCATGTCTGCCGGGTTTCAGTGGTGACCCAACCGTCAGCGCACGGTTGTCGATCCAACCGGGCCACAGCGTCTCTTCTCCAAGCTTGCGGCTATCGCCTTTGCACACTGCCAGTAGTTTAAGGTCATGCAGACCTGCATCACTTGCACATTGTATGGCGATAGCCAGTTGTCCGCGTCCGCCATCAATCAGCATTAGATCAGGGCAGGGGATGGTTTCTTCATTGATCGCTCTGAAGAAGCGGGTCAATACTATATCCATGGCGGCATAATCATCGCCCTCAGTGATACTGCCTTCGATACCATCGAGTTTATAACGGCGATAGAGCTCTTTCTCCGGCCCTTGCCAGCCGGCAAAGGTGATGGCCGAAACCATCTGTTTGCCACCAAGATGCGCATTATCGACTGCCGCAATACGTTCAGGTGTGGTATCAAGATGCAATAACAGGGCTAGTGCATCAAATACCGCTTGTTGATTATCCTGTTTACGGCTAGCCAAGAGTTGTTGGCCGGAATGGCTGACCTGCTGTAACCACTGCAAACGCTGTCCCCGTTTTGGGCAATGAACTTCACTGCCTGATTTGGGTTGAATGAGTATTATCAATGACCTTAGCTTATCAATGTTAATATCTGATGTTAAAAGAAAAATATGTTTTGGCAGCCTCTCATCTTTATAGCGTTCAATGAACAGTGATTGCAGAATTTCCATATCATCGGCATCAATAGCCTGATCAATACGAATGTTGTGATTACCCATATCTCTGCCTGCGCGGCGTACACCGACACTGGCCAGTACTGCGGTCGGGTGGCGTATCAGGGTGATAGCATCGGCATCATCAGGCAACTGACTCTGTTCTGATCCTGCCAGTACAGAGCGCAAGGCCATGATACGATCACGCAGCGTCGCAGCCTGTTCAAACTGATAAGCATCCGAAGCCTGCTGCATTTCCGTTTGCCAGCTTTTCAGCAGGTCGTTGTCCTTACCTTTAAGGAACAAGCGCACTTCACCCACCTGCTCAGCATAGGATGCCTTGGAGACAATATCGCAACAGGGAGCCGAACAGCGGCCAATTTGATGCTGCATGCAGGGGCGTGAACGGTTGTTGAATACCCCGTTTTCACAATCTCTGATCTGGAAGAGCGACTGCATCATATGCAGCGTGGTGTGGACGGCACCGGCATGGGGAAAAGGGCCAAAATATTCACCAGCGACGGATCGATTGCCTCGATAGAGTTGCAGTTTCGGGTAGGCTTCATCCGTTAGCAGTATATAGGGGTAACTCTTAGAGTCCTTCATCAACACGTTATAACGCGGTTTAAGCTGTTTGATCAGATTATGTTCAAGAATTAATGCTTCCGCTTCTGATATGGTAATGCTGCATGCAATGTCTTTAATTTGTTGCACCATAGCCTGGGTGCGAGGTGATTCCGGCTGGCGTTGAAAATAACTCGATACACGCTTTCTTAAATTTCGCGCCTTGCCGACATAGAGTACTTTACGCTCAGCATCGAGCATGCGGTAAACACCGGGTTCTCGCGGTAATTCAGATAGTTGAACCGGTGCGTTAATCCACATCAGTGTCGAGCGTGTGATCCATTTGTGATTTATCAGGCGTAGGGCAATAATCGAACAGCGGGCACTGATCACACAGCGGTTTACTTTTACAGTGGCGTTTGCCGTGTTCTACGATGAGTGCATGAAATTCCTGAAATAGTGGCAGGCTTTCGGGTAGGCGTTGCTGGATGTAATGTTGAATAGCCTCGTAACCCAGGATGTAATCGAAATGCCCGAGCCGCACAAGCAGGCGTTTGGTATAGTCATCAATCACAAATATCGGTCGATCCAGTGCGTAGAGCATGATGGAATCAGCGGTTTCAGGCCCTATGCCATATAATTTGAGCAGATGTGAACGCTGCACACTCATAGGCCACTTCATCAAACCCTGACGCTTTCCATGCTCGATATAGAACGTGGTGAACCCGTGCAGGTAGCGTGCTTTTTGCATATAGGTGCCAGAAGGACGAATGACTTCAGCAAGGTCTTGTAAACTACTGTTGGCAATGCTTTCGTGATCGAGCATGTTTTTCTCTTTGAGGTTATTAATGGCTTCATGCGCGTTTTCCCAACTGGTATTCTGCACAAGAATTGCACCGACCATCACTTCAAAGGGTGCTTCCGCTGGCCACCACTGTTGCGGGCCGTATGCCGTGTTTAACTTTTCATAAATCTCTAATGGCGAGAGGGTCATCAATTTTCCCCACTGCGTTCTTTTAGTTTCTTGATTTCAGCACGGTTTAAGTCGCGATAACTGCCGCGTGGCATCTCTTCTTCGAGTTTAAGTGAGGCAAAGCGGGTACGCATCAATCGCCTGACAGGGTGGCCACACTCTTCGAGTGTACGCCGCACTTCACGCCAACGGCCACGGTAAATGATAATGCTTAACCAGGTGTGCCCTTTTGATTCAGAGGTGACGGTTACTTCCCAGGCGTCGCTGGTATCGCCTTTACCAATATCAAAATTGCCACGGCGCAGTTTCTCCAGTGTTTCCAGGGCTACAAGACCGGCTACCCGGGCACGGTATTCACGTGCTATATTGGCTCCGGGTTTGGTCAGGGCACGGGTGAGATCACCATCATCGGTAAGGATAAGCAGGCCTTCTGTATCCATATCCAGACGGCCGACCGATTGCACATTGGGCGCAACATCAAGGGTGTCATAAATCAGAGGGCGTTTGCGCACATCATCTTTACGTGAACACAATTGTCCTACCGGTTTATTATAGACAATATAGGTAAAGTTCTCTTGCGGTGTGACAGGTTTTTTATCAACACTGACTCTGTCGCCAGCCATGATTTTGGTGCCGGCTTCTTTACAGATTTTACCATTGATGGAAACACGACCAGCTTCAACCCAACGGTCAGCTTCACGGCGGGAACAGAGACCACAACGTGCTAAATAGCGGTTGATGCGTTCCCCTGTTGCGCTATCGACAGCCGCTGCAGTGTTCGTGGCGGGCGCTGTATGTGGCCGGGATTTGTTGTGCATCCTGGCTGACTTCGCGTGCTTAACTTTTACTTTAATGCGTTTCGGTTTTTTTGATTTTGTTGGATCTTTTTTATCGCTCATTGGGTCCCATGTTGATGCTCTGAATTCTGTTCGTTTGCTGACTCTTGCTCTGATGCGCTTTGTTGTAATGTACGTTGTGATAATGCGGGGTTGAGCTCATCGTGATCCATCAATTGATTAGAATCAGGCAAATCCTTCAACCCATTCAAGCCGAAATCAATAAGAAATTGTTTTCCCGTTCCAAATAGATGTGGGCGGCCAGGTACATCTTTGCGGCCAATGACCTTAATCCAGCCGCGTTCCTGAAGGTTAGAAAGCATTTGACTTGAGACGCGCACGCCGCGTAAGGCTTCAATTTCAGCCCGCGTGGTTGGTTGTCGATAGGCAATAATTGCCAGTGTTTCCAGGGCAGATCGTGATAAGCGAGGGGCTTTTACCTGCCATAAACGTTGCACCAGTTCAGCGTGTTCAGGGGCTGTGCGCAATTGCCAGCCACCGGCTACCTGAGCGATATGAATGCCATGGGTCTGATAATCTGATTCAAGTTTAATTAATGCATGTTGAATATCAGCTGAAAGAGAATCCTCTGAATGTGGTTCGGTACTCGTGCTGCTAAGTAATAATACATGTATTTTTTGTACACTGAGCGGTTCATCGCTGGCTAATAAGAGTGCTTCGATCCGGGCGGTGAGCAGGTTCATGCTTCCTCGCCCCGTGCGAGTAACATGATGGCTCCAAAATGTTCACCTTGTAATACCGTAATACTCTGCTGACGCCACAGTTCGAGAATGGCCAGGATCGTAGTAACCAGTGCTTCCCGTCCGGGAGAATGATGCAGTAGTTCATCAAGCTGCATGCTGCTATGTTGAAGGCGTTGTAATACAAAAGCCATTTGCGCACGCATATTCATCGGTTCAGTGAAAATCTGCTGCCTTACTTCGCCGTTAACGCGTTTTAACACCTGCCTGAACGCAACCAGTAGGGCATCAAGATCAGCTTGCGCTAACGGCCGCTCTACATCATCGGCTTCCGGGAAAATAGAGCGTGTAAATACGTCACGATTCATCAATGGGCGCTCATTCAGTGCTTCGGCCAGCAAGCGGTATTGTTCATAGGCCACCAGTTGAGCGGCCAGTTCACTGCGGGGATCTATGCTATTGCCTTCATCATCGATTTCGGGGCGGGGTAGTAGCATGCGCGATTTTAATTGCATTAAAGAGCTGGCCATGACCAGATAGTCACCGCTCATCTCCAGATCGAGATCGTCCTGTACTTCAAGCATATCCATATATTGCTGTGTAATGATGGCAATTGGAATATCAAACACATCCATTTTTTGTTTGCGGATAAGGTGCAACAACATATCCAGCGGCCCTTCAAACTGATCCAGATGTACAGGCGGCAGAGTATGCGTCTCTGCATCACTATCGATCAGGGGAAGCTGAGCAGTCTCACTCATGCATGAGGCTTATACACGATAACCCATTTTCAGGGTTTTGCGTACTTTTTCCATGGTGCGGCCAGCTTCAATGCGAGCACGCTCGTTACCGGCACGTACGATGTCCCTCAGATCATCAGGGCGTGATGCAATATCGGCACGGCGATCACGGATGGGTTGTAGCTCTTCTTCCATATGCTTGAGCATGCACATTTTGCAATCAATACAACCGATGCCAGCCGTAGTACAACCTTCTTGTACCCAGGCACGCTCTTCTTCAGTGGAATATACCTTGTGGAAATCCCATACCGGACACTTCTCAGGCGTACCAGGATCATCGCGACGTACACGGGCCGGATCCGTAGGCATGGTTTTTACTTTCTTCTCGGTTACTTTCCATGTTTCACCCAGTTCGATGGTGTTGCCATACGATTTACTCATCTTGCGACCATCTAGCCCCGGTAATTTAGCTGCCGGCATCAACAGGGATTTGGGTTCAGGGAATAGTGGGGGGATACCTTTGCGATAGAGGTGATTAAAGCGCCGTGCTACTTCACGGGTAAGCTCAACATGCGGCACCTGATCTTCACCAACGGGCACGCCGTCGGCGCGGTAAATCAGAATATCGGCCGATTGCAGCAGTGGATAACCAAGGAAACCATAGGTGCCAAGATCTTTTTCACGCAATTGTTCAATCTGATCTTTGTATGTGGGTACGCGCTCCAACCATGAGAGGGGAGTCATGAACGAAAACAGCAGATGCAGCTCAGCATGTTCAGGTACTTCAGACTGAATAAATACCGTGGCTTTGTTCGGGTCGATTCCCACAGCAAGCCAATCGATGAGCATGTCCCAGATGGTATCTTTCACAATCGATGGATTGGCATAATCGGTAGTCAGTGCATGCCAGTCAGCAGCAAAGAAGAAACACTGATTGGTCTCCTGCAGTGCCAGCCAGTTTTCCAATACACCTTTGTAATGTCCAAGGTGCAGACGACCTGTCGGTCGCATACCGGAAAGAATACGCATGGGTTTATCCTGTGATTGATCTGAAGTGCTCAAGCTTTGCCCCTTTTCGAAACAGCTGTGTGGTAGGTTGTATGCGAACAGTAACAAAGCAGCCGTGGCCGCGATAGCAATTCAACGGTGTGATCCAGTGCCTGCAGTTGCTGGATATCAATGAGACGTTGTTTGTGTCGTTGTTTTCGTAAAGGCAGAAGCTATATAGTGCTAAGCAACACGGTGTCTGTATATGGTTGTAAGACCATGTTTTGATCTGTTTGAAAGTGAAGACATTACTCCATCATATGAATCTTATTGTTTGATATAAAACATAAATATGAATGCCTGCTGTTGATGTCGTTATGGCGTTGTGCGAAGATAAGCATAGTTTTTGAAAGGGCTTGGAGGATTGGGGTTTGAAGAAGCACGATGTTTCACCGAAGAGCGGTGAACAAGTGGATGATTCCGAACAAGAAGTGCATGCCCAAAAAATGGTTTCATTGGGCCATTTTACGCAAGCTATCGTTCACGATATCCGTAATGCATTACATGTGGTGGGTAGTGCTTCGACCTTGATCGAACGGCGGACTGATGATGCTGCTATCCATCATCATGTAAACACCATTCATAAAACGATCGGGCGTACCAATGATTTGATCGAGCGTATTCTAAGCTTTGCCAATAACAGTGAAGAACATCTTGGTATTATTGATCTTCCCCATTCGATTGATGAGTCCATTCAACATGCACGCCCGATGTTTCCTGCCGGTATCAGCATGGAATGGCAGCGCCCCCTGCAGGAAATGCATATTCTGGGTGATGATGGACAGATCTATCAGGTGATATTGAATCTATTGAAAAACGCCATTGAAGCGATTGGCCGTGACAATGAAGGCTCGATCACTATGAATTTGAGAAAGGTGTATCCATGGGCTGAAATACGTGTGAAAGACTCAGGCCCGGGTATAGATGTAGCAGTCATCGGTCGTTTATTAGATTCGGGCTTTACTACCAAGCCTGATGGCAATGGTTTTGGTCTGGCTAACGTGGCTGCTATTGTCAAAAAACACAGCGGAACCATCCAGATAGTGAGTAATCCCGGTGAAGGAGCTGAGTTTATTTTGCTGTTGCCATTGTTACCCGAGTTGAATGAATGATGCTTTTTTGTGAATTAAATCAAGGCGATTAATCACTTCAATTTGTCTGGATCTGGTGACTAGAATAAAAATCAATTATGCGCTTGCCAAAGCGCTTTGCCTTCCTATACTTCGCGCCACAACGAAAGGCGCTTTAGCTCAGCTGGTTAGAGCACCGGAATCATAATCCGGGTGTCCGGGGTTCGAGTCCCTGAAGCGCCACCATCTAAGTTGTTGAAAACAATGGGTTTTGTTTTCTTCGACACCACCATAAAGGTGAGATACTACCTGAGTAGGGTACAAAATAAGGTACTAATACCTGTTTTGTACCCTGCCATATCTCACTTTGGAGGTGGCTCTCTTGGCTACTATCATCAAGTTAAACAGAAAATCAGGTCATGTCTTTAAGGCTATTATCAAAGATAAACAAGGCCGTCTGCTCAAAACAAAAACCATGCGATACAAAACAGATCTATTGCAATGGATCAAAGATAACGAAGATAACTACCGCAAAGTAGGTACGCGCTGGCGTAATATCACTCTCTCACAACTTATTCTTGAATATCTTGCTGAATGGGATGGCAAGGATCACACCAATCACCTCCGTATTTCATGGTGGAGTGATAGACTAGGTAATAGAAAGCTCGCAACGATCAGCACAGAAGATGTTGCAGGCTTTTTGAATGCCTATCGCAAGACGGTATCTAATAGCACCCACAACCGTATGAAATCATGCCTCTCTGCTCTGTTCAGGTTTGCAAAGAAAGTAGGTTACACTGGTGAAAACCCAGTGCTAAACGCTCCATCATATAAAGAAGCAAAAAATAGAATACGTTATTTAACGAATGAAGAGCGTTTGAATCTACTGGAAGCATGTAGAGCAGTAGATGCTGTATCTGAATGGAACAAGCTCACACTGCTTGTAACGATGGCTCTAATGACAGGAGCGCGTAGAGGCGAACTGTTAAAGCTATGTTGGTCTGATATTGATTTCTCTAATCGTACAGCCGTATTGAAAGACACTAAGAATGGTAGCGATAGAATGGTTTCTTTTCCGTTACCTGTACTTGAATTGATACTTAAGCATAGAGGGCTAGATGATGCCCTTATTTTTTCAGCAACAAACACAAACAAGCCATTTGTATTTCGTAAGCATTGGGTGAAGGCATTAGAAATTGCGGCTGTTAAAGACTTTAGATTTCATGATCTTCGTCATACCTGTGCTTCGTATTTAGCTAATGCAGGCGCTACAGGGCCAGACATTCAAGCTGTATTGGGTCATAAAAACTATGAGACGACAAAAAAATACGTTCACCTCTCATCTGAGAGAGTGCAGTCTGTGACAGATAGTGTGTTTGATAAGTTGGCTATGTGAGGGTGGTGTGAATCCAGAGTTACCATATTTAAAAAGCTTCCTTAAGGATGGTTCTAGCTTTAATAAAAAAATTTCTCATGAAATTCAGTTTCCGATTATGTGGGCTCGATGGGGACATTCTAGTGAGGATGAAGCATTTATAGCGGCTAATGAGTTTTATAGGAAACTATGTGAGCTAGTAGATGATTCTATATGGGTAGACTCATTAAAAGGTAATGCAGAAATGTTTGGATGTGAAGTGGATGAGCCATTTAAGTATTGGATGGCATTTTGCTACTACTGTGGTGATGAAAATGAAGTGAACCTTTCAGCTCATCAAGCAGCTTCGATGGTCTTACTTATAGCTGATGTACTACTCAAAGAATTAAGTGAAACTATCCCAAATATTACAACTGTTATGAGTCTTTCTATGAGGCTGAAACAAGCTGAAGCCATTATGAGGAACTTATTTGGTGCAAGCCCTATATTTGGAATGAAAAGCTTTGAAGAAAAGACGACAGCCTCTAGGAAAGCAGCAGGGGAAAGCCCATCATGGTGGAAAGAGCCTTTGCAGGAAGTGATTAATCAAACAGAGCAAGGTTTAAGTTGGAAGCTTATTTTTAATAGACTTGTTGCTATGGGCGATGATGTTCCTCACCCTCAGATTAAGTGTATTGAGTATGTCGATGGAAAATTGAAAGTTAGTCCTGCCAATGATATTCACAATTCTAGAATGATCACTTATAGGACTTTAACGAGTTACAAACGACCTATAGATCAAAGTAATTGATGTGCAATCTAACTTTATCGAATTGCTACAGGGGTTTACGCTGAACGGCTGCTTTCGGCGGTGATCTCAACTGGTCATTCAATACCAAGAATTGACTAGTAATATACAGTTTCTATTTTATATAAAAACAGTTCTTTGAAGGAGTCATCCTACTGGGTCTTCCTTGAGTTGGATTTGACCACTCAATCGTATCATTAGCTCTAATAGTTTCAATATAACTAGTAGGAGTCATACCGTATTCTAATTGAAATAAATTCAACTCCCCATGCACCTTTACAAATATATTGCTGTTTTCATTCACGGCAAAAACGAATGGATCACCACAAGTTGATATCCCGAGAGAGGAGCCAGCCTGAAAAACCTCGGCTCCGCCTTCTCCTTCCACCCATATAATATAAGCTCCTTCTGTTAATAGATGCACCCCTTGAGATGAAGGAGATGAGCTGTCGGTCAGGCGATTGGCTTTGCCTGGCTCAAGAAGCAACGCATAAACGCTCTTTTTTATCTCTTCGAATCTTGGCTCATCAATTTCAGCAATTTCCCGGCTCCCCAAGAAGCTCGGTTTGTATGTCGCCGTACTATTCCGAAAGAAGCTAACTTCTTCTGGCATCACCCCTGAAGAAAAATCCAAGACCATTGGTGATGGATGATCATCTTGAAAGACAGTAATCCACTGGATATGCCAATCCCCCTTATTTGGGTGAATTTCACATGGGGAACCCTCACTAACATTAAGTGTTCTTATCTCGATGCTTTTTCGACCTTTCACAACAACATGATACAAGCCTATTTCAAGGTTTACATTAATTCCTGATTTAAGCTGGTACTCCCAATTTGATAAGGCCTCAACAACCTTGCTCCTTAGTTCTTCTGGATCACTGAAAAAATTTACCACATGGTTATTTTTTATTTTCTCCTTAAAGGCTTCCTGTTCCTCATGATCTGAATCTGAGTTCCTAATGCTGATGGGGGTAAGAAATGACTCTGAAGCCATAAAAAAAATAATTGGGCGTCCTAGCTCTCTAGCACACTCATACTCATGCTCAGTAAATGACATATTACTACCGTTAGGGCTCCCACCTCTAAAACTTGCAAGAACTCCAACGTAAATATCACACCTCTCAACTCTCCTAAGGCACTCTTCTAGTGGAGCATGAGGCGTTGCTGTGAATTTTTCCATACCATCACAAGAAAAAGCTTCAAGTGACTCAATACCCTTAATTACTGATGCTCTACATTCATTTAAATCCCGAAAGGTAGAGCTTAAAAACACTTCTTTTTTCTCAGGCATATATTCATCCTCAAGCTGTATATTATGTTTTTAACCAGAGGGGTGGCTTTGAAGTGTTTATTAATCATTTATGCATTCCCCCATTTCAGTAACACGGGGGCTACAAATACATTTCGGCTAACTCTCCGTTGTTTCATTATAGCTTAAAGCTGAAGGTTTGCATTTTTAATGAATTTTGGAGGCAATACGTGCCCAGTTCTGTTCAGGACCTGCTCTCTAATCCGGACTCGAACTAAGGACAGCTGACTGTTTGAGTCTGGCCGAAAACAACCGTTTAGTTACTAATTTTGGGTTTGTTTGAATCTTTATTCAACAACTAGCCTGCTATCTGTTGATTCACCTACAATTAGCTGGCTACTTGTAGGTATTATGTGTTCCTCAAGACGTCTATATTCATATCGTATCGTACTCATTACGCCACAACGGCGCAGGAGTCGAAGATATGGACATAAAATCACCACTAGAAGATTGGATAACGAAAGAACAGTTCGTAAAAGCTTATCCAGCTCTAAACCTTTCACAGGTACAGTACTTAATTAGAAGTCGTAAACATAACGGGTTATCTAAATCTGGAGCCGTTTCAAAAGTCGGTGGAAGAATGCTTATTCATAAGAATAAATTCGCTGAATGGATTGCCACCAAAGTCTGCTAACGGATCAAGAATCCGTGTTTCAATGCAGGTAAAACCCATTACCTACAATGATATTTTACACGGTAAGTGCTTCTGAGGTACCAAGAAAGGTACCGAATTAGTATCTCACCGCCTTTTTTGGCCTCAGAGAGCGCTTTTCAATTAACTCAGAACACAATTTAATAATGAGATTTAGGAGTTTAGAAAATGGATGATGATCATAATGGAGAGTCATTAGATGCTGCTGTTTCACGTTTGGCAAAATTATCACCTTTGGAATATGACCAGATACGGATTAATGAAGCTAAAAGACTTGGCGTTCGTCCTCAAACGTTAGATGCCGCATTTAAAGGGGCAAGGAAGTCTAATCAATCAGAATCATCAATATTTCTTGAAATTGAACCATGGGATGAGCCTGTGAATGGTGCTGAACTTCTAGATGAAATTGTAGATACATTTAAACGTTTTATTGTCACGCCAAACCATGCACCGGAAGCGGCTGCATTATGGGTGTTAAACACCTATGTTCATGATGCCAGTTATCATAGCCCAATTTTATTAATAACTAGCCCTGAGAAGCGTTGTGGTAAGTCTACAATGCTTTCATTGCTATATGGCTTAACGAATAGGTCATTGCTGGCCTCTAATATCTCATCTGCGGCAGTTTACAGAGCAATTGAACAATGGACTCCAACACTGCTAATTGATGAGGCTGATACGTTCTTAAAGCAAAATGATGATATGGCAGGTGTGATAAATTCAGGTCATACAAAAACAACAGCTTTTGTAATGCGATGTGATGGAGATGCAAATGAGGTCAAAAGGTTTTCTACATGGTGTCCAAAGGTAATTGCTGGGATAGGAAGCCAGCGTGATACGTTAGAGGATCGAAGTATTGCCATTCCACTAAGGCGTAAGCTGGATCATGAACAAGTAGCACGTTTACGTTTGGATATAACCAGCTTTGATGACATCAAACGTAAATGCATGAGATGGGCTGAAGATTATTATGAGAAGGTAAAATTTTTTGATCCCGAAATGCCCAAAGGGTTAAATGATCGTGCTGCTGATAATTGGACTCCATTGTTGGCAGTGGCAGTACTTAGTGGATGGAGAGAAAAAGCGGAAGCTGCTGTGACTGCTTTATCATGTGTTGAAACCAGTGAATCAATTGATGCTCAACTATTAGGAGATATTCGAAATATCTTTGAAAAGCTAAAGGTTGATCGTCTTGCCTCTCAAAACTTATGTGATCATCTTGCAGCTATTGATGACAGGCCATGGGGTGAATGGTCAAAG
>NZ_RCFQ01000022.1 GCF_003665155.1 Mariprofundus sp. EBB-1 | reverse complement strand
ATTTTCAACCAATCTTAATACGATTAGCCTGCTTTCATTTCGGGCGCAGGTCATAAGGGGAGTGTAAACTCAAATATAGATTACCCATGGATGACATGCGAATCACCCCTGCAATGGTCACCTTCTGCCCGGCCTTGGGAAGATCGGAGGGTACAAACCATTGTCGTGCAACGCGCGGTACACTGATCGAGAGTTTTCCCAGTCTAAAACGCCATGGCCGAACGCCATCTACATAACCACGCACCAGATGGAACTGGCCAATGTGATGGTTCTTAACATCAGAGGCATCGAGTACACGCCATCGGGTCGATTTCCACATGCCACGCATCTCATTTCTGGCAGCCAACTCACTCTTTAACAGTGCATCCGTCCAATAGAAATTAGGTGCAAAGGTATATACATGCGCCAAACCTTCTCGCACCATGATCTCATTCACCCAGCGACCATCACGCAAATAGACTTGCGCCAATGTACGACCATATTTATCACGCTTTTCTCTGTCCAAACGCAATTGCACCAATTGATTAGAAAGCAATGCCTTCAGTTGCCGTTTTGCCTGTTCACTATAAAGCTGTGCAGCTTGTTTTCCATGTGCAATTTCCGGGCTATTGATGCCCAACAGACGCACCTTTTCACCGCCACGGGTACGAAAGGTATCGCCATCAAACACGTATGCCACCTGCACCCAACGCGATTGACCAACAACTGAGAGTGTACCTGCCTGCACAGCGGCTGCGTGAAAACACAACAGCCCTACGCATAAGAGCCTAAGCAGGTTGCGTAACAAGAGATCCTACGAGATCAGTGTAAGTATTCATATCATGCTGCTCGAGATATTCAGACATACCATCGAGTAACTTCTTGCACATCAACGGATCATAAAACAGGCCAGTGCCAACACCTATCGCATCCGCACCCACAATGGCAAATTCAATCGCATCTTTGGCATTGGAAATACCACCCTGTCCCAGAATAGGGATGCCATGTTTGGCAGCTACAGCGCGTGTCTGATGAATTTTCCATAGCGCTACCGGTTTAATCGCAGGACCGGACAGACCGCCGGATACATTATCAATGATCGGCTTGCGACTATGAACATCCACGGCCATACCCACCAAGGTATTAATCACAGAGAGACCATCACTACCCGCCTCAATCACTGCACGGGCTGTTTCAGCAATATCAGCATTATTCGGTGAGAGCTTGGTAATCAACGGTTTTTTCGTCATCGGACGCATCGCTTCTACCACACGTGCTGCCATGGCCGGATTATTTCCAAAATGCACGCCACCCTCTTTTACATTCGGGCAGGAGATATTGATCTCAATCGCTGTCACCGGCGAATCATCAAAGATACGCGCCATTTCAGCATACTCTTCAGGGCTGGTGCCATTGGCATTGGCCCAGAACTGTGTTTGGTCATGTGGCAAATGTGGCAGAATTTCATCAATCACATAACGCGCACCGGGATTCTGCAAACCAATGGCATTGAGCATACCCGATGGTGTTTCATACAACCGACGCGGCGCATTACCCATGCGTGGCTCCAGCGTCGTACCTTTAAGAATCACCGCACCAATATCACAGTTATTCCAGCCTTCAATATGGGTGTATTCCTCACCAAAACCGACACAGCCGGATAATAGCACCAAGGGTGTTTGCAGTTGAAGGCCTGCAAAAGAAACGGAGAGATCTGTATGTAGTG
Source organism: Mariprofundus sp. EBB-1 (assembly GCF_003665155.1). GTDB lineage: Bacteria > Pseudomonadota > Zetaproteobacteria > Mariprofundales > Mariprofundaceae > Mariprofundus. Next base: position 46,154 of record NZ_RCFQ01000022.1, on the reverse strand, counting down.
TCATAGCCCAAGCATAGCGCCGAATATAGATTCAGCCTATGATGTTTTTTGCCAAAGCCTTAAGCTCTTCGATGAATCGAAAAAAAAGGTGCAAATAATGCTTGTGAAAGTAAACACTCTCATTTTTTATTCGCCCCATGGGTGATCAAAAGTGAAAACAAAGACCGCACAAACGCGTTGGAAACAGGTGCTCAGGGCTATCGATGTAATCGCAGCCAAGGATCAACTGGCGTTTTTAACCACGCAGCGGATATCACAGCAGTCCGGTATATCCGATGGTGTATTGTTTCGTCACTTCTCTTCTAAAGAAGCCATGCTGACGGCCTGGATAGAGACACGAGCAGAGCAATTACGCCTATTACTCGATGCAATGCCTGCCGGCCGAGGTGGACTGATCTATCTGCAACAACAACTGCTTCAACAGGATCCCCTGTTAAGTTTCTTGTGTTGCCAGCCAATGGATACGCCATATTTGCGTCAGGCTTTGGATGCAAGTCGGCTTCAATTCGTCAACGTCGTACAAACTAGAATTGAATTGATGAGTTCAACACCCATAGGAATTACATCAGATGTACTTACCGATCATTTGATGCAATCGATTTATCGTGCCTGGAATCCCGACAACAATGATCGGGACAGGCAAAAGGAGCGTCTTATGAGTCAATTACCATGGGAAAAGAACAAACCAAACGATACCACCTTTCCAGCGCCTGAAGTGATGCAGAGACTAGCCTTGAATGACAGTGGCTTTGTCTTTGATCCGGTCAATGGAAAAAGCTTCACCGCCAATGAAACATGCATTTATGCCTTGCGCTTTCTGCAACACAGCAATGATGCAGAAGCCCTGCTCGTAGCGATTTCACGTGACTTTGAAGTCAGTCAATCCGATGCGGCACGTGATATCACCGAATTCTCCAGCCAGTTGCGTAAATTTCTCCAATGAATCAAACAAACCCAAACCATAAAATAACCATCGCCGTCACAGGTATGAATGCCAAGCCGGATAACCCGGGGCCGGGACTGGCTGTAGCACGCTGTTTGCGTTTAGCGCATGGGGATAATGTGCGCATCATTGGGCTGGGTTACGACGTCCTTGATGCAGGCCTCTATCTGAAAGAACTCTGTGATGCAGCCTATTTGTTGCCTTACCCATCGGCTGGTGAGCAGGAACTGATGGATCGTATGCACTATATTCAGCAGCAAGAGACTATTGATGTACTCATTCCATGTCTGGATGCTGAATTATTAAGCTTTAGTCGTTTGCATCTAGAATTTGAACACCTGGGTATTCGCATGCTCATTCCTGATGTCGCCCAGTTACGTGATCGCAATAAAGACAGACTGGGTGAATTGGCACGCAATGCAGGCATTCGTTATCCGGAAACAAAAAACATCACCAGCGCCGATTTTTTCTATCGTTGCCATGATGATAACTGGACCTACCCCATGGTGGTGAAAGGCATTTTTTATGATGCCACAATTGTGAATAATGCTGATGAAGGGGCTGCTGCATTCAGACAAGTTGCTGCAAGCTGGGGTTATCCAGTGCTAGTGCAACGCTATGTTGAAGGCCATGAAGTTAATCTGACTGCAGTTGGTGATGGTAAAGGCGAACTGCTCGGAGCTGTCATGATGCGCAAACAAGCCGTTACCGATAAAGGTAAAGCATGGTCTTGCATCACCATCGAAGACAGACAATTAGAACATGACGCACTAAAACTGGTGCAGGCACTGCAATGGGCTGGGCCACTGGAAGTGGAAATGCTCAAAGAGAGCGATGGACAATACCTGCTCATTGAAATCAATCCCCGATTTCCTGCCTGGATTTACCTGGCTGCAGAAGCAGGCAGCAACCTTCCAGCCGGTTTAGTGGATCTGGTCATGGCTAAAAAAACCGAATTCAAGAAACCTAAAACAGGCATGATGATGATTCGTTATGCGAAAGAGACCGTCATTGATTTGAATACATTCGAAGCGATGGCAATGCATGGTTGTTATACCGCAGATGTTAAACAGAAGCGTGGGCAGGAGCTGAATGATGAACAATGAAACAAAACCTACAGATGACACTAGCGCAAAAAAAAGGTGGCATAAACCGACATTAACCCCCCACCGTATCGGTTCGCTGAATAAGTTTGGCAGTGTGAGCGGAGGACATTATCAGGACAGTTTTGAAGCTATTTCCATTGCATCTCTCATAGAAGAGTATGGTTCCCCGCTGTTCGTTCTGTCAGAACAACGATTGCGTAACAATGTACGTAAATTATTAAGAGCCTTTGAAACACGTTATGCCAATGTCACCTACAGCTGGTCGTATAAAACCAATTATCTGGCCGCTGTTTGCAACACCTTACATCAGGAAGGTGCATGGGCGGAAGTGGTCTCAGCATTCGAATATGAAAAAGCACGCCAGCTTGGCATGCCTGCAGAAAAAATTCTCTTCAATGGGCCTCACAAAGAACGTCCTATTCTTGAGCGCGTTGTGGCTGAGGGTGGACGCATTCATATTGATCATCTTGATGAATTGTACCTGTTAGAAGACGTTGCCAAAGAAGCAGGCAAGCAGGTTGACGTTACCATGCGGCTCAATTTCGACACCGGTTTCACAGAACCCTGGAGTCGTTTTGGCTTTAACATCGAGTCAGGGCAAGCACTTGATGCCGCACGTATCCTGGGGGACAGTAAACACTTGAATCTGTGTGGCTTGCATAGCCATCTGGGCACATTCATTCTTGATCCACGCGCCTATGGTGCACAGATTAGAATCATGTGCGCTTTTATGGATAAGATAGAACTGCAAACAGGATGTGAAATTGAAAGCATTGATATTGGCGGTGGTTTCGCCTCGATGAATGCGTTGCAGGGCACTTATTTACCACCTGAACAGGTCGTTCCAAGCATGGATCAATATGCAGAAGCTATTTGCACAGCTTTGAATGACGCAACCAGAGAACGTGATATGCAAGGGCGCGGCAGACCACGTCTGATTATCGAAAGTGGTAGAGCGGTGGTTGATGATGCCGAAATTCTTGTCTCATCGGTTGTGGCCAACAAACGCATGCCAGATGGCAGACGCTCTGTAGTCATTGATGCAGGTGTCAATTTGCTGTTCACCGGTTTCTGGTACAATCATCAGGTTACGCCAACCCGCCAGCTCGAAGGTGTGGCAGAAGACACGGTGCTCTACGGTCCTTTATGTATGAATATCGACATTATGCGTGCATCGGTACTGCTACCACCATTGAACGTCGGTGACTCCATGATCTTCAGTAATGTCGGTGCATATAATAATACCCAGTGGATGCAATTTATTGAGTACCGCCCCAATGTGGTCATGATACATTCCGACAAGCAAGTTTCGATAGTACGTGCAGCAGAAGATCTGCATGTCATGACCGCGCAGGAAAGTATTCCTGCCCACCTCTGCTCACTTGAAACACAACAGGATATTTAAGCCTTGTTTCTCACCCCGTTAAAAGAAACACTGGCAGGCCTTTTCAGGGCTTACGGAGCAATTCTTTTTGCACCTAGGCCCTGGATTGGGGCACTGTTTGTGCTCGCCACATTCTGGTTTCCCAATGCCGGCTTTTCCGGTTTATTAGCTGCAATGACAGGCATGATGACGGCAAAACTACTCAAGTTCAGAAACCTTGAAAGTGGCCTGCATGTATACAATAGCCTACTAGTTGGTTTGTCACTGGGGGCATATTACATGCTCGACCTACACCTGGCTGTGTTGATTGCGTTAGGGGCAGTATTGGCGGTATTTGCCACCGTCGCCATGGCTGATATTGCGTGGCGTTTGGGCAGATTACCCATATTAAGCCTACCCTTTGTCATTGTTGCTCTGACAGTGACATTGGCCGCACACAGCTATGGCACCTTGAGCCGTTACCTGCTTCCATTGGCACCCAATGACGGTTTAATTTCACCCTTTATTGATCAATTCCTCACCGCCCTTGGATCGGCCTTCTTCACCCCTCACCCAGTGGCCGGCCTATTACTATTCTTAGGATTGCTCATCACATCCCGCTACCTGGCGGTGCTGGCGATAGCAGGGTTTTTATGCGGATTTTCTGTCTATGCATTTCTATCAGGTAGCCCACACCCTGATCTGGTGGCCTGGAATGGATTTAATTTCATTCTTGTCGCCATAGCACTCGGTGGAGTCTTCACTGTGCCAAGTTTGCAAAGTTTTGCATTGGCTATGGTTGGAGCCGTTATTGCAGCACTTGTCACCTCTGCATCTGAAACCTTCATGCTGGTCTATGGTTTGCCAGTGATGGCACTGCCCTTTCTCATCACCACACTCACGATTCTGCTCGCCCTTACACACAGGCCCGCTTCCGACAGCTTGCAACTGATTCTTGATGCGCCTGCCCTGCCTGAAAAAAGCGCTGAGCGAGCCAGACTAGCTATGGCAAGACACGGTGAATTTAACAGTGTACCCGTATTAGCTCCTTTTTATGGGCGCTGGCAGGTTTATCAGGGCTTTGATGGTGCCCATACCCATCAAGCACCATGGCAACACGCACTGGATTTTTATATTGTCGAAAATGGACAAAGTTATCATACCGATGGCGCCAGTTTGAATGACTACTTCTGTTTCGGACTGCCCGTGCTTTCTCCAGTTGCTGGTTATGTTGTAAAAACGCTGGATAGCCTGCCGGACAATGCCCCCGGCCAGGTCGATCTGGAGAACAACTGGGGTAATCATGTGCTGATCCGCATGTCCAATGGCCTCTGCGCTCTGGTTGCACATCTCAAACAAGGCAGCATCGGTGTGAAAGCCGGAGCTTATCTCTATGCCGGTCAGCCGATGGCTGAATGTGGTAGCTCTGGCCGCTCGCCACAACCGCATTTACACTTGCATGTACAATGGGGGGAAACACTTGGTTTAGCCACTCACCCATTCCACCTGACCACTGTACTGCATCAATCCAATGACCCGCACGCCACATCCCCCAAACAAGCACGCTTTAAGCTCTTTTCTCGCCCTGTTGAAGGCGATCGCATAACCATGCCCAAGATGGATCCGATACTGGTCGAAAGTTTGCGCTTAAATGTAGGCAGGGAATTCAGTTATCAGGTCATTCACAACAACAAATCGGCCAACAGGAGTTTATCGGTAACACTCAATCTGACAGGGCAATTGCGTTTAACATCTGATTCCGGAGCCAGCGCAGCATTTACTGCACAAGATCATCTATTGGCATTTTATGACCGAACCGGGCCTGCCGATGCATTCTTAGACGCATGGCTTTTAGCTCTGGGTTTGATGCCCTTAACAGATGGTGAACTATCTTGGCATGATCAACCTTCAATGCAGCTATTACCGATGACTGCAAAGCAGCGCTGGGTAGGCAAGTGCCTATTCCCTTTGGGCACTGGTATCGACAGTCGATATTTACGCCAATGGGATGGTGAATTCTGGCAGCAATCCGGTCAGCATCGTTTAAACTTCGCTTTCGGGATGCAGATTCATGCTGAATCCATAGTGACTATTGAACCGCGCATAGGCTGCAGAAGTATTAGCATAAAAAGTGACACAGGTACCTTGCAGGCAACACTGCTGGAGGTCGGTCAAAAAGCAGATGCAGGTATTCCGGCCTGGAAAATCAAAGCATGAGTGATGGAATCAACTATGGATCGGTCACTACTCATTCAACAGTTTTAGGAACAGGAGAATAATATGCATATACAGCGAAACGTAAGAGTAATGGCTTTCATCGCCAGCCTGATATGTGCTCAGCACATTGTACTGGCTGCTGAAAGTGACTGGTCAGCCAAAGCAGACCTTCAAGCTCTCTATGGTAGCTATAGCGGCGCCCTATCCCGGAAATCCATCGCCAGTGGCGGTCTGATATTAAGTGCAGATTACCTTGAGCTGGGAGGTTTTGCATTAGGTAGCAGTTATACCAAACTCGCATTTAGAAATGGTACCACCGACATCAATCAACAATCGTACTACGCTAGCCTGCACTACAATCTCTATCTCGATGTTTTACCTGGGCCAATAACACTGCGTCTGGATGGACACGCTATCAACAATAATGATACCAGCGGTAATACAGATAATGTTCGGGTTGTCGCGCCACAACTCTCATTTTTAAATTATAATAAAACCTTTTATGCTGATTTCGGTTATGCCTATTCCATATATCAGAATAACCTCAAAATACACCAGTTCACACCAACACTTGGTTTTGGCTTCAACGATTCAGCCGACTGGGTTCGTCTGCGTGGCTACGTTATAGCCCCCTCCAATGCTTTACGCGCACAAAACAAAAGCAGCACCAGCGCCTTAGAAGCCCAATGGACGCATTGGTTTGCTCCAGATGCCTGGCATAAGCTGAATAATATAAAAATATCCGGGCTTGTAGGTGAACGCATTTACGCTGTCGATAACGACGCTGCCACCGTGTACAACCTGACGGATGTCCAGCGAGGTTCTGTTTCTCTGGCTTTACAATGGAAGTTAACGCAAGCAGTAAGTTTGATGCTCATGGCTGGTAATGAAAATTATTTAAATAATACAACTGCTGATTCTTACAATAATCGTTATGGATATTTGAATCTATCCAGCCAATGGTAAGATTGAATTTAAAGGAGAGTATCATGTTAAAGAATAAATGGCTTCCAATCACATCGATGATGTTTGCACTAATCGGTTTTACATCCGTCGTTAACGGCGCTGAAACAAAAAGCCCATGGAGCACCTCCTACACACTGGAGGCAAATGGTGAGTATGAAAAAGCCGCTTCAGTCATCTATCCATTTACCGACAATAGCGATGAAAATGAATTTGCACTGATTCGGTATGGCTGGCTCAATTATCTGCAAGGCAATTTCAATGACTCCATTCAATCGTACCAGCGCGCACTGGATAGAAACAATCGCTCAATAGATGCACGCTTAGGTATCGCCTTGCCGCTGATGGCACAACGACGCTGGAGCAGTGCGATGAATTATCTGAAACAGATTATCGGGCTCTCCCCCCTAAATTACACCGCCCATGTGCGTTTAATGGTGTGTGAAGAGGGTTTGCGTAACTGGGAAACACTTGAGAAACACGCCAAAGAAGTCAGTGCTAACTATCCTACTGACGCCACAGCAATTGTGTATCTAGCCCGAGCTTATGCCTGGCAAGGCAAAAAGATAGAGGCCCAGGAAGCCTATAAACGCGTACTTGTACGATACCCCGAAAATCTTGAAGCTATCCGTTATTTAAAATCGTAATATACTATCGCTAACTAAAACAAGGATTGCGAATTCTATATGCCCGATAAGGAAATTGTACCTCAGCTAAGCATAAAGCGCGGCATGCGCTGGCACATGATGGTGGCCATGGTCGGGATTATTATGGCCATGATTGTAATGTTGACCGTCCTGCAAGTCTCTGCACAAAAAGACAGCCTTAACAATGCACTGGCTGCACATAGCTCTTTCTTGCAAGAGCAGGTGCATAAGAAAGCGAGTAAAGCCAGTAAGAAAATGTCACTTCAGATCGAAAGACTCGTTTCAACCTACCGTATTCGTCTTACTGATACATACATTAACAATGTTATTAAGGACATTGATGACCTGAAATATGTTATCCTGGTAGAGGGTGAAAAAGCCAAATCAGCCATCGGCAGTGACCTGGTTGATTCTGCTCTTCGTGAATACATCCTCTCAGGTGAGATATCAGCCTTTGCCGCCATGCAAACAGAGACCATGCATCATGACTTCACAGTTGGTAATCATGCTTTTATGGAAAGCGTTGTTCCCATTATGGTTAATCAGAAACAATGGGGCGTCGTTCGTCTGGGGTTCTCTGTCGATGAGTTAAATGAAAACCTGGCTACATCCCGTTTACGCAATCATGCTGCCATTGCAGCAGCTTTAACCAGAGCCTCTGTGACATCATTATTGTTTCTTATTTTAGGAGCCTTCGGAGTATATTATTTTGCCCGCCGATGGACAGACCCTATTCAAAAGCTCGTCCATTTTTCGCACAAACTGGCCAATGGTGACTTTTCCGCTACCGCCCATATCAGCAGCCGTAACGATGATGAAATTGGCCTGCTGGCAGCATCCCTTGAAGACATGGCCGAGTCACTCAAACACTCTTATGCACAACTCGAAGAGCACAGCCACACACTGGAAGATAAAGTTGAAAAACGCACCCGTGAGCTAGCCGAAGCGCGCGACAAAGCGCTGGCGGCGACACGCACAAAAAGTGATTTCCTGGCCAATATGAGCCATGAAATCCGCACCCCTATGAATGCTGTGATCGGCATGACGCATCTGGCCAGAGATGGCGCCACAGACAGTTCACAACGCCAATATCTTGATAAAATACTCACCGCTTCAGAAAACCTATTGCAAATCATCAACGATATTCTCGATTTCTCCAAGGTCGAAGCAGGAAAAATGGAGTTGGATCCGGCCGATTTTTATCTGCAGGAGACGCTGGATCATGTCGATAGCGTGGCCGCAATACAGGCTCACCAAAAAGGACTTGAGTTTATCGTGGATGTGCCGGCTGATATCCCCATGCTGCATGGTGATTCCCTGAGGCTGGGTCAAGTGCTGCTCAACCTGGTCAGCAACGCCGTAAAATTCACGCAAACAGGATATGTACAAATAAAAATATCGCCGATCCAACAAAATGATACGGGCATCGACCTCCGCTTCAACATTTCAGACTCCGGTATTGGTATGTCTGAAGAGCAGATGGCACATCTGTTTGAAGCCTTCAGACAAGCCGATGCATCAACCACACGCAATTATGGTGGAACAGGTTTAGGGCTGGCTATTTGCAAGCAGATGGTAAACTTAATGCAGGGAGAGTTCACTGTAGAAAGCGCCCCTGATCAAGGCAGTAGTTTCCAGTTTGATATTCACTTTGGGCTCGGTGATGCCAATGCCAGAGCACTATTCACCGCTGGCAACAGCACTCCATCAAACAACATGCAAGCACTACAAGGTGCGCATGTGTTGCTGGTGGAAGACAATGAGATCAACCAACAAGTTGCCGATGGACTATTAAGTAAGGCCGGTGTGAATCTGCACATCGTTCATAATGGCAAACAGGCCGTGGGCGCAGTCAAAGCCAAAGCATTTGATGCTGTGTTAATGGATATGCAGATGCCGGTCATGGATGGCCTGACAGCTACGCGCCTGATTCGTGCAGATAGTGCTTTTGCTCAACTACCAATCATTGCCATGACAGCCAATGCCATGAGTGCTGATCAACAAGCATGTATTGATGCAGGCATGAATGATCACATATCCAAACCCATTGACCCGGGCATATTGTACAACACATTAGCGCGATGGATCACGCATTCATCGTCGAATGAAATTGATCTCTCAGCCTCTGCTGCCAGCAACACGCAGCCTGACGATATTGATTTTTCTGCTCTGCAGGGCATAGATATTGATGATGGTTTACAGCGACTGGCAGACGACAAACAACTATATCGACAAATATTGTGCAGCTTCCGTGATTCACAAGGCGATAGCATACAACGCATGCAAGTTGCTGTGGCAGCTGATGATTATGCCTCGGCAGGGTCCATTGCACATATACTGAAAGGACTTGCAGGCAATATAGGCGCCAAAGTACTGATGCAACAGATCGCAACGCTGGAGTCGGCCTTATCAACAGGGGAACCCATTGATGACAACATCTGGGCAACGGCTGAAATGCAACTTTCAACGATTACTGAAAGTTTAAGTGGCCTATGTGCGACGGTAGCACCAGAAGATCAAAGACACGAGAAGAGTGTGGATCGTTATACAGTCAACAACCTTATCGATCAGATGCGTCTGTTATTAGAAGATTATGATGGCGATGCGGTGGATCTACTGGATGAGCTCAGCGTAGCACTTGGGGATAGCAATACGCAGCATATATCATGCTTACGCCAGCATCTCGCCGCTTATGATTTTGATGCGGCTCTGGCTGACTTGAACGCCATCACCTTGCCTGATGACCATGAAACATGAAGACGTTCATATTCACCTCTCTCCTTTTACTATTTGTTAAGCCTTGCATAGGTTTGCCCCATGTCTGACAAACAAACGCAAATCAACAATCCTCTGCATGGCATTACTCTTGAAAAAATGATCACCGACCTGGTTGAGCATTATGGCTGGGGCGAGCTGGGTATCTACGTCAGGATCCGCTGTTTCAATAGTGATCCATCAGTGAAATCCAGTCTGAAGTTTCTACGCAAAACCCCTTGGGCCAGAACAAAGGTAGAAAATTTATACCTCGAAATGCTAAGAGAGAAAGAGCCCTCCGAAAAAAAATCGCCTTGGCCAAACAGAGATTAACAGCCCCGTGATCACTCTCGATATGTTAAGAGTATTTTTTGGCTGGTGTAGTGTCATCAATATTGGGGTTTTAGGAATCTCAGCGATATGTATCATGCTATTTCGCCAACCCATTGCACGCATGCACGCCAGTATGTTCAGCATGGCAGAATCAGACCTGTCACAAGCATATTTTCAATACCTGGCGCAATTCAAGATTGCCGTCATTGTCTTCAATATTGTTCCCTACTTCGCACTGCGTATAATGACCTAGCATTTACCAACACCACAACGCAGCGTTATAGATCAACCATCAATTCCCTATAATCGTTTAAATAAGGCATTGATTCCTACTACATCATTCAAACCCCATCAGCTTTTTTATGGCCTTATGCAGGGGGATGCTGATTTATTTCTGTTACAACAGACGCTACCGTATGCTAAACTCATCAATGCGGGTGGAGGATTAAAGCATGCAAATCGTTGAAGGTTCTTCAAGTAATCCGGATGCATTCGATGCTATTGTTGAAGCGACAGGGCACTGGGCTGATGCTGTGTCGCCCGACATCCTGTTTGTGTTTCACTCTTCAACCCAGCATTCACCCGACGTTGCTGCAGCACTTCACACACGCTTCCCGAACACATTAATCGTCGGCGGCACAACAGCCGGGGAATGGATAAGTGGTCAACATAAAAACAGTTCACTGGTACTCTCAGGCGTCTCAACACCTGATATTCGCTGGGCTAGTGCAGTGATTGAGAACCTCAACGATTCTGCTGACGAGAGTGCTAAATCAGCATGCAACACGATGTTAACCCAGCTGGATATCGCATGGAGTGAACTCAACCCCGAACGCTTTTTTTGTCTGAGTATCTTCGATGGACTGAGTACGCGCGAAGAGCCTGTGATCGCAGCCATGGCCAATGAATTGGGAGATATTCCTTTGCTCGGTGGCTCAGCCGGCGATGATCTCAAATTTGAGCACGCCTTTGTGATTGCCAATGGCAAAGCGTATCAGCATGCAGCACTGTTTATTCTGGCAGAGAGCAGGGTTCCATTTCACGCCATCAAACATCAGCATTATATGCCCGGTGACATGGATGTGGTGATTACCAAAGCGGATGTCGATAAACGGCTGGTATATCGACTTGATGGAATACCCGCCGCCGAGCGTTATGCCCAATTACTCGGCCTTGAAATAAATGATCTGACCGCACAGATATTTTCAGACAATCCACTGACCTACCCTTATGGCGATGAATGTTATGTGCGTGCGCTCAGGCAAGTTTGCGAAGATAACGCACTTAAATTCGGCTGCGCTATCGAAGAAGGCATGGTGCTGAATTTGTGCAAACACCAGAACATGCTTGACGAATACAACACGTTCATCGCAGAGATTAAGCAACAGGCAGGTAAAGCAGAGCTGCTTTTGGTCTGTAACTGTATTTACCGCGCACTGGAAGGTAGTAATGCCAATATAAATCAACTATTGGCAGACAAAACCATGAGCATAAGCAATCATGTGATCGGTTTTGATACCTATGGCGAACAATGGCAAGGCTTGCATGTGAATCAGACACTGGTCGCATTGGCGTTGGGTTCAGCATGAGCGACAAACCTACAGCCGATACATTGCAAAAACAGTTGGATGCGGCACAGGAAACCATCAAAGCATTAAGCAAACGCATGCGCCAGTTGGAAAGCAATGCGTCTCAACTGCCGTTCCAGAAACAACTGCAATCCTACCAGCAGCGCATTGCAGAAAAATCCAAAGCACTGGAAAAAGCTGAAAACTGGTTTGAACTGATTGTTCAAAATGCTATGGATGCCATCATTCGCCTGGATCATGATGGATATATCAAATCATGGAACCCTATGGCTGAGCAAATGTTTGGCTTCAGTGAGCAGGAAGTCATCGATCAACGGCTTGAAGACATCCTCATCCCCAAACATCTACATGCCACCAGCCTGAATTATTTTCATCGTCATTTAGCACGCGGCCGTGGTGCCTTAATGAACCAGAGGGTTGAAGGCCTTGCGCAATGCAAAGATGGCACAGAGCTCCCTGTCGAGTTTGTCGGTTCGGTCGTACAACAGGGGGACACGCTGGCCTATGCCATGGTTCTGCGCGATATAAGCGAGCGCAAAGCTGCCGAGCAAGCCTTGCGGAAATCGCATGCCGATCTGGAAGATCTGGTAGAAGCACGCACTGGTGAAGTCAGGGACCTGGCCTCAATCATTGAAGCCACGCTGAATTTTGTAGGCATCGCTGACTTGCAGGGGCATGTGCTCTACATCAACCCGGCAGGCAGAAACATGACAGGTCTGGATCAGGAGCAGGCAGTGGATGACATGACAGTCGATGCATTCCATAGCCCTGAAACATATCAACTGCTGCAAGAACGTATTTTTCCACAAACCATCAAACAGGGCGTTTATGAATCCGCATGTGAATTCATCGATCAGCAAAGCAATAGTATTCCCGCCGCCTGCACATTCATGTCGTTACCCGACACGCATGGAAACCCGAACCGTCTAGCTGTTATTGCACGAGACCTGCGTCGGGAAATCGCCTTACAACAACAGATGGAGCATGTGGACAGACTGGAATCCATGGGAGTATTGGCCGGTGGCATCGCGCATGATTTCAACAACATCCTTACCGCTATCATTGGCAATACCGGCATAGCCAAGCGCAAAATAGACACTTATTCACCCGGACAGGAATACCTGCAGAGAATCGAGCAATCCAGCCTTCAAGCCGCCAACCTGTGCAAGCAAATGCTAGCATATTCAGGTAAAGGCGATTTTATTATTAAGCCGGTCAACCTTTCCACGCTTGTTGAAGAGATGCACTCCCTGCTGGAAGTCTCCATCGACAAAAGCGTGATATTGAAATGTGATCTCTCTACAACACTGCCAATGGTTGACGCTGATATCACCCAGATACAGCAAGTGCTCATGAATCTGGTCATCAATGCCTCTGAAGCCATGCTCAAACAGAGTGGTGTCATCGTGGTAGCAACGGGGATTATGCAGGTTGATGAGCTCTGTCTAAACAGCTCAATCCATAAACCGGACATTTCTACTGGCCGTTTTGTCTATCTGGAAGTGTCTGATTCCGGCTGCGGCATGGATGCCGACACCAAAAAGAAAATCTTTGATCCTTTTTTCACCACCAAATTTACAGGTCGAGGCTTGGGTATGAGCGCAGTACTGGGCATCGTGCATGGTCATCACGGCTTGCTCAAGCTCTATTCTGAACCCGACAAGGGCACAACATTTAAAATCGCCTTACCCATAACCGAATCACCCAAGCAGAGTGAACCGACCAGCAAAGCTCAGATAGTCTCATCCTCTGGTCTGATCCTTGTTATTGATGATGAAGAAACCATCCGTGAACTGGCCAGCATGATACTCGAAGAGATGGGCTTTGAAGTGATCACCGCTGTCGATGGTCGGGATGGTGTTGCATGTTTTCGCCAGCACCAACACCGTATCACCGGTGTACTGCTTGATATGACCATGCCGCATATGAATGGTGAAGAGTGTTACAACGCGTTGCACAACATAAAACCGGACATCAGGGTGATTCTCTCATCCGGCTACAGCGCCGAAGATGCTACTGCGCGCTTTAAAGGCAAGGGACTGACCGGTTTTATTCAGAAACCATATCTCATCGATCACTTTCAAGAGGTAGTATCCAACTGCTTCAACAGCACATCCTGACAGCCTCACAGAGGCGCACCAAACGCGCGCTGATAGCCTTGACAACAACCAGTCTGATTCAGGATCAATACAGGTCTGGCTAGTTGGTATGTGTTTTGCTTCTTACATCTTGATGATGCGTACACACATCAACGGAGCAGATGATGAACGATGAGATTTCGATCAAACAGTTATTAAAGGTCATGGTAGAAAAAGATGCATCTGATCTATATTTGATGGCTGGAGCACCTCCAGGCTATCGCATTAACGGCGTTATTCTGCGCTTGGGAGAAACCGCTATCAATCCGGCCATTATTGAAAAACTGGCCAACAGCCTGATGAGCGAAAAACAAAAAGCTGAATTTGCTGTTGAAATGGAAATGAATCTCTCTGTCGCCGTACCTTCTCTGGGGCGATTCCGCGTCAATGTCTATCGCCAGCGTGGTTCAGTCGGCATGGTCATTCGTCAAATCACGACAGAAATACCCTCGCTTGATGAACTACATTTACCAGATATTTTTAAAGACATCGCCATGAGTAAACGCGGGCTTGTACTAATGGTCGGCGCGACCGGTTCAGGTAAATCGACGTCACTGGCGGCGCTGGTAGACTGGCGCAATGCCAATCAGGCTGGCCACATCATTACCATTGAAGATCCTGTTGAGTTTATGCACACCCATAAGAAGTGTTTTGTTTCTCAGCGTGAAGTCGGCTCTGATACAGCATCCTTTCGCGCTGCGCTGAAAAACACCCTCCGACAAGCTCCCGATGTTATTCTGCTCGGTGAAATTCGCGAAAGAGAAACCATGGAACATGCCATCTCATTTGCCGAAACGGGTCACTTGGCGATGGCTACGCTACATGCCAATAACGCCAATCAGGCTCTTGATCGCATCATTAATTTCTTCCCAGAAGAACAGCATCAACAGGTATATATGAATCTAGCTTTGAATCTGCGCGCCATTTTATCACAACGTCTGGTCAAGACAGTCGATGGCAAACGCGCTGCCGCCATCGAAATCATGATCAACACCCCCCGCTTATCCGACCTGATTCTTAAAGGCGATGTCAGCGCCATCAAAGAAACCATGGAAGAGAGTGCCCAATATGGCATGCGTACATTTGATCAAGCCCTTTTTGAGCTTTGGAAAGATGGTAAAATCACAGAAGTGGAAGCGCTTAGAAATGCCGATTCAGCCAATAATCTGCGTTTGAAAATGAAAATGGCTAATTTGGATTCAACGTCGAACACCCCCAAAACAGATAGCATTAAAGGTGAAGATAGTGATGGTCTGGAGTTATCCATTTAGCGAACCTATCAATACACCATATCATCGATTTTACTTCCCCCTGCTGATCCACCTGTCTAGTCTTATCCACCATTATGCCATTTCTCGACAAAATGCTTGCTTACAATCACTCATGGGCTGACCAGGTCATACGGGACACTCCTGATTTCTTCAAAAGCATCTCACAAACCCAGAGCCCGGAAACCCTGTGGATAGGCTGTTCAGATGCGCGTGTCGGTCCAGACAAACTGGCAGGGTTGCCAATAGGTTCTGTATTTGTGCATCGCAATGTTGCAAATATCTTTGCCACCAATGATTTAAACTCGTTGGCAGTGCTCGAATATGCCATTGATGAACTCAAAATACCCAACATCATCGTATGCGGCCATTATGACTGTGGTGGTATTCATGCGGCACTCGAACACAGCGGCGTACAGCCAGTAGATCTCTGGCTGGATCAGGTACGTTTTGTTTACAATAGACATGCTTCGGAATTAAAAAAACTCCCTCCTAAGGAACGTTCTGACCGTTTGGCTGAACTCAATGTAGAAGCACAGGTACACAATATTTGCCGCAACACCATTGTGCGTGAAGCGTGGAAACGGGGACAGCATGTGAGTGTGATCGGTCTCATTTTCGATATTCACGATGGTCATCTCAAACAACTAGGGCTTGAGTTTCGCAGCCAGAAAGAGTGGGAAGCCTGTTATGGTGAATCATTTTCCGACTAATCAAGACAAATACTTAAAGATCCCACCGATACACTTACGGCCTAGACGTTGACCCCATAATATTAATCGCGCGAGCATCCAGATCATGCTCTACACAGCGTATTTCAACATGAATAACGCGATCAGAAAGCAGCCTATCTGCTCGCTCTGCCCACTCAATCAAACAGATCCATGGTGGTTGAAAATAATCGCGTACGCCGAGCATTTCAATTTCATCCGCATCCTCGAGCCTATACCAGTCCATATGTGCCAATTTACAAATGGCGCCATCATACTCCTGAATAATAGCAAAGGTTGGACTGGGAAGAGCCTCATCCTGAACGCCCAAAGAGCGCATCAGGGCACGACAAAAAACACTTTTTCCGACCCCAAGTTCACCGGACAAAGCCACCACATCACCCGCTTGAAGTGATGCAGCAAAATCATTGGCGATACCTATCGTGTCTGTTTCGTTACGGGATAAAAAGTTCAAGCTAATTCAGTGAGCGACCAATGCTTTGATCACATCGTGTTTACAAATCATACCAACTACCACATCGCCAGATTCATCCAACACCGGTAAATGATTAATACGATGATCACTCATGATACTGGATACTTCGTTCAAATCCGCGCTATCCTTTACAGATACCACATCATCTTCCACCAAATCACCTACCGTCATGGCCTGCATTTGCTTAAGTTCTTGCTCAAATTTCGCAGCCCCCATGGGGATAACCATATCAAACAATGCAATCGCAGTCGGCAGATGCAGGTTTCGCTGCTGATCGACCAAATTACTTTCGGTGATCACTCCCAACAGACGCTTGTCATCATCCACCACCAACATGCCTGTGATATCTTCATCAGCAAATCGTTTAGCGACCGCTTCCACTGATAGATCCATATGACAATGCGGCGGAGAAGCATTCATAATATCACGCGCAAAAACCTTGGAATATGCCATAACAGTCCTCCTGTGAATCAAAGCGGCAGCATTAACAACCGACTATCATCCATTATACAGTAAAATCACACAGCGTAAATCCATCACTATGTTTACTCAGAGCAATCACATTAAAACTCACCGCAGAATACGCAAAATTCACCCCAGGGTGCCTTCTCTTGTGCAAGCGTTGTCACCTTCTGCGTCCTTTGCGGTGGAAAATGCTGACTAATTTGGTAATCAGGCCTTAATGTAAATTTCTGAACCTGTACTCACAAACGCATCAGACTGCTCAGCCATACCAGCATCAATCGCTTCACGTGTTTCCAAACCATGTTCTTTGGCATATCTACGCACATCATGTGTAATTTTCATAGAACAGAATTTCGGCCCACACATGGAGCAGAAATGCGCTACTTTGGCTGAATCCTTCGGCAGCGTTTCATCATGATATAAACGTGCAGTATCAGGGTCGAGAGCCAGATTAAACTGATCATCCCAACGGAATTCAAAACGAGCTTTCGATAAGGCATCATCACGCAGCTGTGAACCGGGATGTCCTTTGGCCAAATCAGCAGCATGGGCAGAAATTTTATAGGTAATCACACCCGTTTTCACATCATCACGGTTTGGCAAACCAAGATGCTCTTTGGGTGTTACATAACATAACATAGCACAGCCATACCAACCAATCTGGGCAGCTCCAATACCGGATGTAATGTGATCATAACCCGGTGCAATGTCAGTGGTCAGCGGGCCCAATGTATAAAAAGGCGCTTCATCACAACATTCCAGCTGCAGATCCATATTCTCTTTGATCATCTGCATGGGCACATGACCAGGACCTTCAATCATCGTCTGCACATCATGCTTCCAGGCGATTTTGGTCAATTCACCCAGTGTTCTCAACTCACCCAGCTGCGCCTCATCATTGGCATCAGCGACCGAGCCCGGACGCAAACCATCACCGAGTGAGAAAGAGACATCATAGGCTTTCATGATTTCACAAATTTCTTCAAAATGGGTATAGAGAAAGTTCTCTTTGTGATGCGAGAGGCACCATTTGGCCATAATTGAACCACCACGAGAGACAATGCCAGCCAGACGCGTTGCAGTCATCGGCACATAGCGCAGCAGCACTCCGGCATGAATGGTAAAATAATCCACCCCCTGCTCTGCCTGCTCAATCAAGGTATCGCGGAACACTTCCCATGTCAGATCTTCAGCAACCCCGTTTACTTTTTCCAGGGCCTGATAGATCGGCACGGTACCAATCGGAACAGCGGCATTACGGATAATCCATTCACGTGTTTCATGGATATTCTTACCTGTAGAGAGATCCATAATGGTGTCCGAACCCCAACGGGTTGCCCAGGTCATCTTATCCACCTCTTCTTCAATCGATGAAGAGAGCGCTGAGTTACCGATATTACCATTAATTTTCACCAGGAAATTACGCCCGATGATCATCGGCTCAAGTTCAGGATGATTAATATTGGCGGGAATAATGGCCCGCCCACGTGCTACTTCATCACGTACAAATTCAGCTGTAATCACACGCGGAATACTGGCTCCGAAAGATTGACCCGGATGCTGTTTGGTAATTTCACGCAAATGTTCACGCTTCTGATTCTCACGAATCGCCACATATTCCATTTCAGGTGTAACAATGCCCTGACGCGCGTAATGCATCTGGCTCACATTTTTGCCGGACTTGGCTTTGCGTGGCTGTTTCACATGTTCAAAACGCAGATGATCCAGACTTTCATCATCACGCCGTTCGTTACCATAAGCGGAAGATAGACCTGTTAATGGAGCTGTATCCTGACGCTCTTCAATCCAGGCTGCACGCACATCAGGCAAACCTTTCTGCAAATCGAGATCGACATCCGGATCGGTATAAGGCCCTGAAGTGTCATACACCAAAACAGGAGCATTCTCTTCGACACCATCATTCATCTGCGTCGGAGAGAGTGTGATTTCACGCATTGGTACCTGAATATCGGGACGGGATCCCTCAACGTACACCTTGCGCGAGTTCGGAAATGACTGCTGCGCATCGTAGCTGTGTTGGTCTATATTCGGGTTGTTAGCATGTATCGGCATTGTTCCTCCAGAGGTAGCGCTCCTAAGAGCGGGCGGCAACTATAACCAAGTCATACAGTAGGGCATAGCACCGCTATTACCCCTTCAACGATTATGCTTAAGCAGACTTATGCTGAGCCTTCAATTATCCCGTTCTGCTCTGTGACCCGGTTTGGCCAGAATTTCCACATATATTGTCTCAAACTGCTGTTTTTCGGCCTCATCAATAGCTTTTCCAATATCCGCCACTTCAATCACTTCAGCCAGTTCAGCACTGGGTCCGAACTTGCAATCAAAGTCCCAATAGTCCACACCTTCAGATAAATCTTTTTTACGCTCTCTTTTCAAATATTTTTTCACATCGCACCGTACTGCGTCCACCAGCCTTGCGACCTTTTTTTTCGGGTGACTTAATTGGAACGTTTTTTTCATAGCATCCTCGCTTAATTATTGAGCAAGACATATTGGGATATACCAAGGTGGTCATTCAAGCTTATCAATAATCCGCGCAGTATGGCCTGATCACATCCATCTAGCGACCACAATTATACAGAAGCCAATGTGACTGATCAGCCCCCCCCTCTCAGCAACGCACATGTGATAAAACATGATGCATTCAACAATATTTACCACTCCATGCATCAATAGCATCACATTTCAAAAAAGCGATTACGTTTGGCGTTGTTCACCTACTGTAATTTGGATGAGAAAAAGATTATTCTATGCTGAACGCGGACACTTCGGGAGGCTGATTTGCATGAACTGCATCTGAAACACGATCTGGATTTTATGGACCTGTATCATAGCAAAGGCTTGAACCGTATTGATGCGCTGTTTATCGAGCTGCTTAAGACTCAACATTCAGATCTTGCGAATCGTTTCTTTGCCGCCCGATCCAATCCTTCTTCTCTTGATAAGAAAAGTGAATCTGCCCTGTTGATTGAACTGGCTCCACAGCTTGAGACCTTTATCGCAGCACTGTTTAATATTGATAGCGACATCAAACAAATGGCTGAGAAACAACGACAATTGTCTCCACTATATCAGTGCAAAAAACAGTTCGTACAGCGCCTGAACAAACAGACCGATGACGATATCATTGATGATAAGCAAGCAGCCCAGATTGCCGATGAACTCAGCGCCATGTTTGCCGAGACATTTACTGAGCTGGCTTTTGCCACGCATGTCATGGGCTGGCTGCCGGATAAAGACAACAATACAAAAGCACTGAATAAAGCAGCTGCATATGCCCGCTGGGCTGTTCAAAGCTCAACAGGACAAAAAGAACATCGCGATGGAGTGTTATTTAAGCCGGCAAAATCAGTGAACCCTCTAGACTTGGTTCCCGTTCAACATTCAGAAATCAATGCGACGGATACCATGCAAGGGCTAGATGAAACACTGCGTTTACGTGAAGGATTTAAACTCACCGATCACGGAGCGGATCTGAACAAAGCCCTTGATCAGTCTAATTATTGTATCTGGTGTCACAAGCAGGGCCGGGACTCCTGTTCCACAGGTCTGAAAGACAAAAAAAGCGATCAATTTAAAAATAGTCCTTTTGATGTGCCTTTGGCCGGATGTCCTTTACAGGAAAAAATTTCTGAGATGAATCTGCTCGCATCAAACGGACAAAGTCTGGGGGCACTGGCTATGGCATGTGTCGATAACCCCATCGTAGCTGCCACCGGTCACCGTATATGCAATGACTGTATCAAATCCTGCATCTATCAAAAACAGGAGCCGGTGAATATTCCTCATATTGAATCACGTATGCTCAAAGAGGTATTGAATCTGCCTTGGGGCTTTGAAATCTATAGCCTGTTAACGCGCTGGAATCCGTTGAATTTGAGGCGCCCCCTGCCAAAAGCGGCATCCGGTTATAAAGTGCTTATTGCCGGTCTTGGTCCTGCCGGTTTCACCTTGGCCCATCATTTGATGAATGAAGGCCATGGAATTGTTGCCGTTGACGGCCTGAAAATTGAGCCCTTACCTGTTGAAATAGCAGGTAGCAGAAAAGCAGAACAACGCATCAACTTTAAACCCATACGAAACATCTCCGACCTCAATGAATCACTGGATGACCGCATCATGGCTGGTTTTGGTGGCGTTACAGAATACGGCATCACCGTACGCTGGGATAAGAATTATCTCAAAATCATTCGGCTTTTGCTGGAGCGCCGCGATCAGTTTGCCATGTACGGCGGCGTACGCCTCGGCAGCACAATCACGTTTGATGAAGCCTTTGATATGGGCTTTGATCATATCGCCTTATGTCTGGGTGCCGGTGCACCGACGGTCATCTCTATTCCCAATGGCATGGCACGCGGCGTGCGTCAGGCATCTGATTTTCTGATGGCGCTGCAGCTAACAGGTGCAGCCAAGGCCAGTTCGATTGCCAATCTGCAAATCAGGCTACCCATTGTTGTAATCGGCGGCGGGCTAACTGCCATTGATACCGCAACTGAGGCTCTGGCCTACTACCCTGTACAGGTAGAGAAATTTCTTAGCCGCTACGAAACGCTGGTATCAGAGTCCTCTGAAAAACATGTACGTGCAGCTTGGGGAGAAGAAGAACGCATCATTGCCGATGAATATCTGGAGCATGCTCGTGCCATCCGCTCCGAGCATCAAAAAGCATCGGCTGAAGCACGTGAACCGGATATACTGAAACTGCTCAATAGCTGGGGTGGTTCAACCATTGCCTATCGCAGGCGCTTGATTGATGCACCAAGTTATATCCTGAATCACGAAGAGATTAACAAAGCCATGCAGGAAGGCATCCGTTTCTGCGAACTGCTCTCTCCAACGTCAATTGATATCGATCAATACGGCCATAGCAAAGCGATCATATTACAGCGTACCCACCTCAATGAAGATGGCAAACTGGAAACGTCAAATGAATCTGTATGTCTGCCAGCGCGATCCATCCTCGTGGCTGCAGGTACCAAACCGAACACTGTCCTGGCGCAGGAATATCCCGATCAATTTAATATGGACGGCAAATATTTTCAGGCCGTCGATCATAATGGGCAACCCGTAACACCAGAGCGCAGTGCAAAGCCTGAACAAGCTCAGATGTTCACCCATATCCGGCAGGATAATCGCGCCATCAGCTTC
The DNA here is from genome assembly GCF_003665155.1 of Mariprofundus sp. EBB-1. GTDB lineage: Bacteria > Pseudomonadota > Zetaproteobacteria > Mariprofundales > Mariprofundaceae > Mariprofundus. The sequence goes on along the minus strand of NZ_RCFQ01000022.1, from coordinate 23,990 downwards.
TTCGGTGATCTGCACCCCTCTTTCGCCGGCAATGTGGTCAAAGCCATGGCCAGTGCAACGCAGGGTTATACAAGTATCAATCGCATGTTGAAAAAAAGAGCTCCTACCCCTGCCTTGGCAAGCGAGATCATGGAACTATTAAACCATGAACTGCAGGCACACGTGCATGCAGTGCATCGCATGACCCCGAACATTGTGGAAGTGATTGTGCGCGCACCAAGGGCCGCACGGAACTTTCAACCCGGCCAGTTCTATCGTCTGCAAAATTATGAGGTCAACGCCAGGCGCGTAGATGGCACTGTGCTGGCCATGGAAGGCGTGGCGCTTACCGGTGCAGAAGTGGATGTGGAGGAAGGACTGATTTCGCTGATCCTGCTGGAGATGGGAGGCTCATCTGACCTGTGTGCCCATCTTGAACCGGGTGAACCGGTTGTGCTGATGGGACCAACAGGCTGCCCCAGTGAAATTACAAGCAATGAAAATGTGCTCTTAATCGGAGGTGGTCTTGGCAATGCAGTGCTCTTCTCGATTGGCAGTGCGTTTAAAAAGTCTGGCTCCAAGGTACTCTACTTTGCCGGTTACAAACATCTGATTGACCGCTTTAAAGTGCCGGAAATTGAAGCGGCATCTGATCAGATTGTCTGGGTTTGTGATGAATTTCCCGGCTTTGAACCGGGTAGAGAACAGGATATAACATTTACCGGCAATATGCTGGAAGCGCTGGAGGCTTACGGCAAAGGTGAATTGGGAGAAACGGAGATGCCATTGGATAGCATTGATCGCATCATTGTTATTGGCTCAGCAGGACTGATGCGTGTAATTTCCGATGCTCGCCATGGTCTGCTCAAGCCCTATCTAAAACCGGATCATATCGGCATTGGGTCGATCAACTCACCGATGCAGTGTATGATGAAAAAGATCTGTGGCCAATGCCTGCAACCGCACAAAGACGCCAAAACGGGTAAAGAGAATGGTGTAGTGTTCTCCTGCTTTAATCAGGATCAGTTGCTTGACGAGGTGGATTTCCAAGCCTTAATGCAACGTCTTGGGCAACAATCCGTACAGGAAAAACTGACCAGACAATGGATTGACCGCTCTCTGCGTCAGCTTGGTTTGCGCCAGTAACGTATCTTGTCAGAGCAATCGCATTAAAGCAGATAAAACCGTTCACCGCGGAGGCGCAGAGGACGCAGAGTAAAAGCAAAGCGGATGCAATCCTCATATATTACTCTCTGGTTAGCATTTTGTTCATTATTATACCGGGTTTCTCTGCGCACTCTGCGTCCTAAAGGTGAATGTGTTTACACAAGAGAAACTCCCCTGGGGGACTGCGGTAAATGCTTTTAAATTTTAATGCGCTTGCCTTTGGGATCCATCAAACCTATGGCCGTGCAAGGTCAATGATTTTATGGATATCGTACTCTTTTGAACCACCAGCCTGCTCAACCAGACCGGCCATGCACTCATCCAGTGTCGGCCGACGGGTTTGATAGAGCAAGCCTACCGGTTCTTTATCCTTAAATTTATAGATCAGACGCATGGCCTTGCGCAAATCACTCGTATCGTGTGAGGCCGGAATCTCTTTAATGATACTCTTGAAATAATCAGCAGTATCCATCTTATTGAAGGTCGGGCACTGACTAAGCAGATGGATATACGCCATGCCCTGGTGCTCTAAACCACCTTTGATCAGTTCAGCACTCATGATGGCATTACCGGCATAAGCCTGTGCAACATAACTAGCCCCGTAAGTAAGCATATATAACAGCGGGCGCATTGGTTCCTCAATACCACCATAGGGCGTGGTATAACTTTTCATCTCACGTCTGGATGTGGGGGAAAACTGCCCCTTGGTCAGACCATAGATATGATTATCCATCAGCACATAAGTCAGGTTTACATTGCTGCGCCCCAAATGCGGCATGTGCCCACCACCAATAGAGAACCCATCGCCATCACCGCCGGTTACCAGTACCTTCAAATCAGGGCGCGCCAGTTGCAAACCCGTCGCGATAGGCCCCGCCCGCCCATGCAGGGTATGCATTTTATAAGCTTTAAGAAAATAAGGCATGCGAGAAGAACAACCAATGCCTGATACATTGACCAGGTTGGCGGGATCAATCTGTAATGCGGCCAGGGCACGATAGATAGCCGAAAGTGCGCCATAATTGCCACAGCCCGCGCACCAGACCGGCGGGATGCCTGATTTATAATCTTTAGGCTTCATCCGTTCACGCATAATAAACCCTCATAACAGCTCCCTGACTCTGCTTGCGATCATGTCAGGGGAGAACGGCAATCCTCCGCATAAGGTATAAGAGACGGGATGCAGAGAAGTTTCTGCTCTGATCAGATGGGCCAACTGCCCCTGCTGATTCACTTCAGCAACGAGAATCTGGCCGCAACCCTCAGCAAACGCTTCGTATTGCTCAACCTGCATCGGCCAGATCAATTTAGGGTACAAACCCTTCACGCTGATGCCTTCAGTTCTAAGGCGTGCAATGGCCTCGCGCACCACACCGATCGTGCTACCCCAGGCAATTACACCAATATCTGCCTCCGTATCTGCATCACCATCAGCATCCACTTCTGCCGCTTTATAAAGTAAAGGTAACGATTTCAGTTTATCAAAACGTTTGGCAGACATCGCCTGATGATTATCCGGTGTAAATGCAGCCCGGCCATCCTGTTTGTGTTCCAATCCCGTCGCGATATGCATCGCACAGGGCGTCCCGGGATCAGCCATTGGAGAGATACAATCTCCGGTCATCTCATAGCGTTGATATTCACCCTCACCCGTCCAGCGTTTTCGTTCGACCACTTCAATCGCATCAAGATCAGGTACAGCGACAGTCTGAGTCGAAAAAGCTAACGAACTGTCTGAGAGCAAAATCACAGGACTCTGATAGGTCTGAGCAAGATTGAGAGCATCCACGGTGATATGAATACAATCCGCCACATTCTCAACCGACAGCACAATACGTATTGCATCACCGTGACTGCCATACACAGCAGCCAGCAGATCGGACTGCTCATGTTTGGTCGGAAGCCCCGTAGATGGGCCTCCACGTTGTACATCCACCACCACTGCCGGTGTCTCACTCATGAAGGCAAAACCCAACATCTCGCTCATCAGTGACAGGCCGGGGCCACTGGTGGCAGTCATGGCCTTTTTTCCTCCGAATGAGGCTCCAACCACCTGCGAAATCGATGCAATTTCATCTTCAGCCTGAATCATTGTCCCACCTCTCTTCGGCAGATGCAGGGCAAGATATTTGGCAACCTCAGTGGCTGGGGTGATGGGATAAGCCGAATAGAAATCCAGCCCTGCAATCAGTGCACCCAGACCAATCGCCTCATTTCCCGACAGCATAATAACATCCGTCGCTTTTCCAGCTGCGGGTAATTGTAAATCCTGCCTCAGTTCAAAGGCAGCTGCATACCCATAGCCTTGATCAAAAGCCTCGAGATTAGCCTGCACAACCTTCTCACCCTTGTTTCCAAACCTATCGACCAGCAGCTCTTTCAAATGGTTAGCCGCAATATTAAACAGCCGGGACAATGCTCCGAGCGCCACCATATTTTTGGCTTTTTTGAAACCGAGCTGCCTGGATAGCTGTGTCATTGGAATGGGGAAGGCGCTCACTCCTTCTGGAACATCCGGAGAAAAGGTATCGTCATAGACAAAAGCAGTGCCGGGCGACAAATGAACTTTATTGATCTCATAGGCTTCACTATTCAGCGCACAGAATATATCGAAGCCATCACCCTGATTATGCAATGCTTCACTGCCGCTACGCACCTGATACATCGCATATCCACCACGCACCTCAGCAGGAAATGTTTTGAATGTGAATATTCCAAAGCCTGCACGCGCACAGGCTGCGGCAATAAGGTCTCCGCAGGAGATAACACCCTCTCCTCCGTCTCCGGCAATGCGAAAAATCAGGTCATGCTTTGACATATCGTCTATCGCTCTCCCTCTACCAAGTTCGAAGCTATGATAACACTACGTCAAATATAATTCGTTTGCAGCAAAAAACGTAATCGATCCTCTCTTCTATACCCTGAACAGTTCCTATTATTTCGTAGATTTGACGCATTGCCTCTCTATAAGGAAAAATTATCAAAGTGGCACTGAATTTGCTGCCTATTCCCACTACTCGCTGGCATAAAAAAGTACATGTTTAAACATAACACTTTCACACCATCTGACGCTGCAAAGAATACCCTGGAGGCCAACATGTCCCTGTTGAATAAACTGTTTTCCGGCCATGCAGATGCACCACAAAGTAAACCCTCTCAAATACACCACACTCCCTGCCATGAACGGCCTGTTGAAGATACCGGTTTGACAATTGCAGCATTACTGAACCTAAATGCCTGCGCAGCCGCAAAGATGAGTTACGATCTCAATCATCCCCCCTGCCTGGATACCGAAGTGCTTGGCAGACTTCGCCACCATGTCAATACCATTCCCCCGATGCCTGAAACGTGGCATAGGATTCAACGTGCACTGCAGCAACCGGATGCATCAGCCCATGATCTGGGTATTATTATTGCCGATGATCCCATCCTTACAGCGAAAGTGCTGCAGACATGCAATTCAGCGGCCTATACTACTTCAACCAGTGCCAGCATTAGCAACATACCTCTAGCCGTCACCCGCTTGGGACTGGATGAAACCAGTCATATCATTTTTCACACGCTGGCCCCCCAACTGGCTGATGCCAGTGCTGAGAAGAAGTTACAGTCCCATCACATCTGGATGCACAGCCAGGCTATGTCCATGTTAATGCGATCACTTGCCGAACCTTGTAGTAAAATCTCTCACAATGAAGCCAGCCTGATCGGTATGTTACACGACATTGGGAAGCTGGTTATTTTACATATCGAGAAGCAGAGCGTTCTCAATGAACTCATGGCAAGTATAATAAAGGGTTTACCTGCGCTTGAGGCCGAATATCAACATCTCGGCTACACCCACATTGATGCAGGCATGATGCTGGCACTACGCTGGAAATTACCCAATCAGATACAACATTTTATCGCCCACCACCATCATGCATCCCATCTGCCCTTAGATGATATACCGGATAACCTTCAGCACCCTATGATGATGCTCAATTTAGCCCATATGATTTTACAACACTGTCTGGCTAATCATGATGATACCATTTCAAATCACAGAGGCATATGGCAACAGGATCAGCTTAGCTTTATCGGAAGGCCAGATCTATTTATAAAAAATGAACTTGAATTGCCTCTGGAGAGCACCTCCCTGCTAACGCAGTTAGAGCATCAAGTGAAACGTATCCAATTAAACTTTCCAGATATTTACGCTCTATCATCAGAATAGTGACACTTTTGACAGCACCGATGTCAACATCAGCCATACGATTTGGATAGAAGTCCAGAACATCTTCATTACCAGCAGAGAGTTCACCATGCTCCGAAAGCCCAAACTACTTTTTAACGCGCTTGCCTACCTTGCTCACTACTTCGATTCCTGTTTATCCGACAGGGTACTAAAATCATATGAATGCAGGCAAACAATAATCCAGATAATCTATTTTTTGATCAGATCACGCGCGTGCAAGCTCTGACCACGCAGCTCTTTTGACGCATCTGATAGCAGGTAAAGATATGCAGGCACAACGCTACCCGGAGCGGGCACCTCTTTAGGGTGCATACCACCATAAGTACGTTTGAATAAGGCGGTGCGCACCTTACCCGGGTTCAATGTATTGAAACGATACGGTTTATCCTCATGTTCACTTTGCCACATGGCGGCGGCATAGGCCAAAGCCCGCTTCGCCATACCGTAGGCATGCCAGTTGGTCTGATCTTCGTCAACCATATCGCAGCTGGTGAAAATAACAGAGGCGGATTCGGCTCTCTTTAACAATGGCAACATCATCTGAGTGAGCATGTTCGGAGCCGTCAGGTTGATATCAAGCGACTCCCTGAAAGCTTCAGTTTTGATATATTGCATCGGAGTACAGCGATCAATCGATGCTGCACAATGCACCAGACCATCAAGATGCGGAATCTGATCTTTCAAACTCAGGAACAATTTACCATAGCTTTCGAAATCGGTCAGATCAAAGGGAACACAGAGGCAGCGACCACCAAGCTCTTCAATACGTTCAAGTGTTTCCTGCAAACCATCTTCATTGCGGCCAGTAGCGATAACAGATGCTCCGGCGGCCCCAAGGGCTGCGGCAACATGGGAACCAATGCCATCAGATGCACCTGTCACCATAATAATACGATCTTTAAATGCTTTAGACATATTGTCCCTCCGACCTGCGGCATCTTAGGGACAGTTCATATAAAATCCAACCCTGGCTCTGCGGCTGTTTTTGTTTCATTGCATGCCTGTCAATCCGGCGTTTATTTTACAATGGCCATTAAATTGTAAGCTTCCGCACGATACTTCGACTGCTAGCTCATGATAAAACATACCCTACTCAAACTATGCATTGGAATTTTCCTTCTACTACCGACTCAAGCGCTTGCCGCTGAGCCTGACTGGTCAACTTACACACAACTGTTACAGGCGCATGTTGGCCCGGGCAACAAACAGAACATCGCATTAAATCTTGTCGATTATCAAAACATGGCCCGTGATCCACGCTGGCCAAAGGTGTTAAATCAGCTGGCAACATTTGATGTGACATTGCTCGTCTCAGACAAAGAAAAACTCGCCTTCTGGATCAATGCCTACAATATTCTGGCAATCCAAGTCGTGCTCGATCATTGGCCGCTGGATTCGATTCGTGATGCCGGCGGACTATTCTCACCCGTGTGGAAAAAACCCGCTGCCATAGTGGCAGGAAAGATGCGTACTCTGTATCAAATTGAACATCAGATTTTGCGTCCCATGGGAGAGCCACGCATTCACTTTGCCATTGTCTGCGCTTCTGTGAGCTGTCCCGATCTGAAAAACTCAGCCTACACGGCCGCTGACTTAAACAATCAACTTGATCAACAAGCACAAGCATTTATCAATCATCCCGACAAGGGTGTTCGCGTACAAGGCAACAGCATACATACATCAAAAATATTTGACTGGTTTGAAGGTGACTTCAAAACGCGCGGTGGTGTGATTTCTTTTATACGAACATACCGTGAAGATATTGCGTCTGATTCAAAAGCTGGCTCATATCTGGATTACAACTGGGCACTAAATGGACAATCATCAGTGAAAACTCTCTAACAAACAAAAAAGTGTGGGTTTTCAGCAGTGTACGATGATAAGAGAGCGCCCTATACTCCCGCACCATGACTGAATTCGCTTTAATTTTGCTTTCCGCGGTGCTGGTGAACAACTATGTATTGACTAAATTCCTTGGAATTTGTCCATTTTTAGGTACTTCCAGCAAAGTGGAAACCGCTATTGGCATGTCCTTCGCCGTCATGTTTGTGATGACTTTGGCCTCAACTGCATCGTGGCTGGTGCAACAATATGTACTGATTCCGCTGGATTTACAGTATCTACAAACTATTTTCTTTATCCTTATTATTGCATCGCTGGTGCAGCTCATTGAAATGATGATTCATAAAACCAGCCCGGTTCTATATCAGGCATTAGGCATATTCTTACCGTTGATCACCACCAACTGTGCCGTGCTCGGTGTAGCGATTCTCAATGTACAACAGAAACAGACCTTTTTAACCTCAGCACTCTACGGTGGCGGTGCAGCCATTGGTTTTGCCTTGGTACTGATTCTGTTTGCCGGTATTCGTGAACGTATTGATGTCTCTCCTGTACCGACTGCATTTAAGGGCTCACCGTTAGCCTTGATCACTGCGGGTATGATGAGTCTGGCATTTATGGGCTTCTCCGGCCTAGTCAAAGTTTAACAACCGATGCTAATGGAATCCATGAACGGCCTGATTTACGCCCTGGCCAGCCTCGGCGCTTTTGCATTTTGTGCAGGTATTGTGCTGGCTATTGCGCAAAAAATATTTCATATTGAAGGCGACCCGATGATCGACAATGTCGATGCCCTGCTGCCACAAACCCAGTGTGGTCAGTGCGGATATCCGGGCTGTAAACCGTATGCTACGGCTGTAGCCAGTGGAGAGGCAGAAGTGAACCACTGCGTGCCAGGTGGTGAGCGCACCATGCTGCAGATTGCCGATCTGATGGGTGTAGAACCCAAGGAACTGGAACAAGAAGCCAGCGCACCAATGCTCGCATTTGTGCGTGAAGATGAATGCATCGGTTGCACGCTATGCATCAAAGCCTGCCCTGTAGATGCCATTATCGGTGCACCCAAACAATACCATACTATTATCGCGGATCACTGCACTGGCTGCACACTTTGTGTGGAACCGTGCCCGGTAGATTGCATCGATATGCTGGTAAAACCTGAACTCATTGAACATTGGGCCTGGCCATTGCCAGACACCAAACGTTCGCAACTGGGTCACGAAAGGCGGGAACAACATGCCGGCCATGCTTAGAACACTAGCCCAGAAATTAGGACTGATGGCACACACATTTCCCGGTGGCATTCATCCGGACATGCATAAGTTGTCGGCAGCCGCCCCTATTGAAGATGCCGGCATTTCGCCTGTGCTTATTTTACCCATGAAACAGCATATTGGCGTGCCCTGCACATCTATGGTGAAGATTGGTGACAAGGTGTTGCGTGGTCAAAAGATAGCCAAATCAGAAGGCTATCTCTCTGTGCCGGTGCACGCCTCGACCTCTGGTCGTATTGTCAAAATTGAAGAACACGCCATTGCCCATCCATCCGGCATGGGTATGCCATCCATTTTTATTGAAGCAGATGGTGATGACAGGCGCGATGAATCGCTTGAGCCGATCACAGACTGGCGCAATGTTGATCCGACGATCTTACGTGAACGCGCCCGCATGTGTGGACTGGCTGGATTGGGCGGCGCGGTCTTTCCCACCTTTATCAAGCTCGTGCAGGACAGGCGCTTCCCCATTGAAACAGTGATCCTTAACGGCATCGAATGCGAACCCTATCTGACCACTGATCATCGTCTGATGGTAGAACAGGCCTCAGAGATTCTTGATGGTATGGCAATCATCATGCACATGGTCGGCAGTAGCGCCGGCATTATTGCCATTGAAGATAATAAAACCGATGCGGCCGAAGCGATGCAGGAAGCCCTGACCAATAAAGATGGCATGGATGGTGTGCACATAGAGGTGCTACCAACACGCTACCCGCAAGGCAGCGAAAAACAGTTGATCTACACCCTTACTGGACGTGAAGTACCGGCTGGAAAACTACCCATGCATATTGGCGTATTGTGCCAGAATGTAGGCACCACCAAAGCCTTACGTGATGCGGTGATACTGGGTCAAACGCTAACAGAGCGTATTGTTACCATTAGTGGTGATGCGCTACCCAGACCAGCAAACCTGAATGCCCGGATCGGCACCCCCATCCGTTCGCTATTTGCACGTCAGGGGCTGGAAGATTTCAGTAATATTCAGGTAGTGCATGGTGGCCCGATGATGGGCGAACGCCTGCGCCACCCGGATATTCCTGTGGTCAAATCCACCAGTGGTATTCTGGCTTTAAGCCAGCAAGCCATCAATGCCGCCCACACGGTTGAAAATCCATGCATTCGCTGTGGCCACTGCAGTGAAGCATGCCCGGCCTCACTGGTACCCAATCTACTGGCTGATTTATGCCGCAGTGATCAACTTGAAAAAGCTGAAGATTATCAACTGTTTGATTGTATCGAATGCGGAGCCTGCTCGTATGTCTGCCCATCAAACATTCCGCTGGTGCACTATTTCCGTTATGGCAAAGGGCAGATTTCGCTGGCGCGGCGTGAACAGGTCTTTGCAGAAGCATCGCGGCAGCGTTCCGAAGGTCGCGATACGCGCATCGAACGGGAAAATGCCGAAAAAGCAGCCCGCCGTTCACGCGTACGCAAAACCCATGCACCAAAACCGGCCGCTGAACCAACGACCGAAGCAGTCGCCTCCACAGATACTGCTTCCACTACACGCCCGGATACCAAACCAATCCCCGAGGAGAAGAGCTAATGTCTCTGATTATGCTCAGTTCCCCACACGCCCATGGTGGCGATTCCATTCGCATGATGATGTTCACCGTTGTGCTGGCACTGTTGCCTGCTGCTGCCGTCAGTATCTATCTGTTCGGCTGGCTGGCCTTCCTGTTAATCGTTAGCTGCATGCTCAGTGCGCTGCTGACTGAAGCCGTTTGTCTGAAAATGATGAAACGTCCACTCTCTACACTGCTGGATAATTCGGCCGCCCTGACCGGTCTGTTTCTGGCACTCACCTTACCTGCCACTACACCATGGTGGATGGCTGTGTTGGGCAGTGTATTTGCCATTGTACTCGGTAAACAGGTTTATGGTGGACTGGGCCACAATATCTTTAATCCGGCACTTTCTGCACGCGTGATTCTGCTGATCTCTTTCCCCTTAAGCATGACCACCTGGATCATGCCGATGTCATCTGCAGACCCCACCCTGAATCTATTTGACTTCTCTACCTGTGCGACAATCTTTTTCCATGGTACCAATGCATTGCTGAGCAGCAGCCACCTCTCGCTTGATGCTATCACCATGGCCTCGCCATTAGGGCACATTAAAACCGAAGCCACACTCGGTGTACCTATCGCTGATGCCCTGAAAGCCTATGATTACAGCTATCTCGACGCCTTCCTTGGTTTTGAAGCTGGCAGTATTGGTGAGACCAGTGCCCTGGCACTGTTCATTGGTGGTATCTTTCTGTTGGCACGCCACTCCATCACCTGGCATATCCCGTTTGCATATATCGGCACGGTGCTATTGCTGGCTGCAATCTTTAATCAGGTCGCTCCTGATCAGTTTGCCACGCCGATGTTCCATCTGTTTGCCGGTGGTCTGATCCTGTGTGCCTTTTTCATGGCTACCGACCCGGTTTCATCTCCGGTCACCCCTGTCGGACAAATTGTATTCGGTGTCGGATGTGGTGTGATAACGTGGAGCATTCGTAGTTTCGGTGGTTATCCGGAAGGGGCCATGTTCTCTGTTTTATTGATGAACTGCGCGGTTCCATTGATTGACCACTATTTCCGGCCTCGCGTCTATGGCCATCATGTGGATGATCAGGACATGGGTAAAAGCTGATGAAAATCGACAGAGACCAGATCCGTATGGTTATCGCCCTGTTTGTGGTGGCAGTGATTGCTGCTGCAGTTACCGGGCTCACCAATATGTTCACCCGTGAACCTATCGCCAACGCACAAAAAGCAGCACTACACAACGCTCTACAGCAGGTACTGCCTCTGCATGCTAACGATCCTCAAACGGAAAAAGTTACCGTCAACGATACCACCATCTATCCAGCCAAAAAGGCGAATGGTCAACTCACTGGTTTGGCTTGGGAAGTGACCGCACCGGATGGTTATTCTGGCTCTATTCGCATTCTGGTCGGTTTGCGCCCTGATGCTTCGGTGCAAGCCATTCGCATTATCTATCACCGTGAAACACCCGGACTTGGTGACGGTATCGTCAAAAACAACCACTGGCTAGATAGCTTTACCGGTCATGGACTCGACAGCAGAATATGGAAAGTAAAAAAGGACGGTGGTGATTTCGATCAATTTACCGGCGCTACCATTACGCCAAGAGCAGTAGTAAAAGCTGTTAAAGGTGCTTTGGAGTTTTTCCACGTACATCATGACCTTATTCTTGAGCGTGTGATGCTTGCGCAAATACCGGCCAACAACACCACAAAAGGAGGCTTGCATTGAATAAATCAGAGATCTTTGCCGATGGCTTTTGGCATAATAATACTGTGTTCGCCCAACTGCTCGGCATGTGCCCCCTGCTTGGTGTTACAACATCAGCTGAGAACGGTTTCTGGATGGGTGCAGCTACGGTTATTGTGCTGATCGGATCCAATCTAGTGGTCTCTCTGGTTCGTGGCATCATCCCCAAAAACGTACGCATCCCGGCATACATCACCATTATTGCGGCTTTAGTAACCGTAGTTGAAATGGCCATGAATGCATGGATGCATGAGATGTACCTGGTACTCGGCCTATTTATTCCATTGATTGTAGTGAACTGCGCCATCCTTGGCCGTGCTGAAGCCTTTGCCAGTAAAAATTCAGTCATTGATTCCCTGGTAGATGCGCTTGCCATCGGTACCGGTTTCACCTTCGCGCTATTGCTACTTGGTGGCGTGCGCGAGTTACTGGGTCAGGGTGAACTGTTTGGCTTTTCAGTCTTTGGCGCATCTTATCCTGATGTATTGATGTTCATTCTGCCGCCGGGCGCTTTTATTGCTCTGGGGTTCATTCTGGCTGGCGTGAATATATTCAATGCACGCATGCAGCAGCGATCAGATGAACGTGCCCATGCAGCCAATATTGCACTGGCAGCACTGGCCGCCGATATTGCTGCCGTGGAGGTAAGCTCATGAGTGGATTTATATTCTGGTCAGTGATTGCAATATTGTTTGTGCTGCTCTGGTGGGCTGGTTTTTATGCTACCAAAGACATGCGCGTGCAAAAAAATGCTTTGCGCGAAGAGCAGGCCAAACGCAATTTGGAACTGTATGCCCAACAACAAGCCGAAACTGCCGAATCTTCTGTTGCATCCACTCCAGCAACAGAAGAAACAGCGAAAGATCACATTCCCCCTGCTAAGGATATTCATTAATGCCCTGTTTATTGATACACACCAACATCAAAGTAGCGGATAAAGCTGCTTTCCTACGTCGCGCTTCAGCAGCAGTGGCAAATGCACTAGGTAAACCTGAGTCCTATGTCATGGTTGAACTCTCCGATAACAAAGCCATGGTATTTGCCGGGTCTGATGCACCATTGGCATTTTTAGAACTTAAAAGCCTAGGCCTGAGCACTGCACAAACACCTGATCTATCTGCAACATTATGCAATATGATTGAAGCAGAAACAGGAATCGATAGCGCTCGTATTTATATTGAGTTTGCAGCACCGGAGCGCGCTATGTTTGGTTTCAATGGTGGTACATTTTAATGGCTGTTCAGAAAATTCTCATTCACCCGGATGATCGCCTGCGTGAGATCGCCAAACCTGTGTCGTTCCCTCTCTCTGACGAGGTTAAAACCATTATCGAAGACATGGCCGACACCATGTACGACGCACCGGGCGTTGGCCTGGCGGCTCCGCAAATTGGTGTGTCCTTACAAATTGCTGTCACCGACACACTCTGGCGCAGTGATGAAGTGCGTCACGATGCCGATCAAGACGGTGGGCGCCGTGAGCTAAAGGTATGGATCAACCCTGAATTCACATGGTATAGCGATGAGTCAGCCACCTGGGAAGAGGGCTGCCTCTCGATTCCTGAAACCTATGCCGATGTAACACGCCCTTCCGCAGTACGTCTGCGCTGGTTTGATATGGATGGCCAGGAACACGAACAAGATTTTGAAGACTTTCAAGCCGTTGCCCTGCAACACGAATTCGATCACCTGATCGGAAAACTGTTCATCGATCACATCTCCCCTCTCAAACGCAGAATGATCACCAAAAAAATGAAAAAACTATTTAAAGAATAAACAGCTCTTATGTTGAGGCAACACCACCCGTCTAATCAATACATCATGGAGATATTATGCGCGTAGTATTTGCCGGCACCCCCGGCTTTTCTGTTCCCTGTCTGACCGCTTTAATAAAAGCCGATAACATAGATGTAGTTGGCGTGGTTTCACAACCGGATCGTAAATCCGGACGCGGTATGAAGCTCACCCCTTCAGCAGTAAAACAGGCGGCACTGGATGCCGGCATTGATGTCATTACACCAGAAAAACTACGCGATAATGATGAAGCATTGCTATGGCTGCAGGAAAAACAGGCAGATATGCTGATTGTCGTCGCTTTTGGCATGATCCTCCCGGTTGAATGGTTGCATGCGGTATCTATCGCACCAATCAATGTACATGCTTCGTTATTACCACGCTGGCGTGGTGCTGCTCCTATCGAACGATCGCTGTTGGCTGGTGACGGTGAAACAGGTGTATGCATCATGCAGATGGAAGAAGGGCTCGATACCGGTGGTATTTATGCGCAACAGAACCTGCCGATCACAAGCCAAACCACCGGTTCTGAACTGTGGTTCAATCTTTCACCCATGGGTGCTCAACTGCTGATTGAAACCTTACCGAAAATCGCGGCTGGCCTGCAACCACAAGCTCAATTGGCCGAAGGCATTACTTACGCAAAGAAAATCACCAATGAAGAACGTATCATCGACTGGTCAAAGCCGGCCGCAGAGATTGACCGCCTGGTACGCTGCTTCTCTCCACGCCCTGGAGTACGCAGCCGATACAATGGTAAATGGTTAAAGTTGATTGCTGGTGAAACACTCCCCGGCCAACACAAGGCTCCAGTAGGGTCAGTAGTAAGCAACATTGAAGGTTTGGATATCGCCTGCGCTGAAGGCTCTGTCTATCGCATCAAGGAACTACAACCCGAGGGCAAAAAGGCGATGCCGGCAACAGACTTCCTCAGAGGAGCGCAGTTAAAAGCTGGCGACTTGCTAGCTTAAGCCATGCAAATCACCGAACTTCCATTTAATCAGCATATTGATCTACAAATTGATGCTAGCGGGGATGGCGACGAAGTTTTTCTCAAACAGCAGCCATGTCTGCTTAATCATGTAGGCAGCCTGCATGCTTCGGTGATTCATGCTTTAGCCGAAGCTGCCAGTGGTCATTACCTTATTCTGAACCTACTGCCCCTGTTCCCACAATCTACTGTGCTGGTTAAAAAGGCTTCCATTCAATATAAACGACCAGCCATGCAAGAATGCAGGGCAAAAGCAATCGTAGATCCAGCCGCTCTGCAAACGTGTATCGATATATTGAAGCGACGCAGCAGAACCATTTTCAAAATCCCCGTCAATGTCATGTGTGAAGATAAAATCATTGCCACGGCTGAAATTGATTGGTGGTTACAAGTACCCAAGCAATAAAGCATCACTGCAACACGCATAACACACAACACTGTAACCCCAAGGATGAATGATGACCCACAGACAAACCATATATCTGAAAGACTATCTTGCACCAGCCTATCTGGTGGATCAGGTCTGCCTCACATTCACCCTGCAACCCACAACCACAGAGGTTGTCTCCACAGTTCAATATCGCCGCAATCCTGAAGTCAGCACTGCAACAGAGTTAAAGCTCGATGGTCATGATATGGATCTACTCGGTATCAAACTGAATGGTCTTGCGCTGGATCAACATGACTATCATCTGCATGCACAAGGCCTGAACATCGCCAACACCCCTGATACATTTGAACTGGAGATCACCACCCGCATCAACCCGCAGGAGAACACAGCACTTGAAGGCCTGTATCGCTCCGGTGGTAATTATTGCAGCCAATGTGAAGCGCAGGGATTCCGCCGCATCACCTATTATCAGGATCGCCCCGATGTAATGGCCCCCTTTAAAGTCACCATCATTGCTGACAAAACAACCAATCCTGTACTGCTCTCCAATGGCAACCCAACCGGTCAGGGAAGACTGGAAAACAATCTGCACTGGGCCGAATGGCATGATCCGTTTGCCAAACCCTGTTACCTATTTGCCCTCGTTGCAGGTGATCTCTCCTGTTTTGAAGACTCTTTTACCACCGCCTCAAATCGCGCTGTCACCCTGCGTATTTTCACCGAAGCGCATCATATTGATCAATGCGGCCACGCCATGGCCTCATTAAAACGGGCCATGCGCTGGGATGAGCAACGTTTCGGGCTCGAATACGATCTTGATCTGTTCATGATCGTAGCCGTTGATGATTTTAATATGGGAGCAATGGAAAATAAGGGGCTGAATGTATTCAACTCACGCCTTGTCTTTGCCAGCCCGGAATCAGCTACCGACAATGATTATATCGCTATTGAGGCGGTTATTGGCCATGAATATTTCCATAATTGGACTGGCAATCGTGTCACCTGCCGCGACTGGTTCCAGCTCAGCCTGAAAGAGGGATTGACCGTATTCAGAGATCAGGAATTCACCGCCGATATGCACTCAAGAGCCGTCAAACGCATTGAAGATGTGCGCCTCTTGCGCACCCATCAGTTTGCCGAAGACGCTAGCCCCATGGCACACCCGATTCGCCCTGCCTCTTATATGGAGATCAATAATTTCTATACCGTCACCGTCTATGAAAAAGGCGCGGAAGTGGTACGTCTGTATCAGAGTCTATTGGGCGTTGAAGGCTTCAGAGCGGGCATGGATCTCTATTTTGAGCGCCATGATGGTCAGGCTGTCACTACTGAAGATTTCCTTGCTGCTATGCATGATGCCAATGCTGATACTAATATAGCTGATCTTGCACAAATGCAGCGTTGGTATGATCAGGCAGGCACACCGACACTGACTGTGCGGTTGGAATATGATCGGCAGCAACAAATCTGTTCCCTACACTGCTCACAACACTGTACGGATAGCCCCGGCCAGCATGACAAGCAGCCCTACCTGATTCCATTAACCATGGCACTGCTGCTGCCCGACGGCTCAGAACAGGCCTTACAACTAGCAGATGAACAAACAGCAGCATCCACTGAACGCACACTCATCATCACTGAAGCCGAGCAATCATTCCGGTTTGTTAACGTAACAGAAAAGCCCTTGCCATCGCTGCTACGCGGCTTCTCGGCTCCCATTCAACTCGACTACCCATACAGTGCCGATGACGATGCCTTTTTGATGCAGCACGATAGCGATGCATTTAATCGCTGGGCGGCAGCACAACGGCTAGCCATGAGCAGCATGCAAGCCATGCTGGATCATAAGACCACACCGGATACCCGTATAACAACAGCCTTCCGCCATCTGCTGCAAGATGAAAGTCTTGATCCGGCCCTTAAAGCTGAAGCACTGATGTTACCTTCAGAGTCAGATATTGCCGAAGCTAGCACGCCTGCTGACCCCGGCCAGATTCATGTAACACGTGAAAGCTTACGTCACTTCATTGCCACGAACCTGCGCGGTGAATTCGAGCGCCTGTATCACGCACTCTCTCAGGCATCAGACGAACTGAGTGATACGGCCATGCAGCAGCGTAAACTCAAGAATGTATGCCTGTCATATCTCTCGACATTGAACGATGCATCAACCATTTCACTAATGCATCAACAGTTTACTGAAAGCTCAAATATGACCGATCAATATGCCGCCCTCTCTGCTCTGGTTGATTGTGATTGCCCGGAACGGGAAGCTGCCCTTTCCAGCTTTGAAGAGCGTTGGACTGATGATGCCAATGTCATGGATAAGTGGTTTTCCGTGCAAGCCTCATCCGCATTGCCAAACACATTAGCGCAGGTAAAATCACTCATGACACATGATAAGTTCGACCTGCATAATCCGAACAAGGTGCGAGCTCTGATTGGCAGCTTCGCTATGCGCAACCCGGCCGGCTTCCATGCTGAAGATGGTAGTGGTTATGCGTTTATCGCCGAACAGGTCTTGGCTTTGGACAAACTGAACCCCCAGGTGGCCTCGCGCATGGTACGCGCACTGATGCCATGGAAACGCCTGGAGCATAAACGCAGTGCATTGATGCGCAATCAGCTGCAACGCATTGCCGATAGTTCAGGCATCTCTGGTGATGTGTTCGAGATCGTCACGAAAAGCCTAGACTGATCGGCAGAGCTATTATCGGGATAATATTTCCAAACATTTAATGGTATAAATTTTTTTCATCAGAGGTGAACTATGGCGATCAAAAAAATATCCAATAACAAAAAGCGCCGACTGGCCGCTCTCTCTGCTCAAGCCATGAATGCAATCGCTCAAGGTCAGTTGGAAACAGCACAGAGCTTATGCTCCCGGGCCGATGACGAATATAAAAACTTTCCTGATACCATGTATGTCCGTGGTCTGGTCGCCATTAGAAAGTCAGATTTTCCCTTGGCTATTGATTGGCTTACCCGTGCCAGCCAGGCTGCCCCTAAACGACTTGAATTCAAGACCAATCTGGCCGGCAGTATGCTAATGGGAAATCAGGAAGAGAATGCTGCCATACTGTATAAGCAAGTATTGGCCCAATCTCCTCGCTCATACGAAGCACTATTTGGCTATGCTACCGCCTTGGAGCTCATGGGAGAGCTTCGGCACGCTCTTGAAATGTATGAAAAAGCATCACAACTTTTCCCACGTGATGTGGATATCATCCAAAAATTAGCCCATATTCACAACTATCTAATAAACACTGAAACCTCCATGGCATTGATGGAGAAGGCACATACCCTAGCCCCGAACAATGATGAAATTCTCTACAATATGGCCATAAATTTATCTCAGCATGGCAACAAAGAGGAAGCCATGAAACGCTTGAATGAAGCACTGGCCTTAAATCCGAATAATATTGATTCGCTTCTTCTACTGTTTTCAAACTTCCCAACAGATACGGAAAATACACATTTCGCAAAACTAAAAAGCATTTACGCGCAATCTCAACCGGGAAGCTATGAGCGCATATCCTCCGCATTTATACTCGGACATATTGCTGATAAGACAGGCCAATATGAACAAGCCTTTGACTATTGGAGAAAAGCTAACCAACAGCGGCGAAGGCATTTTATAAATTACGATGAAAACGAACAGGAGTCTCTCCATATAGCTGCCAGCGCCGCCTTTCCCAAAGAATGTTTCGATGACGCCATACCCACGCAAGCCAGTCAGGCTACCCCCATATTTATTATTGGCATGCCTAGATGCGGTTCTACCCTGCTTGAGCAAGCACTATCCCGTCATCCGGCACTTCAAACAGTCGGAGAGACTGATGCTATTCCCCAATCAATGATTGGCCGCCATCATAAAGTGCGCAATAACACACTGATTGAGCTACTTAGTACGTTAAATAATAGTGAATTACTGGCTATCGGTCATGAATATGAGCGCCGCTTAACAGATGAATATAGCGCTGCTGGCCGCGTCATTGATAAGGGACTGATCAACTACCTCTATGCCGGAGTCATTGCCAAAGCCCTACCCCATGCACGCATTATCCATATTCGACGCGAACCAATGGCGACCTGCCTTTCCATGTTCAGGGAAAATTTCAGTTCTTCTGTGTACTACTCATTTGATCTTGATGAGTTGGGTCGCCAATACGCACGCTATCAACGCATCATGCAACACTGGCGTTCAGTGCTGCCCGCAGGCGTTATGCTTGAGGTAGGGTATGAAGAGCTTGTAAGCACGCCTGAACCCGTTCTGCGGAAAATATTGCAAGCCTGCAACCTTGAATGGTCTAATGCGTGCCTGAATTCGCATCAAGGAACAGGCCCAGTATCCACGGCAAGCGTACTTCAGGTACGAGAACCCATGCATCAAAAATCCGTAGCGCATTGGCAACATTATGAGAACCAGCTCGCACCGCTTCATCAATATTTTCAAACCTGAACATGCCATGGAAGCATATCTCTCCACCATTAGCCCTCTCTGGGAGCAGTAATAGCATCGTAATTATTTACCCTGCGATGATTAACGATGTTTCTCACGGCTAGAGAGAGTAAGATGTCGCCCGCTTACTATGGTGAGCTTTTAAGAATGATTGTAGTGATAAAAGGAGTCAGCAATGAAGTTGGCAATGATTGGTTTAGGTCGCATGGGCGGCAATATGGTGAAACGTTTGATGCAGGGCGAACATGAAGTGGTCGCTTATGATGTCGATACGGCACCCGGTTTAGCTCTGGCTCAGGAATTTGATGCTGTCAGTGCAGCGCAGAGTTTAGAGGATGTGATCGCACAGCTCCCTTCCCCGCGTGTACTCTGGGTGATGGTTCCGCATCAATTTGTGGATGCGAGCATTGAAAACCTATTGAAAGCAGGTCTTGAACCAGGTGATCTGATTATTGATGGTGGCAACTCCAACTACAAAGAAGGACAGCGCCGTGGTGCTGAGCTGGCTGAAAAAGGTATCTTATTTGCCGACTGTGGTACCTCGGGCGGTGTATGGGGGCTGCAAAACGGTTATTCGTTAATGATTGGCGGCGAACAAAATGCTATTGATCTGATTGCACCTGCGTTGACTACACTTGCTTCTAATGATGGTCAGGGCTGGGGCCATATGGGACCAATTGGTTCCGGACATTTTGTGAAGATGGTTCATAACGGCATGGAATACGGCATGATGCAGGCGTTTGCCGAAGGCTTTGAATTGATGAAAGCCAAAGAAGAGTTTGACCTGGATATGCATCAGATTTCACGTGTCTGGCAACATGGTTCAGTGGTAAGTTCATGGTTGCTCGATCTTACCGGTGATGCGCTTGAACAGGATGGAGATCTCTCTTCTCTATCCGACTGGATGGATGATTCCGGTGAGGGACGCTGGACTGCCAATGAAGCCATTGATCTGGGTATTCCAACACCTGTCATGACACTGGCTTTGCAGATGCGTTTCCGTAGCCGTCAAAAAGATGCGTTTGCTGGTAAAATCGTAAATGCTCAACGCGCCGGTTTTGGAGGCCACCCTATTAAGCCAGCAGATAAATCGGACGCTTAATGGCGCGCGATGATAAATTTGCTTCCATTATAGGGAGTGAGCAGGCTGAACCTGCCAACATCGTAATCTTTGGTGCATCCGGTGACCTGAGTAAACGTAAATTGCTTCCTGCACTGGCGCATATGCATCGCTGGAATCTGCTTGGTCCGCATTCGCGGATCATCGGTGCTTTACGTAACAACTGGACCAAATCGCACTGGATCAATTATGTGCATGACCAGTTGTTACAGTATTTCCCTGATGCGATTTTGAATCCACGTTCATGGCAGCGTATTTCACACAAACTTGACCTGGTTAATGGTGATCTGGCTGACCCTGAGATGTATCAGCGTCTAGCTGAAGCATTACATGAGCAAGGTGGAAAAAAGAATGCTCTGTTCTATCTGGCAATTCCCCCTTCCTGGTATGAGTGTGTAGCTAAAAACCTCAAAGCTGCCGGCTTAGCCGATGAAGCTGATGGTTTTCGCCGCATCGTGGTTGAAAAACCATTCGGCATGGATTTGCAGAGCGCTCAGGATCTGAATCAAAGCCTGCAGCACTATTTTAATGAATCGCAGATCTATCGTATTGATCATTATCTAGGCAAAGAGTCGGTGCAAAACCTGATGGTATTCCGCTTTGCCAATTCGGTGTTAGAGCCGTTATGGAACCGCAACTTTATCGATCATGTACAAATTTCCGTATCTGAAACACTGGGGATCGGTTATCGCGCCGGTTATTATGAAACATCAGGTGCCCTGAAAGACATGATTCAAAGTCATCTCTTACAGGTCTTAACCTTGGTAGCCATGGAAGCACCACTTACATTGGATGCCGATGATGTGCGTGATGAAAAAATGAAAGTATTACGCGCTATCCGGCGTATATCTGTCGATCAGGTCAAGAATATTGCGGTGCGTGCCCAATATGATGCAGGCAATGCCGGTGGTGTGGATATTCCAGCCTATCGTGATGAAGCAGGTGTTGCTGCCGACTCCAATACTGAAACATTTGCAGCAGTAAAATTCCATGTTGATAACTGGCGCTGGCAGGGTGTGCCATTTTTATTGCGTACCGGCAAAGCATTACCTGACCGCGTGTCAGAAATATGTATTCGCTTCAAAGCACCACCACAAACCTTGTTTGACCTGCATGATGGCAATGTACTCAATAACGAACTGATTTTCCGTCTGCAACCTGATGAAGGTATGCTACTTAGTATGACAGCCAAACAACCAGGCCTCTCAACCGACTTACGTGCTGTTCAACTCGATGCAAGTTATGGCATGGATGGTTCAGGTATGCCGGAAGCCTATGAAACACTATTTCATGATGTACTACTTGGTGAAGCGGGCCTGTTCTCGCGTGCTGACGAAGTGGAAGAGTCTTGGCGCATTGTTGAGCCGATTATGAAAGCCTGGGCTGCTGAAGACGCCTCCATTTCAACATATACCGCAGGTACTATGGACATCGATGGCATGCAGGAGCTTATGCATGATTGTGAAGGCGATTGGCGTAATTTGAGTGCAAAGCATGCTTGAAAATCTCATCCACCATGAAAACAACGATGCTGTAGCGCACGCTGTAGCAGGTCGCATCATAGAGGCTGCATCATCAGCCATTGCTGCTCGCGGTGTATTTCATCTGGCTCTGGCCGGTGGAACAACGCCACGTTGCTGTTATACCTTGCTGCGTGATGCTGATATCGCCTGGAACAATCTCCATATCTGGTTTGGTGATGAACGCTGTCTGCCTGTCGGTGATGCAGAACGAAACGATCTGATGGCTGATCAAGCGCTATTAAACTATGTGAACATCCCGTCTCATCACATCCACCGCATAGCTGCTGAGCTTGGCCCTGATCAAGCCGCCACCATGTATGCTGAAGAATTGGCAGCTATCCCCTGCCTTGATCTGGTATTATGTGGCATGGGCGAGGATGGACATACCTGCAGCCTTTTTCCTGATAATCCCGCTCTCGCTGATGAGCGTCCGGTTGTGCCTGTATTCAATGCACCAAAGCCACCTCCTCAACGTGTATCACTGGGTTACAGTACGCTTCATGCTGCACATGAACGCATTATCATGGTGACAGGTGAGGGAAAGCGCGATGTGTTTGAACGAATACGTTTAGGTGAATCGTTTCCGGTGATGATTGCCAATAGTGAGTGGCATAGCACCCTTTAAGAAGCTCAACTGTTATCTAAAAGAGGGCGATCGTATGATTCATACGCATGTCACCACAGGATGTTTGCCTCACCCTCCAGACATCTCTTGCGTAAACTCTGTTAATGGAACCTTAGCTCTAGCATGCGGCCACCGGATGTTTCAGCGATTTTCTGATATGCCACTTTGGTGCTCGAATCACTGCTACCCAATGGTAAGGTAAATACTGGTGCTGGAATGGTATGATAATGTACCGTATCGGTAGGTGGTTCATCACCAATGAGCAAATAAGCACCCGGTGTAGGTGAGTTTTGCGCAATCGCATCAAAGGTATGACCAATGGTCTCATCACTACCGCTAAAGGGAGCCTCCTGCATCAGTTGATCAAACATTGCGCCCATGGAGCCTGTTGCAGTATTGGTTTTCTTGTCCGCATACCAGCTTACTGCAGCCAGTTTCTTACCCGACCTGATTGCAATCACGCGCAGTATCGGAATCAAAAATGAGGTAGCACCATGCATCGATCCTGTAGCATCAATGACCAGATGCAGATCTTTACCCGGCAAGGCACGTAACCCCTGCACCATCAACTCAAAGTCTTTGCGGCCCTGACCAACACCAAATCCTGCCGATGCCAGCACCTTATTCATCTGCTGTTCACTATCGGCACCAACCAGCGTGTTCATCTCCTGCATCAGTTCAACATTACGCGCATTAGACTTCGCCAGTGAATCTTCAAGCGAAGCGATGGCTGCTTTGTCCAGTTCAGAATCGCCATTACCCTGCATTTTCGAGACCATCAAAATCATGGCCAGAATAAAGATAAATGCTGCGAGCATTAACAACGCCATATCTGAAAAGACTTCGTAAATCGATCCTGTCTCCTGATTATTACGCGTGCGCATGATCAGAGCTCGGTTTTTTGATCTGTTTTGCTTGCATTGTTCTTCATGGAATCGATCTGATCTTGATTATTCTTTGGCTGAAATCCCATCGCCATCAACAAGCGCTGTTTAAAATTCGCCAACTGTTTTTGAAGACTTAACTCATAACGCAGTACTTTGGCGTAATGACGATGAACAGCAATCGCTTTAAATACTTCATCATCATCTTCACTTAATCGCGTAGCCTGTTTGAGTTCACGCATCTCCTGTGCAAATTCAGACATGGCATGTTTGCTGGCTTGCATCGATTGCCCCAATGAAGACATGCGCTGCTCCATGCCCGCTAAGGACGCATCAAGCGCAAGGTAATCACGTTGCACTGTGGATGTGAGCTCTACAGAGGCATACACCATGCAGCTGCGCACCAGCAGGTCCTGTA
>NZ_RCFQ01000021.1 GCF_003665155.1 Mariprofundus sp. EBB-1 | reverse complement strand
CGTAGATGATGCTTGGGAAGTCATACTTTCTCCTATATTTTCACAAGTCCGACGGACTCTTAATGGCGCTATTTTTTACAAAATGCGTCACTTCAAACTGATCTGACCAGCCGTTGTCTGCACTGGCCAATACAACGAAACGATGCAGCCCTGAAGGTAGATCGGGTGATACATGCAGACTGACATCGATGCGTCCGGCTGTTTCAAAAGATATGTTATCTTTATCCAATAAAAATGAATTGTTAAGGCCTTTAACTTTAAGCGTGATATTAACGGGTGAATAGAGTTTATGGGCAATATTAATACGGTAATCGAGTACCGCGCCTTTGCTGTTTTCTGCCATTGCAGAAACTGAAAATGATTCGCTCTGGTAGCCGGCCATCCCCATGGCGAGCAGAACAGCACCGACCACTGTTGCAAGGAGTGGTTTTTTTGTGTTATTCAAGAATACCGATAGCACTTTAGCGATTGTTGATGGTGTCTTTTTATCTCCAATGATAAAACTTAACAAGCCCGCTTCGGCACCATTTTTGCGTTTGCTATTGAGTTCATCACAGGCTGTTACACAGGCACCACAATTGATACAATTATCAATATAGCCGGTTGTACGCGGATCGAGATCAAGAACGCAGGCATCTACACAATAATTGCATGTCAGGCAGTGGTCAGAACGCTGATCATCATAACGAATACGCAGGGAGTGTTTTGACTTAAATGATTCCTGCCATACCCGGTAGAAACACATGTATTTACACCACAAATGTTTAACTGCCGCGATATCATATAGAAATACACCGGTGAGGATTAAAAATATCCAGTACAGACTACCATTTTGCAGTGCTTCTTCAGAAAGGGTTATGTATGACCATATTTGGGATGGTGAGGCAAAGTAGAGCAGGGGGATCAGGGCATAAAGCATGGCCGGTAATAACAGTCCTATCGACAACACCAGATAGTTAAGCCAGCTCTTTTTGCGCCGCGCGACCTGCATTTGTTCACCACTGATGTCGAGCATATTAGCGCTGCGCCCAAGCAACTTAGCGGTTAGCATATCGGCAAATTCTGCTGCCGTATTTTGTGGGCACATCCAGCCACAAAAGGCCGAACCTACAAGTGAATAGGTCATCATCAGCAGACTGGCTATAAATATCCACAGACCGAAAATAATCAGGAAATCTGAAAACCATACTTGTCGTTCAAGTAGAATAAAGCTGGCTGATCCCAGATCTATTCGAAACAGACCGCTTAGCGGAATCAGAATAAGAATAATCAGTGTCAGATATTGCAGTAAGCGTCTTGATGGGCGCAGCGTTTTTGCGCCAGCTACATGCTCCACTTGAATCGGAATCTGTTTCAATGCCTCAGAAGCCGTATCCGTGGGGGTGTCTTTCAAAGCAGACCTGCATGTTGTACGGGCCCTTGTACAGACAAAGCAATCAATGTGGCTCGATTCGAGATAGATCGGTGAGATAGGTCTTGGTTTAATTTAATTCGGCCCAGTCGCATGCTCCCTCCGTTTACCCGATATTGTGAATCGTATGACTATTAGAATGCTGGCGAAGATTAACGCCGTGCTTTTATCTATCAATTCACTAAAAAAAGAATCACAATGTGCAAATATGCACAGGAGGCGATTTTGAATTGGGATGATCTCAGACTTTTTCTGGCTGTAGCACGCGAAGGTTCCATCAGTGGCGGTGCTCGCAAATTAGGGGTGCAGCACTCAACGGTATCCAGACGTATTCGGTCACTAGAGCAAACGATGGGCGTACGATTATTAGAACGTAAAAAAAGCGGGTATGAACTCACACCTGCGGGTGAAAGCCTGAAACTAGCCGCCAGTAAAATGGAGCATGAGGTGTTGGAGGTAGATGGTAGCTTGGGCGGGTGGGATGCTCGTCTGACTGGTGAATTGCGTGTTACATCTATCAACAGTATGGCTTCAGGTATATTGATGCCGATGTTTGCCCGCTTCAGTCAACGTTTCCCGGATGTGCATTTACATTTGTTGGCTTCTAATAAAAATACTAGTTTGGTTGAACGCGATGCCGATGTCGCGATTCGTTTAACCAATACACCGGATGATTCATTGATCGGCAAAGAGTTGGGCAGTGTTGCCACAACGGTATATTGCAGTCGAGAATATTTGGCTAAAATCGAACATGAGGGAGGTAAGCCAGAGTGGTTGGGTGTGAACTGCTGTGCATTTCATAAAAGCTGGACCAGAAAAAAAGCTGCAGCCCAACGCAAGAATGTTTATGTGGATGATACCCTGTTAACCGCGGCCGCCTTGAAACAACATCTTGGAGTGGCCTACCTTCCCTGTTTTATGGGGGATACCGACCCGGATCTGGAGCGTCTATGTCCACCTGACCCGCAAATGAAGTTGGGGGTGTGGCTACTGTTTCACCCTGACCTGAAACGCACTGCAAGGGTCCTGGCCTTTCGGGATCACATGATCGAAGAGATGAAGATGCAATCTGAACTACTGGAAGGTCACCAACCTAAGGGGAATGGATAGAGGAAAGGGTAAATAGTGACTTGGATCAATGGATCGGTTTTAATCTGACGATACTGTTGGGTTCCGCCCTGCAATAGGATCATATTGCAGGCATATATCTGTCTATCGAGGTGTTCATTCAAATGGCTAAAAAGTTTTATGTTGTATGGCAGGGAAGAGAGACCGGTATTTTTAATGACTGGGCGACATGCAAGAAACAGATCGATGGATTTGCCGGTGCGCGCTATAAATCGTTTGCAAGTATGGTGGAAGCAGAAACTGCTTTTTCAGGTCATGGCACGACTTCGAGGAGTACAACTAAAAAACGAACGTCGAATCAACAAACGGTGAAGACATATACAGCCGCTGAAGTCAGGGCGCTGAAGGCTGACACTAAAATATTCACCGATGGTGGCTGTGAACCGAATCCCGGTAAAGCTGGCTCAGGTGTAGCGGTATATCGGAATAATATTCTTTCTGAGCTTTGGTATGGTTTGTTTAACCCCAAGGGAACCAACAATACGGCGGAACTAAATGCGCTGCATCAATCAATGCTTATGGCACAGACTGAATTGGCCGCAGGCAGATCCGTCGCGATCTTTTGTGATTCCAAGTATGCCATCCAATGCATTACCCAATGGGCCGTGAACTGGCAGAAAAAAGGCTGGAAGAAGCAGGGTGGTGAAATCAAGAATCTGGAATTGATCAAAGAGATGTTTGCACTGCACCAGCAATTAAAAGAGAAGATCAAGGTGTTGCATGTGAATGGGCATGTGGGAGTAGAAGGCAATGAACTGGCTGATCGCATGTCGATTTTGGCTATTACACTGCGCGATACCGGCTTTAAACGTTATGAAGAAGCACTGGACCTTGAAGAAATACTGGCACTGCGGGCGGGTTGATTTCTGCAATTCTCCAGCAGGGGTAATGTCTTGAGCCTAGATTAATAAAAGCAAAGAAAAAAGGCCCCGAAAAATCGAGGCCTTAAAAACTTTGTCTGAAGGGACTCAGGGAGGGAGGGGAGAGTATCCGCTTCAGACAGGCAGAACATTAGTTGCTTAGAATGAGTTGGCTGTGAATGCTAGATGAATATATATTAATGTTTGATAATGTGTTGTTGTAAGATGTGCATGCAAATGAAGGCCTGCGCAGAAACACGGCATAAATATGTGCTTCCTTCGCTAAGCGCCCGGCCTAAAGTGTTACCAGAATGGTTTGGCTGTTGTTTCCAGGTAGGTGAGGTAAACGCGTAGATCAAATTCTAATTGGTGATAGTTCGGTTCCATATTACAGCAGAGTTTGTAAAAGGCCTTGTTGTGATCGGATTCTTTCATGTGTGAGAGTTCATGCACCACGATCATGCGCAAAAATTCAATCGGCATATTTTTAAACATGGTCGCGATGTGAATTTCGCGAACAGCTTTAAGTTTTGCTCCCTGCACCCGTGATTTGCTGGTGTGTATGCCCAGTGCATTGCGGGTAATGTGCAGGGTGCTATCGAAGGCTACTTTCTTGACGACTCCGGTATTGCGCAGATGGCTGTTTTTGAATTCCATAACATAATCATAAAGGGCTTTGTCATTGCGTACGGCGTGCCGGTGCGGATATTTTCGCAACAAGTAATCAGCCAGTTGATTTTCATCAATCATCTGTTTGATTGTATCTGTCAGAGCTACTGGATAACCGGCCAGATAGTTTGGTGGTGGTTTAGGGCGCATGCGCGAATGCTTTATCTATTTATGGTTTTAGCCAAGCCTGCAAGTCATTTCCTTAGTTTGAAAGCTCAGGATAGAATAGCTTATATCAACATTTATGGTGAAGAGGTTCTATATTCGATGCCGCTACCTTATCATATGCCCCTGTTCAGGCCTCCCAGTGAAGCGGATAATCTGATTATTCAGGTGACGTTGGGCTGTAGTTTCAATCAATGTAGCTTTTGTTCGATGTACCGCAGTAAACATTATGTGCAGCGAGCGCTTGATGTTGTCAGCGAAGAGATAAAAATTGCAGCGCGCAGGCGGCCTGATGCACGGCGGGTATTTCTGGCTGATGGCGACGCGCTTAGTCTGCCTGCTGATCAGGTGCTCATGATTCTTGATCTACTGCATACCGCTCTGCCAAAGCTGTCGCGTGTGTCATGTTATGCCACGCCCGGCAACATTCTGGCTAAGAGTCATGATGAATTGGTACAGTTAAAAGCTAAAGGCCTGAGTTTGCTATATCTGGGCATTGAATCCGGTTCTGATCTGATACTGAAAAAGATCACCAAAGGCGCCAGTCAACAGGGGATCGTTAAAGCCATGCAGAAAGCCTTTGATGCGGGGTTAAAGGTATCTGGCACCGTCATCCTTGGTTTGGGTGGTAAGGAGCACTGGCGGGAGCATATTGATGGCACCGTTGCACTGCTCAATAGAGCACCGATTACCTATCTATCTACGCTCCAGTTGCATCTGGAAGATGATATCGTTGATGAATTTCAGACGAAGTTCGGGGAAAAATACGAGATGCAGGATGATAGAGGGGTGTTGGAAGAGCAGGTCTCCTTAATTTCAGGCTTGAACCCGCCTAAACCTGTGGTCTTCCGTTCTAATCATGCATCCAATGCGCTGGCTCTGGCTGGTAATCTTCCGCGTGATAAAGAGAAGCTATTATCTCAACTACAGGCTGCACTGGATGGACAACGGCCGTTACGCCCATGCTTTATACGAGGCATGTAGAACAATACAGGGCGTACAAAGGAGTGGATCACTATGATGCACTAGATTGGCGCAGTGATCGTTTAAGCCAAAAATAACCGCAGAGTGCAGAGAGTAGAGACGCAAGGGCTATGCCGAGTCGTTCATCGAAGAGTAGATTGTCACCACTGCGTTCGAAGGCAAGTGAACCGATAAACAGACTCATGGTAAATCCGATTCCGCAAAGCAGCGAAACGCCATAAATATGTGACCAGTTCACATGATCAGGTAGTTTGGCCAGTCCCATGGTTACAGCTAACCAGGCAAAGGTGAAAACACCGAGTTGTTTGCCGATAAATAGTCCGAAGATAATGCCCAGCGTTACAGGATGCGATAGATCTGCAAAGCCCATATCACTTAGATTGAGTCCTGAATTGGCAAATGCGAAGATGGGCAGAATGCCAAACGCAACAAAACCGTGCAGTTCATGTTCCAAGTTTTTCAGAGGTGAATAATTGCCTCCATCCGGATCAGGCTTGAGCGGTATAAACATAGCCAGAATCACGCCTGCAAGGGTGGCATGTACGCCTGATTTTAATACTGCTACCCACATGATCAGTCCAAAAAAGATATATGGCATGATTTTGTAAACATTTGCTTTGTTGAGGAGAGCCAGCGCTAGAATACTGCATGCGGCGATAATAAGACTTAAGGTAGATACATCGCTGGTATAAAAAATGCCAATGATGATGATCGCGCCAATATCATCAAAGATTGCCAGGGACACCAGAAATGTTTTTAGTGCCAGCGGTACACGTTTGCCAAGCAGCGTTAGTACAGCAAGTGCAAAAGCAATATCCGTAGCGGTTGGAATGGCCCAGCCCTCCAAGGCAGCAGCATTATTCCCGTTGATGGATATATAAATCAAAGCTGGTGCCAGCATGCCGCCAATCGCAGCAAAGCCGGGCAGTGCAATCGCTTTTATGTTGGCAAGTTCACCTATAAGCATTTCACGTTTCAGTTCCAGACCAACGATGAAAAAGAAGACAGCCATCAGACCATCATTGATCCATAATAGTAGTGGCTTGGCGATATGAAGTGCCCCTACACGTACCTCTACGGGGGTATTGAGCAATAGATCATAGAGATGAGAGAGAGGTGAATTTGCAAGGGCTACGGCCAGCATGGCTGCCGAAATTAGTAGTATGCCGCTAGCAGATTCAATTTTTAAAAATGCTCTGATTGCTGAAATCATTCCCTCTCCATGTATCATGTCATCGTGATTATCAGATGAGCAAATATCGCGGCGGAGATTTTCTCATGATTTAGCTTAAGGAATTGTGAATTATTAATTCAGTATGTAAACAGGCCATCTAATCTTTCAAGCATTAAGTGATACTATCCCTGTGAAAGTGAAGCTTTTTGCGCGTGTTTCCATGTAGGCGGGGGCGGTCAGATGTCATATCATAGCCGAACAATACAACACGATCAGTTCTATGTTGTGAGCATCAAACCTTCCGGCAACCAGGTTCATACAAAAACAGAACGCTCTGAATGATGTGAGCAGCAACGTTAACTCAGGCGTTACCAGCCTTGGTATCGTTTACCCAACGCGAGGCATCAACAAGCATTCGAAATAGAATCAAGCGAAGGTAATCTGCTTCTGAGATACGATTAAAATCACGAAATATTGTTAAAGCTAATCTTTAGTATGTGTCTATAAGCTATCTAAATACAACAATTATTATGCATTATTTCTTGCATGTATAAACATCATGTCAAGGCATTATAGACTGCGAGAAGATGAATGTGGAGGCTTGCAATGTGTAAAATACTTATTGTACTGATGAAGGAGAGATCTACATGGCAGAAGAACGCATGGTCATTGCTGGAGGATGTTTTTGGGGTATGCAGGATCTGATTCGCAGCTTGCCCGGAGTACACGCCACACGTGTGGGCTACACTGGTGGGGATGTACAATACGCTACTTATACCAATCATAGTGGCCATGCTGAGGCTATCGATGTCAGCTTTGATAGCGACGTGATTTCATATCGGAAACTACTGGAATTCTTTTTTCAGATTCATGATCCGACAACGCCCAATCGTCAGGGTAATGACAGGGGATCGTCCTATCGCTCTGCTATCTATTACGTGAATGAGGAGCAGAAAGAGATTGCATTGAAAACTATTGCCGATGTCGATGCCAGTGGCCTCTGGCCTGGCAAGCTTGTAACCGAAGTAGAGCCGGTTGGCGCCTTCTGGGAAGCTGAGCCAGAACATCAGGATTACCTGTTACGTTATCCCGGTGGTTATAGCTGTCACTATCCGCGCCCAGACTGGGTGCTACCCACGTCTGCTTAGGCAAGATGATAGGGGCCGCAGATAGAGAAATGTAGATTTAACCATCGGCTTTGTTGCGCATAAAGTCGGCGACACCTGAAAGAGTCTCGTAAAGCTCATCTCGCAGCGTTTTATCATCAAAGCTATCTGCCAGGGCATGAGACATGCAAAGCATCCACTGATCGCGTTCTGACTCACCAATGGAGAAGGGCATGTGCCGCATGCGTAGGCGAGGATGGCCGAATTTCTCAATATATAGTGATGGGCCCCCCATCCAACCGGAGAGAAACATGAACAACTTATCCTGTGCAGATGCAAGGTTGGTCTGATGCATGGCTCGAATGCCCTGCGTTTCAGGCAGTGCATGCATGTGATGGTAAAAACGCAGTACTAAAAGGCGAAGCGGGGCTTCGCCACCGATACGTTCATAAAAACTGCGAGCATCACTGGTAAATTGCATGGTTTATTCTCCTTTATGGGTGAAATAAGAATAAAAAAGGCCGGGCAAAGCCCGACCTGATTTAGTTGCTTGGTTAGCAGGTGTTCTGAATATTTAGATCACCTTCGAGAAGTTAGAACCCTCTTTCTTCTTTTGCAGGTATTCATCAAATACCATAGCAATATTACGAATGAGTAAACGTCCTGCCGGTAACACTGACAGCCCATCTTCACGCAGTTCAACAAGGTTATCGGTGACCATTTCCTGCAGGTCAGCAAGACCATCAGCAAAGTGTTCTTTGAAGTTGATGTTGAACGCTGTTTCAAAGGGTTCGTAACTGAGGGCAAAATCACACATCAAACGCATGATTACCTGGCGACGCAGATGATCTTCATCAGAAAGAATATAACCACGGAATACCGCAAATTCATCCGCTTCAACTGCTGCGGCATAGGTTTCCATATCTTTTTCATTCTGGAAGAAACCACCGCCGGTATAGCCGATGGATGTCAGTCCCAAACCAATCAGGTCACAATCAGCCTGTGTGCTATAGCCCTGAAAGTTGCGATATAATTTACCTTCGCGCTGAGCAATGGTGAGTTCATCTTCAGGTTTGGCAAAGTGATCCATGCCGATGAAGACATAACCGGCATCAAGCAGGGTGTTGATGCTATGTTCGAGAATATTCAGTTTTTCCTGTGGCGTAGGAATAGCTGCTTCATCAATACGACGTTGTGGCATGAACATGTGCGGCATATGGGCATAATTAAACAGCGCAATACGATCCGGACTGAATTCGATAATTGTTTTCAGCGTTGCATTAAAGGTTTCCACCGTTTGATGTGGCAGACCATACATCAAATCGATGTTCATCGATTCAAAACCGTGATTACGTGCTTCTGATAATACACGCATGGTCTCTTCTTTACTTTGAATACGATTGACTGCCTTCTGAACGATAGGGTCGAAATCCTGTACACCCATACTCATGCGGTTCAGACCGATCTCTTCCAGAACTGCAACGGTGTCTTCATCACATTCACGTGGATCAATTTCAATGCTGAATTCACCATCATCTTTTGCAACAAATTGAAAACGGGAACGCAGCTTATTCATAATTGCACGCATCTGATCGTTATGCATGAAGGTAGGCGTACCTCCACCAAAATGGAGTTGGGTGACCGGACGCTGACAATCATTGCCATGCTTATCGCGCATGTTATCGGCAACACGATCGATCTCTTTTAATAGCAGTTTCAGATAAGGCTCAGCACGATCATATTGCTTGGTCACAATCTTGTTGCAGCCGCAGTAATAACAGATGGTATTGCAGAAAGGAATGTGAATATAAAGCGACAGCGGAGCATCATCAGATGCCACGCGTTGTAAGGTGTCGCGGTATTGCTTGGCACCAATGCCTGTATGGAACATAGGGGCAGTAGGATAAGAGGTATAACGTGGCCCGGCTTTATCGTATTTTTTAATAATCTCTAGGTTGAAAAGATTAGCGCCCCCCAATTGGGAGGCGCTA
Source organism: Mariprofundus sp. EBB-1 (assembly GCF_003665155.1). Taxonomy (GTDB): domain Bacteria; phylum Pseudomonadota; class Zetaproteobacteria; order Mariprofundales; family Mariprofundaceae; genus Mariprofundus. Next base: position 40,868 of record NZ_RCFQ01000021.1, on the reverse strand, counting down.
ATATCGGTAACAGTGTTTGTCATTATTGTGTGTTCTTCCTCATATAAGCCATGATGTCTTGAATTTCATCAGATGTAAGGTGAGCAACACCTTTGCCGGCACGATCAACATGGCGACCATGACGAATGCGTAGATCAAGCAAACGATCATCAAGATCAGAGACAACACGTTTTTCAGCAGCATTGCCAATCAGCTTGATGGCGCGAGGGGTGCTATGGCAAGAGCTACATTTATTGTTGAACAGTTTCTTGCCGTTATTTGCATTAGACATATAGCGCAGGTTGTACACATAGTCAGCAACATCTGCGATATCTTCATTCGTTAGTTGATGACGCTTGCTGGTCATCATGGTGCCAGGGCGACCATAACGCATGGTATGAACAATTTCTTGTAGGTTGAGCTTGGAATAAACCAGATTTTTAGCGCCCATGCCTGTTTGTGCACGGCCATCTACACCATGGCAACTTACACACACATCATGAAAACGTTTTTTGCCATTGGCAATGTTGGGTGTGTACTCAAATGTTTGGATGTAATCAATAACAGCTTCGATCTCTAATGCATCCAATTCATATTTTTTTGGTGTCATGGCTGTTCCGGCCACACCATATGATATAATACGACGCATTTCATCTCTGCTGATCAGACCAGCAATCGCTCTGTGGTTACGTGCCGGGTAAGGCTTTAAGCTCTTACCCAGCGCGCTTACTTCACCTGTTGCACCATGACATGAAGCACAACTGGCAGCATAAAGAGCCTTACCATCTAAAGTATCGCTTGCCGAAGCAACCATCGGTGACAATATAAAAGCAGCTGCCATACCGATCCATAATTTGATTTGCATAAGACTCTCCTTCCCCTAAGTTGATAGGGCTTAACTATTTACCACTTGAGTTCCGAGTGCAAGGGTTGACTTAGTGCTGTGCTTCGATGATGAATGCAACCATTGCGTCGATCTGTTCTTCGTTAAGCTTTTTAGAGAAACTTTTCATTTTCTTGTTCTTGCTGCCGTTTGTGAGGATTTCTTTTAACTCGGCTGGATCGCTTCTCATCTGTTTAAAACCAGGACCAAATTTTTTGCCGTCAACCTTATGGCACATCTTGCATTTGCTCTTATAAAGTTTTTCTGCATTGATTCCATCGGCCATGGCAACCTGTGAGCTTAGTCCGAAACAGGCTGCTGCCGCCAGGATTAGGTATGTATGTTTCATAGTTTTTCTCCTTTTTTGCCCCGATAATTGTTGAACAGGACAATGTTAGTTCCTTAGTGTTTCAATGCGTAGCGCAATGAATACACCTTGGGGTTAAAGATGATTTCGCTGCTGCGATTATTGATGCATTACATCTTCTGATAACGTGTGTGCATCCGTTCTTGGTTTGTATATCCACATCTGATACATAGAAACTACAATTTGCATGCCCAGGGATATACCCATGAGGGCACCGGCGATGACCACAACATACGAAAATCCAGGGATGATTTTGGTGACGTACCACGATGTAATATCCAGTAAAATAGCGATAAAGGGAATAATCACTGTCACTCGCTTCACTGTTTTCGACATTTCACATAACAGGAATATTCTACCAACAAAGAATAGAATAAAGGCGATGCCAAAGAGATGGATGTGGCTTACCCGAACCAGGCTCTGAATAGATGCCCCGGTATCTATATGGGTTAGTTTAAGGACGTCTTTATAGCTGGTTAGATGCGGTAGGCCCATTTCAGCTTCTGCAGAGTGACACATAATACAGTTATTATTAAGAATAGGGGCGACTTTTTCGTTGAACTCATCTTCATCTTTTCCGGCATTGATCCAGCCAATAATGATATCTTTTTGTTCCGGCTTTTCTAAGTTCACTAACATCGGACCATTCAGGGCTGCACCAAGTCGTGTTTGATGACCTTCACCGAAATAGGCGATCTCTACATCTTTTACAGAGAGTCCCGGTTCACCATCTCGGCCAGCATGGGAAAAGTACATATGGGTTAGGGCAAACAGGTATCCCAAGCCAATGGTAATGAGAAACATAGTGTCCAACATTTTTTCACTGACAGAGGCATCGGAAAATCGACGATAGTGCGGCATTGAATGAGCTCCTTTTTTTTAAGCAGCGGCATAATAATGCTTTCGATAAAAAAGAACAATAAGATTAAATAGTTGAGTGTTTTGCTCAGTTAATGGCTTGTTGCTCTTCAGAGAACCAACGTATCGCTGACTTTTCATCATCAAATAGGCCATCTAATTGGGCGTGATAGGCCTTTTGTAGTGTCTCACCCATCTCAGGTCCTGGAACCATACCCAGTGATAAAAGCATCTTACCATTAAGAATGGCATGCGGTTTCTGTTGATGGTGTTGTAGCTCCTGTGCCAGTTGTAACCATGGGAGAGCCGGACGTGAAGGAGGCGCAGGTGCACGACCTGATGCATCAGCTTCCACCAGCATCTCCCACAATTCGATATTGGCAGGCTCTAATCGATGTGAAAGTCGTCGAACCGCGCGGGCTGTGGGCTCGCCATGAATATGGGTGATATGTTCTGCAACTAAAGAAGAAATATATGGAGCAAGGCGACGTGGGACTCCTATCTGATCTAAAAACTGCATGGTAATCGGCACACCGCTTTGACTGTGCCCGGGAGAGCGAATGTTGCCTGATTGATCAATGGTAGTGCACTCCGGCTTGCCAACATCGTGACACAGGGCAGCCAACACCAATATTTCTGTAGTCTTATCATCAAGTTGATAATGTGTTGCAACCGATGCCGCTTGATCACACACCTGTAGGGTATGTGACCACACATCACCTTCAGGGTGCCAATATGGGCTTTGTGGGCATTCAGGCATGGCTTCAAGTGCTGGATAGAGCGATAACCAGCCACTCTCTTGCAGCGCTTTTAAACCATGTGAAGGGTAGGGCGCATGGCTCCATTTTTGCCATTCTGCCCAAATACGTTCTTTGGGTAGCGAGGACGATTCATCGATGAGTGAGCGGCATAAATCTGCAGTTTGTGGATGCAGTTTCAATTGAAAGCGGGCGGCAAATTGTATTGCACGTAAGGGCCTGAGAGGGTCTTCGGAGAATGCCGGGCTTATATGCCGTAGTATTTTGTTGTTAAGGTCTTTTATACCATGATGGTGATCAATCAGTCTGTTATGTAAGGGATCAAACATCATCGCATTGATGGAGAAATCGCGACGTAGCGTGGCCTTCTGTTCAGAAAGAAAGGGATCAGGTGTCACATCAAAGCCCTTATGGCCAGAGCCGGACTTTATTTCTGACCGCGGCAGAGCGATATCAAACTCAAAACGACCCATCCATAATTTCAACACGCCAAATTGTTGACCGACAAGCTCTGTGCGCCCAAGGGTGTTAAGCGCTGTTTCGACGACCGGCATTTCCAGACCGAATACTTCGATATCGTAATCTTTGGGCCTTTGCCCAAGCATTAAATCCCGCACGGAGCCACCCACCAGCCATGCTTTTCCATTTAGCTGCTGAATATGCTGACAAAGTGTCATTAAGGGGGCTGGGAGCTGTGTTAAATCCGGCTTGAACATGTGGCTTATTCCACGTGGACAATTCAATAAAGGCAAGTAGATGGTGATTTACGGATAGTGATCTACCTTTCTCATTGTTGCCAGTGGGCAGAGCATGCTACCTTTCGCCAAATTAGAAGCCGCTTGTACTGTTAGCATGAAGTCGATCATGATGATTCTGTTTGAATCGACTATCAATTGTAACTTCAAGAGAAAAGGCTTCCAACGTGGAGTGAGGGGAATCAAATGTCAGATAAAACGAAAGCACTGGATACCGCATTAAGTCAGATTGAACGTCAGTTTGGTAAGGGAACAGTGATGCGTCTTGGTGATAATGAGAGAGTGCCTGTAGAGGTTATTCCAAGTGGTTCGTTGGCGCTCGATGCGGCTTTGGGTGTGGGCGGTTATCCACGCGGCCGTGTGGTTGAAATTTATGGACCGGAATCATCCGGTAAAACCACCATGGCATTGCATGCCATCGCTGAGGCTCAGAAATTGGGCGGACAGGCTGCATTTGTGGATGCTGAACATGCATTGGACCCGATTTACGCTGAACATCTGGGTGTGGATGTGGATAACCTGCTGGTTTCTCAGCCAGACTGTGGTGAACAGGCGCTGGAAGTGGTTGATATGCTGACCCGTTCCGGAGCACTCGATATTATTGTCGTGGATTCAGTCGCTGCCCTGACACCGAAATCGGAGTTGGAAGGCAATATGGGTGATTCGCACATGGGTCTGCATGCACGTTTGATGTCCCAGGCTCTGCGTAAACTGACCGGTTCAATTTCACGTTCTAAAACTACGATTATCTTTATCAATCAAATTCGTATGAAGATCGGTGTGATGTTTGGTAATCCTGAAACAACGACCGGTGGTAACGCATTGAAGTTTTATGCTTCTATTCGTATGGATGTACGCCGCACGGGCGCTATCAAGAAAGGTGATGAAGTGTTGGGTAATGATACCCGTGTGAAGGTAGTGAAGAATAAGGTGGCTCCACCATTCAAACAGGCACAGTTCTCCATTATGTATGGTGAAGGTGTATCGCATGCCGGTGAAGTGCTCGATATGGGGGTGCAGTACGGTTTTGTGAACAAGAGCGGAGCCTGGTATGCCAAGGATAATGAGAAGATTGGTCAGGGCCGTGATAACGCTATCACATTTCTAAAAGAGCATCCGGAGATGCTGGCTGAGGTGGAAGCGAAAGTACGTACTGAATTGGGTATGGGTGATGATAAGGCCGAATAAAAGCGCCAATGGATAAAGATGAAGCAGCAGCATATAATTATGCTGCGCGTCTGCTGGCTCAGCGAGAATATTGTACCCTGCAGATAGAGCAAAAATTAATCACACGTAAGATTGATCATGCGATAATTTCAGTTGTTATTGCTCAGTTGAAACATGATGGTTATTTAAGTGATCGACGTTTTGCAGAGTCTTATTTACGCTCCAGGCTTGAGAAAGGTGAAACGCCATGGCTGGCGATGAAACGGGCCAAGCAAAAAGGTGCGGATGATGTGTCATTGCAACTGGCTATGGACGAATTGACGGCAGATTATGATGTTGAACAAACAGCGCGTGATCTGTTGGCCATGCGAGATCCGGCCGGGTTTAGATTTGAAGACGAACGGGTCTGGCAGCGTCAGGCACGTTTTTTACAGAACAAAGGCTTTGGAACTGATATTGTTCTGCGCGTATTGAAAGAACGAACGGAGGATTCCCGGTGAAAACATCCGAGATTCGGCAAAAATTTCTTAATTACTTTGAATCAAAAGGGCATGCTCTTGTTGATTCTAGTTCGTTGGTGCCCCATGGCGATCCAACCCTGATGTTTACCAATGCTGGCATGGTGCAGTTTAAGCACACGTTTTTGGGTAATGAGACGCGCGCTTACAGTACGGCGACAACCAGCCAGAAATGTGTGCGTGCCGGTGGTAAACACAATGATCTTGAAAATGTTGGTCATACCGCACGTCACCACACCTTCTTTGAAATGCTGGGCAATTTCTCCTTTGGTGATTATTTCAAAAAAGAAGCTATCGCATATGCATGGGAATTTCTGACTGTTGAACTAGGGCTTGATAAAGATCGATTGTTTGTCACGGTCTTTGAAGATGACGATGAAGCGTATGACCTTTGGACTAAGGGCATTGGTATCAGTGAAGATAAAATAGCACGCATTGGTGCCAAAGATAATTTCTGGAGCATGGGTGATACAGGGCCGTGCGGCCCTTGTTCTGAAATATTTTTTGATCATGGCGCGGATGTATGGGGTGGCCCTCCGGGCACACCGGATGAAGAGGGTGATCGTTTTGTTGAAATATGGAACCTGGTATTCATGCAATATGATCGCGATGCAGAAGGCACCCTGAATCCATTACCAAAACCTAGTGTTGATACAGGTATGGGGCTGGAGCGTGTCGCTGCAGTGATGCAGGGCACCCATGACAATTACAGTACCGATCTGTTTCAGAATCTGATCGAAGCAGCTTGTGCTGTCACTGGTGTCAAACAAGGTGCTGGTAAAGAGAGTGATGTATCGCTGCGTGTGTTGGCGGATCATTTGCGTTCGGTCTCCTTCCTGCTGGCTGATGGTGTATTGCCATCGAATGAAGGTCGTGGTTTTGTACTGCGTCGAATTTTACGCCGTGCCTGTCGTCATGGTCGTCTGCTCGGTATGCATGAAGCATTTATTTACAAGCTTGTGCCTGCTCTTGTGGCAGAGATGGGATCTCATTTTGTCGAACTTGTTGAAGCACAAGGCAACATCGAACAGGTCGTTCGTATCGAGGAAGAGCGCTTTATCAAAACGCTTGATAAGGGTCTGAAATTGGTAGAACAGGCAGTCATGGATGCAGGGAAGGGTGGTACAATTCCCGGCAAAACACTCTTTACGCTCTATGATACGTTTGGATTTCCAACTGATTTAACCGCTGATATTCTTAAAGGACGCGATGTTGCTCTGGATATGGCTGGCTTTGAAGTTTGCATGGAAGAGCAGCGTAACCGTGCGCGTGCTGCATGGGGAGGTAGTGGCGAATCAGCACTACCGAAGGCCGTGTTTGAATTGCGTGAAACACATGGTGCAACTGAATTCCTTGGATATAATACATTGCTGGCTGAAGGTGTGATCACTGGTCTGATTCAGGGCGAAAATGCTGTGGAAGTGTTAAATGAAGGTGACGAAGCTTGGCTGGTTGCGAATCAGACACCTTTTTATGCTGAATCCGGTGGGCAGGCTGGTGATACCGGTTTGATTACTGTAGCAGATGCTACATTCGAAGTGACCGATACCAAAAAAGTGTTATCTGATTTGTTCGTACATATCGGTAAAGTGACCAAGGGTTCTTTCCATATTGGTGGCTCTGCACACTTTGCCGTCACAGGTCTGCGTCGTGATGCGATTCGGCGCAATCATACCGCCACGCATCTGATGCATTCGGTATTGCGTGAAGTGCTGGGTGATCATGTGAAACAGGCCGGTTCATTGGTGAATGCGGAGCGTTTACGTTTTGATTTCAGTCACCATCAACCGGTATCTGATGCAGAAAAAGCAGATATTGAAGCGCGTGTGAATGCAGCTGTCTGGGCCAATGATGCAGTGGAAACCAAACTGATGACCCAGGATGAAGCGGTCGCTTCAGGAGCCATGGCACTGTTCGGTGAAAAATATGGTGATGAAGTACGCGTGGTTTCGGCAGGTTTCTCCACTGAATTATGTGGTGGCACGCATGTGTCACGAACCGGTGATATCGGTCTGTTCCGTATTTCTTCTGAAACAGGTATTGCGGCCGGTGTACGTCGTATTGAGGCATTAACTGGACAAGCAGCTTACCAGAGCTATGTGGTAGATGCAGATACGCTGAACGTTATCGCTAATCAAATGAAGGTGCGCACATTTGAAGCCGTGGATGGTTTGACCACACTACAGGGTAAACTCAAAGAGGCTGATAAAGCGCTGCAATCGTTAAAAGCCAAAGCATCTACCGGTATGTTGGACGATTTGATCGGTACGGCTATCGATGTAAACGGTATCAAGTTGCTTACCGCTGTTGTGAATGATGTTGCCGATATGCGTGATTTTATGGATAAGGCCAAGGGTAAATTAAAATCCGGTATCATTGTTTTTGGTCAGGTGAAGGGTGAAAAAGTGCAATTGGTAGCAGGTGTTACCAGCGATCTTCTCAAGCAATTTCATGCCGGAAATATCGTGCGTGAAGTAGCGATGCTTTGCGGTGGTAAAGGCGGTGGTAAACCGGAGCTGGCCATGGCTGGTGGTACAGAGCCGGCGAAATTAAAAGCAGCCTTGGCTTCTGTGTCCGAGACCCTTACTTAAGGCTTCATCACTGATTTCTCCCATGTGCCATGCATGGGGGGAGGCTTTTTTGTATTCATTATCATCAATGCGGGCCTACAATGGTTGAACATGGATTTTATGAACAAATATCTTTTTTTTATCTATACTTGAAGCAATGCGAATAATAACAGCCAGCAGAGTAGTGTCTGGACTGTTGCAACAGAACAGATCTGGAGGGTAGATAATGAATCAACAACACGACCAGGAGATTCCACAGGGGTTTTTATCAGCCATGAATTTGCAGGGGCCTGTGCCTGATCCGTGTGTGCTGGTGATCTTTGGTGCTTCCGGTGATTTAACCAAACGTTTGTTGATTCCATCGCTGTTTAATCTCTACTGTGATGATCTGTTGCCCGACGCGTTCCAAATCCTGGGTATGGCGATGGATGATTTTAATACGGATTCATTTCGCGATAAAATCAATGTGGATGTACATGAATTTTCGCGCCGTGAAAATTTTGAAGAAGCTCGCTGGACTGATTTCTGTGCGAAAATTCATTATCTCAAAGGGCGCTTTGATGCAGCCGATGATTTTGAACAACTTGAAACACAGATTCAGGTATTGAATGATCGTCACCAGTTGGGCGGTAATGTGCTGTTTTACATGGCCACACCACCCTCGGTGTTTGGTATGATTTCCACCGGGTTGCAGGCAGTTGGACTCAATAAGGCGGCCGATGATGCCTGGCGACGTATTATCGTGGAAAAACCCTTTGGCTCGGACTTGGCATCGGCAAAAGCCTTAAATACTGAAATCCTTAACTATTGGAAAGAGAGCCAGGTTTATCGTATCGATCATTATCTGGGCAAAGAAACCGTGCAGAATCTGCTCGCATTCCGTTTTGGTAATGGCATGTTTGAGCCTCTATGGAACCGTACACAAATTGATCATATTCAGATCACTGCTACCGAGAAGGTAGGGGTTGAATGGCGGGGTGGATATTACGATCAATCCGGTGTGCTTCGAGATATGATTCAGAATCATCTGTTTCAGATTATGTCCTATTTGTGCATGGAACCACCGACATCGTTTGACGCGGAAGCTATTCGCAATGAAAAGTATAAATTATTGAGTGCTGTGCGCATCATGAAGCATGAAGAGGTGCACACACATGCAGTGCGTGGCCAATATGATGTGGCAACACTTGCTGATGGATCACAAGCCAAAGGCTATCGTCAAGAGCATATGGTTGATCCAAATTCCAATACTGAAACCTATGGAGCACTCAAGTTACACATCGATAACTGGCGCTGGCATGGTGTTCCTGTGTTTATTCGTTCAGGTAAGGCTCTGAGCAGTAAATCCACTGAAATTGTTGTGCAGTTCCGGCGTGCCCCTGCATTTACCTTCAGAGGAACTCCGGCAGCATCGCAACTGGAGGCCAATCAACTGGTATTTCGAGTTCAGCCCAATGAAGGTATTGAATTGCGGTTTCAGGCCAAGCGGCCTGGCCCGGCCATGCAGATGCGTAAGGTAAATATGCATTTTGAATACGATGATGCATTTATTACCAATCCCGGCACTGGTTATGAAACCATGCTGCATGACTGTATGCATGGTGATGCATCACTGTTTTCACGTTCTGACCTGGTTGAGATGGCCTGGTCCATAGTACAGCCTGTTCAGGAGGTCTGGAGTCGTGAAAAGGCTACGGAATTTACCAATTATACGTTTGGATCATGGGGACCAAAAGCAGCCTTTGAATTGATGCAACCAACGCACCGCCGTTGGTTGGCGCGTACACCGAAAGAAGCACTTGAACGCGTGCCCATGTTTGAAGGTAGTGGTGACATGATGTTGCATGCGTTTGCCATGATGCTCAAACCTATAGTGTTCAATGCTGGCGATGATATTGTCACTTATGGCAGTGAAGGAAATGAATTCTTTATTATTGAAACGGGCAGTGTTGATATTATCAAGGCCAATGGAAAACTCATATCGACCCTTGAAAAAGGCCAGGTGTTTGGTGAATTAAGCCTGTTGATGTCGCAAGCAAGGCAAGCCACCGTGCGCGCGAATACATATTGTGCACTGTATATCATGGAAAAACGTGACTTCTGTAAAGTGTTGATGGATCGCCCCGAGTTTGCAAGACGCGTCATGGAAACGGCACGTGAACGGTACGATGTTATTATTGATGCACAGACCTTGATGGCATCAGAATAAATTTAATGAATGCAGTGATTCTAGATGTGCTCAGACACATTGCTTGGCGCTTGTGAATGTATAATTATAATGCTTGGGAAGCATTGTCGGTGACTGAAGGCGTTCTTGTTGGCATGATCCTTTTGATCCTGGTGTTGTGGTTTTTGCATGCTCGTAATCAGAAAAAGTTGATGCAGGCTGCAGAGATTTCGATGCAAGGCTTGGAGCAGGTTGTTGACGCTCATAAGAACGTGATTGATCAGCAATCAGATGAATTAACATCGCATAAAGTTTCTATCGCTACATTAAGTGAGCGCATTCAACATGCTGATAAACAAGTGGAAAAGTATCATTTAAAAATACAGGAAAAAGAGCAGCATCTTGATGCGCTTCATCGTGAACTTAGTGATCTCAAATCAGAAAACAGGGCGCTGGAAACGCGCATGTTTGAAGAGCGCAAGGCAGCGGGCGAGAAACTAGCCCTACTGGAAGATGCTAAAGAGAAGCTTGGAAATGAGTTTAAACTGCTGGCTCATCAAATCTTTGAAGCGAAGGGAAAAGCCTTCTCACAGCAGAATCGAAATAGTTTGGATGAAGTGCTGAAACCTATGCGTGAGCAGTTAGGTGATTTCCGCAAACGTGTGGATGAGATTCATACAGATGACACCAAAGAGCGGGCATCGCTCAAAGCGCATCTAAGCCAGCTCAAAGAGCTGAACCTGCAGATGAGTACAGATGCGCTGAATTTAACACAGGCACTCAAAGGTGAGAGTAAATCACAAGGCAATTGGGGCGAGATGATCCTGGAGCGCATTCTGGATACTTCTGGTTTGCGAAAAAACCATGAATACCTTCGTGAGGATTCGACTGATATTGGAGGTGGCAAGCGACTGCGTCCGGATGTGATTATTCGTATGCCTGGTGATAAGCACATCATTATTGACTCTAAAGTGTCATTGACTGATTACGAGCGGGTCATTGCAGCAAATGATAGCGATGCACGCAAAAAATGCACCAAAGCTCATGTGAATAGCATCAAAAATCACGTTATGAGTCTGGCGGATAAACACTATGCTCATCTTCCCGGCGTTCATTCTCCTGATTACGTATTAATGTTTATGCCTATTGAGGGTGCTTATCTGATGGCCATTGAAGCTGATCAGGGTATCTTTGAAATGGCTTTTGATAAGGGGGTGGCTGTAGTGACGCCATCAACGCTTTATGCAACGTTAAAGCTTATTGAGCAACTTTGGCGTCATGAGAAACATAGTGAAAATATGGTGAGTCTGATTGATCGCGCCAGCAAATTGCATGATAAGGTTGTAGATTTCGTGAAAGCATTTGAAGATGTCGGTGGCAGACTAAATCAGGCTAAAGATTCGTATGACATAGCACTTGGTCGCATTACAAAAGGCCCGGGCAATGTGATTCGGCAGATTGATCAACTGGGGCAACTCGCTGGTAAAACCAAGAAAGAGCTACCCGGTCATTTGATTGAAACGGCAACACTTGAAGATCAGAAGGAAATGAAACTTGAATAAATCAATGCTGAACTTGTTCATTTCCTGATCATTCAATAACCACGTTCAGGTATCAGCTTATTGTCGCTTTATCAGCCGCTCTTATTTAAACACTAAATTTCGAGCCAAGGACTGATAACTAGTCTATAGTTACGTTGGCAGCAACGGAGGTGATATGGTTTCCGAGGCAAAGGAAAAGGTGAAATTACTGTTTTCAGGTTATAGAAGTTACTCTCCAGATGAGAGTAGCGTACATGCCACCTTATTCTTGTTGATCTGTTTAACGTTTGTTGTTGCATCTTCGTTTTCCGTTATTAACTATCTACATGACCACGAATGGCTCGGCTTATTTTTGATTGTTGTATCTATTGCATGCATTCCGATGATCGTAAATGGATATCGGGGGAATTGGTTTAAAAGGTCACGAGAGCTTTTTTTGAGCCTGCCATTATTTACTTTTTTTGCGCTTTTTATTGATGGTGGTATCGGCAATACCGGCATTTATTGGGGGCTGATATTCCCTTTTCTGGCATTTTTATTGATGGGGATTCGCCTTGGCTGGTTCTGGGTTGCAGCATTTGTCCTGTTTCATGTTGTCGCTCTTGTATCGAGTAGCTTGGGGTTGGTGGACCTGACTTATAGTGATGATACCTTGCGATATATACCAACGATGTTTTTATGTTTTTCGCTTATAGCCTGTGCATTTCAATTGCAGTTGGAGCGGCGACAGACAGAGCTGGTGGAAACAAACACTGAACTCAAAAAACGCGAACATGAGCTGTGCCAAGTGCAAGATGATCTTGAAAAAACGGTGCAAAGGCGAACCTCAGAACTGAAATCTATGAATACAAAACTGAGTCAGGAGATTGATGATAAAATAGAGGCATTGCAGCAGAAGGAGTGTGCTGAGCTGAAATATGTACAGGCCCAGAAAATGGAGACAGTGGGCACACTTGTTGGTGGTATTGCACATGATTTTAACAATATGCTTTCCGGAATCACAGCCAATATTTACCTGATTCAGCGTCAGATAGATTCTCCGGAAATTCTTAAAAGACTGGATGATATTGGTGATTTATCGATGCATGCCGCAGATATTATTCGTCAATTAATGACCTATGCACGTAAAGACAGAGTTGTTCTGACTGAATTTGATCTTCATGCCGTTATTCAACAATCCTATAAATTGGCGCGTGTATCCATACCTGCTCATATTCGTTGCGAATTATCATTACCCGAAGATGTATATATGATTAAAGGAGATGAAACCCAGATTCAACAGATTTTGATGAATCTGATGAATAATGCACGCGACTCAACTGCTGGAGTAGATAATCCATTTATCAATGTTGCGTTGAGTAAAAGTAAACAGAGTGATGCATTTTTGAATAGTCATCCGGAAGCCAGAGGGTGTGATTATGTGATACTCTCAGTAGAAGATAATGGCTGTGGTATCCCTAAAGAACAATTAAGTAAAATTTATGAGCCATTTTATAGCACGAAAGAGGTGGATAAAGGTACAGGCCTGGGTCTCTCTATGGTGTATGGAGCGGTGAAAAGTCATGGTGGATTTCTTAATGTGGTTAGTCATTTACATTCAGGTACCTGTTTTAGTATTTATCTACCCTTAGAAAACAGTATTCATACATTGAATGATGCGCAGCATGCGTTAATCAAAGAAGGTCATGGTGAAACCATATTATTGGTGGATGATGATGATTCTCTGCTTGAGGTAACGGAACGCTTATTAAAAACGCTTGGATATATTGTTCTTACTGCTTCAAATGGTGTGCAAGCAGTGGAAACCTATGAACGTAACAGGGATAACATTGATTTGGTTCTGATGGATGTTGTGATGCCTCAGCTTGGTGGCAAGCTTGCTGCAGAACGCATTCACAAATTGAACCCGGATATGAAGGTCGTGTTTATGACCGGTTATGACCCTGGTGATGATGCTACTTGTGAAATGATTTTAGATAATCAAATGGTACTGAGCAAACCCCTGGCCGTAGAAAAATTAAGTCAAACGATAAGGTATCATTTGACCTGAATAACAACAGTTTGTGTGTTGAATTCTTTATTCAACGGATAAATATAGATAGCTACTGCTGAATGAATCATGACTATTCAATCCCGTATCTGCTGCTAAACTCGCCCATAGTATTAAAAACCGACCCTGGTGGACCCGCAATGATGCAAACCAATCAATATTCGCCCTTCATAAAATTAGTGCTATGCCTTGCTCTTATGGGGCTTTTAAGTGGGTGCCAGTCGGCCTATTACTCCACCATGGAGAAAGTGGGCTACCATAAACGTGATATTCTGGTTGATCGAGTCGCCAAGGCCCGTGATGCGCAGCAGGAAGGTAAAGAGCAATTTAAATCATCACTGGAACAGTTTTCAAGTGTGCTTAATTTTAAGGGTGGGGCGCTTGAAGATAAATACAACACACTCAATGATGAGTATGAAGATAGTGAAGATGCCGCCAATGATGTGCGCAACAGGATAGACTCGGTAGAATCTGTTGCAGAAGATCTGTTTGAAGAGTGGGAAGGCGAGCTGGAACAATATAGCAGTGCATCTCTTAAACGGGACAGTAGTCAAAAACTGCGTAAAACACGCCAGCAATATAAAAAACTTATCAGTGCCATGCGACGTGCCGAAAAGAAAATGGATCCTGTGCTGAATGCGTTTAAAGATCAGGTGCTTTATTTAAAACATAACCTGAATGCCAAGGCGATTTTGTCGCTTAAAAAGGAACTGCGTTCTGTGAAATCAAATATTTCAGCTTTGGTTAAAGATATGGAAAAATCCATTCAAGAAGCCGATCTGTTCATCAAAGAGGCAGGGATCTAAAACAGGTCAAAGCGGATTTATGCTCCACTATAGATAAGGCCATTTCTGCATGGACAATCATTGGGTTGTCAGGGTTAAGGTATTTATGACTGCTTAATCAGGCTACTACTGTTAAACTCACCCGCATCTCAAATTTTCACCAATACTTGCCAAGGAAAAACCATGACTTCAAACAACCCTACCATTATTTATACCAAAACTGATGAAGCACCAGCCCTGGCCACCTATTCATTGCTTCCAATAGTGCAGGCCTTTAGTAAAGCGGCAAATGTGAATGTGGAAACGAAAGATATTTCACTGGCTGGCCGCATCCTTACCAATTTCCCGGACAACCTTCGTGAAGAGCAGAAGCAGTCGGACGCCTTGAGTGAGCTGGGTGCTTTGGTAAAAGAAGCTGAAGCGAATATTATAAAATTGCCGAATATCAGTGCATCGGTTCCTCAATTATGTGCAGCAATCTCAGAGTTGCAGGCGCATGGTTATGATATTCCAAACTATCCGGAAGATGCCCAGAGTGATGCAGAAAAAGCGATAAAAATACGTTATGCCAAGGTGTTGGGTAGTGCGGTTAATCCGGTTTTGCGTGAAGGTAACTCGGATCGCCGTGTGGCCGATGCAGTAAAACAGTATGCCCGGGATAACCCGCATTCAATGGGAGCCTGGAGCAGCGATTCACAATCACATGTAGCACATATGTCTGATGGTGATTTTTATGGCAGTGAGCAGTCTGTTGTTGTAGATAAAATTTGTGATGTGAAAGTTGAACTGACTGATGCGGCAGGGAATAGCTTGGTGCTTAAACAGAGTACTCCGTTATTGAAAGGCGAAGTGATTGATGCATCTGTCATGAGCCGGTCAGCCTTACGTGCATTTTATGCCAAAGAGATTGATGATGCCAAACAGTGTGGTGTTTTGCTTTCACTGCATTTGAAAGCGACCATGATGAAAGTGTCTGACCCACTTATGTTTGGCCATGCAGTGACTGTGTATTATAAGGATGTATTTGAAAAACATGCCGTTCTATTTGAAGAGATTGGTGTGGATGCCAGCAATGGTCTTGGTGATGTGTATGCAAAAATAGCCGACCTTCCAGCCGACAAACGGTCAGAAATCGAAGCTGATATAATGGCTGTTTATGATTCCAATCCTGCCTTAGCGATGGTTGATTCTGACAAAGGAATTACGAACTTACACGTTCCAAGTAATGTAATTATTGACGCATCAATGCCGGCTGCAATTCGCTCGTCAGGTAAGATGTGGGGCGCAGATAACAAGCTGCATGACATGAAGGCGATGATTCCTGATCGCTGTTATGCCGGCGTGTATCAGGAGACAATTAGCTTCTGTAGAGAAAACGGAGCCTTTGATCCTGTCACCATGGGTAATGTGGCCAATGTTGGTTTGATGGCGCAGAAAGCCGAGGAATATGGCTCGCATGACAAAACGTTCTTGATTCCTGCTGATGGTACGGTTCGTGTAGTTGATGAAGCCGGTAATGTGTTGATGCAACACGACGTGGAAAAAGGTGATATCTGGCGCATGTGTCAGGCCAAGGATGCACCGATTCAGGATTGGGTGAAATTGGCGGTGAACCGCGCCAGAGCGACAGGTCATCCAACTATTTTCTGGCTTGATGAAAACCGTGCCCATGATGCGAATCTGATTGGGATTGTTACGCGCTATTTGAAAGATCATGATACCAATGGTCTGGATATTCAGATTATGTCTCCGGTCAATGCTGTTCGTCATGCACTGGCGCGTGTCAAAGCAGGGCAGGATACTATTTCTGTGACAGGTAATGTGCTGCGCGACTATCTGACTGACCTGTTCCCGATTCTGGAGCTGGGAACCAGTGCTAAAATGCTCTCTATCGTGCCTTTATTGGCCGGTGGTGGACTATTTGAGACCGGTGCGGGTGGTTCTGCCCCGAAACATGTGCAGCAGTTTGTGCAGGAAGGGCATCTGCGTTGGGATTCGTTGGGTGAATTTCTGGCTCTGGCTGTATCACTTGAAGATATGGCTGCTAAAACTGGCAATACCAAAGCGCTGGTGTTGGCGAATGCACTGAATGACGCCAATAGTCTGTTCCTGAAAAACAACAAATCACCATCCCGTCGTGTCAATGAACTCGATAACCGTGGCAGCCACTTTTATCTTACCCTTTATTGGGCTCAGGCATTGGCTGCACAATCTGATGATGCCCAGTTGCAGGCTCAGTTTGCACCATTGGCACAAACACTCACAGAGCAGGAAGATGTGATTGTAGCAGAGCTTAATGCAGCACAAGGTAAAGCTTTGGATTTAGGTGGCTATTTCCATGCCGACCCTGCCAAACTGGATGCGGCTATGCGACCAAGTAACACGTTTAATACGGCCCTGAATTTGATTGCTTAATGTTGTTAAGCGTATGGAAGGAGTGATCCGGACGGGTGGTTTGTTTCCATAACCGAATCGGTGATTGGATAAATGCTGGATAAAATAAAATAGTATTTGTTGTCATGAATAATCTGTTGATCAATCTTCATGATGTAGTTCTAACAGATAAAGGGTAGGGGGGGCTTTATGAAAATATTAGCGATACCAGGCAGTATTAGAACTGGTTCATACAATATGGCCCTGCTTAGAGCGATGTCAGAATTAACCTCGAATGAAACAAACATTACCGTGTTTGAAGGATTAAAGGATATTCCTATATTTAATCCCAATTCGGCTGATCACGATATACCGCTAGCTGTTGCTGATCTCATGTTAAAAATAAAAGCATCAGATGGTGTGATTATTAGTACTCCTGAATATATTTACGGTATCTCAGGGGCCTTAAAAAACCTGCTTGATTGGTTGGTATCAACTGGCGTGCTGGTATCGAAACCCGTTGTATCAACCAGTGTATCAACCCAAGCTCTGGGTGCAGTGCGCTCACACAGTTCACTGGTACTCATTTTGCATGCGATGAATGCATCTGTTGTGGTGGACGGATCAATGAATGTTCCTCGTGTAAATATGAAGTTTGATAAAGAATTTCATTTAACAGATGACCTGACCAAACAGGCTATTGCTGTTTCATTAGCGGCACTTGAACAAGCCGTAAACAATATTGATAAGAGTGCAATTGAACTTGCTATTTAGCTAAGAGGGTTAGGACGTATGTTTGTGTGTTATCTTGCTTTGAGTAGGGTGCGCGCCACAACAGAGTGGGTAACAGACAAGAGCCCTGTTTACGGAGTAAAACATGCAAATTGATAACCATAAAGTCGTTTCATTTCACTACACATTGACCAACGATAGCGGAACAGTGATCGACGCATCCGAAGGCAGAGATCCACTGGTATATCTGCACGGCGAAGAAAACATCATTCCTGGCCTTGAGCTTGCACTGGAAGGCAAGGCTGTTGGTGATAAATTGAAAGTATCACTTGATGCTGCTGATGCTTATGGCGAATTTGATCCTGCAATGGTTGAAATTGTATCTAGCGATATGTTTGATGACGTTGAAAGTGTAGAGGTCGGCATGGAATTCCAGGCCGAACTACCAGATGGCGAAGGTTTGCAGATGGTACGTATTACAGATGTTGATGGTGATAATGTCACTGTTGACGGGAATCATCCATTGGCTGGGCAGCAGCTGAATTTCGATGTTGCTATTGTAGATATTCGAGACGCTACTGCTGATGAGCTTGAGCACGGCCATGTACACGGTGATGAAGAGTGCTGTGGTGAAGGCGGATGCGGGTCTGATGATTGCTGTAGCTAATACATACAATTGATGTTGTTAAAGGGCTGCCTATCCGGCGGCCCTTTTTTTGGTTCATCGCGAATTAGAGGGAAACATCAACGTATGGCAGCTGTTCTATGTTACTCAATCATAAAGACATCTAGCCACGAATGAACACGAATTTTCACGAATAATAATCAGTGTGGTTTGTGAAGTCATGTCTCCACGACACTCTCTCAGGCTTTGCTATTTACCTGCTGGCTAATGTTTTCCATAGCGATGTATATCTTGTAATTCGTGAAAATTCGTGGCTAGCTTATAAATCACGTCACAGTTCCCTTTTACTCGTATACTCAATGCAGCAGGCTATTGCAAAAAAACTGCAGGTCAGTGCTATCCAAAAAGGGGCCCTGCTATAATATGACTAACTATGACATTCGGCGACTAGCTGGGTCGGAAGCAGTCATTCGAGAATCTTCGTTTTAGTGAAAGAGGGGGCTTGGATTATATGCCCAGAGAATCCGGGAGTCGGTGAAAGTGGGGAATATGATAGTCCCAGTAACCGGCATCTTCATGCGTGATCCAGACGGTTTTGCAACCCAGTTCTTTGGCAACTGCTAAATTATCCGCCATATCATCTACTACCAGCGTTCTAGCAGCTGTTGCGCCTTCTTTTTCAATCAGCATGGCCAATGTTTCTTTGCACGGTTTGGGTAGGTAGTGATTAAAGCGAATATCGTAGATGGCGGAAAAGTGGTGCGTGATGCCAAGTGCATCGAGGATACGTTCAGCATGTTCAAGAATACCGTTGGTATGGATCACTTTGCGCCCGGGTAGTCTCGCTAGGGCAGCATCGAGTTGATCATCCGGTTTGAGTATCTCATGGGCATCAATATCGTGCACATCGTGCAAAAATGCTTCGGCCTCCATGCCGTGATGTAACATCATACCTCTGAGGGTGGTGCCGTAGGCTTTCCAATATTTCACCCGCAAGCGATCGGCTTCTTTGGGATCAACATCCAGTTCCTTGGCCACAAAGGCTGTCATGCGTTTGTCCATGCGCGCAAACACACCCGAATCGGCTGCATAGAGGGTGTTATCAAGATCAATAATTGCTAAATCGAATGGCATGGGGCTTATACTACTAATAACTGTATCAAAAATACTATGCAGAAGCTGAGGAAGAGCTGTTCTTAGCATGATATGGCTTTACTACATGTGCTTATTTCCCCATAGATTGAAGGCTTGATTGTGCACCGCGATTCATGATGATGCATTGTGTATGGGAGAAGATATGACTGATGTATGCCCGATAGTTGTGGATGTGAAAGCTGAATATGCTGATGAACACTCTCAGCCTGAGCAGAATCGTTTTGTGTTTATCTATGATATTCAAATTCGCAATATTGGTGATCAGGCTGCGCAATTGCTCACCCGGCATTGGGTGATTACCGATGGTAATGGTTTGATTGAAGAGGTGATGGGCGATGGTGTAATTGGTGAACAGCCGGTGATATCTCCAGGGGCAGAGCATTGTTATAACAGCTTCTGTGTATTGGAAACACCTGTGGGTTATATGCAGGGCAGTTATCAAATGCTCTCTGAAGATGGAGAAACCTTTGATGCGCCTGTGCCGGCCTTTACACTGGCAGTTCCGGGAGCATTGAATTGAACAGGGTGCAACAACTGCGGTGAAATATCCGATTTTATATAGTTTTCGACGATGCCCCTATGCCATGCGGGCGCGTATGGCTTTGTATCATGCTGGTGTCCAATGTGAATTGCGTGAAATTGTCCTCAAAGATAAACCGGCCGCGATGTTGGAAATATCTCCAAAAGCTACAGTGCCGGTGTTGCAGCTGACTGACGGTAGTGTGATTGATGAGAGTCTGGATATTATGAACTGGGCGTTGTCTGAAGATGATGCATGGCGGCATGCAGCGAGTGATCACGGTAAGGATGCGATGTTTGATCTGATCCATGTCAATGACGTTGATTTTAAAATGCATTTGGATCGCTATAAATATCCACAACGTTTTGTGGATCGTGGTGATAGTAATGATGTGCACGATGAGCATCATTTTCATGCTGCTTGTGACTTTCTTGCTCAGCTTGAAGACAAACTAAAAAAAACAGCTTATCTGTTTGGGGATAAACCTTGTATGGCAGATGTCGCTATTTTCCCCTTTGTCCGTCAATTTTCTGCCGTGGATAGATTGCGATTTAATCGCTTAAGCTTCACCCATGTACAGGACTGGTTAAACCGTTGGTTAGCAGACCAATCTTTTCAACATATCATGGTGAAACATCAACCCTGGCTCTCGGGTGATAAAACGCATTACCTTTATTAATCGGATGCAATATTCACGCGTGTAGCTATTTGGACGTTCATAGTAGTTTGAATAGTGCGTTATAGAATTGACAGGTTGTTTTTATAGCGGGGTATATAATCCTCTTTACGAGTATAGGTTAACAGGAGCATCATCTGCGATATGTCTAAAATGTTTGCGGCTGGCTGGAAAGAGATTACGAATGTTGACAAACTTGACGCACTGCTCGGCTGGGCAGGGGTCATGGTGATGAGCTTTTTTGCACTTATCTTTGCCGACATGAATCATGTTTCCTATACAGCGCTGATCTTCATTGGCTTGATTGCATCAGTGTTCAGCACCTGCTGCACAGTACTCTTCTTAGGATGGCGCAAAGAGAGAGAGGATACTGCTTCTATGCCACACATGGCGAAAGGAGCGCAACAGGCGGCAGAATTTGCAAGCGATGGTACTTATAAAGGTGATTATATTCAGATTCCTCTTATTGATATAAGGGAAAAAGCTATCAAGGTAGGCTGGGACTTTTCTGAGGGCAGTGAGCAGAGCATGGAATTTGCGTTTGCAATCAGTCAGGCAGCACTGGAGTTTGAAATTAAATTCTGGGGCCGCAGGAATATGTTTGCTTTAGAAGAAGATAACAGAGCTGCTGAGCTTGTGCCGATTGCAACCAGTCACTGGATTAATTTCAGTATTGATCCGGTCAGGTTCGTATATTCAACGGATAATTTCTATACTCGCACGTTTGAATTTCCGAACATGGAAGAGAAAGGTTTCTTTGATCTGCACGTCGATTATGATCAAGCCATGCAGTGGTTAACGACGATGACGAATGAATTCAAAAACAAAGATCTGAAACAGTCGGACCCCCAGACACAAAGTTAAAACCTCCAAATATTGATTTTAATGGATTGGAAAGTGGGTGCTCTTGAATAGGAATGTTCGTAAGCAGAGCTTAAGAATCGTTTTTAAAACAATAAACCTGCCAGCACTGGGGAGGGGGGGGGAGTGACTGGCAGGTTCTTTGAAATTCCTTTGCTCATTGCACTGGCGTTGTGACCTATATGAACTGAACCCTTACAAAAAGGTGGGTATCGCAACCGTGGTATTTGGTTTCCCAGTGCAGGGAATCGCACAACCAGAGTCTATAAATTCCCGATCAGTATTCATCGGCCCAGACATACAAGTCACAATGCCAGTGCAACGAGCATTGTAATAAATATAGAGCATATATGATGCCAAGATGGTATTTGTTACATAGCAAGGGTTTGATGAATCGCAGGATGATGTATTAGCGGTAAAAATGACTCTGTGCGTCAAAACAACGGTACTTTTTTCTGATGCATCTACTTATTTGGGGTATAGATAACAGTGATATGTCGATGTCTGAAGACGTGATGCTCAAGGTAAGGCAGAAGCACGCTCTCTAACATATTCAAAGAGCTATTTATTAGGCTCAAACCTTAGATAGATTCATCCGTGTCTTCCTGACCATCGTTGAGCCGTATTTTGCGCTGTTTGGTTTTTGTTGGTGCAATGCGACTGGCGTTTTTTGCTTTGCGAC
Source organism: Mariprofundus sp. EBB-1 (assembly GCF_003665155.1). Lineage (GTDB taxonomy): Bacteria > Pseudomonadota > Zetaproteobacteria > Mariprofundales > Mariprofundaceae > Mariprofundus. Next base: position 18,846 of record NZ_RCFQ01000021.1, on the reverse strand, counting down.
GTTTCGCTACATAGGCACTTTGTTTTTTATGATGGCGGGACTCTTTCTGAATTTTCAGATAATTTTTATAGTGATCACGATTAAGTGTGTTACTGGCCAGAGCTGCCTGAATAGCACAATCCGGTTCATTTTCATGGCTACAATTTGAAAAGCGGCAGTGTTGTGCCAGTTCCACAATGTCTTCAAAACTGCTTTCGATACCATCTTTGACTTCAGCAATAGCCAGTTCACGCATGCCTGGCATATCCACCACCATGCCACCCTGTTTGAGCATGATCAAATGACGACGTACGGTGGTGTGGCGGCCTTGTCCTGATGCACTCACTTCTTGTGTTTCAAAGGCGTCTTCACCCATAAGCTGATTCATCAGGGTACTTTTACCTACACCGGAAGAACCAAGCAAACAGTAGGTCTTTTTTGCGACGATCTGCTGACGAAGCTCATCCAGGCCGTCACCGGTTTGATTGCTGATAGCCAGGATTCTAATCCGGATACCGGCAGTATGAATATCATCCTTTAAGGCTTGTAAGGCTTCAGGTGTGATGAGGTCGGTTTTGGTAAACAGTAGTACAGGTTCGATATGCGCTTCATGAATCATGACCAGGAAGCGTTCGAGTTTGGCGACATGAAAATCGTAATGGCATGACATGACAATGAAGGCAATATCAATATTGCATGCCAGCATTTGAAACTCTTCATCATAACCAACGGTTTTACGTTTGAGCAGAGTTTTTCTCGGCAAGATGCTATCGATGCTGGCGAATTGATTGCTGTGATCATGATCAGGGGCATGATGATTTAGACATACCCAGTCACCTACACATGGGAACTTACCGGCCGATTCAGCTTCATAAAAAAACTTGCCAAGCAGTTCAGCAGAAAGCTCATTATGACCATCGTGTACCAGAATGCGGCCACGATCAATCGCAACCACACGAGCCAAGCTTTGCTGTGGACCACACTGCTCACGTACATGATCTTCAAACCAACTATCTAAGCCAAGCTCACTTAATTCCATTGTCAATGCATACCTCTTGTTGTGAACCCTAATGACTATGCAGTTTTAGGAAAGCAGGCTTATAAGAAGATGGTTCTTATCACGTTCATTTTTTATATAAGGCTTACTACTATACTGGTTCGTAATTGCGCAGAACCAGCAAAGGCTGAAATGTTACAATACGGAGATGTATCTGATCACTATAGCATGGTTGATGCACATACAAATAAATATGTTAAAAATATAATGATTTTCTCTGCGAAACGTTGGGCATTCTGTGGTGATTATTCAGCTGTTGATAGCGCGCCAAAGCACTTGATCAAGATGCAAATATATTGTTCTGAGAAGAGTGAATTGCTTGTGGAATAAGGCTTTTTTGGTTTGTACACAAAAGCTGTGCATAACTTTGTGGATAGTATTTCAAAAAGGGGCTTTTTCCAGTGTATGTGACATACAACAGTAGTATTGCCTAATAATTAGGCTTTTATAAAAGGGCTTTAAAAACAGCTATTTAAAAGCATAGACATGTAATGTTATTGACGTGCCATATGCCGGGGACGTTTTTTATGACAGCAAAACACATCTGGTGGATAAGATTTAGTGAAAAGTCCTATATGCCAACAGTTTAGGGTAAATAAGTATGTTTTATCGTGGATGAAAATGAAAGTTGTTTAGCCAATGAAAATCAGGTTGATAGAGAGTGTGAATGATGCTGTTATCTGATGCCGCACATCTCAATACCCTAGCGCTACCCATATTCAAATCAATTCACCTGCTATTTTAGCACGCAATCAGCCAATTTACTGGCTATAATAGTAAATAGCGAGGGCATAAAGAAGCGTTCGTCATACAATAAAATGTAGGGAGTTGGTTATGAATGTAAGATATTTTCTTCTGTCATTAAGTATTGCGTTGTTTATGGCTATTGGTACAGCTAATGCCGATGGTCGCATTGACGTGAATACGGCAACGATAACGCAGTTGGAGTCAGTGTCTGGGATTGGCCCTAAAACTGCGGCAGCAATTGTTGATTACCGCGATACACATGGGTTATTTAGTACTCTTGAAGGATTGAAAAATGTGAAAGGTATTGGCGATAAGAAGTTGGAAGCAATTAAGCGTGATGTGGAAGTAAATCATATCAGCGAATAGATACAGCGAGCTGTTCTGGTCAGGCTTTATCAAAGATGTCTGCTAAATGATCTGATCCGGACAGCCCTTCGGAAGTTTTAGTAAGACCTATGCGGATTAGCAAGTCGTTATCAATCATTTGATCACTACCAAATGTATCTGCTACCACTTCAGTGGCACCAGCTTGATAGAATTGATAGAGATGAAGTTCTTTTCGAGTCCTGACAACAATAGGTAATTCAGTATCAACAGAACGTACGCGAGAGATGATTTTCATGGCCGTGTTAAAATCAATCATGCTGATCACCAGAGCGGATGCACGGTGTAAACCGCAGGCATGTAATAGCTCCAGGCTGCAGGCATCTCCATAGGAAACTGATTTGTTGCCCGCCATTCCGTTCTTTACACGGATAGAATCAAGATCAATAGCCATGCATGGAATATGATGCTCGGATAAATAATTTATGCTGTGCTGCCCTATACGTCCATAACCACAGACAATCACATGCTGATTGAGTTGGCATGCATTGCTGATAATCTCTGACTTGATCTCCTGACGACTTTGTTGTACTTGTTTGGGGATTAATAGCGTGGTTATTTTTGCATTATAACGAATAATGATAGGCGCTAGAACCATGCTGAATAGCATGGTGGCCAGTAAAATCTGTCCTTCTATAGGGCTTAGAATGTTACCTTCCATGGCCAGGATAAGGATCGCAAAACCAAATTCACCACCGTGGGCCAGAATGAGGCCTGTACGCATGGATACAGCACTGTTCCAGCCAGCCAATAGACAAAAGACGGCTACCAAAAGAAATTTAATGAGTATCAATGCAAGCAGCATGAGTAACACTGTTGACCAGATTTCTGGCAGTACTGGTACTTCCAGCATCATACCTATGGTGACAAAGAAGAGGCCGAGCAATACATCCCTGAAAGGACGTATATCAGATGCAACTTGGTGTTTGAATTCCGTTTCACTGAGCATCATGCCAGCAAGGAAAGCTCCCAAGGCAAAGGTCAATCCAATCTGATTGGTGAGCCACGCAGAACAGAGAACAAGTAATAAAACGGTGAGTGTAAACAGTTCAGCTGAGCGAAAACGTGCGACGGCCTGAAACAATGGGCTAAGCACCCAATGCCCAAATGCGAAGATAAGCATGATCACCAGCACACCTTGACCAAGAGCAGTGAGAATAATATGGGTAGAAGCCTCAACGCTGTTTCCACTTAACATGGAAACCAGAATCAGGAATGGTACGACCATCAGATCCTGAAATAAGAGAATACCCACACTGTTGCGACCATGACGCGTATGCAGTTCTACCTGATCGGCCAGTTGCTTGGTGACCAGTGCGGTGGAAGACATGGCAACAACAGCACCGATAACCAGAGCGCTCTCCAACGGTAGGCCCAGCAACATAGCGGCAGTTGTTGTTAGCGCTGCAGTTAATAGGACTTGAGCACTGCCAAGCCCCAATACGGAGGCTTTCATGCGTGTTAGTACTGTGGCTGAAAATTCCAGGCCAATGGTGAATAGTAGAAAAACGACACCGAATTCGGCGAAGGTTCTGATATGTTCGACATCAGATACTAAGCCCAGTGTATATGGCCCGACCAGTACACCAACAGTTAGATAAGCAACCAGAGGGGGGAGTCCGATACGCAGCACGAGAAAGACAACAGCAACCGTTGCCGTCAGGATAACCAATGTGTCATTCAGGTAGCTGTATTCCATCAGGCCTCCATAGTGTTTTAGCGTATGATAAAAAGTAAAAAATCGCAAGATATCCGTGTTGTTTCGGGTTGCTATAGTGTGATTGAGGGTTACAGATTGTGCGCGCAGGATATGCACACATTGTGTTTGTTGAATATAACTTGAGATGGCAGATGTGATTTATTGATGATCTGGTCAGAGACAAGAAAATACTTATAGTATGGCTGCAGGCGAGTGGGGTTACAGCGATTTTGTTGTATGCTTGGGCAGAGATATGCTGTTCTTTGACAGGGGGTGTGAACATGAATGATCAAAAGGATTTTTCTCATTATAAAAATGTAGCAGAAGCGTTTGAAAACAATAATGAGACGGATGATCCATTGCTCTATGCATCCAGAGACAAAGATATTGATCATATGGGTATGGCACATCTGGATCCTGAAGCTCACAAGGCGATCCCTGAAGCAGAAGGGTGCCTCTCTCACCTTGAGGCTGATGGGGCTATTGAAGGAGAGATGGCTGCTGAAATTGATCAATTGGCAGATATGACCCCATTTAATATTGAAGATGACATGTCTGACTATAAACCTAGCAGAAGCCATGGCATGGAAGAGCCCGAATCGTATGAAGATACATTTGATGAGCAGCATGTTGTCGCGGAAGAAGAGGGTGGCTTTGGTAAAATTATCATCGCTTCTGTTCTGGCAATTGCTGCTGTGATTTGGTTTGTCTGGCCCTCTTCAGAAGAAGCTGTGCTTGAAAATAGTGGGCAAACAGTGATTGAAGGCCAACAGAACAACCCTGCCCCTGATAGCGTGCTGCCGCCCGGTCAGTGAGCTGCTCATATTTTATATAGTAGTCGGAATTAAGCACTGTTAAGCGTTCTTTCTGTACTTCTCTCTTACTCATGCCCCGTTTGTGATGCGTGCGTGCGGTGTGAAAGTACAGTGATCATTACTATTGGCCTGATCATTGCTCAATGCAGGTAATCTTCCCTCACTGGAGCAGCCCATGCATTTTACTACCTCGATCTACCTTAAACTTGTAACGATCACTCTATTCGTCTTGACGCTATCGGGGTGTGGAACATTGCAAACGATCTACGACGATGCTCCGACGCTTTTCGAAACATCGAAAAAAACTGAAGTGAATCCGTTGCTGCAAAAATTAAGAGCACTGGATCTGGCCAATGATAGAGAAGCAGCGCGAAATACATTCATGAAAGATATGATCACATCCTCAGATCGACTATGTGATAAACAGAAACAGCAAATACTTCATGATAGCCAACAATGGGACATAGATAGTGAAAAAGGTGACAGGCAGTTTGAAGATATGTTGAAAGAGGCCATTGATTTGCGGCAATACGATCATACGAATCCGGGTATGACCTTGTTATCTAAGCGTGAATTGGCAACGCCAGAACGAGCCATGGCTACAGTCATTATCAAAAACATTGAAGAGACACGAAAATTAGCGCGAATTCAGTTGAAATCACGTATGGAAGAGGCCATTAGGCAATATTCTGTAAAGCAGGGCTTGTTGGATTTGCAAGCTTATCATAACAGTTGTTCGATTCATTTTGCAGCGGGATCTATGGCTATCGCCAGTACGGTGAAAATGACACCGGCAGAAAGAAATGCATCGATTGAAGACTTGATGCAGTTGCGTCAGAAATTAATGGATGAAGGTTTGAATGCACGTGCTGTAGAACAAAAAATTGATGCACTTATTCTCGATCATTAAAGCTTGCCTCATGCATCAAGAGAGCACTGCATACTAACTGTAACTACAATACTTCTGCTGCGACCGATGTGTATGTAAACGCTTGTTTGGTTTGTCTGTGGCGACCATTCTTATGGCTGAGTTAAAATAACAGATGAAGGAGTTGCGATGCAGTATGATGTTATAGATACGATTATTGTTCCAGATGATCGGCTGGAGCTGCTTTCCAAATTGGAGGTGGGGCAGCTGCTCAATAGCAGTTCAGGTGGGCTCTATCATGTGTTTAGAAGCTGCTCGCTGGCTGTGCTTAATTGTGATGCCGATTTGGATGATGGGCGTATTCTACTGGAGCGTTACAAAGATTTTGAAATCTATGTGCGTCAGGTTGAACGCGGCATCAAACTAGAGCTGATCAATGCTCCGGCTAGTGCTTTTGTGGATGGGGTGATGATAAAAGGTATCCATGAGCATCTGTTTTCGGTGCTCAGGGATATTGTATTTACCCATGATGAAGTGCTTAATAATCCCGGTATAGATCTGAATAGTTCAGAGGGTATTACCAATGCTGTATTTTATATCTTGCGTAATGCCAGGGTGCTTGAGCTTGTCCGTGATCCTAGTCTGGTAGTGTGTTGGGGTGGTCATGCGATCAGTCGCAATGAATATGATTATACCAAGCTTGTCGGTTATGAGATGGGGCTGCGCGGGTTGGATGTATGTACCGGCTGCGGGCCGGGTGCGATGAAGGGACCGATGAAGGGGGCGACTATTGGGCATGCCAAACAGCGTATTCACAATGGTCTTTATTTGGGTATTACTGAGCCGGGTATTATTGCGGCTGAGGCACCCAATCCTATTGTAAATAATTTAACTATTTTTCCGGATATTGAAAAACGGCTGGAAGCTTTTGTGAGAGCTGGTCACGGGATTGTTGTTTTTGCAGGCGGGGTTGGAACGGCTGAAGAGATACTTTATCTATTGGGTATTCTGCTGCATCCGAAGAACAGGGATATACCATTCCCGCTCATCTTGACCGGGCCAGAATCGGCCAGAGATTATTTCAAACAAATTGATACCTTTATCGCAGTAACGCTGGGAGAAGAAGCGCAACAGCGTTATCAGATTATCATTGGTGATCCAACGCTGGTGGCGCAACGCATGCGGACGGGGGTTGATCAGGTGCGTGAGTACAGGAAATCCATTGGCGATGCCTATTATTTCAACTGGAGCTTGATGATTGATCATGTTTTTCAGGAACCGTTTGCACCGACGCATGAGAATGTGCGCGCACTGGCATTGCATAAAGATCAGCCAAGCTACCTGTTAGCAGCAAATCTGCGTCGCGTGTTTTCTGCCCTGGTTGCAGGTAATGTGAAAGACGAAGGTATTCGGGCGATTGAACAGTATGGCTATTTTGAGATATGCGGTGAACCCGGCATCATGGATACGGTCGATAAACTACTCAATGCGTTTGTGGCACAGGGTCGAATGAAGATGACAGACGATAATTACCGTCCGTGCTATAAAATCATTTAATAACCTGTTTGATTCGAGGTGAAGTTAAAAATTCACCACCAGCGTAATGGCTGTCTCAAGATCCGTGCTTTTGATCGGAGCTACTACCTTGCTGTTATGCTCGACTTTAAATGATATTTTACTCGATAGGTGAGAGTTAAGTGCATGCTGAAGTGCAGTCACTGATTCAGTTGCCCAGCCACTTTTGCCGCCTTCAGTGGATAGATCCTGTGTGAAGGTGGCAGAATCACTGATTTTCCATTTTAATGCTGTGGCTGAACGCATAATTAATTCGTTCTTTTTGGAGAGGTTAGTGAAATGGCTCTGTCTTAAACCGCCACCAAGTTCTATTTTCCACTGTAACAGATCATTTTTAATGAGGTCACGACCATAACCCATGGTTTCACTGAAACGGCGTTTGAAACCTGCAAATCGATCACTTTCAAAGCCTAAACGAAGAAATAGATAATCACGTTCAGTAATCTTCCAGTCTTCCTGAAAGCTGGCTTTGTAGGTTTCAGCAGTGGTCTGATTATTGTCCGAGGAGTTGTTGGCGCTGCCAGTGATGGTGTCGCGCAGGTATTTACCATCATGCACTGTTTTGAGTTTGGAATTCACGGTTAATGTTTTGGTGTTTCCTGAGGTTAAAACAGCACCAAGCTCAATATTATTTTTCCAATTGCTGGCTTCTTCTTCGGCATAAGCTAGCGGTGATGCAATGATCAAAAGGGGGAGTAGGATTATCGATGACTTTTTCATGGCGCGCACACTAGGGCGGCAATTACGAATCTCCAGCGAAAAAAATACGCTGTTGCTGAAATGAGTGGTTAAAAAAGTTGTTTCCAATGTAGCATATTCTGTTTCAGGATAACTGTTGATACTGCTCGATTGTTTTCATGGATGTATTGTAATGATAGGCAATCTGTTCATTGCTATAACGGTGTTTGCTTCCTACAGGGCAGGCAAGGCGTGAAATACACTGCGATTTACAGCGTGAGTCATGTTGTAGTCGATATTCCATGCATTGTTGCAGTGATAAATCACCCGATAGTAGGGCATTAGCAGGGCAGGCGGAGATGCATGGCTTGTCTGCACAACTTTGACAAGGTGATGCGCCGTTCATGGCCGTTGTTGGTGTTAATGCCGTATCGGTCAGCGCAACAGCGCGATAGGCAAACCACGGCCCATATTCAGCATTGATACCGATACGAAAAGGCGAGTCATGGTGCCAGCCGGCCAGTTTCCCCAGGGCTTGAAGTGGCATGTTTTGAACCGAATCCGGATATAACAGACAGTGACTGCAATCTGCATGTTCTTGATTGAAATAGTTTTGCACGGCATGAACCGAGAAATGATCAATGGGATCGCTTTGACTTGCATCCGGCGACTGTTGCAGCGCTTGCCACATATCTCTTCCACCATGGCCAAACACCAGTAGCTGTTTGAAGCGCTTTAATATTGTTGCATCCAATGCAATGTGTTGGGTGATCTCAGCAGGTAGCTTATCTAAATCAAATACCGCCAGCATGTTTAAACCAGCATTCAATAACAGAGGATTTTCGGATTGATTCACTGGCATCTCCTAAACGTTTACGGTGAATGCTAATAGCAAACGACTGAATGTCTGCTTTCGCCCTAAGCTGAGTGAAAATAATAGCTATTTTCAAAGGTGGTGATGAAACCTCACATTACCCGACAATTACTGCCATGTGGGTTTCACTCTATCAACATTAAACTTAATAGCGTGCGGGTTTGGGGGTAATCTTCCGGACACCTGAAATATTTAGCCTTTTCGCATGGCAAAGATGGATCTTGGATGCTCGAAAATATCAAAATATAAAAGGGCAGTTCATACCAGGAGCTTGCAATAGGCATGCTCAAAGCAGAAGCGCAATACATTTAGGAGCGTGGCCTCTGGTTCCATTTATACATGTTGTTTGTTTACGCAGCTTATATAAGCACTAATGTGTGGAACATATTGAGATGTCGCTTGTGGCAGGGATGGAGATGAGTCGAGAGGGAACATCTCCCTATTGTTTATTGGTAACATTTAGGCGTGATCTTGCATGGGAATAGCGTTTATTTTTGGTGCGCTAAATTGTACTTTTGATGACCTGTACAGGTGCAAGGTTCTGCAGACAGGGTGAAACTGCTACACTGCCGCAAAATTAATAGCGCGTTAGTATGGGCACTGCCTGATGTTAATGACTGAATAAATATAAGATAAAAAAGGATATGAGCATGAACGAACAGGAAATGATGGCAATGTATGAAGATGCAGGAGCACTATTGAATGGGCATTTCATTCTTTCCAGTGGTAGGCATTCAGCGCGTTATCTACAGTCTGCGCTTGTATTGATGGATATCGGTAATGCAACAGCTCTGGCTGCTGAGCTAATCAGTAAGGTGGATAGCGATGCGATTGATATGGTGGTTGCGCCTGCCATTGGTGGTTTGGTCATTGGACAGGAAGTAGCGCGCCTGATGAATAAGCCGTTTATTTTCACCGAACGTAAAGAGGGTGAAATGCAGTTGCGTCGTGGTTTTACTATTCCAACAGGCACCAAGTTGCTGGTGGTGGAAGATGTGATTACGACAGGTGGTTCGGTGTGTGAATGCATAGCGGTTGTGCGTGAACATGGTGGTGAACCGGTGCAAATTGTGGCTGTGGTCGATCGTGCACCGGCTGCGGTTGGGCGTTTTGATGTGCCTTATGCCACGGCGTTGGAACTGGATGTGGAAACATATCCGGCTGATGCGTGTCCGATCTGTACAGAAGGTGTGCTTGAGGCTGTTAAGCCGGGAAGTCGTACCGTTAAATAACGTCCACTCACTGGTCGTTATAATTTTTAGAGGTTTATCTGTTGTGATGGAAACCACAGCTTTTAGTGGTGTTTTCATGATGGTTGTGTACGTGTTGAAAAGGAGTTTTGATGTCTGATCCAGTGTTACGTTGTTTCCCGTTTGGGGGCGTAGGCGAATTTGGTAAAAATATGATGGTGTATGCCATTGATGATGATGCGGTGATTGTGGATTGCGGCATGGGTTTTCCTGAGCCTGGTCAGCATGGTATTGATGTAGTCGTACCGGATATTTCAGCCCTCGATGAGCTTGGCTTACATATCCATGCCTTGTTGTTAACGCATGGTCATGAAGATCATATCGGTGGTTTGCCGCATCTACTGCCTAAGCTGAATCTACCTGTTTATGGTACAGAGGTAACGCTTGCGCTGGTCAAAAATAAAATGCTAGAGCGCGGCTTTAAAGCTGATTTAAGGGCGCTGCCAGATAATGGGGAGAGTGTGAAGGTCGGGCCTTTCAAGGTTGAAGGTGTACCGGTAACCCACTCCATTATGGATGCGGTTTCTGTTGCTATTCACACAAAACTTGGTGTGATAATTCATACTGGAGATTTTAAATTTGATCCGTCGCCGATTGATGGCCGCCATTCAGATATTCATCGTTTCTCTCAGCTTGGTGATCAAGGGGTGGTATTACTGGCTTCTGACTCCACCAATGCAACGCGGGCTGGTAGTGGGCCATCTGAATCGGTGGTAGGGCCTGCCATGCGCAGTGCCGTGAGTCAGGTTAAGGGCAAGGTCATTGTCACTACATTCGCCTCGAATATGTTGCGTATCCAGCAAGTGCTTGATGCTGCCGTTACATGTGGTCGTAAAGTTGCCGTTGCCGGGCGTAGTTTGGAAAAGAATTTGGATATCACGCGCACGCTTGATCGCCTTAAAGTGCCTTCGGGTGTGTTGGTGGATATCAAGCAGATCGGCAATATTCCGGATGCTGAGTTGTTAATTATTGCGACAGGATCACAGGGTGAATCCCGCGCTGCACTGGCGCGTTTGGCACATGACCGTTTTAAAGGTGTGAGCATTGGGCCAGGTGATGTGGTGATTTTTTCATCGAGTAATATTCCGGGTAACGAACGTGTGATTGCAGGTCTATATAATCATATTTATCGCCGTGGTGCCCGCGTGATGCATGCTGGTCAGGCACCGCTACACGTCTCGGGTCATGCCCATGTGCATGAATTGAAGATGATGATGCAGCTGACCCGGCCGAAATTTTTCTACCCCGTTCACGGTGAATATAGGAACTTGATGGAACATAGGGATTTAGCTCTCTCCGTTGGTATTGCTCTGGATCATACGATTATGGCTGAAAACGGGCATTCTGTTGAAGTGGATAAGGACGGTGTGAGGCATGGGGCTGAATTCCATGCCGGTGCGGTATTTGTTGATGGTGAAATCCGTGATGAAGTGGATGGTATCGTGTTGCGTGATCGCAGGGTATTGGCTGACGACGGTATGATTTCAGCCACAGTGTTGATCTCTCAGCATGAGGGAACGCTGTTGGGTGAACCTGAGTTGGTGGCGCGTGGCGTGTTGCATCAGGATGTGAGTGAAGAGGTGTTGATTAATGCCGCCGCCGCTTTGCAACAGTTTTTATCACAAGTGGATCAAGAGTTATTGGCCGATATTGATTTGACCAAGGAAGAAGTCCGTCTTTTTGTACGGCGTTGGTGTAAAAAACATCTCGGGCGCAGGCCTATGGTTCTACCTGTGGTGTTGGCAATTTAGGATTTGATGATATGGATACTCGAATGATTGTGCGTGAATCATTGGCGCTATTTCTTGGTGGTATAGCAGTTGTGCTGGTGTTGGCAATGGTAAGCTTTTCTGCGGATGACCCATCATTAAATCATGAGACGTCGAATGTCGCCATGAACCTGATTGGTGTTGTTGGCGCCTATGTGTCTGATTTCCTCTATCAGATATTTGGTTATACGGCTTGGTTATGGATTGCACTGACGGGTAGTGTGGCTGTTCGCATCGCTTGGGGTAAAACACCGTATTTAGGTAGCTGGACATCATTTTTCTGGTTGCCGTTGATGCTGGCTATTGCTGCGATGCTACATGCGCATGTACCGAATGGTTCAGCTATTGATGTGTTGGCGCTGCCTGCTAGTGCTGGCGGAGCACTTGGTTTAATGTTGGATGAAGCTCTATTTGTGCCACTTGGTGCGATTGGACGTGATCTGCTATTGGTGAGTTTAATACTTAGTAGCCTGGTTGCTGCATCACGATGGTCGTTGTTTACGCTGATACTGAAATTATATGGTTATACAATATTGGCATTTACACGTTTGCAGTCTGTGATCAGTCAACATGTATCGAAAGCCTCGGATCGAAAGGATCGCATTGAAGCGCGGGAAACGCGTAAAGTTACGCGCAAGAAAATGCCGGTACATATTGCTGATTCGGTTGCGGAAGTGGCTTCGGCTGCCAAGGTGACAGTATCGAAGCGAGCTAAGCAGGAACAACAGGTAGAATTGGCATTTAATGAGCCGGCTGAATCAGGTTTTAAATTACCATCGTTGAATATTTTTGATGGTGTGAACGATACCCTGAAAGAGCATGACCCTGAATCGTTGCAGGCTGTTGCACGCATGCTGGAGAAAAAACTGCTTGATTACAGGGTTGAAGGAAAAGTACTGGCTGTGCAGCCCGGCCCTGTGGTCACACAGTTTGAGCTGGAACCTGCACCGGGTACGAAAGTGAATCGCATTGTAGCATTGCAGGATGATTTGGCGCGTTCAATGGCTGCGATCAGTGTGCGTGTGGCAGGAAATATTCCGGGTAAAAATGTCATCGGTATTGAGATACCCAATGAGTCACGTGAGATGGTGCTACTACATCAGATTTTTTCAAGCCGTGAATTTGCCAACAAAAAGATCAGCTTGCCACTGGCATTAGGCGTTGATATTTCAGGTCATCCTGTGGTTGCAGATTTGGCTAAAATGCCTCATCTATTGGTTGCAGGTACGACTGGTTCGGGTAAATCGGTGGGTATTAATGCCATGATTTGTTCGATGTTAATGAACAAGAGTCCAAAGGACTTACGTCTGATTCTTGTGGATCCAAAAATGCTGGAACTCTCTGTTTATGATGATATTCCGCACTTGCTTACGCCTGTGGTAACCAATCCGAATAAGGCCGCAAAAGCATTGGCATGGGCCGTGTATGAAATGGAGCGTCGTTATAAACTGATGAGCGATGCCAAAGTGCGTAATCTTGAAGGCTATAATAAAGCCGCTGAGAAAACAGAAGAGTTGGAACGCCTGCCGCAGATTGTCATCATTATTGATGAGCTGGCTGACTTGATGATGGTGGCAGGTAAAGAGGTGGAGCAGTCGATTTGTCGCATTGCTCAAAAGGCGAGGGCAGCAGGTTTACATCTTATTCTGGCTACACAGCGTCCGAGTGTGGATGTGATTACCGGTCTGATTAAAGCCAACCTTCCGAGCCGCTTGTCATTTCAGGTCTCTTCCAAAATTGATTCCCGTACGATTCTTGATCAGATGGGAGCAGAGCAATTGTTAGGGCATGGTGACAGCCTGTTTTTAAGTGGCGGACGTGATTTGAAACGTGTGCATTGTGCCTTTGTCTCCGATGCTGAAGTCATTGATCTGGTTGAGCATTTGAAAGCGCAGGGTGAACCGGATTATATGGAATCCATCTTTGAAGTACCTACTGAAAGTGATTCTGAGGGTGGCATGACCGGTGGCGCTGGTGAAGATCAGGATGATAAATATGATGAAGCCGCTGCTTTGGTCATTGAGAAAGGCAAGTGTTCTGTGTCTATGGTGCAGCGCTATTTGCGCATTGGGTATAATAGAGCCAGTCGTTTGGTAGAAGAGATGGAGCGTGAAGGCCTGGTCAGCGCGCCGGGCTCTGGAGGTATTCGTAAGGTGTTGGTGCGTTCTGCAGAGAATGGTGGCGGAGTGATTGAATGAACAATACGCGCATGAAAAATCTCTTTTTCCTATTTGCGTTGTGTTGCATGTTTGTGAGCCCTTCGTTTGCTGCTAAAGTGACGCAGCAATGGGACCTGGATGCAGATGCAAAGCAGGTGACGATACCTGAGAGTAAATTTTTTAATCATAGTATTAAGCGTTTGTCCTCCTTACCGGGTTTTCAGTGTCATTTTGATCAGTTAATTGCTTTCACTGATGGTGGTGGAAAAAAATACTCAGGAAGTGTGGCGGTGTTAAAGCCAAAGCGCTTTCGTTGGCAATATCAACTACCCTATGAGCAACTCTATCTTGGTGATGGCGATATGATTTGGCATTATGAACCAGATCTAATGCAGGCTGAACGGCTGGATAATATCGAGGCGGTAGATGCTTCGGTGATGGGTTTACTTGATGGCAGTATTGCTGCAACAGAGATTAAAATGTTTAAACAAGAATATGATAGTAATTTGAATATTCAACGGTTTCAGGTACGTTTGAAAGATTCGCCGAAAGTGTGGTTGGGTTTCTCCAATGATGGAAACCTGGTCTATATTGAACGGCAGGATGTGCTGGGTAATAGCAATCAAATGCGCTTGTCTGAGTGTTCTTATATTGCCCCACCGGAAAATTTATTTAGTTTCACGCCACCAGAGGGTGTTGATGTGCTGGATATGCGGCAATCTAAATAGATATAATTGAATAAATGACTGAATAATGGCGATATGTGTGAACAAAGGATGTGGAATGAAGCGTTTGAATAAAGGTTTAATGGCTAGTGGGCTGCTCCTGATGGGGAGTTTGAGTGCGCATGCGGGTGGTTTTGAGCAGGCCAATCAATCTGCAGCAGCAGTAGGTCTATCTAATGCCTTTGCTGCTACAGCAAATGATGCATCTGCATTGGTATATAACCCATCTGGTATTGCCTGGGTTTCCGGCATGAATATCACGGCAGGTCTGGATGTGGAATACCGGGATTCATCGGTATTGCTGCCCGGTGTTGCTCCTAATAATGGAATAGAGCCTAACGTGGGTTATATTTTTGCAACCTGGTCACCGCTGGATAGTCATTGGTCTGGTGGTGTCGGCTTTGCACCACTGTACTATATCAATAATGACTGGGGTCTCGCTTTCCCTTCTACAGCAGTAAATCCTTCAGGTCTGACCAAGGTGACTGTGGATCATGCAACATTTGATGTGGTGTATGCCATCAATAGTGATTTGGCGATTGGGGCTGGTGCGGACTGGTATATTACCCGTGCCAATTTAACACAGGGTGCGAAATCATTTCGGGATAACGATTTTGGTGGTTTCGGAGGTCATGTTTCATTGATGTGGAAACCTGCTTACGCGTGGTCAATAGGGGCCATGCTACGCTCTGGCGCGCGCATAGATATTGCAGGCAAAACTGCGGATACCATGTCATTTAAACTACCGGATCAGGTTACATTTGGTGTTGCACATGATTTTGCAGATGTGTGGCGTCTGGAGACGGATGTGAAGTGGACGCGATGGTCGGCGTTAAAAGATATGCATGTCAAAACTGCCGGTGTAATCACCCAGTCCAACGCGCTAAATTTACGGGATACCTTTACTGCTATGGCTGGTTTGACCTGGACATGGAGACCCGGTGCTCAGGCTCGTTTGGGCTATGCTTATGATCAGGGTGCGAATAAATCGGCGGGATTCAGTCCTGTTATTGCTGATCAGGATGGCCATAAAGTAAGTATTGGTACCGGTGCTGATATATATAATATGCATGTGGATCTTGCGTATCAATATACGTTTCTCAAAAATCTGACTGCAACAGGTTCGTATGCAGGTATATACCGTGATCGCAGACAGAGTTTATTGTTGTCGATTTCTAAAACACTATAATATAATGATGACTATGGTGTGAGTAGCAGACAAGTCTCGTTCCTGGAGCCGTTGATAGCAGATGTGTCTGCTCCTCTGGCTTTTCAAATTCGTCCCAAGACGTTGCTGGATGTGGCAGGACAGCCTGAATTGACGCGGTCGGATTCATGGTTTGCCATGATGATTGCAGAAGCTCGCAGTTGTTCATGCATCTTCTGGGGGCCCCCGGGTGTAGGGAAAACTACCTTGGCTACTATCATGGCGAATGCGGCCGATCTGCCTTTTACCCAGCTTTCGGCTGTGTCGGCTGGTAAGGCCGAGGTGCAGGCTGTGGTGAAGCAGGCCAAACAGAGTGGTCAGACCAGGCTGTTGTTTCTTGATGAAATTCATCGTTTTAATAAAGCCCAGCAAGATGTGTTGTTGCCTTATATTGAAGATGGCACGCTGGTGTTGGTAGGGGCTTCGACTGAAAACCCCTCTTTTTCACTCAATAATGCACTGCTATCCCGTTGCCGCATCGTGGTGCTTAATGCGCTGGAGACAGGCGACATTGAAGCCATTTTGATGCGTGCCTGTGAACAATTGCGCGAACAGTCAGCCGCTTTTAATGTGCAGAAGAACGCGATCAATTGGCTTGCGGAAAATGCCGATGGTGATGCTCGCTATGCATTGAATGCACTGGAATCATTGTTCGATGCGGGCGCCACTAAAGTGTGGACAAAGGCCGAAGTAGAAAACCAGAGCTTGCGGCGAGCGGCCAGATATGACCGTGATGGTGATGCACATTATGATCTGATATCTGCTTTGCACAAATGCATACGCGACTCTGATGCGGATGCGGCTTTGTATTGGTTGGCTCGCATGTTGGAAGCAGGGGAGCAGCCATTATATATTGCCCGTAGATTAATTCGCATTGCTACGGAAGACGTTGGTCTTGCTGATCCCAAGGCACTTAATGTTGCCTTGGATGCACACCGGATGTTTGAAATTCTTGGTTCTCCGGAAGGAGAGCAGGGCTTGTTTGAGACGGTGATTTATTTGGCTCTGGCGCCAAAAAGTAATGCGGCATACATGGCAGAAAAAGCCGCCCGGTCGTTGGCCAAGAAGACACAGCAGGGTGAGGTGCCAATGCATTTGAGAAACGCGCCTACGAAACTGATGAAGCAATTAGGCCATGGTAAAGATTATCAATATGCCCATAACGATGTGGATGCTGTAGTCGATCAGCAGCATTTTCCAAATGGTGTGGTTGTGGAATCTCTATATAAACCAGGAGAGCGTGGCTTTGAACGAACGTTGCAGGAGCGTTTGACATGGTTGGAGCAACGCCGTTTAGAAAAAAAAGGATCTGGTAATAGCAGGAGTGCTTCATGATGAAGCAGTTGGTTGCGGTAGCAATTGGTGGTGCTACGGGTGCTGTATTGCGCTGGTTGATGGCTTCAACCATCCAAAAGATGGCCGGTGGGGCATTCCCATGGGGTACGTTTGCGGTGAATGCCTTAGGTAGCTTTTTGTTGGGCTTTTTGTTTGTTTGGTTGATTGAGCGCTCAACTGCCAGTGAGCTGGTGCGCCTTGCTGTAACGGTCGGTTTCCTGGGTGCATTTACAACGTTTTCCACCTATTCACTTGAATCTGTACGTTTATTGCAAGAGGGCGCTTTTTCATTGGCCTTTGGTAATATTATGGGGCAGGTAGTGGTTTGTCTGTTGCTCACATGGTTAGGTGTGCAGTTGGCACGGGTGTTGTGACTCTGGCCATCCATGGCCCTCAAGCTTTTATAGTAATAGCACCATAAATATGAAGGGCAACTTTCGGCCTAGGCAGTGTGAAAACGAAAGTTCATTTTAAAAAGTGTTGAAATATAGGGTCCCCTAGTCAAATTGGTCAACCAGTATGGCTACTTATACCACACTTGAATCAAATGACGTTAAATATCATGAATGATCCCCACAGGATGAAAACATTCTACGTTTTCACACAGCCTCGGCCATAAGCAGACATTCGTTCGAACCATAGAATGATATTTAAATTATAAAGTCCAAGCATAGGATATGCATTTTGCGAGACTAACTATTTCAAATGAAATCAAGCGTTAAGAGGAGGGGTCTTTCGGTACACCTAAGTTTTTGTATGAATAAACTTTTCGATCTCGTCGATGGACTCTTCTAGATTCAACCATCTAATTGCTTCTTCAAACGATGTGAACACTTCCACTTCAGCGGAATGATTCATATTTCTACGATAGCTAGCAAATCCAGCAAAAATAGAAGCCATTTCATATATTTCATCTGTTGATGTTAAAATAGCTAGCCTGCTCTCTCTAACGCGATGAGCTCCTTGTTCCAGTTGCTGACTTTGCTCTACGCCACCAGGAGAAAGGTGAGAATGATCAACGATCCATCTACAATCAGCCAGCTCCCGAACTCCAACTCTATCGGAAGCTTCTTGGTTATACGCTATTATATGATGAGCAAGTATCTCATCATTCACTTCGTTCGGGGCAAGAACATATATATATAAAGTTACTGTTCGGCTTGTAATGTCTCTTAAACATAGTTGCAATAATAATCATTTTGATTCATCCATGTAAACACACTGAATATTCATGACTGGCCGGAAAATCGATCATTGCCGAGTGTCTGCTTTTGGCCCAGGGTGTGTGAAAACGCTGCTCATTAATGGTATGATTATCCCACAACGTCTTGTGGGGTATTTTCATGAAACGATTTGTTATTGGAGAAAGTCGCAGCCAGAGCACGCTGTTTCCTGAGCTGCTGGATGATTATGTAGCTGAAGACAATCCAGTTCGCGTGATTGATGTTTTCGTCGACGAGTTGGACATGCGTGAGTTGGGTTTCAGTGGCGTAGATCCGCAGGCTACAGGCCGCCCCGCATATCATCCTGCGATGTTGTTGAAACTCTATGTTTACGGATACCTGAACCGAATCCAATCAAGCCGCCGTCTTGAGCGTGAAAGTCAGCGCAATGTTGAGCTGATGTGGCTGACTGGCCGACTGATGCCGGACTTTAAGACGATAGCAGACTTCCGAAAAAAATAATGGTAAGGCGATACAAAACGTATGCCGCGAGTTCGTGGTG